>DASZHV010000072.1:0-12891 GCA_035937535.1 Puia sp. | reverse complement strand
TTTTTCTTTCCTGTAGTACCTAAAGGACTTGCCCGTATCCGGGTTCAGTTGAGTGCCGCGCATGAACGCGAGCATCTGGATGCCTGTATTGCGGCATTCATTAAAGTAAGGGATAGGCTGAAAAACTAGTATGGGAGTATGGGAGTATGGGAGTATGGGAATGAAATTTGAAATTAAATTTTACATTTCATTATCACATTCTTATAAAATAATTGCTTTGCAATTATTTACAAATCCACCTTTCCACATTATGAAATAAGGGCATTTAAGATTATTCAGAAATTATGAAATCACAGCAATCATTGAAATTTCAACATTCACATTCTTCGGTAATCCGCGTACAGCAACGGTTTCGCGGGCAGGAAATTCTCCGTTGAAATATTTTCCATATACTTCATTCACAGAAGTAAACAGTGCCATATCTGTAATGAAAATAGTAGTCTTCACAACGTTTTTAAAATCCGCACCGGCTGCATGCAATACAGCGCGAAGGTTATGCATCACCTGGTGGGTTTCTTCAAAAATATCCGTGGCTTCAATGTTTCCATTTTTTGGGTTAATCGCAACCTGACCTGAAATGAACAGCAGATTGCCCGCCTGTACGGCCTGATTATAAGGTCCGATAGGCTCTGGTGCATCGGGTGTAATGATGATTCTTTTTTCCATCCGTAAAAATAATTGTTAATTGTCAATGGTTGATTGTTAACTACAAATATTTAAAGTCCCTTGTAATTGACTTTTATTTTTTATTTATCCGGGAGCATTAACAATTAACCATTGACAATTAACAATTACCGAAACGTATCTTTATATCATGGAATCAGCAATATGTATTTGCGGTGCGGGGACCATGGGCAGGGGTATAACCCTGGCTGTTGCAAGTCATGGTATTCCGTCCATATTATATGATCTGAATCCTGAAACTGTTTCCATTGCCGCAACACTTATTGAAAAAGAACTGGAGCTGGGAGTCGCAAAAAAAAGAATTAGCGCTGAAGATAAAGAAAGCATAGAACGCCGCATTTCATTCACTACATCAATATCGGATTGCCGGGCTCCGCTCATCATAGAAGCCATAATAGAAAAAATCGAGTCAAAGTCTGCTCTTTTTCTTGAGCTGGCGAAGATCAATAATGAAGAAACTATTTACGCCACCAATACTTCTTCTCTTTCAGTAACAGAGATCGCCGGGCAAACGAATTTTCAGGATAGGGTCATCGGACTACATTTTTTCAATCCGGCCAACCGAATGAAACTGGTGGAGATCATCAGGACAAAATATAATTCAGACATTTTAATAGACCGCATAATCTCTTTCGTTAAACAACTGGGAAAAACACCGGTGGTCTGCCAGGACACACCGGGATTCATTGTAAATCATGTAGCCCGGCCATTTTATCTTGAAGCATTGCGTTTGGCTGAAGAAAAAATAGCTGATATTGCCACAATCGACAGAATCATGGAATCTGCAGGATTTAGTATGGGACCCTTTCATCTGATGGACCTGATCGGTAATGATATCAATTATACAGTAAGCTGTTCCCTTTATGAATCATTGGGCAAACCACCTAGACTTAAACCTTCTGCTCTTCAGGAAGTCATGGTAGATCAAGGTAAGCTTGGTAAAAAAACGGGCAGTGGTTTTTTTCTATATACTAAATCCGAATCCGAATGATTTTTGTAACCGGTGGTACAGGTTTTCTCGGATCATATATTCTGCAGGAACTTGTTTTGCAGGGGAGGCCCGTTCGGGCATTACGCAGGGATCTTTCTTTTCCATTTTATCTCCATCCCGCGCTTCTGGATAAAATTTCCTGGGTAGAAGGTGATCTCCTCGACGTAACCGGTTTGATGGAAAATCTGCAGGGATGCAATCAGATAATTCACGCAGCGGGATTAGTTTCCTTTAATCCATCCGACAAAAAAAAATTATTCAAGGTAAATATTGAAGGAACTTCTAACCTTGTGAATGTAGCCATCGAATCGGGTATTACTGATTTTATTCATGTCAGTTCTGTAAGCGCCCTGGGAAGAAATGAAAATTCAACATCCATCGATGAAGAAATAAAATGGCCCGGTAATGACGGTCAGTCAAACTATGGGATCAGCAAATATTTTAGTGAAATGGAAGTATGGCGCGGTATGGGCGAAGGGCTTACTCCCCTTATTTTAAATCCCTCCACCCTGCTCGGTTATGGAGACTGGAATGAAACAAGCTGTGGCCTCTTTAAAACTGCTTACCGCGAATTTCCCTGGTATATGGACGGGACGAATGGGTTTACTGATGTAGAGGATTCAGCCCGCGCTATCATTGCACTGATGAATAGTGGAATCCGTAATGAGCGTTTTATTATATCTGCTGAAAACAGGAGTTATCGCGAAATTTTTAATTGGATGGCAGCTGGTTTTGGGAAAAAACATCCTGGCAGGAAAGCCGGCCCGTTTTTAGCAGGAATAGCCTGGCGTAAAGAAAAAATAAAGTCAATCTTCACACGGAACAAGCCATTGATTACACGTGAATCTGTTGCAATTGCTGCCAGGCATACTATGTATGATAATCATAAAATGCTCAGCGCACTGCCTTCGTTCCGTTTCCGTTCCCTGGAAGATTCCATCTATGAGGCTTGCTTAAAATATCTTAAGAATCCGCAACCGTTATAAGCTGAAATCGTAAAAAAATGAAATTCATCAACCTTTCTGCCATTATGATATTTATTTCACTGATTACTTATAGTCAGGATAAAGTATTTTATATACATGGAAAAGTGGTTGATGAAAAATCAGGTTCCGTCCTTGCAAATGCTTCTGTATTTTGTCAGAATACAACCACAGGAACCATTTCTAACAATGAAGGACTTTTTGCCATACGTCTTGCGAATGGTGGTTATGATCTGGTTGTTTCATATACCGGATACGAAACGCAGGTTTTGCGGGTAAGCAATTCAACTAAGGAAAAGGATTCCCTGCTCATTCAAATGAAAGAAGAAACTAAGAACCTGGGTGAAGTAGCTGTGACAGGCTCCGCCCTTGTTGCTGACGGGTGGAACAAATACGGTCAGTTTTTCCTGGATAATTTTATAGGTACAACAACGAATGCAACTCAATGCACCATAGAAAATAAAGACTCCATCAGTTTTTATTTCTATAAAAAACGTAACAAGCTAAAAGTAAAAGCAAAATCGGAAATTATCATCACCAATCTCGCACTGGGTTATAAGATTCGTTACCAGCTGGATTCATTCGTAAATGATTATAATACACATATCAGCAGTTATACCGGATATCCGCTTTTTGAAAATCTAACTGGTACAGCGGATCAACAGGAGACCTGGTCTAAGAACAGATACAGGACATATGTCGGATCACGTTTGCATTTTATGAGAAGCTGGTATGACAGCACACTGAAGGATGAAGGATTCCAGGTTGAAACACTGAATGCACCGGAATCGGATAAAGGGACCCTTTTAGAAAATCCATATGATTCCACTATTTACTCAGTCGATAGCGGAACAGTGGATATAAATATTAATGGCAGAATTCGGGTGACGTATACCGGGCATGTTCCTGATAAAAATTATCTGATGCAAAATCATTTCCCCCTCAATGCAAGAGTGCAGGTATCAGCACTTGATATTCCTTCGGGATTTTCCATCGAAGAGAACGGATACTTTTTTGAGCAATCTGAAATCACTAATATGGGTTATTGGGCATGGAAAAAAGTGGCCGAGCTTGTGCCCTATGACTACAATCCCGAGTAAGCCGGGTTTCACAATGTGGTAAATGAGATATTGTAGATTATTGCTTTGTAATAATCATGTAGAAATGTAAGAATGAAATTTATAATTAAATTTTTAATTTCATTCTTACATTTCTACATTTTCCACAATTCCATCCGCCAGCTGGCGGACCACATTGTGAAACCCGGACTTTTTGCATTTGGTATTAAGCTTTACAAACCAGAATTCTCACTACGATCCTTCACCTTCTGCCATAATTCAGGAATACGTTTGATCCATACCAGCTCGCGTTTTTTAATGGATGCATCTTCTGCAGGTGATCCGAAAAATATTTTCCCCGGTTCAATGTTTACGCCTACGCCGCTTTGCGCAAGCACAATTACATTATCACCAATTGAAAGTGTTTTGCTAACGCCAACCTGTCCCCAGAGAATAACCCCGTTACCAATCTCTACGGCGCCTGCAATTCCTACCTGAGCCGCGAATAAACAATTTTTACCTACAACCGTATCGTGCCCGATATGAATCATATTATCCAGGCGTGATCCCCGGCCAATGACAGTATCTCCGCTCACTCCCCTGTCGATTGTACAGCCTGCGCCAATCTCTACGTCATCTTCAATAACAACACGTCCGCAACTCAACATCCTTTTATACCATGATTCACGATTCTTGTTGGTATTATAATAAAAAGCATCCGATCCAATAACAGTACCTGCCTGGATCACCACATCATTACCAATCACACAATGATCCATGATGGTAACATTTGGATGAATCATACATCGCTCCCCTATCTGTACATGGTTTCCAACAAATACACCCGGATAGAGGTAAGTTGTCTTTCCGATCTGTGCATTAGGACTAATGGATTGAACCGCTCCTTCAAAAGGACGGAAATGTCTGACTATTTTCTGATACGCTTCAAAAGGCTGATCAACGATCAGTAGTGCTTTATGAGGAGGACATTCCACTAACTGATTGATGATGATAAAAGAAGCGTTGGATTGCAAACACTTTTGATAGTACTTGGGGTGATCTACAAAAACCAGATCACCTTTTTCAACTTTATGTATCTCATTGATTCCGGTTGCCGAGGCCCCGGTATTTCCAACAAGCTTTGCATCCAGAAATTCTGAAAGCCATGATAACGATACAGGCGAAGGAAACTTCATTGGGCAAATTTTGCTCAAACCTACATTAAAGTGCTTTTCCACACCCTAAAAAAAATTGTGCATAAAAAATATTGGAAAATTTTTCGGTATAGACAAAATTATTTCTAATATTGTGTAGGGATATTTATGTCCCTGTACTTACTAACCCATCCAAATAGTAAAAGTCTCGCCGCCAGCGGGGCTTTTTATTTTACAGAATCTTTTTCAAACCCTTTATTCATCAGTGTTTCATTGAATTCAATTGAATAAATATTATATCATATACAAACCATTTCAGGTCCTTTCGCAGTTTACACAGGAAAACAACAAAGCCTGCCTGAAGGATTTTTTTGAGGTCCCTACGGATGTTTACCCTGTTGGACGCCTGGATTATGATAGTGAAGGATTGCTTTTGTTAACAAATGACAAATCCCTTAATCACCGCTTACTTCATCCCAGTTTTGCACATGAACGAGAATACAGGGTACAGGTGGAAGGCCTGATAACTAATGAAGCCCTCCAGTTACTTTCTTCCGGAATTACTATTAACGTAGACGGAAAACCCTTTCGAACTGCAGCAGCAAAAGCATCCCGTCTTCCGGAACATATAGTAATACAAGAAAGAATTCCTCCCATCCGTTTCCGTCAGCATATTCCAACGAGCTGGATCAAATTAGTAATTACAGAAGGAAAAAACCGCCAGGTTCGAAAAATGACGGCAGCAACAGGTTTTCCAACTCTTCGTCTCATTCGATACCGTCTGGCTGCTTTAACGCTTGATTCCATGTTACCCGGTGATATGATTGACATGAATCAAAACGATGTATACGGTAAGCTTGGACTGCTTACGCACATTTAATTTATTACCTTTCAGGCATAAACAGGATACTATGGTTAAATCTATGACGGGTTTTGGAAGGGCAGAACAAACGGTGGGTGACAAAACCTTTCTGGTAGATGTAAAATCGCTCAATGGAAAACAATTCGAACTTCAGTTAAAACTTCCCGGCTTCCTCAAGCCTTATGAATTTGATATCCGAAAATTACTTTCAGATAAATTGGGTCGCGGATCCCTGGATTGTACCGTCAGCCTGAAGCAGACCGGCAATGCAAAGCCTGTAAGTATTAATACAGACCTTGCCAAAGCATATTATGAAACCCTGGCAGATCTGTCCCGTCAACTCAACCAGGATCCTTCCAATATTTTAAGTACCCTGCTGAAATTACCCGAAGTGATCACGCCCACAGGCGATACCCTGACCAAAGAAGAATGGCTGCAATTCAGCAAAGTGATTGAAATGGCGATTGAGGACCTTAATCAGCATCGGCTAAATGAAGGCCGTGTACTGGAAGAAGAACTTATCCTGCGAATAAATAATATCAGCATTCAGCAGGAAGAAATCCTGAAACTACAACCTTTACGACAACAGAAAATACGTGAGGGACTCGAGAAATTATTAAACGATCACGTTGGCAAGGAAAACTATGATTCCAACCGACTGGAGCAGGAAATGATTTATTACCTTGAAAAAATAGATATCAGTGAAGAAATGGTGAGGCTGAAAAATCACTGTTCTTATTTTAAAGAAGTACTTGCAGAACCGGAAGACAGCAAAGGGAAAAAATTATCCTTTATACTCCAGGAGGTTGGCAGGGAAGTCAATACTACAGGTTCCAAAGCCTATGATGTCAAGATCCAGAAATGTGTCGTGCTCATGAAAGATGAACTGGAAAAAGCCAAAGAACAAATCCTTAATGTTTTATAAAGCGTAAAGCTCAAAGCGTAGGGTGTAAGGCCGAACGCTTAACGCCTAAAGCCCAAAGCTTAAAGCTAAATTCCTAAGATCAACTTCCAATTCATGCATAAGAACTTTTTACGGTTCATCCCTTTACTTTCTAATTTTGCAAAAATTCGGGAAGTGACAAGATCCTTAATATATCTGGCAACCTTCAGTTTTATTTCTGCCTGTAATTGGACCACCGGGGTTTTCGAAAAAAACATGGAATTCAATGACCATGATTGGTCGTCTTTGGTAAAACCGGATATCTCTTTTGAAATTACTGACACGGTTTCACTTTATAATATCTATATCGTGGTTCGGCATACCGATGCTTATCATTTTAATAACATGTATGTGCGGGTAACTGTAAAAGAACCTGGAGCCGGACCAGGAAAAACTGGTGATTATGAGCTTCAACTGGCAACCAATGGTAAGGGCTGGATCGGTACAGCCATGGACGATATTTACGATGCACGCCTTCTCATTCAACCTAAAACAAGGTTCAGAAAAATGGGTACCTATCATATTACGCTTGAACATCTCATGAGAGAAGATCCATTGAAGAATGTGTTGAGTGCAGGACTGCGGGTAGAAAGAGAGCAGGA
This sequence comes from Puia sp., assembly GCA_035937535.1. Lineage (GTDB taxonomy): Bacteria > Bacteroidota > Bacteroidia > Chitinophagales > Chitinophagaceae > Puia. The sequence goes on along the minus strand of DASZHV010000072.1, from coordinate 5,614 downwards.
ATAGTATGGGAGTATGGGAGTATGGGAGTATGGGAGTATGGGACTGATAAACTTGAACACTTAAATTGATTAATCTTATTGAAAATATCAAAATGAATCGGGAATTGAAAATGAGTTCTTCACTCCCATACTCCCATACTCTCATACTCCCATACTCCCATACTTGTATTAAAAATGTCAATACACCTTAATAAATATACCTGGCCCAATCGTGCAATAGTCATCTGCTGGCTCCTGCTGATTTATGTACTGGCTGCCCTGATCTGGTGGTATATCGCCCTCAACCTGCAGAATAACCAAATGGCATCAAACAGATTGGAACTTCTTAACCATAATGACCCAAACTACATTGAAAAAGCAGAAAAAATTAATAGTGAGCATAAACGTCTGGCGACAGCATATAAGAGTGAGGGACTAACTTTTATTTTAGTCATTATTGCAGGCGCCGTTTTTTTGCGAAGTACTGTTATGCGCCAGATCCGGATACAAAGGCAACAGCAGAATTTCATGATGGCCATAACACATGAATTGAAAACTCCGATTTCTATCGCAAAACTGAATATGGAAACCCTGCAGAAATATCAGCTGGACGAATCAAAAAAAGAAAAGATCCTGAAATCATCCCTGCAGGAAATCAACCGGCTGAATAACCTGACAGAAAATATCCTGGTATCGGCCCAGCTCGAAGGCGGATCTTATCTCTTCAACAGAGAAGAACTCAATTTCTCCCAGATAGTTACAGATTCATGTCAGGATTTTTTAATCCGTTTCCCCGGCAGGCCATGGAAAAACAAATTGGAACCCGGTCTGTTTATTTCCGGAGACCCCCTTCTCATACAGATCCTGGTAAATAACCTGATTGAAAATGCGGTTAAGTATTCACCTCCAACATCTCCTGTATCAGTTGTTTTGAAAAAAGATGTTGAACAGGGTATCCTGGAAGTGAAGGATGAAGGAATGGGAATACCAAAAAAAGAATATAAGCGCATTTTTCAAAAATTTTACCGTGTAGGAAATGAAGATACGCGTACTGCGCAGGGAACCGGTCTCGGGCTTTACTTATGCCGGAAAATAGCGAAGGATCATAAAATGCGTCTCATGGTTTCGGACAATCAACCGAAGGGAACTATTTTTACGGTTCGTTTCAATTTATTATAAGTATGACGGAACCCGCCCGCAAATCCATCCTGCTCGTTGAAGACGAAGAGAACCTGCACGATGCCCTCCGTCTTAACCTGGAACTGGAGAACTACCAGGTCACTTCTGCCTATAATGGAAATGAAGCATTGAAAGCAATCAACAATGAATATTTCGACCTGGTGATCTTGGATGTGATGTTACCTGGTATCGATGGCATCAATGTGGCGGAAACCATACGTGTACAACAAAACCAGGTTCCCATTCTTATACTCAGTGCACGTATCAGCAGTGCTGACCGGGTGCTTGGATTGAAAAAAGGAGCGGATGACTATCTCATCAAACCCTTTAACCTGGAAGAACTTCTTTTGCGTGTACAGAAACTGATAGAAAAAAACGAAAGACTTCAGGAACGCAATACAGTAGCCGATAAATATATTTTTGGAACGAACCTGATTGATTTCAAGGCACAGGAAGCGTTCAATAAAAAAAAACAGCGATTCCGGCTAAGCAAAAAAGAAACCATGCTGCTTAAGTTGCTGATAGAAAATAAAAATGAAGTGGTGAAGAGAGAAAAAATCCTGCAGACCGTTTGGGGTTATCAGGTATATCCAAATACCCGCACCATCGATAACCTCATCCTGAACTTCCGTAAATATTTTGAAGACGACAGCCGGAATCCCAGGCATTTCCACTCAGTAAGAGGGGTGGGGTATAAGTACACTGAATAACAACACAAGTATGGGAGTATGGGAGTATGGGAGTATGGGAGTGAAGAACTCATTTTCAATTCCCGATTCATTTTGATATTTTCAATAAGATTAATCAATTTAAGTGTTCAAGTTTATCATTCCCATACTCCCATACTCCCATACTCCCATACTCCCATACTTGTTAACGCCGTCCCAGCTTTGACATGATTTCGTCCGCAGAATTTAAAATACGCTGCATGTCTGACGTGCTAAACTCAGGAGTATATAATTTTATCTCACATTCATTCAGAACACTGTTCAGCTGAATGATTTCTTCGTCGCTCCAACCCTGATTGCGGAGACCACTGGCAATATTTAATTTATTAAGTTCGCTTGGATGCAATTGTAATTTATCTGAGACAGCCTTCCAGATCGAGCGGTTTATGGAAGTATAGAAATTTGTAAAATCACCCGAATCCATAAGATCTCTGGAAGCCTTAAGCGGATCAATAACTGCAGGAGCCATTTTCGCTTTTTCCAAAGCAGCTGCCAGTTTTGCTTTGTCTTCTTTTAAGAATGTGTTCTTCTTTATTAGTCTGCGAATATAAATTATTGTGCCACTAACCAGGAGAAATGCGGCTGACCCCCAAACATATTTTGTCCAATCCGTATTGATCTCATTAGCCGGAACCGTAGCAATATTTATATGTTTCTTTTTCTTCGAATGGTTTACCTGTATACTCAATGGATCGGTCTCAACAGTTTTATACATCCGGGAAGAAGGATCAAAATAACTCAGCTTAATGGGAGGCAGCGTGTATTTACCAACTTTCGCCGCGATAAAGCTGTAGGTATAGGTCTTTGATCCACTAAGAGGTGCAATTGTTTTATCAATATTTTCCTTACTGTTCACATCATAGGATTCCATATCAGGAGGCCAATTAACTGCAGGCGCATTGATCACCGGAAGATTGCCCGATCCTTTTACAATTACCGAAAGATTGGCTGCATCACCGGTATCCACTTCTTTGGTGTCCAGGGATGCCTGAATAGAATATTTTCCAACAGCACCATTAAAGTCTGTTGGTTTGCCAGTTTCCGGCAAGGGTTTTACATGTATGGTGACTGGTTTACTATTTAACACGATATGTTGCGTAAACGGCGTTCCACTTATTTCTGGTTCAAAAAGTCTATCCAGTAAACCACCCATACCCTGACTGGATTTTTTATCAGTACCTGCATCGGCTCTTATAAAATAAATATTATTATCCAGCTCCATCGGATCAAGCGTTACATCACCAGGTTGCAGGGGAATAAGCTGGGTCTTCCTGATGACATGCACAGAAAAATTCTTGCCATTTATTTTTTCAACAGAAACCCTGTCTTCTGAAGGATCGACCATATCGTAAACACTGAACCCGTTCAGTGAAGGATGACGGGTAACGCGGGAATCTGAACGCAGTCGTGCATAAAGCTTATAAGTTGCCACAATGGGTTCTCCCAGGTAACAATCTGTTTTACTTACTTCAACCTTGACAAAAAAATTCTTACGGATCTTATCTTCTACATTTTCACCTGGCCGCACCAATTCATCCATATCTACGGAGGGCTCGCCGGTTGGCCACGCAGGATCCGGCAGAGGATTGAATCCTGGTGATTTTGAATTCCCTTGTCCGCCCTGATTATGTACTGTAATCTGGAGTGCATTGGAATGCATTAGCTGTCCGTCTACCGTAGCGGTGGCAGGTTTTATGGTAAGCGTGCCTGTTTTTTTTGGCTGCAAAAGAAAAATAATGCCCTTGTATTGGGACATATTTCCGTTTGTGATACTCATCCCCGTGGATTGGTTCGGGCCTTCAATGATGGTGAAGTCGGATAGATCCGGCGTCTGTACATTTCCGATCTCTTTTGCATTTTCAATAACAAACTGGACCTGGACATAGTCTGATTTACCCATATCTTTAGTACTAGCCTGTGCGGTAAAATGCAATTGTGCCATTGCCGGACTCAGCAGCAGGCAAAGCCAGCAGGAAATAAGAATTCTGAAATGTAAAAATGCTCCGATGGTTACTGATTTAAATAAATTTTCTTACCCGGATTGCAAATATAAAAACAGAGATGGCTTAAAGCCCTCATAATAATTGTTAATTGTTAATTGTCAATTGTCAAAGGTCACCCGCCAGGGGGCGGATTACGAGTTCTTCTACAAGGGCCTGGGGAGAAAGTTTCGATATTTGAACAATGGTATCAGCTATATCTGAAGGTCTCATGATACGGTCTGGTTTTACACCACTGCCTGCCCATGAATCGGTATAGACAGCTCCCGGATAAATACAGGTTACTTTGATAGAATAGGGTTTCAACTCTTCACGTAAATTTTTTGAGAAACCCGTAAGTGCAAATTTGCTAATACTATAAGATCCGCCGTTTGGATATGCCTGAAGACCTGCAATAGAACTGATATTGAATATATGTCCGGACTTTCGTTTCATCATAGAAGGCAGGAGAATTCGTGTAAGGTGGTAAGCACTAAATAAATTAACATGTAGCATATCTTCCAGTTGATCTTCCGGTTCATCGTTAACATGTCCTGGTTGAAAAGTGCCGGCATTGTTTATCAGAATATCTGGTTCCACTCCCAAACCCAATACCCAGTTACCAAAATTCATCGCACCCTGTTTTGTACCCAGGTCAAATGGTTTAGCTTTTATCACCTGATCAGGGAAACGACCCATCAGGGATCCGAGCGCATTATAAAGTTTCACTTCATTGAGTGACGTGAGATAGAGATCATGCCCTTCTGCTGCAAATGCTTCGGCCATACTGAAGCCAAGCCCACGCGAAGCGCCAGTAATAACGATTTTCATGAATGCAAATTTACGGTTTAAGGCTCAAAGCATAAGGCGTAAGGCTAAAGGCCGAAGCGAAAAGCTTTTGGTATATGGCAGATAGTATGTGGTGGAAGGATGGACTATGTTTTGTGGGAATTAATTGTATTCAAATTAAAAAAAATCATTTACCTCAGACCATAAATCAAATACTGTGAACCAGAAGCGTTAAGCCTTAAGCTTTAGGCTTTAAATTGCATTATGCGGTACAATCACCTTTTCTTCGATCTCGACCATACGCTCTGGGATTTTGATACCAATAGCCGTGAGGCACTGCGCGATCTCTATCATTCGCTATCCCTGGCTGATGCCGGAGTGAATGATTTTGACCTATTTCACAAAATTTATCTGGTTCATAACGATCGGCTCTGGGATCGTTACAGAAAGGGACAAATGAAAGTAGATGAACTTCGCTGGAAAAGAATGTCAATGACCCTTCTGGAATTCAAGAATGGCGATGAGTCCTTAGCCCGAAGAATGGGTATCGAATTTCTAAATATCCTTCCAACCAAAAAGGCACTTTTCCCTGATACAGTTGAAGTACTTGAGTATTTGAAAGAAAAAAATTACAAACTCCACCTAATCACAAATGGTTTTGAGAAAACGCAGCATCACAAACTCAAAACAGCTGGTATTGACAATTTTTTTCTTGAAGTGATCACTTCTGAAAGATCCAATAGTCTGAAACCCCATCCCGGAATCTTTGAATATGCCCTGATAAAAACAGGGGCAGGAAAAATAGAAAGCATTATGATTGGCGATACGCCTGATGTGGATATACTTGGCGCACGTGATGCTGGAATTGACCAGGTTTATGTAAACCATACAGGAAATGAAGAGGCGGTGGAAGCTACCTATACGGTTTACTCGCTTAAGGAGTTGATGGAAATCTTTTAA
>DASZHV010000071.1:0-15876 GCA_035937535.1 Puia sp. | reverse complement strand
ATGTTATTTACAGGGCTCAGTTTTACAGACGCGCTTGAAATGAAAGGTGTGAGTAAATATTTTCCTGATGGAGATGCCTCAGTTGAATCCCTGATCGCGGGTAATGATATGCTTTGTCTCCCGGGCGATGTAACCTTAAGTATTGAAAAAATATTCAAAGCCATCAAAGAGAAAAAACTAAAATGGAAGGACTTGAATGCACGTGTGAAAAGAGTGCTGACCGCAAAATATCAACTGGGACTATCGAACTGGCAACCAATCGATACTGCACATCTCGTAGAAGATCTGAACAAAGACGTTCCGGAACTTTATAGGAATGTCGCCAAACAAGCCATCACCCTTGTACGCAGAAGTGATCGCCCCTTTCCTGGTCCCACGGCTAAACGTGTCGCGTATATTGGTTTTGGTCTCACGGACGATAACGCCTTCAGTAAAAGAATGCGAAATGATTTTCATGCAAATACTTATTATTTTGATTATGGTTTGGATAGTGTGAAAGCAGCGGCGGCTTTCGAATTGCTTCGGAACCGATATGATATGATCGTAGTCGGACTGCATAATATAAACCGTTATCCTGTACACGATTTTGGTATCAGCACAGCTGCGCTCCAGCTTCTTCAAAAACTGGATCACCAGGCAGGCGCCGTTACTTTTGTTTTCGGCAATCCATATGCACTCAAATATGTTTGTGATGCTTCTGTATTAGTGGAGTGTTATGATGATAATGAAATAACACAGGCTGTCGCAGCGGACTGGTTGAATGGAAAATTCCTGGCCAAAGGACATTTGCCGGTATCTGTTTGCAATGGTCTCAAAGCCGGATTTGGAATTACATTTTTACGCGGTGCTCTTCCAGAAGTTCCACCAGAATCTTTAGGATTCAATCCATATAAACTTCAGCGTATCGATTCGATTTGTAAACATGCTATCGCTATGCAAGCCGCACCCGGCTGCGTGGTTGTGGTGGTGAAGAATGGCCAGGTTGCCTATGAGAAATCATTCGGCACTATGGAATATAATAAAGTCGAGCCGGTATATCCTGAAACCATTTATGACCTTGCGTCGGTGACAAAGGTTTGTGCAACGACGATTTCTGTAATGAAATTATATGATGAAGGAAAACTGGATCTGAATAAAACGCTGGGATATTATCTTCCCTGGGTCAGGGGCAGCGATAAGGATTCATTGAAAATCTGGGACATCATGCTGCACCAGGCGGGACTAAAAGATTTTATTCCTTTTTATGCTGAAACGATTACAAAGGATAATGCAGGTATTCCGCTTCCGGGCATTTACTCTTCAACAGCAGACAGTCTGCATTGTATTCGGGTAGCTGAAAATTTGTTTATACGAAGTGATTGGGAAGACACGATGTACAAAAGAATTCTCACGAGTAAACTGGGGCCAATCGGAAAATATGTTTACAGCGACAATGACTTTATTTTCATGGGAAAGATCGTGGAAGCCCTGAGTGGTCAAACGCTGGATCAATATGCATATACGAATTTCTATCAGCCTATGTCTTTGTCAACAACCGGATTTAAACCAAGGGAACGGTTTCCATTGAACCGTATTGCTCCCACTGAACAGGAAGTCCCTTTTCGTCGTCAGTTATTACGCGGCGATGTGCACGATCCGGGTGCTGCGATGTTTGGAGAAGTATCAGGGCATGCGGGACTATTCAGCGATGCCTACGATCTGGCCGTGATTATGCAGATGTTAATGAATGGCGGAACAATTGGCGGGCACCAGTATATTAAAAAAGAAACCATTGAATATTTCACGGCTTATCATAGTGATGTCAGCCGCCGTGGCCTGGGCTTCGACAAACCCGAAAAGGATAATGCCACGAGAAAGGAACCATATCCCTGCGCCGCATCTTCTCCCTTGACATTCGGTCATACGGGATTCACCGGTACCTGTATCTGGGCAGATCCTTCACAACAGCTCGTTTTTATCTTTCTTTCCAACCGTGTAAATCCCCAGGAAAGTTCAAAACTTTCTTCATTGAACGTGCGCGGGAATATTATGCAGGATATATATCTGGCGCTTCAATAAGCTTAAAGCCTAAAGCCGAAAGCCTAAAACTAGTATGATAGTTTGAAAGTGTGGTAGTTAAAACTGCCTACCTTTTTCCGGACGAGACAAGCCGGGTTAATAATGAACAATGGACGTTCATTAACGGACAGTTGCGTTTATTAACTCTCAACTAAAAAATTGATTTACAAGAGTCTATCCGATTGGCATTTTATTGGCAATCCAACTCAACATCGGCCAGCGGCCATCGGTTATCGATAATCGGTCATCAGTCAACGGTCATCCATCATCTAACAAAACATGTTAAGAAATTATCTAAAAATCGCCTGGCGAAACCTGGTAAGGGACCGTCAATTTACTTTTCTGAATCTCTTCGGTTTATCTATTGGTTTAACATGTGCGCTTTTTATCTGGTTATGGGTCAGCGACGAATTGAACATGGATAAGTCCAACTCGAAAGACAGCAACCTCTACCAGGTGATGCAAAACATGAAGGAGGAGAATGGGATCACGACAATGGATTATACGGCCGGGATGCTGGCCAATGCACTCAGGACGGAAATGCCGGAAGTAGAATATGCTGCTACGGTTATACCTGCTTCCTGGTTTTCAAGTAATGGCATTATTTCAGTTGGAGAAAAGCGTATTAAAGCTGGTGGTCAGTTTGTGAGTAAAGAATATTTCAACATTTTCGATTGTCATTTTATTCAGGGCAACTACCAAAGGCTTATCTCGGATAAACAATCCATTGCTATCTCTGATGAGCTGGCGATGAAATTATTCCATACTACACAAAATGTGATCGGTAAATCCGTAGAATGGAGCCAGAGTGAGTTTAATGGATCTTACCTGATAACGGGAATCTTTGAAAAGAACCCGGTAAATGTTTCGGATAAATTCGATCTGTTATTCAATTTCGACCAATTCATTGAAAGGAGACCGGGCATGAAAGATTGGGGCAATAGTGATCCCAGCACTTTTTTGATATTGAAGAAGGGAACAAATATTGCCCAGTTCAATGCTAAGATCAAAGATTTTATGCATTCGAAAGAGAAGGATTCGAAAAAAACTTTATTTATCAGGAAATTTTCTGACAGGTATCTCTATGGGAATTACAAAGATGGGGTGCAGGCAGGTGGAAGAATATCTTATGTAAAATTATTCTCAGCCATCGCTCTATTTATATTGGCCATCGCATGCATTAATTTCATGAACCTCTCAACGGCCAATGCGTCACGCAGAATAAAAGAAGTAGGCATAAAAAAAGTGGTTGGAGCAGGAAGGGCAACACTCATTTTTCAGTATCTCGGCGAATCCGTATTAATGAGTTTTTTATCAGTCATCCTCGCCGTCATATTAATTTATCTTTTACTTCCTGAATTCAATTCAATAACTGGCAAGAACCTGGTATTTGAATTCAGTAGCAGGGTAATACTTACTGTTATTAGTATAGCACTCATAACAGGGATCATTGCAGGAAGTTATCCTGCGCTGTACATTTCCGGATTTAAACCTGCGCTGATTTTAAAAGGAAATGTCAAAACATCAATCGGAGAATTATGGATGCGTAAGGGCCTTGTAATATTCCAGTTTACGTTATCGGTGATTGCGATCGCCGCCGTTTTAATTGTTTACAAACAGGTAAATTATATCCAGACAAAAAACCTGGGTTATAACAGGGACAATATTATAGATTTCACCATTCCACTGGAAAATGATTCTGTTTCTCTAAGCTCCGCTGCGAGTTTTATAAACTCTTTAAAAAATATTCCAGGCGTAATGAATGCGGGAAGCCATTACCACAACCTGACAGGCGATCATGGTGGAATAGGTGGATTTCAATGGCCCGGAAAGGATCCCTCCAAAGACATTGACTTTGCAAACCTTGAAGTAGGGAACGGATTTTTGCAAACGGTTGGCATTAAAATAAAAGAAGGAAGAAATTTTTCTGACAATTTAAATGCTCGGAATGAAATCATATTTAATGAATCGGCCATTTCAGCCATGGGACTGAAGGGTCCAGTGGGGAAAAAAATAAAATTCTGGGGACAGGAAAAACTAATTGTCGGAGTTGCCGCGGATTTTAATTTCGAATCTTTATACCAGCCTTTAAAACCCTGCTTTTTCCAGATGTTTCCAGTAATGCCGAATGTCATTGTAAAAATAAAAGCGGGTACAGAGCGGCAAACCATTGAACAGGTCAGGAATGAATATGCCTCATTTTATAAAGGGCTGCCTTTTGATTACAAATTTCTCGATGAAGAATACCAGGCGTTATATGTATCTGAAAACCGGGTGGCTGTTTTATCAAAATATTTTGCGGGACTGGCAATTCTCATATCCTGTCTCGGTTTATTCGGCCTGGCTGCATTTACTGCGCAGAGGAGACAAAAAGAGATTGGCATCCGGAAGGTCATAGGTGCTTCAGTTGGCAGCGTGCTGGTGATGTTATCGAAGGATTTCCTAAAACTGGTTTTAATTGCAGTGTTCATCGCATTTCCATTGATATGGTGGGTCATGAATGATTGGCTCGGCAGTTTTGCATATCGGGTTCCAATAGGTGCGGATATATTTATTATTTCTGGAGGGGCTATTATTTTAATCACCCTGATAACCATAAGTTTTAAATCCGTGAAGGCCGCAATTGCGAATCCGGTCCATAGTCTTAGATCAGAATAAATTCACTTCATGGCTCAAAGCTTAAAGCCGAAAGCCGAAAACAAGTGTGAGAGTGTGAGAGTGTGAGAGTGTGAGAGTGTGAGAGTGTGGTATTCGAGACGGCCAACGGCCAACCGCCAACGAATATAATTGTTAAGCCTAAATAAGAACCAATGTTTTTCAATCAAATCAAATCAGCGTTCAGGAATTTGTTCAGGTATAAGAACTACAGTGTTTTTAATATCGCGGGACTGGCGGCGGGCATTGCAGTTTGCATACTGATTGCCGTCATAATCCGCTTTGAGACGAGCTTTGATGATTTTCATAAGAATAAAGACAGATTGTACAGGGTATTAATGGAATATCATCACCCGGGAGATCTTGGCATATTTTATGGAGCCGCAGCTCCGTATCCATTACCCAGTATTATTAAAAAAGATTTACCTGATGTCAAAAAATCTTCGGGTATCGGTTCATTTGGTAATGATCAGATTTTAGTGATGGATCAAAATGGCAAAGTGGTTAAAAAATTCAAGGAGAAAAAAGGAATGTTTGCCGTGGAACCTGAATTCTTTGACATGTTTGATTTCAAATGGCTGGCGGGCAATCCTATAAGCTCACTATCTGATAAGAACTCTGCGGTTCTCACGCAGGAAACTGCTGAAAAATACTTTGGGGACTGGAGAAATGCATTGGGTAAAACGATCAAGCTTGACAATTGGTTACTGATGAAAGTAACGGGTATTCTTGAAAATGTTCCCCCTAATACCGATTTCCAATTTAAGATTGTGCTGCCATATGCAGTGCTCGGTTTGGATAAAAATACAGACTGGGGAAGTTCTTCAGATAGTCATGGTATGTATTTGATGCTTCCACCGGGAGCAACCGCTGCAACTTTTGATCCCAGACTCAGAGAAGAATTTAAAAAATACAGACCTGCAGATGACAAGGATGAAATTGTTGTGCAATCGGTGAGCGAAATTCACTATTATGATGCACACAGTCATACCGGGAATTTCCTCGGAAGAACGATTGCAAAATCAACCCTGAGAATTTTATGGATGATTGCAGTATTTATTCTCATTATTGCCTGCGTTAATTTCATCAATCTCGCCACTGCGCAGGCAGTCAACCGTGCGAAGGAAGTTGGTGTCCGAAAAGTACTTGGTTCAGGGAAATGGCAACTCCGATTGCAATTTCTGGCTGAAACCTTTTTACTCGTCATGATTTCTGTTTTCCTTGCTATGATCATTGCCGCCTTTGCCATTCCACGTGTTGGCAGAATTCTTGACATGCCATTGTCTTTGAGCGCCATGTATAGTAAAGAAATGATTTTGTTTTTCCTGGCACTTCTGTTTGTCGTAACCCTTTTCGCCGGATTTTATCCTTCCGTTTTACTCTCCGGTTTCAATCCGATAGAAGCATTGAAAAGCAAACTAAACATAAAAAGTAATAAGGGAATTTCTTTGCGCCGCAGCCTGGTTGTTTTTCAGTTTATTATTGCGCAAGGGCTTATTATTTGTACGATCATCATGCTCCTGCAAATGAATTATTTCAACAAGCAATCGATGGGATTCGACAAGGATAATATTGTGGATATTACATTTCCAGGTGACAGTGCATCGAATGCCAAAATAGATTATTTAAATGCCAGCCTGCACAGGATTCGGGGGGTAAAAAATGTAAGTTTCAATTCAACACCACCGGCAACAGATAATAACAACTGGTACGATTTTAAATATGATCATGCCTTAAAATATAATGAGCAATATTCCATTATGAAATTTGTCGATCCCGATTATTTACAGACTTATGGCCTAACCCTGGTGGCAGGAAGAAATTTCAGCTCTGATACGGCGCACGAAGTGTTAGTCAATGAAAGAATGTTATCGGAACTGGGCGGGAAGAACCCTGAAGATGTATTAAATAAACAAATAGATATTCACGACCTGGTGGGACCAATTGTTGGTGTAGTTAAAAATTTCAATTCCACCGGCTTTAAAGATAAGTATTCACGTGTATTATTTGCTCCAAAAAAACGGTACTATCATCATGTTGGAGTAAAACTGAGCTCAGGTGAAAGTTTTGAAGCTATTAAAAGCATTGAAAATTTATGGAACAAAACTTTCCCTGACTATGTATTCGAATATCAGTTTATGGATGAAGCCGTAGCAAATTTTTACAAGCAGGAAAACCAGCTTGCACAGATGTATAAAATATTTGCAGCCATCGCCATATTCCTGGGTTGTCTCGGTCTTTATGGACTCGCATCTTATATGGCTGCCCAGCGGATAAAGGAAGTAGGGATTCGAAAGGTGCTGGGTGCTTCCATCGGAAGTATTGTTTATTTATTTTCGAAAGAATTTGTCGTCCTGATTTCTATAGCTTTCCTGATTGCTGCTCCCATCGCCTGGTACTTCATGAATCACTGGCTGTTGGATTATGCATTCCGGATAAATATCAGCTGGTGGATTTTTGTAATCGGCGGGTTCTTATCTATCCTGGTTGCTTTGGCCACTGTCAGCTACCGTGCAGTGCGCGCTGCTGTCGTCAATCCGGTTCAAAGTCTTAGGTCGGAGTAAGGCTGAAGGCTGAAGTCTTAAGCTTTACGACTTAAGCCTTCCGCCTTGAAGATTATTCTTTAACAATTAAAAAGCCCTAAGCTTTGCGCCTTAAGCTTTACGCCTTGAGCCTAATATATTATCTTTGCCTACTATGTCAACCAGGCCGACAGACACGATTTTAAGAAACGTAGTAATCAAATTTGCGGGGGATTCGGGGGACGGCATGCAGCTAACGGGCAGCCAATTTACCAACAATACAGCCCTTTTGGGAATTGACCTTGCTACCTTTCCTGATTTTCCGGCTGAAATCCGGGCTCCCCAGGGAACACTTCCAGGGGTAAGTGGTTACCAGCTACATTTTTCCAGTGACCATATATTTACTCCCGGCGACGAATGCGATGTGCTTGTAGCCATGAATGCGGCGGCACTGAAGACCAACCTGAAAAGCCTGAAAAAAGGCGGCCGTATTATCGCAAATCTGGAAGGCTTTGACTCAAAAAATCTTCGTCTCGCGAATTACCCTGAAGGCATAAATCCACTGGATGATAATAGCCTGCTGAATTACGACCTGATCCGCGTCGACGTGACCAAACTCACCCGTGAGGCACTGAAAGAGATTCCTATGGGTGCGAAAGAAAGAGACCGCGCAAAGAATATGTTTGTGCTCGGGTTCTTATATTGGATGTACAATCGCAGTCTTGACAGTACCCTTCAGTTTCTTACAGAAAAATTCGGGAAGAAGCCCGATATTCTCGAAAGCAATATCCGTGCGCTGCGCGCGGGATATAATTATGGGGATACAACAGAAGCATTCACTACCACTTATACAGTTGCAAAGGCAAAACTGGAACCGGGAACCTATCGGTCGATCATGGGAAACCAGGCACTGTCCTACGGACTGATTGCCGCTTCCGAAAAAAGCGGGTTGCCTATTTTTCTTGGTACCTACCCGATTACGCCTGCTTCAGATATTTTGCATGAACTAAGCCGGCATAAGGCGTTTGGCGTTCGTACATTTCAGGCGGAGGATGAAATTGCTGCAATCACATCTGTCATCGGCGCGAGCTATGGCGGGTGGCTGGGTGTAACAGCGACATCCGGTCCGGGCATGGCATTAAAAGCAGAAGCCATGGGACTGGCCATGATGCTGGAAATTCCCCTGCTCATCTGTGATATTCAAAGAGGCGGGCCCTCTACTGGTCTTCCTACTAAAACAGAACAAAGCGATTTATTACAAGCTTATTACGGTAGAAATGGTGAGAGTCCCATTCCCGTTATCTCTGCTTCCATGCCCAGTGATTGTTTTGATGTGGCATATGAAGCAGTACGTATTGCCATACAACATATGACGCCGGTTATCCTGTTGAGTGACGGATATATCGCGAACGGATCAGAGCCCTGGAAATTTCCAAATGCAGAACAACTTCCTCCGATTGATGTGAAATTCAAAACGGAACTGGGCCATGGTGAAGAAAAACTCCAGCCCTATCTGCGGGATGAAAAGGGTGTAAGACCCTGGGCGATTCCCGGTACGCCCGGACTGGAACACAGGATTGGCGGTCTTGAGAAAGAAAATATCACAGGTAATGTAAGTTATGATCCTGAAAACCATCAGTTGATGGTTAAGCTTCGCCAGGAAAAAGTAGATAAGATCGCTGATCATATTCCACAGCAGAAACTGGATAGCGGTCCGGAGAAAGGCGATTTACTCGTTCTCGGATGGGGATCCACTTATGGTTCCATTAAAACAGCCGTGACCGAACTGCAAAAAGAAGGACTTTCTATTTCGCATGTGCATCTGCGTTATATAAGGCCCTTCCCGAAAAACCTCGGAAATATATTAAAGAATTTCAAACAGGTGCTGATTCCCGAACTTAATAACGGACAGCTTATCAAAATCATCCGTGATCAGTATTTTGTAGATGCCATCGGATATAATAAAATCATGGGCATACCTTTTACGCGGCATGAATTAATGCAGAAGATGAGGGAAATGTTGGTCGACGGTTGACGGTTGGCGGTTGTACTCTTATACTCCTATACTCTTATACTTGTTTTTTAGTTCCGCATTCCGAATAGAACGCGCGGTTTTATGAGCACCAGTGTGGCTCCAGCCGGGTGGCATAACCAGGTATAAAAATTTGTTTTTAATTCCGGGAGCTCTGGCAATATCCTTTGCGAGTAAAATGATTTCCCCAAAATAAGCGTCCAAAAAACTATTTTTTTTCATGGGCCTCGTAATCCCGTAATCAACGGGTACACTTTCGGATTCGGGCTGATAAGTTCCAAACAGCCGATCCCATATATTCAAAAGATTACAAAAATTTGTGTCCATATATAATGGATTTCTTCCATGATGAACACGGTGGTGTGATGGCGTAAGAATAAAATTAAATAAGGGCCCGCATCGGGCCTTCCTGCCCAGGGTTTCACCGATATGAATAAATCCTCCCCAGAATCCGTCAATAAACATAATCAGGAAGAGCAACGGCGGATTTACTCCCAGCAAAATACAAGTGCTGGTTCTGATTACATCTGCATAAGGAGCTTCCAGGAAAAAATGGGCATATGAAACTGCCAGATTCATATTCTCCGGTGCATGATGTGTACTATGCAGGCACCAGAGCAATCTGACTTTATGCGCAAGAAAATGATAAATAAAATGTCCGAATTCCCAAATGACATATCCGTAAATAAACCAATACCAGGTGAAACTGGTTTTAAATATTGCATGTGATGAAAACAGGCCTATTATGTAAGCAACCGCAGCAATTGAAATAAATCTGCCGATAAATGCATTTAGAACATAAGAAAAAAAAGGTATTTTATAATCAATTACTTTAAACTTTCTGTACAGGCATGCGACCAGTAATTCAAGAACCAGGAAGATTGGCAATAAGGGTCCTATAACTGATAATATTCCATCCAATGTTTTTAGAGCATTGTAATCGCCGGACTGAATAATGCGGAGTGCATCTTTCAAACCAAAAAAACCAATCGCCCAGTCCTGAATTGATTGGATTATATCCATAGTTAAAAATAAAATTCAATGAAATAAAGCAGACAAATAATTTTAGTCTTTAATATATTTTTCAGGAGATCCTCGGATATTTTCCAGATGAAATTGAACTGGTCATTAATTGATTTCACCGCAGAAAGGCTCGTTCTTGTACTAGCCCCTCTGATTTCGTTTTCCAGTTCTTTCTTCCGGATTTGAACCATCCTGTCAATCCTTTCATTCAATTGATCCAAAATAATGTGTGACCCTGATACGGGTGATTCTGAATTTTCGAGGTCCGCAATATGATTAACAGACTGGCCAGGGTTTTCAACTTTTGATCGTGAAGGTATTTCATTGCTCCCTGTTTTCAATCCTTCCATTGCCTCGTCCAGATTTGCAATCACCGCCTGAACTACTTGCTGGTATTCCGGAACAGGGGTAGGTGGAGATTTAATGAGCACAATACTTGCCAGTGTTGCTATATGTGAAGACATCATATAATTCAATACAACGAGTTCATGATATTCGGTTGCATTTTTCTGTTTGCTCTTTGGTTCCGCAGTCATCCTGTTTAATGCATCCGAAATATTCGCCAGGGCCACATAAGCTTCTTTTCGTGACAACTTATATGTATTAATTGGCACGGCCTTTCCAATTATAAAAGAACTTACGTCGCTGAAATAATTTTTATTTGCTTCCAGCATTTTCTGCAGATATTCTCCAAACTGTTGATACACCCATTCCGGTGAAAACAATAGATTTGCCAATAATGCAATAGCGGAACCGATAGCTGTATCTATGACGCGATCAATAATGAGTTCCCTGAAATGATTTGGATTTAATATATACAGCAGGATCAGTATATAAGGAGTCATCAGGGTGACAAATAGTAAATACCTGGTCCTCATGAAACTATAAGACAACACCATTAGGACGATCATACAAACGATCATAACCTGCCTGTCTTTAACCAGTATTAAGATAATCACACCAATTCCTGCTCCTGCAAGAGTTCCAAGCAACCTGTCCCTGTTTCTTTTTTTTGTTATACTGTAGGCCGGTTTCAAAATGACAATGATCGTGAGTAATATCCAGTATCCGTGGCCGAATGGAAAGAATGTTGAAATTACAAATCCAACTGTTGTGGCAAAGGATACGCGCAGTGCATGACGAAACGTATTGGATTTCCAATTGAAATTATCCAGGAAAACTTTTGCATCGATATCCTGGTGTGTGACAAACTGATCGTAATTCTGTACACGGGCGTCATGTTTTATATCTTTCAGGTCATATGCGGTATACTGCTGAATGGTATGAATCCGGGAAACAAAATCTTCGCTTGCGTTGATCAGTGCACGCAGTCCGATAAACCCTTCTACATTGGCAGCTGATCTTTCCTTTTCCCTAAAATCTTCAAAATCCCGTTTCAGTTTTACGAATGCCTGTTGAAGTCTGTCATTCATCCCGTAAGGCTTCCCGCTTTTAAGTGCGATCCCTGTTTCATTAAGTTCTTCAGCAAGCAGTGAAAGAAATTTTTTAAAAGTTTCCAGAATATCTGAATTGTCGAAGTACTCATGGAAGAGCTTATGATGCAATTGAAGGCTCATCACCCGCTCAAAAAGGTCATTGATATCTATAAATATCAACAATGTAACGCGACCGGTATTGGTAGATTCTTTGACGATATTCCGGCTTTTATAAAGCAGTTCCCTGATGAGATTTTGCTTATCGTTTATCTCAGCCTGCTTTTCCAGCAGGTTTGAATAAATGCTGTTGTAATCAGGGGTTTTTTCATATAAAGCCGTGCGCAATAAAATATATTCACTGATGGATTGTATAAGGTCCCCCAATGCCTGTTGTGTGACTTTATACGGACGAAAACTATACAGTGACAAACTAAGCAACATATACCAGAGACCTCCGCAAAGAATATATACCGCATTTAACACGATAGCTTCAGTGCCGGTTCGTTGCGTGAGATTCAGTACCATCACAAAAAGGCCGGCCAGTCCGATTGAACCTGCTCTTGTACCGAAAACACCGATCATAGAAAATATAAAGCAAAAAACGGCGATGAGAAAACCTGTTGCAATAGCTGACCCCACGGCAAATCCTGTGAGTAAAGAGGAGATAAAAATTACTGCATTGCAAACCAGCATTGCGTTTTTACGATGCCCGATGGGCCCGGCACTATCGACAATGGTAACACATACAGCTCCGATTGACATCGTGATTCCAATATTTTCATGATGAAAATAAGTGCCAATAATTGTGGGCAGGGTAAGGCCTGCGGTGATGCGTATACCTTCACTCAGGTAATAGCTGTTGATGAAACTTCTGTATTGTGTGCGATAATCCATATTTCATTAGCCCAAAGCCTAAAGCTTAAAGCCTAAAACTTTTTTATTTATGGGTTATGGATTATGAATTATGAATTCCATTCTCACACTCCTATACTCTCATACTCTTATAC
Organism: Puia sp.; assembly: GCA_035937535.1. GTDB lineage: Bacteria > Bacteroidota > Bacteroidia > Chitinophagales > Chitinophagaceae > Puia. The sequence goes on along the minus strand of DASZHV010000071.1, from coordinate 3,143 downwards.
TAGTTTTAAGCATTACGCTTTCGGCTTTAAGCTTAGAAAGTATTTACAAACAGGGCGCAAGCCACAAGATTCGCATTTGGGATTCCGGGCCACACAAATATAACGGCCATGCAGTATCAGCCAGTGATGTGCTTTATGAATGAGTTCTTTCGGAATAAATTGAATCAATTGTTTTTCTGCGGCGAGTGGTGTTTTTGCCCCAACGGTTAATCCGATGCGCGCAGAAACGCGGAACACATGAGTATCTACCGGCATATTGGGTTGCTTATCAATTACAGAAGTAATTACATTGGCTGTTTTTCTTCCGACACCAGGGAGTTTAACCAATTCTTCAACTGTAAGCGGAACCTCACCTTTAAAATCTTTTACCAGCATGTTCGCCATGCCGATCAGGTGTTTAGTTTTATTGTTAGGATACGAGATGCTTCTGATGAAGGGAAATACCTCATCAAAATGGGCTTTTGCAAGGGAGCCTGGTCCGGGAAAATGGGCAAAAAACGCAGGTGTAGTAAGGTTTACCCTCTTGTCTGTACACTGGGCAGACAAAATCACGGAGACGAGTAACTGGTAGGGATTGTCGAAGATAAGTTCGGTCTCAGCTTCAGGGGCATGCTCACTGAACCATTTTATTACAAAATCGAATCGCTGATTCCGGGTCATTGATGATAATGGTCCGAAATTAAGGTAAAATCAGGCGGGAGGGATATCAGCCCAGGGATGAAGTTTCAATGGCAGTATCACGCGCGTATTGAAGAACACGTAAAACAACTTCCCTTCGGGGAGAAACCACCTGTTTTTCTGTATTTAATTGATTAACAGATGTTTGTAATTCTTCCATTTGTTCCCGAAGCGTCCAGTTTTCGGCCAGTGCAACCTGGATAGCTGCTGTTAATTCGGGGGAAGACTCTTTATACAAATACCGTAAAAGATCCTCCGGTGTAAAGAGTGACATAGGCGAAACCATTTGAATGTCCAATAATCAGAAAGCAGTAAAATAGAACCGTCCGATAGTAAAAACGTCATACCATTTGCGTTATTGCGTTAATTATCAAAAGTTTTTATCATTTACGTTAAAAAGGCTCAAGGCGCAAGGCTTAAGGCGCAAGGCGTAAAGCATAAGGCTTAAGGCGTAAGGCTTTAGACCCGGACATAAGCAATTATGCCGTAAAATCAATCCGGTTTAGTCTTTTGGTTTGGGGAACGATCGGAACGATTGACGGTTGACGGTTGACGGTTGTTCATTGTTTGTGAAAAGCGTTTAGCACTTAGCGTTAGTCCTTAGGCTTTTGCCTTTTTACTTTTGCCTTTTTACTTTTGCCTTTTTACTTTTTACTTTACAACAAACAAATCCTCATTGTCACGTTTCATCAGGTATTTCTCACGGGCATATTTCTCCAGAGTTACCGGGTTGGATTTTAGCTGATCCAATTCCCTGCTTACTGTTCGTATCTGTTCTTCGAAATACAATTTTCTTGCTTCCAGCTTATGTAATTCTTTAACATGCCGGAATTGAGTTGTGATAAAATCCCGATCATCAATAAACAATACCCACACTGTAAAACAAAGTGCCGTAAGCACATATTTGTTTTTTAGCCAGGAAGGGATTTTGTCTAAGTACTGTTTCATTTATTATCGTTGACGGATGACCGATGACCTTTCAACTACCACACTACCACACTACCACACTACCACACTACCACACTTTAAAAAATAAACCCTCGGTTTATTTTCCAAATGTAATTTTTCCCTTTGGATAAAATGCGTTTTTCCCCAGTTTTTCTTCAATACGCAGCAACTGGTTGTATTTGGCGATCCGGTCTGTACGGCTGGCAGACCCTGTTTTAATTTGTCCGCAGTTCAAAGCCACTGCGAGATCCGCAATGGTCGTGTCTTCTGTTTCACCACTACGATGACTCATGATGGTATTATATCCATGATGTTGTGCCAGCGTTACGGCATTGATGGTTTCCGTCAAGGTTCCGATCTGGTTAACTTTTACAAGCAGCGCGTTGGCAGTATGATCATCAATTCCTCTTTGCAGTCTTTCTACATTCGTCACAAATAGATCGTCCCCCACCAGTTGCACTTTAGATCCAAGGACCTTGGTTAGGTTATTCCATCCCGTCCAATCATCTTCTGCCATACCATCTTCAATGGAAATGATCGGATATTTTTTCACCCATGAAGCCCAGAATTTTACAAGTTCGTCGCTGCTCATTTCCTTTCCACTGCTCTTATGAAAAACATATTTTTTCTTTTTCGCGTCCCATAGTTCACTATTGGCCGCATCCATTGCTATGGCAATCTGTGATCCGGTTTTATACCCAGCTGCTGAAATGGCTTCCAGTACAGTTTCTATTGCTTCTTCATTACTCTGGATATTCGGTGCAAAACCACCTTCATCCCCAACATTGGTGCTGAATCCTTTTTTCTTCAGCACACTTTTAAGCGTATGAAAAATATCAACACCCCATCTCAGGCCTTCACTAAATGATGAAGCACCCACAGGCATTACCATGAATTCCTGGAAATCAATTTTATTATCTGCGTGTGCGCCTCCGTTCAGGATATTCATCATTGGAATTGGCAGGGTAACTGCATTGGTTCCTCCTACATAACGAAAAAGAGGGAGCCCGGCTTCCTTAGCTGCTGCTTTAGCAGCGGCCAGACTTACAGCCAGCATTCCATTAGCGCCGAGTTTTGATTTATTCGGCGTTCCATCTAATGCAATGACAACCGCATCCAGGCCAGCCTGATCAGATACTTCAAAACCTTTGAGTTTTGCAGCGATCATGGTATTTACATTTTCTACCGCTTTCAACACACCCTTCCCCTGGTATATTTTTTTATCTCCGTCGCGCAGTTCAACAGCTTCATGGATGCCCGTACTGGCACCACTGGGAACGGCTGCTCTTCCCATAAATCCTGCTTCGGTATGTATATCTACTTCAACAGTTGGATTTCCCCGGCTGTCTAAAATTTGTCTCGCAAAAATCTTTTTGATACTACTCATGAATGATGGTTTTTGTAAGTCCTCTGAAAATATCTTCCAGGCTCCTGTTTTCCGACTGCAAAGAAACAATGTTCCAATTATTTTGCAAAGAGAGGGAGAGCAATTGTTTTTTTAATAATTCAGGATCTTC
>DASZHV010000070.1:0-59936 GCA_035937535.1 Puia sp. | reverse complement strand
GAAGGAATGGCAATATGATCACGTATAAAACTTCCAATAAACTTATCCAGTGAAAGCGTAGTAATGCCCGGCTTCAAAAGCTTGGCGGTTTCAGTAAGCGTTTTACTAACAAGCAACGCACTTTCCCTTGCCAGTTCAATTTCTGCTTTCGTTTTGTGATAAATCATCCTAGATCACCGCATTGGTAACCGACTGACGGCCCTGAATACGGCCTGACTTCATCAGTCCGTCATACTGACGCATCAGCAGCTGGGTTTCAATCTGCTGTAGGGTATCAAGAATTACAGCTACCATAATGAGCAAAGAAGTTCCTCCGTAAAAAGCTGCAAAACCCTGTGTAACACCTGCGCGTTGTGCAAATCCAGGAAGAATTCCTACAATAGCCAGTAAAACTGCACCAGGCAGTGTAATCTTATCCATTACTGAGCCTATAAAATCTGCAGTTGGCTGACCAGGTTTTACTCCTGGTACAAAACCATTATTACGTTTGAGATCATCAGCTACCTGCTTAGGATTAAAGATCAGGGAGGTATAGAGGAAAGTAAATCCGATAACTATGATTCCATAGAAAATCATATGAACATAATCACGCGGATCAGAAAATATTCTTGAGATGCCTTCCTTATTTTCGAAACTGGTATAGGAAATCAACGTAGGCAGGAACATAATGGCCTGTGCAAATATGATCGGCATTACACCGGCACTGTTTACTTTCAGCGGAAGAAACTGACGGGCTCCTCCAAACTGGCGGTTACCCACAATCTGTTTTGCATAGTTTACCGGCACTTTCCTTACACCCTGTATTAAAACAATAAGACCCATTATTACAGCGATGAGAATAGCAACTTCAATAACAAAAAGAAGAATGCCGCCACTGCCATTTACAGCTTTTGACTGGAATTCGCGGGACAGTGCTCCTGGAAAACGGGCGAGGATACCAATCATGATGATTATAGATGTACCATTTCCCAAACCTTTATCAGTAATTTTTTCTCCAATCCACATTACGAATAGAGTACCCGCGGTTAGCAGGACAGGAGTTGTGAGCCAGAAAAAAGCGCTGAAGCTGTCGATGATTGCATCATGACCCATGGTTTTCAAATAGCCCACATAAGCATACGCCTGAGCAAAAGTTACAATAACCGTGAGGTAGCGGGTCCATTGGTTAATTTTCTTTCTGCCACTCTCACCATCTTTCTGAATTTTTTGCATCTGGGGTACCAGGATACTCATCAGCTGCATGAATATAGAGGCAGAGATATAAGGCATGATACCCAGGGCGAGAATGGAAGCCTGCGAAAAGGCACCACCTGAAAACGCATCAATAAGTCCGAGTGCGCCGGTCTTGGCGCCACTTAGACTTGCCAGTTTGTTTGGGTCTATTCCAGGTAAAACAATATAAGTACAGAATCTGTATACCAGCAGCAAAGTAAGCGTCACAAGAATCTTACTTTTTAATTCCGGAATACTCCATATATTTTTTAAAGTATCAAAAAATTTCTTCACGTTCTTCGTAATTATTTAGGAACAGCTGCAAGCAAAAAAGACGATCCGAATCGTCTGTGCAAGTTAATGACTATTTTAGGATTTTGAACCCACTACCGGCTTCTTCAGCTCTATGATTTCGAGAGAACTTCCGGATCCTTCAATCGCCAGTTTGGCCTTTTCACTCACTGCATTTACTTTGAAATTAAGTTTGGATTTCAATTCTCCCTTGCCAAGTATTTTAACTAAGTCAGTGCGTGAAATCAATCCGCTTGCGTATAAATTAGCAGCCGAAATCTCCTTAATATCATATTTCTCAGCGAGTTGTTCAATTTGCGAAAGGTTGAATACAACATATGAAACGCGATCGGGGTTTTTGAATCCACGTTTTGGTAACCTTCGCTGGATTGGCATCTGCCCTCCTTCATGTGCCATCTTGCGCTGGTAACCGGCGCGACTTTGTCCCCCTTTGTTACCCTTGGTGGAAGTACCTCCCTTACCGGAAGCTTCACCACGACCAAGTCTTTTTTCCTTATGTGTTGAGCCTTTTGCCGGCTTGATACTATGTAAGTTCATCATTGTTGTTTTGAAAATTTAGTCCTGCCTGATGCGGAATTAAAATGTTTTTCACACTCTCACACTCTCACACTTGTATTTATACTTCTTCCACTTTTAATAAATGCTCCACCGTCCTGATCATGCCAAGTACCTGGGGAGTTGCTTCGATTTCTCTTGGATTATGCAGCTTTTTCAAGCCCAGTGCCTGCAAGGTCAATTTTTGTCTTTCCGACCTGTCGATACCGCTTTTTATTTGTGTAATTCGTAATTTTTTCATTTCCTTCTGATTTATTCCGGTTTATCCGTTGAATACTTTCTTCAATGAAATATTTCTTGTTCTTGAAACCTGTATTGGTTCTCTCAATAAGCCAAGTGCTTTGAAAGTAGCTTTAACAACATTATGCGGATTTGCGGATCCCAGAGATTTAGCCAACACATCTGTAATACCAGCACTTTCCAATACGGCACGCATGCTTCCGCCTGCGATTACACCAGTTCCATGGGCGGCGGGCTTGATCAGCACTTTTGCTGCACCTTCCTTGGCAAGCTGATCGTGTGGGATCGTTCCATGCATCACAGGAACCTTTATCAGGTTTTTCTTTGCATCTTCAATTCCTTTTGTTATGGCTTCCTGAACTTCTTTGGCCTTTCCCAAACCATGACCAACCACGCCGTTTTCATTTCCCACTACAACGAGTGCGGAAAAACTGAAAGCACGTCCACCCTTTGTGGTCTTTACCACGCGATTAATGGAAACCACTTTTTCTTTCAACTCCAGGTCACCGGCTTTGATCTTAGATATGCTTGTTGTTGACATGATAAATATTTACGACTAAACTATTTAATTAATTAAAACTGAAGACCGCCTTCACGGGCTGCTTCAGCAATGGCTTTCACTCTTCCATGATATAAATTACCACCGCGGTCGAATACTACTTTTCGGATTCCCAGTTCGGTCGCCTTGCGAGCAATCGTTAACCCAACCAGTTTGCTTTTTTCTGTTTTCGTCACTTTCTGCGCAACAATATCTTTATCACGTGAAGAAGCTGCAGCAAGGGTCGTTCCTTTATCATCATCAATCAGCTGCGCATAGATTTCGCTGTTGCTTCTGAAGACTGACAAACGGGGCTTGTCAGCACTCCCTGCAACCTTTTTGCGGACGCGGTATCTGATTTTCTGTCTTTTTATTAACTTATCCATCTCTTTGAATTTGAAAATTTGATCTTTAACTTTCAGTGATAATATTTTCACACTCTCACACTATTTTCCCGCTGCCTTTCCAGCCTTCTTTCTCACAATTTCACCTGTGTACCGAATTCCTTTACCCTTGTATGGTTCAGGTTTACGCAAACCCCGGATTTTGGCAGCAACCTGTCCTATTAATTGTTTATCAGATCCCTCCAGCATGATTTTAGGATTCTCCCCTTTTTCCTGAACTGTTGCCAGTTTCAGTTCTTTTGGAATTTCAAAAATGATATTGTGAGAATATCCCAGTGCCAGGTCCAGCAGGTTTCCCTGGTTGGATGCTTTAAAACCAACACCGATGAGTTCCAGCTGTCTTTTATATCCTTCCGTAACTCCCTTCACCATGTTCGACAATAATGAGCGATATAAACCATGCAGAGCGCGATGACGGATCTGATCGGTTGGACGCGAAATTTCAATCTTATTTTCTTTCACTTCCACCTTGATATCACGATCGATCACCTGCTTTAATTCCCCCTTCGGACCTTTTATTGTAACCGAATTATCGGTGCCCACAGTAACTGTGACTCCTTTGGGAATGAGAACCGGCTTTTTTCCTATCCTGGACATATTTTCTAATTTGAGAATTTGAGAATTAAATTTCATCTCACACACTACCACACTTCCACACTACCACACTTCCACACTTGTTAAGTCACCATCTGCTAATACACATGACAAAGAACCTCTCCCCCCACATTCTGCGCTTTTGCATCTTTATCGGTCATTACACCTTTTGATGTTGATACAATGGCGATTCCCAAACCGTTTTTTACACGCTTAAATTCCACCGGGCTCGCATATTGACGCAGCCCAGGACGGCTAACTCTTTCAAGGCTACGGATTGCCGGTTCCTTGGTGGTTGGATCGTACTTCAGTGCGATCTTGATCACGCCCTGCTTACTGTCGTCCTCAAATTTGTATTTAAGGATATAACCCTTATCGTACAAAATTTCTGTCATCCGCTTTTTCAGGTTCGAAGCAGGAATTTCTACAATCCGGTGATTCGCCATCTGCGCATTACGGATTCTGGTGAGAAAATCTGCTATAGGATCTGTTACCATTTTATATCTGTTATATACTTTATAAATTATTTTTGTTGGCGGGCGGCGGTTGGCAGTTGGCGGATTCTGTTTTGAATCCTCTCCCTTGACACGGTCAACGGTCAACGGCCAACGCTCAACGAACCTACCAGCTTGCTTTTCTTACGCCAGGAATCTTCCCCTGCAGCGCCATATCACGGAACATATTCCTGGATACACCGAAGTAGCGGATATATCCCCGTGGTCTGCCTGTTAACTGGCAACGATTTTTCAAACGCACAGGCGATGCATTCTTTGGAAGCAGGTCAAGTGCTTTATAATCGCCTGCAGCTTTTAACGCAGCACGCCTGTCAGCATATTTTGCGACCATCTTTTCCCGTTTCCTTTGTCTGGCTTTGACTGATTCTTTGGCCATGAATTTTTATTAATTGATTTAAATTCAGCTTTATTTAGTTGGAATCTTCTTTTTTTGCATTCCTGAAAGGCATTCCAAGGGCTTTCAACAATTCATATGCTTCTTCATTGCTCTTTGCCGTTGTCACAAACGTGATATCCATTCCGGTAATCTTATTCACTTTATCAATATCCACTTCAGGGAAAATAATTTGTTCCGTAATACCCATGGTATAGTTACCGCGACCGTCAAATGCTTTTTCACTTACACCTTTAAAATCGCGTACACGGGGAAGAGCTGCAGCTACAAGGCGATCCAGAAATTCATACATTTTTACACCACGTAATGTTACACGGGCTCCAATCGGAATTCCTTTCCGCAGCTTGAAATTGGAAATATCTTTTTTGGAAATCGTAGATACGGCTTTCTGACCGGTAATTGTTGTCAGTTCTTCAATTGTAATGTCCACCAGTTTCTTATCTGATACAGCACCGTTAATACCACGGTTCAGGCAGATTTTTTCCAATTTAGGCGCCTGCATAACAGATGTGTACCCGAATTTTTTAACCAATGCGGGAATCACTTCCTTCTTGTATTTTTCTGCCAGGCGGGCAGTGTATTTTGTAGTGCTCATTATTTAATTACCTCCCCTGATTTTTTAGCTATGCGAATAAGTTTTCCATTTTCCCTGGTACGTTTTGCTTTAGAAGGGCCGCCAGTTTTGACATCCCATAGCAGCACATTTGAAATATGAATGGGAGCTTCCATCTTCACAATACCACCCTTGGTATTCTGGGCAGAAGGTTTAGTGTGTTTGGTAACGACATTGACCCCTTCAACCAGTACTTTGGATGTATCCGGAAATACTTCCAGTACTTTGCGTGATTTTTTAAGGTCTTTATCGTCTCCTGAAATCACCACCACTTTGTCACCCTTTTTAATATTGAATTTGGGTTTGAATCTGCTGTCCATCTTTTCATTTTTTTGTTTAAGTCCCTTCAGGCTTAAAGCGCAAGGCTTAAGGCGTTAGGCTCTTCTTTATATTTAATAAACTACTAACAAATAATCTTTCTTTCCGGTCTGAAGGCCTTAAGCTTTACGCTTTAAGCTTATAACACTTCCGGAGCCAGTGAAATAATTTTCATATAACCCTTATCACGAAGTTCGCGTGCAACCGGTCCGAAAATACGTGTACCCCTTGGTTCATCGCTCGGGTTCAGTAATACCACTGCGTTATCATCGAAACGGATATAAGAACCATCTTTACGGCGAAGTTTGTTCTTGGTACGGACGATCACGGCCTTGGTCACGGTTCCTTTCTTAATACCTCCGGCAGGTAGTGCATCTTTTACTGTTACTACAATCTTATCTCCGATTTTAGCATAGTCCTGTCCGCTGTTTCCTAATACACGGATGCACAATACTTCTTTGGCTCCGCTATTATCTGCAACGTTTAGTCTGCTTTCCTGCTGTATCATTTAATATTTTTTATAGAATGAACATTATTTCGCTTTCTCCACTATTTCAACCAGGCGCCAACGCTTTGTTTTACTTAATGGACGGCTTTCCATGATCCGCACCACATCACCGATACTGCACTCGTTCTTTTCATCATGGGCATGAAATCTGGTAGTTTTTTTCAGGAACTTTCCGTAAATCGGATGTTGTACTTTTCTTTCAACTGCAACAACTACGGTCTTATTCATTTTGTTGCTGCTGACAACCCCGATTCTTGTTTTCCGTAAATTTCTGTCTGACATAATGCTAATTTGATATTTTATAAATCAGTCCGCGGCCGGAACTAAGTAATGCTTATGCTTTTTCCTTGGCCTGTTTTCCGATTATTCTTTTGGTTAATTCTGTTTTCAGCCTGGCGATATCTTTTCTGATCATTCGGATGTTTACCGGACTTTCCAGTGGAGATATTGCATGAGCAAATTCCAGCTTTTTCAAACGCTGTTCGTCTTCACGAACCCTAGCATGGAGGTCAGTTTCACTCAGGTCTTTGAGGCTGTTTACAAAATCATTTCTCTTTGACATCTTGATATATTTGAATTATAACGCTATCACATCATGGCGAACCACGAATTTGGTTTTAATCGGCAACTTCTGGGCGGCGAGCAATAAAGCTTCTTTTGCAACGGCTTCAGTTACACCATCTGCTTCAAATAACATTCGTCCCGGTTCCACTACGGCTGCCCAATATTCAGGATTACCTTTACCCTTACCCATTCTCACTTCCTGTGGTTTCTTAGTGATCGGCTTATCAGGGAATACGCGGATCCACACATTTCCTTCTCTCTTCATTGAACGTGTCAATGCCTGACGGGCGGCTTCCAGTTGACGATTAGTTAACCAGATTCCTTCCAATGCCTTCAGTCCGTAAGAGCCAAAAGAAATATCTGTTCCTCTTTTAGCGACTTCGCGAATTCTGCCTTTTTGTGCTTTCCTATGTTTACTCCTTTTGGGCTGTAACATATTGGTTCAATTTGAAAATTTGTTAATTACTATCTCCTTCCTGCGCCACCTCTGCGTTCTCCACCACCAGTACCACCACCTCTTCTTTCTCCACCACGGCCACGGTCTTCACGATCCTTGATTTCATCCCTTCTCTCTCTTCTGTCACTTACGTCTGTTTTACCTCCTACGAAATTTGGATTCAAATCGCGTTTCGTTAATACTTCTCCTTTACTTATCCAAACCTTGACACCGATTTTTCCATATACTGTCAATGCAAACACGCTGGCATAATCAATATCCATGCGGAGTGTATGCAATGGCGTGCGTCCAGATTTAATTTCTTCCGTGCGGGCAATTTCTGAACCACCCAAACGACCGCCCACTTTTACCTTTATCCCCTCTGCACCCATACGCAGGGCTGAAGCGATGGCCATTTTAATGGCTCTTTTATAATTTATACGGTTTTCAATCTGGCGGGCAATTGTGTCTGCTACTATATTCGCATCCAGTTCGGGTCTCCTGATTTCCAGGATATTGATCTGAACATCTTCCTTTCCGGTCAGTTTTTTCAATTCTTCCTTGATACGGTCCACTTCTCCGCCCCCCTTACCGATAATAATACCGGGCTTGGAGGTATGAATCGTTACGATAAGCTTGTTGAGTGTACGCTCAATCACGATCTTGGCGATTCCGCCTTTGTTGATACGCGCATTGAGATAGGTTCTGATTTTATTATCTTCTATCAGTTTGACAGAATAATCTTTTTTATTTCCGAACCAGTTTGACTCCCAGCCACGGATGATTCCCAGTCTCGCGCCTATAGGATTTGTTTTCTGACCCATGTATCTTTTTAATTTGAAAATTTAAAATCTGAAAATTCGTCTGAATGCAGGCATTCACCACTTGTTTTCAGCCTTTTTTACTTTTTACTTTTTACTTTCAATTTTCTCATCTACTATCAACGTCACATGATTACTTCGTTTACGAACCCGGTATCCACGACCCTGAGGAGCCGGACGCATACGCTTTAACACTCTGGCACCGTCTACAAATATTGTCTTCACCAGCAGTCCCGCATCAGCTGCACTTTTTCCTTCATTCTTCGATTCCCAGTTTTTAACCGCAGACCACAATAATTTGTATAGTGGAGTAGAAGAATGTTGCGGATGATGCTCCAGCAATGCCAGCGCCTTTTCAACCTGCAGGCCTCTTATTTCATCCGCCAGCAATCGCATTTTTCGAGGCGACGTTGGATAATTTTTTAGTTTAGCTAATGCTTCCATTTTATCTTTTTTAAACCGAAAGCTCAAAGCTATCCGGTAACTGGTTTTCAATTATTCAGCAATCTTCTTGCTGGAGTGTCCTTTAAAATTTCTTGTCGGCGCAAATTCACCAAGTTTATGGCCCACCATAAATTCGGTAACATATACCGGGATAAATTTATTGCCATTGTGCACGGCAAAAGTATGTCCTACGAAATCCGGTGTGATAGTGGAACGACGGCTCCAGGTTTTGATGACACCTTTTTTCCCCTTTCCTTCATTGATACTAAGGATTTTTGTCTCAAGGTTGGCATCTACGTAAGGACCTTTTTTTATTGAACGACCCATAATTTGAATGAGTTAACTTGAAATTTGAAAATTATTTACCTATCTTCTTTCCTTTCTTAGTCTGAATAATCAATTTGTCGCTTCCCTTTCCTTTAGTCCTGGTCTTCAGACCCCTTGAATACTGACCATTTCTTGAACGGGGCTGGCCACCAGAAGCCTTACCTTCACCACCACCCATTGGATGATCTACCGGGTTCATAGCAACTCCCCGAACCCGAGGGCGGATACCTCTCCAGCGGTTACGACCGGCTTTACCCATGCTCTGAAGACTGTGATCGCTATTTGAAACTACACCGACCGTCGCATAGCAGTTAATCAGAATTTTTCTGAGTTCTCCTGAAGGCATTTTAAGTACAGCGTATTTATCTTCCTTGTTGGTCAGCTGCGCAGTGGTACCAGCACTGCGGATAAGCTTTCCACCTTGTCCGGGCTGCATTTCTACATTATGCACGTTGGTGCCAAGAGGAATGTTTTTCATCTGCAATGCATTCCCGATTTCCGGCGCTACTGCATCTCCTGCCTGAACAGTTCCACCTATCTGTAACCCCTGCGGAGCCAGAATATATCTTTTTTCTCCATCACTGTACTGAATCAGTGCTATGAAAGAAGTTCTGTTCGGATCATATTCAATGGAAACAACTTTCCCCGGGATTTCTTTTTTATCCCTTTTGAAATCAATCAGACGATACATTTTTTTATGACCGCCACCAATATAACGCATGGCCCTTCTTCCCTGAGAATTTCTGCCACCCGTGCGGCTGATTTTTTCCAGAAGGGTCTTTTCAGGTGAATCGGAAGTAATTTCTGCGTAGGCATTACCTATCCTCCAACGGGTTCCTGCAGTGACGGGTTTAAATTTTCTTAGTGCCATATCTTTTAATTACTTAAATATTCGAATACAAATCGATTGTTTCTCCTTCGGCAATGGTGATCAGCGCTTTCTTGTATCCAGGTTTGCGGCCAACAATAAGACCGGCCTTGGTAGACCTTGACCTTGCCTTACCCGGGACAATTACCGTATTCACATCCGTTACCGTGATACCGTAAAATTCTTCTACTGCTTTTTTGATCTCCAGTTTGTTAGCCCGGGTGTTTACTTTGAAAGCATAACGACGGAGCTTTTCCTGCTGGGCATTTGCTTTTTCAGTTAGTATCGGGCGTATGAGAACTTCTCCTAATTTCATCTTTACGAATTTGAAAATTTATTTATGCTTCCTCTTCTTTTGTAAACATCTTCGCTGCTGTTTCTGTCAGGACCAGTATATCAGCATTCACAATATCATAGGTATTCACGTCGGCTAACAGGCTGCTTTCCTGTCCCGGAATATTGCGTAAACTTAGATGCAGGTTATCATTGTATTCCGGAGTCACAAAAAGCGCCTTTTTGCCGTTTAGTTTTAATCCGCCGATCAGGCTAACCATTTCACTGGTTTTCGGCGCTTTCAACTGAATGTCTTCCACAACGATGATGGAATTCGCTTTTGCCTTGTAAGAAAGAGCCGAGATTTTTGCAAGGTCCTTTACTTTACGATTAAGTTTGAAATCGTAACTCCTGGGTTTGGGTCCGAATATTGTTCCTCCCCCTTTATACAATGGATTCCGTATATTTCCTTTACGTGAACCACCTGTACCTTTTTGTTTATGTAATTTTTTGGAAGATCCTTTCACTTCCATTCGGGTTTTGACTTTATGTGTACCCTGGCGCTGTGCAGCCAGGTACTGTTTTACCGCCAGGTATATCACGTGATCATTTGGTTCTGCTTCAAAAATATCCGCAGGCAACTCAAGCTTACGACCCGTTTTAGCTCCCTTTATATTTAAAACATCTAATTGCATGTGAATCTTATTAATAAGTTATTTCTGAATGTATACAATGGAACCATTGTGTCCCGGAACAGATCCGGCAATCAGCAGATAATTTTTTTCAGGAAATATTTTCACTACTTTAAGGCCTTTCAACTTCACCCTGTCACCACCCATACGTCCGGCCATACGAACACCTTTCATAACGCGTGATGCATCTGAGGAGTTACCCAATGAACCCGGTGCACGGCTGCGGTCGTGCTGACCGTGTGACTGACCGCCCACCCCGTGAAATCCATGACGCTTTACAACTCCCTGGAAACCCTTCCCTTTGGATGTACCCACAACGTCTACAATTTCACCTTCGGCGAATATCTCAACTGTAAGTGCCTCCCCAAGATTTTTCTCTATAGAAAAATTGCGGAATTCCCTGATAAATTGCTTTGTTGTGGTATTTGCTTTGGCGAAGTGGTTCTTTTCAGAAGAGAGTGTGTGTTTTTCTTTCTTTTCACCAAAAGCGATCTGGAGTGCATTGTATCCGTCGGAACCGGTGGTTTTTACCTGTGTAACAACACAAGGTCCGGCTTCAATAATGGTGCAGGCTAACTGCTTGCCATCAGGGGTGAAGACACTGGTCATTCCAACTTTCTTTCCAATTAAACCTTTCATTTTTTATTGGTTTGTGCCTGGTGTCTAAGGACAATCAGCGGTCTGCTTAGCTTTTGTAAAGCTGATACTGATTTCAATCCCCTGTTTGCAACCGACCTTTTCTTTTAGTCGCCGAAGCGTTAGCGTAGGCGACCATTGATCGCTTTAAGCTTCTTCTTCTTTACCCTTTTTTCAGGGAGCCCGTCTTCGCTAAAGCTACGGCGGGTGACAGAAGTACCGGTAGTAAACAAACCCCGAACGGCTTGTTCATATTTCTTTTCAAATCATCCAGCGCTGCTTTGGCCGTTTTCACGGTTTGGCAGATGGAATTTTTACTCAGGCTTTAATTTCTACATCAACTCCGGATGGCAAATCCAACTTGGATAGTGCATCAACTGTCCTTGAAGTAGATGTATAAATGTCCAACAACCTCTTATGCGTATGCAATTGAAATTGTTCACGTGCTTTTTTATTGACATGTGGCGAGCGCAATACGGTGAATACTTTTTTACGTGTAGGTAATGGTATAGGGCCGGTTACGACGGCTCCTGTGCTGCGCACTGTCTTTACGATTTTCTCGGCGGATTTATCCACAAGATTGTGATCGTAAGACTGTAATTTGATTCTGATTCGCTGAGACATATGTCAATTCCCGTTTTTTGAACGGGATGCAAAGGTATGGGTTAAGAGATAAACTGTCAAAGAATTATAGAGGTTTTTTGAGAATTATTTGCCGCCTCCGGGGCAATGCGCATTCAGGTAGTTTTTAAATAAATTTCTCAGATGTATTCCTGTACCCGGACCCTCGGATATACTATGGGTCCGGTTTGGATATTCCATGAACTGAAAGGTTTTATTGTATTTTATAAGCTCATTGAGTAGCATTTCGGCATTGTTGTAATGTACATTATCATCCCCGCTGCCATGAATATACAGGAGGTTGCCCTGTAGTTTTGAAGCATAAGTAATGGCAGAGCCTTTCACATAATCTTCCTTGGTTTCCAATGGATTACCCATATATCTTTCCTGATATATATTGTCATATGTTTCTATATTTCCAACTGCTGCTACCGCAACTCCTGTTTTATAAATCTCCGGGTGCTGAAACATCAGGTTGAGGGTTGCTGAGCCGCCTCCGCTCCATCCCCATACTGCAATACGGGAAGTATCAACAAAAGACCAGCGACAAACTTCAGCAGCAGCTTGTGCCTGATCGTGGATATTCAACTGTCCGATCTTTCTGTAAATGGATTTTCTCCAGTCTGAACCTTTTGGTGCAGGCGTACCCCGATTATCCAGTGAAATATAGATATAACCATCCTGGTCCAATTTGCCAGGATAGACAGGACAATGGGTTATTCCAAATACATCCCTTACGGTTTGTGCTGCCGGTTCGGTGTAGACCAAAAATAAAACGGGGTATTTTTTTGTATTGTTGAATGGAATGGGCTTCTGCATCCAGCCATCCATACTCACACCATCTGCTGTCAGGATTTTGAAGAATGAAATATTGGATGCAGAACTATCCTGCGGATTTACAGGTTTTACAGGCTGACTGCCATTCAACGCCTGATGGTCAGGCATGGATATCCATTCCCCAGCAGGGGGTGTGTAATAGTTTGAAAAATGATGCTCGGCAAATTTTCCATTAGGTGAAAATTCATAATTATGCGTGCCGGGTTCATTTAACGGTGTAACTCGTTGTGCCATGCCTGCACCATCCAGGTTACAACGATAGAGATAAGCCTGGGTGGCGTTGTCAGGTGAGGCCATAAAATAAACCAGATTATTTTTTTCATCAATCAATGAAATTTCCATCACATCGTAGTTGCCATGTGTAATGAGTACCTGTTTTTTACCATCCCTGCTAATCCGATATAAATGCCTCCATCCGTCCTTCTCACTGGCCCATAAAAATTCAGTTCCATTTTTTAACCAGTCCCAGCCACCCATTTTATATTTATCATCCCATGCAGAAATGATATCTATCCATGCTGTTACTTTTTCATTATAAACAGATTTTACTTCACCGGTTTTAGCATTGCATAATAAAACATCCGATTCATTCTGATTTCTGTTGAGACGTTGTACAATCAATTCCTGGCTATTCGAAGCCCATTCCATCCTGGGCAGATATGTGCCGTTTTTAAAATCGGCAGGAATCTTCATCCAGTGAGTTTGGTTATCACTTATATCTACAACACCGATTTTAAATGGGGATGGCATCTGTCCCGCAACAGGATATTCTACCGGAACCACTCTTGAGTAAACTGAATCAGTTGTATTCAGCATATAGTAGTCGCGTGTGGTACTGTCGTTGATCTGCCAATAAGCAATTGTCCGGCTGTCAGGACTCCAACGGAAACCATCGCGGCAATCAAATTCTTCTTCATAAACCCAGTCGAATGTCCCGTTGATCATTTTACGTGAACCATTGCGCGTTAATGGTTT
This sequence comes from Puia sp., assembly GCA_035937535.1. Classification (GTDB taxonomy): domain Bacteria; phylum Bacteroidota; class Bacteroidia; order Chitinophagales; family Chitinophagaceae; genus Puia. The sequence goes on along the minus strand of DASZHV010000070.1, from coordinate 46,239 downwards.
GATGATATGTGTTGAAAGGTTTTCCACGAATAAATTATGATTGCTAACATAAGCTGTCTTGGTGCCATCCGGAGATATTTTTGCAAACATGAGTGAAGAAGCAGGTAATCCCTTTCCCAATTGTTTCAAGGAAGAATCGGAAAAATTAAATATCCAGTAGTCGCCCCGGGTTTCATAGCGCCATACTTTTTTTGCATTCGTATATATCAAAATCTTTTTGAAATCAGCGGAGAAGAAAAAGTTTTTGATATCCAATGCCCTTGTTCTACCTGCCGGAATGAGCAACTGCGCAGGCACCATGATATTTCGGCTCAGATCTTTTACTGTGTACTCTATTATGGCACCATCCTCACTTGTATAAAAACGGTTCCCGTCCATGCTCCAGGTCATCCGGTCATATAACTGGGCAGAGCTGCTTAAGGCCGTCATTATTAATAGCAGGCAAAACAGTAATCTGGAAGTAAGGAAGCGTAACATCATAAAAAAAATTTATCCTGAAAAATAAACAAATGGACCGTTGCACTATTGCCGTTCAAAAAAAAATCCCGCAATTGCGGGATTTTCATAATATTAATTTAAATGGATCAGGCAGTAACCTTACCCTTTCCCTTCACTTTAGCAATCACTTCTTCTGCGATATTGTTTGGTGCAGGAGCATAATGGGAGAATTCCATAGTAGAAGTGGCCCGCCCGGAACTAAGTGAACGCAATTGCGTCACATATCCAAACATCTCACTCAATGGAACTTTGGCCTTGATCACCTGCAGATTCGCCCTGCTGTCCATTCCTTCGAGAATACCCCGGCGACGGTTCAGGTCCCCGGTTACATCACCCATGTACTGGTCGGGTGTTAGTACCTCCACTTTCATTATGGGTTCCAGCAGAATTGGTTTTGCTTTGCGTCCAGCTTCACGAAAAGCTGATCTTGCGCATATTTCAAAACTCATCGCGTCAGAATCCACATCATGATAACTGCCATCAAAAACACGGACTTTCATGTTGGTCATCGGATAACCAGCTAAAACGCCGGTAGTCATGGATATTTCAAATCCTTTAGAAATAGCGGGGATAAATTCTTTTGGAATGGATCCTCCGAAAATATCATTTACAAACTGGAAATGTTTCCCTTCGTTTTCTTTAATCCATTCTTCATCAGCAGGCCCGATGGCGAACTGGATATCGGCGAATTTACCGCGGCCGCCTGTTTGCTTTTTCAGTATCTCACGATGTTCAATAGTAGTATTGAATGCTTCTTTATAAGCAACCTGAGGAGCACCCTGGTTAACATCCACTTTAAACTCACGACGCATACGTTCGATGATGATTTCAAGATGAAGTTCACCCATACCACGCAGGATGGTCTGCCCCGTTTCTTCATCTGTATTCACACGAAGGGTAGGATCTTCTTCCACAAGTTTGGAAATAGCCAAACCCATTTTATCCACATCCGCCTGTGTTTTTGGTTCAACAGCTACAGCAATTACAGGTTCCGGAATAAACATATTTTCCAGCGTGATCGGATGATCTTCATCACATAAAGTATCTCCCGTTTTTATTTCCTTAAAACCCACAGCTGCTCCGATATCACCAGCTTCAATAAAATCAATCGGGTTCTGTTTATTGGCGAACATCTTCATTATCCGGCTGATACGTTCTTTCTTACCACTTCGAACATTCAACACATAAGAACCAGATTCGAGACGACCGCTATAACAGCGGAAAAATGCAAGACGTCCAACGAATGGATCAGTCATGATTTTAAATGCAAGCGCTGCAAAAGGTTCTTTAGGATCAGGTTTACGTGTGATGGTTTCACCTGTGTTCGGATCAGTACCTACGGTATCTTCGAGATCAATAGGAGTAGGCAGGTAACGGCAAACGGCATCTAGTACGGTTTGCACACCTTTATTTTTAAAGGATGAACCGCACATCATTGGTACAATACTCAGGTCAATGGTAGCTTTACGAATGGCTTCATGCATTTCATCTTCGGTAATACTATTCGGATCCACAAAGAATTTTTCCAGCAGCTTATGGTCATAATCAGCAACTGCTTCTACCAGTTTTGCTCTCCATTCTTTGGCTTCCTCCAGTAAATCTGCCGGAATTTCAATTTCATCGAAGGTCATTCCTTCTGTTTCCATATGCCAGATAACTCCTTTCATTCTGATAAGATCCACGACACCTTTGAAATCATCTTCAGCGCCAATCGGCAACTGCAGAGGAACTGCATTGGCACCCAGCATTTCTTTTACCTGGGTAACCACCATAAGGAAATCTGCACCCGAACGATCCATTTTATTTACAAAACCGATCCGCGGAACCTTATATCGGTTCGCTTGACGCCAAACGGTTTCGGATTGTGGCTCTACACCATCAACTGCTGAAAACAATGCAATAAGTCCATCCAGAACACGCAGGGATCTTTCTACCTCAATAGTAAAATCCACGTGGCCCGGCGTATCAATAATATTGAAATTATATTTCTTCGTGTTCGCGTCCACTTTCCCCTTATCGGTCGGAAAGTTCCATTGGCAACTCACAGCCGCAGATGTGATCGTGATCCCCCTCTCCTTTTCCTGGTCCATCCAGTCGGTTGTAGCTGCTCCGTCATGCACTTCTCCGATCTTATGGATCATACCGGTATAGCGTAATATACGCTCGGTAGTGGTCGTTTTCCCGGCATCAATATGTGCCGCAATACCGAAGTTTCTTTGAAATTTTAAGTCTGCCATTATATATAATTAAAGTATTTTCTTTTTGGAGCGCAAAGGTACCAAATAATATGCAATTGTGCAGATCTGCCCCGCAAAAAGAGAGATGAAAATTAAAAGGCTGAGATCCTGTAAAAAAAATCCCCCGGCTAAGTCGGGGGAGTCAACAAAAAAAATAAGTTATTCTTTTAGATTCGGAAATGTGCAAATGCCTTATTGGCTTCTGCCATACGGTGTGTGTCTTCTTTCTTTTTGAAAGCCCCACCTTCACCTTTACTTGCTGCCAGGATTTCACCAGCCAGTTTGTCAGCCATGCTTTTCCCGTTTCTTTCCCGGCTATAACGGATCAGCCATTTGATGCTAAGGGAAATCTTACGGTCGGCACGTACTTCTGCAGGAATCTGAAAAGTGGCGCCCCCGATACGACGGCTCCTGACTTCAACTGCAGGAGTAACATTATTCAAAGCCCTTCTCCAGATTTCGTACCCGTTTTCATTGGTTTGTTTGGAAACGCGGTCGATGGCGTCGTAAAACAGCCCGAACGCTGTATTTTTTTTACCCTGCCACATCAGGTTGTTTACAAAACGCGTAACCAGGATGTCATTGAATTTTGCATCCGGAGCGAGTAGTAATTTTTTGGCCTGTGTTTTCCTCATGAGTTATTTCAAATTAAATTTTTATTATTTCTTGGCTGCAGGTTTCGCCCCGGCTTTTTCTTTCTTGGTTCCGTATTTAGAACGGCTTTTCTTCCGATCCTTCACACCAGCGGTATCCAATGACCCGCGAACGATATGATAACGTACTCCCGGAAGGTCTTTTACACGGCCTCCGCGAATCAGGACGATGGAATGCTCCTGCAGGTTATGCCCTTCACCCGGAATATATGCAATCACCTCAATTTTATTGGTCAATCGGACTTTAGCCACTTTACGGAGGGCGGAATTAGGTTTTTTAGGCGTGGTGGTATATACCCGGGTACATACACCACGTCTCTGCGGACAGCTGTCCAGTGCCCTGGACTTGCTTTTCGCACGGATGATCTCTCTTCCTTTTCTAACTAATTGTTGTATAGTTGGCATTCCGAACCTGTTTGAATTTTGGGACGGCAAAGGTAACAGCCGGGCCGGGAATCTCCAAATTAATGTTGATCTCAGACTTTTACCAGCCAGCCATGTATATCCGGTCTTTTCCCTTCCCGGATTTCAGTAAGGATTTTCTTGGCTTCCGGAGCTACCTGGTAGGCCGAAACGTCTAAATGCATGCTGTAATCCTTATATCGCAGTTCCTTAAGTGGAGAAATCGTGGCTGCCGTTCCTGATCCGAAAATCTCGGTAAGCTTTCCGCTCCGGTGCCCCTCCACTACTTCGTCAATATTGATCCTTCTTTCCTCAACCTTCAATCCTTGTTCACGCAATACCTGGATCACACTGTTACGTGTTACGCCTTCCAAAATGGTTCCTTCTTCCAGGGATGGAGTGACCACCGTTTTCCCAAATACAAAAAATACATTCATGGTACCAACTTCCTGCAGCCACTTATGTTCAAAAGCATCCGTCCATAATACCTGGTCATAACCCTGGCGCCTGGCTTCAGAGGTAGCCTTGAGTGCACCTCCATAGTTTCCGGCATTTTTTGCGAAGCCCACACCTCCGGGAGCTGCCCGGGTATATTTTTCTTCCACATAAATCTTCATCGGCGCCGCATAATATGGTCCTGTGGGACTCAACAGGATCATGAATTTATATGTTTCCGAGTCCTTAACACCCAATGCAGCATCCGTCGCAAACATGAAAGGGCGTATATACAAAGAGAATTCTTCCTTGGCAGGAATCCAGTCCTTGTCTATTTCTATAAGCTGACGCATGCCTTCAATAAAAATATCTTCAGGTATGGAAGGCATGTCCATTCTTTCTGCAGAAATATTAAAACGTTTAAGATTTTCATACGGACGATAAATAAATGCTTCCCCGTTTTTATTCCTGTATGCTTTGATGCCTTCAAAGATTGACTGTCCATAATGTAACGCCATCAGGGAAGGTTCAAATGAAATCGGTTGATAGGGTTTGATGGAAACCAGTTGCCATTCCCCCCCAGCATAGTCCGCCTCCAGCATATGATCACTGAAATATTTGCCAAATGGCAGATCATTGAAATCCATTTCATGCAGTCTGCTTTTTTTTACCCGGGTAACCTGTATGTCCACCGTCTCCATCATATATACTATTTTTGATGTTACAAAGAAACAAAACATTCCCGGAGCACACAAAACCACTCATCTTATATTTTCATATCTTTTATGGGAATCAATCATATCCGTCTTTCTGCAGAATTGATAGCGTCTCTTTACCCTGAATCCCTGGTGACTAAAAATGGTCCGGATCCGGATATTAAGCAAATCAAAACTGTGTTAACCCAAAATAAAGAGGAATCTGGTTATCCTTTTTTAGGAAAGAATCTTCATTCCATCTGTTTTTTAGTTGGCTATCCGGACGATGAATTTATTCCGGAAGACCAACTTGCTTTTCTCCAGAAAATTCTTAACGCATGCAAACTTAATATGGACGATATCGCCCTCGTTAACGCGAACCTGAATTCTGTGGATCTACAGGTTTTGAAAAACCAGTTTCAACCCCGAATCATTTTTTTATGGGGTGCTGTACCTGCCATAACCGGATTGGCGCAAAATTTTCCGGATATGGCCATTTCTACATTGGAAAATATCCGGATTCTTCCGGTATTGCAGGCAGATTCAATGAGCAGTGATAATCCCAAAGGCCTTGAATTGAAGAGGAAATTGTGGATTTCCCTTAAAAAATTATTTAACCTTGAAGTTGATTTTCGCAAGTAATAATGCACATAAACTCCAGGAACTTCGCACAGCAATCGGGTCCAAAGTGGAGATTCTTTCATTGGCAGATGCAGGCATTGAAAAAGATATTCCTGAACCTTTCGATACTTTGAAGGAGAATGCTCTGATAAAAGCTCAAACCATCAGGCAGATTAGTGGTGGAGAAAATTGTTTCAGTGAAGATACCGGACTCGAAGTGGATGCACTTGACGGAGATCCAGGTGTTCATAGTGCCCGATACGCAGGAGAACCCATTTCTCCTGAAAATAATATCCGCAAACTTCTGAGAGCACTGGCTGATTCCACCAACAGGCGTGCACGGTTTATTACTGTGATCTGTTTGATACTGGAAGACGGGAAATATTTTTTTGAAGGACGCTGCGAAGGACAGATTCTTCGTTCACCCGCCGGAACTGAGGGTTTTGGTTATGATCCTGTTTTTTTACCAGATGGTTCGTTTAAAAGTTTTGCTGAAATGACCGCGGAAGAAAAAAACAAATTCAGTCACAGACGGAAAGCAGCTGACCTCCTGATCACCTATTTAAAAACACGGCTGATTCAATAAAATTTATGTCCAGAATTAAAATCGATCTGCCTGAATCATTTTCATTTAACACTAATATTGCCGTTCATATAACTGATCTCAATTATGGCGCACATGTCGGGAATGATAAAGTCCTTGCATTCCTTCATGAAGCACGCGTACGTTATCTGCAATCGCTGGGATATACTGAGCTCAATATGGAAGGCGTAGGATTGATTATGGCCGATGCAGCCCTCGTTTTCAAAAACGAAATGTATTATGGAGACTCACTTCTGATCAGTATTCAACCCATAGAATTCAGTCGCGTGGGATTTGACATAGTTTATAAAATTGAAAAAAAATCAGAAGAGCAGGACCTCTCCGTTGCTTTTGCAAAAACAGCGATGATTTGCTATGATTATAGTTTGAAGAAAGTTGTTGCATTACCGGAAGCCGCAAAAAATAAATTGTCCCGCTGATCAGGCATTCCAGATAACCCAGCTGGCCTCTGCCTGAATTGCAAGCATATCGGCTCCGTTTTTAATACGTGCACCAGTCATCTTACCTTTTTCCAGAAATAGAGTTTTAGCGGGATTATATACCAGGTCGTAAAGATAATGTTCCCTACCTATCCATTGATATGGAAGTGGTGGACAAACTCCTGTATTTGGTTCCATCCCCAATGGGGTACAATTGATTATTAGTGAATGAGTTTCCAGTATTTCGCGATTCAGATCTTCATAAGTTGTCCGGTCGTAATGATGCGATTTATTCCTGGAAACAAATAAATATTCAATGCCGGTTCTTTTGAGAACCCAGGCAACAGCTTTGGATGAACCACCGGTTCCCAGGATTAGCGCGCGCATATCCATTACTGTTAATTTCTCCTTCAGCGAAATTTCAAAACCTATAACATCAGTATTGTATCCGGTGAGTTCTTGCTTTAAAATTTTAATACAATTACAGGCCGCGATTTCTTCCACTACCGGGTCCTTTTTATGCAGAAAAGGTATCACTGATTCCTTATATGGGATAGTAACATTAAGGCCATTTAATTCCTGGTCTTTCAGAATATCCGATAGGGCAGAAATCGAAGGAATTTCATAATTCGAATAAGTGCAGTCTATAATAGATTCTCGTTGGAATTTTTCCCTGAAATATTTTCCCGAAAAAGAGTGGGCCAGCGGATAACCGATCAGGCCGAACTTTCTCATTTCGTTTCCTTTTTATTTTTATTCTTATCCAGGAAAAGATCAAAAGTATCCCCGCGTAATCCAATGCGCATGGCTTCTAAAGCGATCATTTCATAGGGAGCAATATTTCCCAGATTTACATTTGCTCCTATGAGCTCAATAAAGTATAACTGTTGTGATTTCTGCGGCGCTTCCCATAGAATTTTTTCTGAAGGAATCTTGGTGAGAATTTCCTGTACGAGCCCCTCGCGAACTTCACCTGTTCCTCTGTAGATCCCCACATTACCGGCTTCCCGGGCTTCCGCAATTACATACCTGGCTCCGGCATTTAATTCGGCCTGCATGAGTTCAATCCATTTATAAGGAGGGATGATATGCGCCGCATCCTTGCTACCGACTTCGCTGAGTACAGTTCCGTATTGGGTAAGCCGTTCAATCAGTTTACATTTTTCCTTATGATCAATGTCAACCGATCCATCACTCACTTCCATATAACCCACGCCATAATTATTACAGATCCGGATATAATCTTCCAGCTGGCCGCGGATTAAAAATGCTTCGAAAAGGGTCCCTCCGAAGTAAATGGGTATGTTGGCATCCCGGTATACCTGCAGTTTTTTATCCAGGTTTGGGGTAACATAAGATGTACCGAATCCAAGTTTTACGACGTCCACATAAGCTTCGGCAACGCTCAGGAAATTTTTGGTTTCTTCAATACTTAATCCTTTATCCATTACCATGGTAATACCATGATTCCGGGGTTTACTGATTCTCTCCGGCATCTGACTGAGTAAAAAATTCATCGACAATAATTTCGTTTAGGAAATTCAGGAGGCGCAAAAATAAGGAAGATTTATCTTTTTCGATAACGCGCGATCACATCAACAATGGATTGCGATTGAAGTAAAGATGGATTGAGGGCAATCATTTTCTTTAACAATTTAGGTGAGCGGGCCAATGCCTTGTCCAGGTGAATCAAACCTTCTTTTGATTTTCCCATAGCAAAATAAATAGCACTCATATAAAAAGTAAGCAGTGGTTTTTCACCAATTATCCGGATGGCCTGTTGCACCTGCTCCAAAGCCTCCTTATACATTTCAGCCAGGTACAGGCAGCGAACAAGCGCTTCCCATCCTGAAATATTTTTTTGTCTTAAACGCACCACCGTCCCGAACGCCTGTATTGCTTCCCGGAATTCCATGAGTTGTACTTTGCATTCTCCCAGTGCCAGATGATATTCGGGATGTTTGCCCTGAAGGCGAATGGCAGATTCGAGTTGTTTAACTGCATTTGTCCATTGACCTTCGTTAAGATAGGTACAGGCAATTTTATAAATCAGTTTACTATCGTCCTGATTGAGATGTGATGCCTTCCGGTAGTAAAAACGTGCCTGTGCAAATTGTCTTTGTTTATCATAACAATGACCAATGGCTTCATAAATAACATCCTCCGGTTTTGAAAGTTCCAGAACCCTTTCAAGGCTCTCAATAGCCTCCCTGTATTTGCGCAAACGGATAAAAGCATCGCCCATATTCCGGTAGGCATAGTCAAATTTCTCATCAATAGCCACCGCATATTTATAAGCATCCACGGCTTTCTCGTATAATTTTAAACCCTGGTAAGCGGCTGCGAGGTTAAACCAGGCAAGTTCTGAATAAGGATTTTCTTCAATAATATTTTGATGAAGACGAATGCTTTCTTCATTTCTGCCGGTAAAATCTGTCCAGAAACAAATTTTATAAAGGGCTTCTTCATTCTCACAATCCTGCTCAAGAATCCAGCGAAGGCAGTCAAATATTTTATCAAACTCTTCATAATCGTCGTATACATCGGCGAGTTCGAAGAGGAGTTCGATCCTTTCCCTCCCTTCAAAATGATTGAGGGCCTCCTGTAACAAAACAACGGCTTTTTCCTGCTGGTCCAACGCCAGATAGGCGTCCGTTTTAAGAATATATAGATTGATATCGTTTGAATCCAGCAATTCCACCTTTTCGAGAACCTGGAGAGCCTCTGCATATTTACGTGTCGCAATAAGCAGATCAGCTTTGCGGATATGGAGAATGGAAGAAAAGGGGTATTGTTCAACACCGATTTCCACTGCCTCAAGGGCATGTGAGAATTCTTCCTTTCCGTCGTAATAATCTATAATTTTTTCAAAACAATCTTCATCAAGAAAGCTGTGTTTCCTGCCGTTTTTAAGAGCACTGTATTGTTTCAGCAATTCCCTGATCTCATCCTGCTCGGGTTGGTATGGATTTTCTTTCATTTAAGGAGGTTATACTAAATTAATTCATAATCCCTTAACCACAAATTAATTATACCAGGCAACGAAGGCCATATTTCCTTCGTAATGCGGGAATATATGAGGGTTTTCCACAAAAACGGCACAGATTGTGTTAAAATAACGGGATAATACCCTCAAGTAAGTTAAATAATACTAAAAATTTTATTGTATCTTTGTTAATGATGAATTCTCTCAAATATAAACCCTCTTTTTCAGGCACTTTGCGTCTAACAGCGATAGGACTACTGCTTTTCTCAGTCACTGCGCTGGCATTTGCGAGCAAAGGAGGCGGAGAAAAGAAAAAGCATCACGAATTTGAAAATAGTTTCTCTCCTATTAATGCAGCCGCTTCTTTTACTTTGAAGAAAGCACCACTTTATAGCGGAAGTTCTGTTACATTTCATCCTCAGACTGATAATCATATCTCATTAAATGCCATGATCACTTATCAACGGGGAAATACTACATTCATTCTTCCTTACCAATACAAGGTTAATATCACTCCCGATATTGACTTCAGTACCAGGTCCAATCTTCAGTTCCTGGGAGTTCGCATACAAATGCCAAAGTAAGTTCAAAGCTTATTGCGTTTTCAGCTTCAGACTCTCATCATAAGTCATTTCTCTGTATCCGCTGGACGGGATATCAAATTTAGATGCCGGGACCGGGTTGAGGTTGATGGATGACAGGGAATATTTAATATGGAGGGTGCCTTTTTTCATCTCGTATTCCAATGGTAATCCGTCCAGATTTTTAAAAGCAGGATCGTAGTTTTTATTCTCCGGTATTAAATCACGTGTATATAGGACCGTAATTTCGAATCCGTCCGGTGTGGATGCAGTCGCCCCAATGCAGGCATATCCTGCAATGGTTTTTTTTTCATTAGTCTTTGTGAAATTCAGATTAAGGAACCGGTGGTTTTTCTGATTCCAGTTTTCTTCATTCATTCGTATCAGAAGTTTCTGTCCATTCACTTCTTTGAGCAATACGCCGGTGCCTGTTTTGGAATCAAAAATGGTGACAGAAGAAAACAAATTGCTGTTCACTTCAGCCCGACTTAAATTTCCCTTCAGAAAATATCCAGTTGTTGAACTTATTTTTTTGCTGGAATCCTGCGCATTGGTAATTATCGAATTGTATAATATGCTGAGATCTCCTACTCGTTTTTGGGAATTACCAGTAAAAGGTAGAATCAGGAACCCCGCCACTAGCCATTTATTTTTCATGAATAAGATTGTCCATTGGAGTGTAATATGCTCCGAAGGTTTAATAAAACCAACCAGAATCCAGTGCATTAACAAATGTGTCTAGTTGACTGCCACACTCTCACACTCTCACACTCTCACACTAGTTTTATGATTTCCCCTTCGACTGTTGAATCTTTTTCTGCGCTTCCTGCATTTGCTCGAACCTCTCCTGCCATTTGGGTTTTGTCTTTGGTTTGGTCCGGTTTGCCTGCAGTTTGGCGAGAATTTTATCGTGATCGATTATATAATTCTGAATTACAAATTGGAGGATAAGGGTGATCAGGTTGGAAACAGTATAATACCAGGTAAGGGCCGCAGGTAGGCGATTGAAGAAAAGCAGTAACATTACCGGCATGATATAGGGCATGTATTTCATGGCCGGATTGCTTTGATCAGGTGTCATGCTCATACCATAGAGTGAAATCAGGAAGCTCGTAATGACCGCGAGGGTTGCAAAGAGGCTGACATGGTCCCCATAAGCCGGAATTGTAAATCCAAGTTTCACCACAACATCATAAATGGAAAGGTCATGCGCCCATAAAAACGGCTGTCCCCGTAGCACTACATTGGAATTAAAGAAACTGAACAAGGCAAAGAATATAGGAATCTGCAGTAAGGCTGGAATACAACCCCCAAGCGGATTGACGCCTGCTTCCCTGAATAATTTCATTTGTTCAACGCCCATTTGCTGCTGATCCCCTCCTGTTTTTTTCTTAAGTATTTCAATTTCCGGGCGCAGGGCTTTCATTTTTGCACCACTCAGGTAACTGCTGTACACCAGCGGTGATGTAAGTAAACGGATGAACAACGTCAGCAATAAAATAACAATGCCGTAACTGGAAACAAAATTATGGAAGAAGTTAAAAACCGGCATGATGATATATGTATTGATCGGACGAACAAAAGAATACATGTCCCTGCCGAGATCAACTATGCGGTCCATATTCGGACCAGCCTTCTTCAGAATATGGTAATCATTGGGGCCAAAATACCATTGAAAGTTAAGCGTGGCTGCTGCTCCCGGTAATTTAGTCTGAAGATGCACATCGGATATTCCCAGCAAATTGGAAGTATCGGATACTTCACGATGCCATTGAATATCGCCGCCCGAAAAATTATTTTTTGCGATCAGAGTCCTGTTAAAAAACTGCTGAACAACCGATACCCATTGCACTGGTTTTTCAAAAGTCTTTTCTGTTTTTGAAGAAATATAATCGAATTCATTATCTGTCGAAAAGCAAACATTAGTTAGTCTTTTTTCATAATAAACATAAACCTGAGTTTTCTTCATTTCCGAATGCCAGTCTATGTTGAGGTTGTTTTGGGAAAACAACTGACCGGCCCCGGTCGATGTCAGGTTCCAGTCAACCAGGTAACTATCCGGATGAATTACAAACTGATGTTCGATGGAAAGACCGGATGGCGTAGGCAGTGAATATGTAATTGTTTGCGTGCCATCAGCAGTTTTTTCAACTCTGGCATCATTAAAATACAGATCGGAGATCTGGGCTGTCTGATTCGCAGCGGTATTGATTGGATAACTCAGACGGTTGCCCAGGCTGGAATCCACCAACTGAACAAGACTGCTGTCGTATAATTTGAATTCTTTTAGAACGACTTCTTTCGGCTGACCTCCTTTATTGCTGAAAACGATTTTCAGGAGATTGTTTTCGATCGTCAGCAGTTTTTCAGTACCCCCAATGGCCTTATTGAATCCTGTCAGAGAATCGCCGGATGCAACTTTTACTTTCACAGAATCCTGCACAACATGAAGGGCTTCCTGAGTTTTTTTCACGGCAGCAAGAGAATCAGCCTGTTGCAACTTTTGTCTTTCCAGTTGCTGGCTATTTTTTGTGGATGTGAACAAATAAATAAACAATAAAAGACCCAGTAAAACAAATCCGATTACCGTATTGCGATCCATACCCATTTTACGCTCCATTTAGGGAGTGCAAAGATAGGGGGATCTTAGTCTTTGTGGGTAACGCTGCTGGATCCACTGGATTTAATTTCCTTCACGGAAGCCGCGCCCTTATAGGAAACATCACTTCCGCCGCTGGCTATAATGCGTAATTCTTTATTTACTGTTAAATGACTGTCAGATCCGCCACTGGCATTTAAACTGGCATAATCAGTAACCAGCCCGTAGCCGTCCAAATCACTTCCGCCGCTGGCTTCCACTTTTAGATTTTGAACATTTCCAGCGAGATTCACATCAGAGCCACCGGATTGATTTATAAATAAATGATTTGCGTTCAGTTTTCCCTTTAAATCACTGCCTCCCGATAAATTGATATCAATATCATCTCCTGTAATCTCATTCTGCAGATATACATCACTGCCTCCCGATGCACCCAGGTTTTTGAGTTTGGGAATTGAAACATAGGCTTTCCTCTTTGTATTTCCGAATTCGTGAAACCAGTTCTTTTCCATATGAATACGAAGCGTTCCATTAACCACTTCGGTAATAATACGATCTCTGACTGAAATGCTGGAAGCACTGACAGCGACAGATTCCGGGCCACTGCTCAGATAAAGGTCAATTCCGCCCGAGACTTCTATACCCTGAAATCCGGATACTTTGCGTGTCTGCCTGTTATCATCGCCTGTTTGGCAATATCCCGTAAACAGAGAAAGCAGGGCAAGGCCTGCAAAAATGAATTTTTTCATTTGAGATACTTTTAAAGATGAATTGGTTAATTAATGACAAATTTTATGACAGGATGTTGCATATGAATTTAATTATTTGACGCTGATTGAAATGTACTGTTACATATCTTTGTATTGCCGGCGGAAAACCGGCTCTATAAAGTTCCCGGGGTGCTGAGTCCTCCCGCATAAAGCGGAGGGTGAGGCTGAGATAATACCCGTAGAACCTGAACAGGATAATGCCTGCGCAGGGAAGGTGGCTTCTTTTCCTCTTCTTTCGTTCGCATTTTCCATCTTTTCCGCCATTCACTAAAATCAAGTTGGAAAATGAAATCATTATTAATTTCCTTTGGTTTTCTGTTTTCAGCTCTGCATGCTCTTAGTCAGATTGCAGCGAATAAAGACAGTAGTCTGAATAAACAGGTAACGGATTCCATAAGAATTAAAAATCCGGGTCTGTTCCTGGATCCCGTTGAAATTACTGCAATCAGAGCGGGGGATAAATCTCCCTTTACTAAGGTCAACCTGGGAGTAACCCAAATCGCAAAATTAAATAACGGCCAGGATCTCCCTTATATCCTGGATCAAACGCCCTCTGTGGTCGTTAATTCCGATGCTGGCAACGGAATAGGATATACCGGTATCTCCATACGGGGAACGGATGCTTCCCGGATCAATATGACCCTGAACGGAATACCCTACAATGATGCAGAATCACAATCGATTTATTTCGTAGACCTTCCGGATTTTGCATCTTCTACCAATAGTATTCAGATACAACGGGGTGTCGGCACTTCTTCTAATGGTGCAGGCGCTTTTGGCGCCAGTATGAATTTTTCCACCAATGTGTTCCTGCCCAATCCATATGCCGAATTCAATAATAGTTTCGGGTCATTCAATTCCTGGAAAAATACACTGAGGGCCGGAACGGGATTGATTGACGGTCATTTTACAGTTGATATGCGCCTCTCACGAATAAGTAGTGATGGATTTATTGATCGTGCTACAAGTGATTTGAAATCTGCTTATTTCTCCGCCGCTTATATTTCAAAGAAAACTTCTCTACGCTTTAATGTTATCATGGGTTCCGAAAAAACATACCAGGCATGGAACGGAGTGCCGGCCGCAAAACTTTTTGGGGATAGTGCTGCCCTGGAACAGGAATACCTCGATAATTCCGGATACCCCGGTGCCCTTTATAATTCACCTTCAGATTCTTTAAATCTATTTGATTCAAAAAGACGGACCTATAATTATTTCACCTATTCAAATCAAACCGATAATTATATACAGAATCATTACCAGTTATTTTTCAACCAGGAGATTTCCAATTCACTCCATGCCAACTTAGCTGCTTTCCTTACCAGAGGAAAAGGTTACTACGAGGAATATATTTATGAAGGTTTTTACAGTAACTATGGTCTGACCGGTCCGATTTACGGAGATGATACAATTACTGGTACAAACCTTATAAGACAAAGGTGGCTCAGCAATTATTTCTATGGAGGAATATATTCTCTCCAATATCAAAAGAAAAATACCGATCTGACCCTGGGAGGGGGCTGGACGGAATACGACGGACAACATTACGGGAATATCATCTGGGCGCAGCAAGGAGGCATTCAACCGGATTACGAATACTATAATAACCCGGCAAAAAAAACAGATTTCAATATTTATACGAAATGGCAGCAGCAGCTTGGAAAACTATTTACCAGTTTTATTGATCTGCAATACAGGCATGTTTATTACAGGATAAATGGCTTTGATAACACCGACACTGATACGATCATCAATAATTATAATTTCTTCAATCCAAAGGCCGGAATATCCTTTAATCAGGGGCCCTTACAGGCTTATCTTTCTTTTGCACGCGCCACACATGAACCCAATCATGACGATTATCATACAGGCCTGAATCAACAACCGGTACCTGAAACTGTCAATGATTTTGAACTCGGACTGAATAAAAAAACTGTGGTTTCCAACTGGGGAATCACGGCTTATTATATGCTATATAAAAACCAGCTTGTACT
This sequence comes from Puia sp., assembly GCA_035937535.1. Lineage (GTDB taxonomy): Bacteria > Bacteroidota > Bacteroidia > Chitinophagales > Chitinophagaceae > Puia. The sequence goes on along the minus strand of DASZHV010000070.1, from coordinate 30,745 downwards.
CACAGGGAAAATAAATGACGTCGGTGAATATACCAGGACCAACACGCCACGCAGTTGGCGGCTTGGAATAGAACTTCAGGGCGGGATTAAACCAGCCAGTTGGATTCAGACTTCCGGTAACCTGACCATCAGCCAAAATAAAATTTCAAATTATACTGCATACGTAGATGATTATGATAACGGAGGCCAGGTGAGCACAACGTACAAAAAAACAGATATTGCACTATCGCCAAACATTATAGCGGCTGCAACCGTCAGTTTTTATCCGGTTAGTGAATTGGAAATTAGCCTGCCCGCTAAATTCGTAGGCAGCGAATACCTTGACAATTCGGAAAGTGACCAGAAAAAAATTTCAGATTATTATTTACAACAGGTTCGAATCATATATTCGCCAAAAATCAAATCAACCGGAGAAGTCAATTTCATTTTTTATCTAAACAATGTGTTCAATAAAAAATATGAAGCAACGGGATACACTTACGGATATTATTCAGGTGGAATGCTGATCAATGAAAATTTTCTGTTCCCGCAGGCAGGAACAAATTTTATATTCTCTGTTAACATCAGGATCTGAAATATTAATGTGGCATATGTGGAATTGTAGAAAATGAAAGATGTGGGAGTTGAATGTTAAATGACAATGTGGGAATGATAATAGAGATCTTGACATTCTCATTCGTTCTGGGTATTGAATCCAGATATCAACATTTATTAACTCCGGTCGTACAGTTTTAATATGTTCAGTTCTTCCAGTTACATTTTCACATTATCATTTAACATTCAACTCCCACATCTTTCATTTTCTACAATTCCACATTTGCCAAATTAAATCTTTAGGCTTTCTGCCAGGCAAGCATTCCCCCCTGCAGGTTTTTGGTATTGGTGAAGCCAAGCATTTCCAATATCTGACAGGCCTGCCCACTCCGGTTTCCGCTACGGCAATAACAAATAAGTTCCTGATCTTTCAACGCTTCCAGCTCACCGATATCCATAGTCTGAATTTTTCCCAGCGGAATCAGTATACCACCAATATTGAATTCGTTGTGCTCAGTTATTTCACGCACATCAACCAGATTTATATTCTCTCCTTTTGAAAGACGATCCTTTAATTCAGTAACAGTAATCAATTGCATTTTGTCGGATTTGATCAGTAATCAATTTACTTTCTGAACTGCGCTGCTGTCAACAATTCGTTCTTTTTTTAGTACTGAGACCCAGATATCCATAATTTGTCCCTGGCGAATATGGTTCACCTTTTTCTCGTAATCATATCTGTCAGGGTTCTGCCGGTATACATATGCATTCATGGTATCTTTTACATCAACATCTGGCACAACAGAACCTACGAGCAAACCTGCTTCACTAATAGCAGCTCGAGCATCCCTGCAGGTGAGGCCAAAAAGATCAGGAACGATAAATTCGATTCCAACGCCATTTCCCAAAACAAGTGTAATCTCACTTCCCTGCTGGATCTTGGTACCAGGTTTAATGCTTTCCCCCTTGTATTGCTGGTCTAGTACAGAGTTGCGGGCAAAATCTGGTTTAAAAAGAGTATCTCCTAGTTTTAAGCCATAGCGGCGTAGTACCATTTCCGCATTGCGGAAAGTCATGCTAAGCAGGTTAGGCATGTCCACTTCGGGTGCAACAGCCCGGTTAATTGTCAGGTAAACAGTCCGGTTAACTTTTACAAGGTTATCTGCTTCAGGAAATTGTTTAATTACCTGTAATGGTGGAATCGTGTCGTTGTAAATCGAATCCTGAATCTGGATTTCAAAACCCTGGGACTCCAGTGTTTTCCTTGCCTGGTCGATGGATTGGCCCACTACAGTGGGAATTTTCATCGTTTTCCCATGATGGGTTATAATGTCCAGTGAGCCCAGGAATAGTAGGAGAAGAACGACCAGGAATATAAATCCGGCCAGGATATTAACCCATAATGGTTTGCTGGTCAAAAATCGAAACACAGATGTGGATTTAAATGGAAAGATAATATATCGGCTCAGGATTTTTTGGCCCTTGATAAAGCGTCTTCAATCAACGCTGAATAGAATTGTTTTAGTGTCCAGCCTTTCGCTCTTACCTGTTGCGGAACCACCGATGCGGCTGTTTGTCCGGGCACTGTATTGATTTCGAGCATATAAGGCTCTCTCTTGGCTTCATTATAAATCATGTCTATCCGGACGACCCCATTACAGTTAAAGACCTGGTAAATTTTTTTAGCCGTCCTTCTGAACTTCTCTGCCATGTCATCATTCAGAACTGCGGGTGTGATTTCTTCTGAAAAACCTTGAGAATATTTCGCTTCAAAATCAAAAAAATCCTTACTGGTCTTTACTTCAGTAATTGGAAGGACGATTATCTCATCCGTAGTACGAAAAACACCTACTGTGAATTCCCTTCCGCTGATGAATTCCTCAACAAGCACTTCATTGTCTTCCTTAAAAGCCTTTTTAAGGGCTGCATCCAGGTCCTCTTTCCTGTTTACTTTGGACATACCGATACTTGAGCCCCCATTATTTGGTTTTACAAATACAGGCATAGTAACCTGCCTTGCCAGTTCCTCACTATCCGGATTATCCTGTTTGAATAAATGTACAGAATTAGAAACGCTGATACCCGCAAAAGACGCAACGGCAACTGTATATCGTTTATTGAAAGTTATTGCAGAAGTAGCCGCATTACAGGTAGTGTAGGGAAGATTCATAAGGTCGAAATAACCCTGAAGTTTACCATCTTCGCCTGGTGTTCCATGGATACCAATCAGTACTGCATCGAAAACAATTTTTTTACCATCTATCAGGAGGGAGAAATCATTTTTATCCACCTGAATCTTCTTCCCTTGTTTCCCGGGATGAAACCATTCAGAAGGTGTTATGTCTATACGGTATACATCATAAATACTTTTGTCCACTTCGGCCTCCATGGTGATGGCGCTCTTATAAGAAACTTCTGCTTCGCTGGAATATCCACCGGTTACGAATGCAATAACCTTTTTCATGTATTGGGTTTAAATACTTGGCCCTATCAGAGATGCAGTTTTTCTTTTTTTGCAAGTAATTCTTCTACTGTTTCCCGGTACATTTCATCGGGTACACAAACATCCACAGGGCAAACAGAAGCACATTGGGGTTCTTCATGAAAACCCTGGCATTCTGTACATTTATTTGGAACAATATAATAGACATCAACGGAAATTGGGCTGTTTCGCAGGTTGGCATCTATTACAGTGCCGTCCATAAGCTTGAATGGTCCTTTTACGGAAGAACCGTCTGCAATAGCCCATTCTACTCCGCCTTCATAAATTGCATTGTTAGGACATTCGGGTTCACAGGCCCCGCAATTGATGCACTCATCTGTTATCTTAATCGCCATAATATTGTTACAGTTTGGAGGTGAATAGATTTAATTTCGCGCCACAAAGATAATCTGAAATATGGATTTAGAGAACCGGATCGGCCTGCTCGTAAAACTAGGGGAATTTATGCAATCCGGAGATACAAACTGGGAAGCTGCTAAAACCAAAACATTTCATCATAATCCTTGGTTTATCCCTGAATTTATCGAGCTGGCTATACAAAATTCAGTGGATCAGTACCTGCAACGGGATTTACTTGAAAAATGGGTGAGTGGTTATAATTTCCCTGCCCAAAATAATAAAACTGAAAATGTTGGAATCGTTATGGCCGGAAATATCCCTCTGGTCGGCATTCACGATTTTATATCCTGTTTTCTGAGTGGTCACCGGCAGTTCATTAAACTTTCTTCCAAAGATCTCTGGCTTTTTCCGGTAATACTGGAATTTCTTATTAAAAATAATCCGCTGCTTTCAAATGAAATTCAGTTTACAACTATGCTGAGGGGAATGGATGCTTATATCGCAACAGGCAGTAATAATTCAGCCAGGTATTTCGATTATTATTTTGGAAAGTACCCCAGTCTGATCCGTCGAAATAAAACCTCCATAGCCCTGCTGGAAGGAGATGAATCTCCTGAAGAACTCGAAAAGCTGGCGGATGATGTGTTTCTTTATTTTGGACTTGGTTGCCGCAACGTGACGCAGATTCATGTTCCGGAAAATTATGATTTTATTCCCCTGTTACAGGCCTTTAGAAAATACCAATGGATGGCAGATCATCATAAATACAAAAATAATTATGACTACCGTCTATCGCTGGCTATCCTGAATAAGCTATATTATATGACGAACGAATGTCTGCTCCTTTTGGAAAGTGATTCACCCTTCTCGCCTATTGCCGTATTACATTATGCCTATTATAAGAACAGGAAAACCTGGTTACCGCCAGGAGAGGCCGAAACCCTTCAGTGTATAATTGGCAGGCACTACCTTCCTTTTGGGAAAAGTCAGCAACCCGGACTGGCAGATTATGCCGACGGGGCAGATACCTTGAGATTTTTACTGTCGCTCTGAATCTATGTCAGTCATTGCCTGCTAAAATTTCTTTTGTAAATTTGTGAGACTGCCATCTACGAAGGTCTTAGTAAATTATTTGTTAAACTGAACAGGTGGTAATAACGTAAATACTTTCCGAACGTTACTTTGAAGTAACAGGTTTGAAGTATCAGGCATGCCATTTGACAAATTGTAGTTCCTGATTAATGACAAAAAAATAAAAATAATGAAATTAAAACAAGTTGCGGGCATTGTATTTATCAGTGCAGCTACAACCCTGACCAGTTTGTGGGGGTACAAACATTTTAGCCCCGGTGGAACTACCTATCTCTATGCACAGGATTCCACGAGAGTTCCGGCGAACTACGCCAAGTTTTTTGATGGTACAAAGTCTGCCGGTCCGGCCGACTTCGTTGATGCTGCCAGTGCAGCTATTCCAGCTACCGTGCATATTAAAACGAAAACCGTTCGTACTGTAAGTAATAACCTTCCGAAAAAAAATCCCTTCTCGGATCTTTTTGGAATTGATCCCAATGATTTTTTTGGCGATCGTTCCCGGTCCATGCCTGAAATGGGTTCCGGATCAGGTGTCATTATCAGTGAAGACGGATATATCGTGACGAATAACCATGTGGTGGATGGTGCGGATGAAGTAACCGTTACGCTTAGCAATAGAAAATCTTTTAAAGCTAAAGTGATTGCAACTGATCCGAGTACCGATCTGGCAGTTGTAAAAGTAGAAGCGAAGGGATTGCCCTTTCTTCTTTACGGAAATTCTGATGACGTAAAAGTAGGACAGTGGGTTCTGGCAATCGGATATCCATTATCACTCGAAACAACCGTTACTGCAGGAATCGTGAGTGCGAAAGGAAGATCTATTGATATCAACAGCCGCCAAAGTATTGCTCCGGTTGAATCTTTTATTCAGACAGATGCTGCCGTGAATCCCGGAAACAGTGGTGGTCCGTTAATCAATCCACAAGGACAACTTATTGGAATTAATTCAGCGATTGCTTCTCCCACCGGATCATATGCAGGATATTCATTCACTATTCCGGTGAATATTGTAAAAAAAGTTGTTACGGATCTTATTAAATATGGCACTACTCAAAGAGCTTACCTGGGTATAGAATATGCACGTGACAACCTTAGCGATGATCAGAAAAAAGAACATGGAATCAAAGAAGATGCTGAAGGTGTCTATATCATGAATGTTCGTGAAAAAGGTGCTGCTGCAAAAGCAGGACTTAAGGAAGGGGATCTGATTACCAAACTGAATGGTATTCCTGTCAACACAGGTTCTGAACTTGTTGGCCAGATTGCTATTTACCGTCCGGGTGATAAAATCAAAATTACCTATAAAAGAAGCGGCGCTGAATCTGAAGTTCTTGTGACACTTATGAATAATAGTGGAAACATGGATCTGGTAAAAAATTCTGCATTCGAAAAACTCGGAGCTGAACTTCAGCCACTTCAGAAATCAGATGCTGCCAAACTGAATGTGAAAGGTGGAATAGTAGTGACTTCCATAAGCGATAAAGGATTGTTTAGCAAAACGAGAATGGAAGAAGGATTTGTTATCCTGAAAGTAAACGGTCAGGATGTAAGTTCTGTAGAAGAATTCCGTAAAATCGTTGAACAGGCAGGTAATGGATCAGTGAAACTGGAAGGTGTTTATCCTGGCTACGACGGATCATTCACATATCCTTTAAAATTGAATGACGAATAGTTAAAGCGTAAAGCTCAAGGCATAAAGCAAGTGAAGAAGTAAATAAAAATGCGTTTCCTTTTTAGGGACGCATTTTTATTTTGAATAAACCTTGTATTCCCATGCATTCAACAGGAGTGGCTGACCTGAAATAAAATCCGGACTTCTTGTATTGAATACATCTTTATATGACCCTGCCAGGGTATGACCAGTAATAATGACTGATTGTGTTTCAGCCGAAAGATTTAAAATCACTAATACTTCATCCCTTTCAAAACGCCGGATAAAACTAAAAACATTATCGGCCCTGGTGTTTGAAAGAATCATTGCTGATCTTTTGGGATCCCCGCTTATCAATGCAGGATTGGTTTTACGAAGCATCAACAAGGTTTTATAAAATTCAGAAAGTAAAATAGTCCGGTCCCAGTCGATTTCATCTTTATCAAAAAACAGCAAGCGTTTTAAATTCGGTATTTCCTGCCCGCTGTAAATCAGGGGTATGCCATCATACAGACAACAGAGGACAGCAAAAGGCAGGGCAGCATCACCCATTCTTTCATATTCTGTTCCGCTATGTGAATTCTCATCGTGGTTTGACGTAAAGTAAGTACGAATGGATCCTGCCGGAAATTGTTGTTTATAATAATATAAAACCTGGAACAGGCCCTGCATATTGCTGGATTTTTTCCAATACGCTTCCATTAGGTGTACCATCTTCCAGGTATAGCTGGCGTCAAAAACTTCGTGATACATAATCTCTTCACATTCTGCCAGCCAGAATAATGGCTTTATGTTGTCGAGTTTCCTTCTCGCTTCTTTCCAAAAATCCAGGGGAACCAACATAGCCATATCACAACGGAATCCATCAATGCGGCAGGTTTCAATCCAGTATTGCATGGCCCTTATCATCTCGTTTCGAAGTTCTCGTGAATCGTAATTGAGATCGATCACGTCTGCCCAGCCATGTGCATCATAAAAAGCGCCATCCATATTTTTTCTATAGAATTCCGGATGTTCTTTAGTCCATATATGATCCCAGCCCGTGTGATTGGCCACCCAGTCTATAAGCACTTTGAATCCGTATTCATGCGCACGCTCCACGAGCCATTTAAAATCTTCTACCGTACCCAATTCCGGATTGGTATTCATATAATCGGAACAGGCATAATAACTTCCAAGAGTTCCTAAACGACCAACACGACTAATAGGCGTTATGGGCATAAACCAGAGAATTTCAATTCCCATATCCCTAAGTCTTTCAAGATGCCCTGCAAAAGCACGGAAACTTCCTTTCCTTGTATATTGACGAAGATTCACCTCATAAATATTCGAATCAAGCGCCCAGCTGACGGTCTTAAATTCTCCATTCATTCAAATCCCATTGAATCTGAAAGATACGAATCAGGATTAATGCTTAAAGCTTGAGACTTAGGTTTATAGTATATGGTTTATGGTAAATGGATTCAAAAAAACCATACACTATGAACCATACACCATACACCTTAAACCAGGTATATTATTAACTTTGACAATTAATGAAAACGTTCCAGATTCCGCACATCTACCGCAGTCCGCTCATCACCGCAATAAAAAATAAACGCCGTGTGGAAGACAGGATGAAGAAGGATTTTTCGCCTGCCCTGCTGGATTTTGGACCACTTAAGATTTACCTTGCCCGGCATTTCGGATTTTGTTATGGAGTTGAGAATGCAATTGACATTGCTTTCCGGACAGTTGAAGAAAATCCTGGTAAAAATATTTTTCTTCTCAGCGAAATGATTCATAATCCTCAGGTAAACATGGATCTGAAAAACAGGGGTATCCGTTTTCTCCAGGATACAGGGGGAAAGCAACTGGTCCCTTTCGAAAACCTTGTTTCTTCCGACATCGTTATCACACCTGCTTTCGGAACCAGTCTCGAGATTGACGCATTATTAAAATCCAGAGGCATCCATACCGAAATCTACAATACCACATGTCCCTTTGTAGAAAAGGTCTGGAACAGGTCAGTACAGATTGCAGAAAAAAAATTCACTGTTATCATACACGGCAAACCGGGGCATGAAGAAACACGTGCCACATTTTCCCACGCAGCGGCGGCGGGACCAGCCCTCGTGATACGGGATATGGAAGAAGCCAGGGTTCTAAGCCTTTTCATCAAAAAGGAAAAAGCTGCCGGGGAATTTTTTAAAATCTTCAAAGACCGGATCAGCAAAGGGTTTGATCCGACAAATGACCTTGAAAGGATCGGTGTTGTGAATCAAACGACGATGCTTGCTTCAGAAACACAACAAATTGCTGATTTTTTAAAACAGGCCATACAGGAAAGATCCCTTCTCAAGAACGAAAGCGCTACGGAAAGTTTTGCGGATACGAGAGATACATTATGTTATGCCACGAACGATAATCAGTCTGCAGTGTCGGCGATGCTTTCAACACCTGCTGATCTGGCCATAATTGTAGGGGGTTATAATTCTTCCAATACCTCGCATCTGGTGGAATTATGCGAAAGGGAACTGACATCTTACTTCATCGAAGATTCAGGAAAAATGATTTCCAAAGAAACGATATTGCATTTTGATCTGCAAAAAAATACCGAGATATCAGAAATCGGATGGCTGCCGGCGAAAAGACCCCTGCAAATACTTCTTACGAGCGGCGCTTCCTGTCCGGATGCTATTGTGGAATCCGTGATATATAAACTTTGTGATTTTGTTTCCGGAAGCAAAGATCCAGGACAATTGATTGAGGAATTCCTGGAATAAGTCTAAAGCTTAAAGCCCAAAGCCTAAAACTTCTTTTTAGATCCCCGAAATTTAAATCATTAATAATCGCATTGGTTTTAGGCTTTGGGCTTTAAGCTTTAGGCTTATTTCATTTTGAACCCGTCCAGAAATTTAGTGTTGAAATTTCCGCTGCGGAAATTCGCATCTTTCATCAGTTGCAGATGAAAAGGAATAGTAGTTTTTACACCTTCGATCACGTATTCCATCAGTGCACGGTGCATTGTATCGATGGCTTCATTCCGTGTTCTTGCTACGGCGATAATTTTGGCGATCATGGAATCGTAATAGGGAGGGATGGTATAACCAGCATACACATGCGAATCGACGCGGATACCATGTCCGCCTGGTTGATGCAGGGTAGTTATTTTTCCCGGAGAAGGCCGGAAATCATTATAGGGGTCTTCCGCATTTATACGGCATTCGATGGCATGGCCCTGAGGTTCATAATTGACTCCGCTGATGGTTTCACCGGCTGCAATTTTTATTTGTTCCTTGATTAGGTCAAAATTCACTACTTCTTCTGTAACACAATGTTCTACCTGGATGCGTGTATTCATCTCCATGAAATAGAAATTCCGGTGTTTATCTACCAGGAATTCAACAGTACCGACGCTTTCGTAATGAATAGCAGAAGCAGCCTTGATGGCTGCTTCACCCATTTTATACCTTAGTTCTCGCGTCATAAAGGGGGAAGGTGATTCCTCCACCAGTTTCTGGTGACGGCGTTGAATGGAACAGTCTCTTTCACTCAGGTGACAAACCGTTCCATACTGGTCGCCGGCCACCTGAATTTCTATATGTCGTGGTTCTTCAACAAATTTTTCCATATAAATACCGTCGTTCTTGAAAGAAGCGCCGGCTTCTGCTTTTGCGGAGTCAAATGCACGTTCAAGTTCCGATTCATTCCAAACCACACGCATGCCCTTACCTCCCCCGCCTGCAGTTGCTTTGAGAATAATCGGAAAACCCGTTTCAAAAGCAACGGTCCTTGCATGACTCAGATTTTCGAGTAAGCCACCCCCTCCCGGAACAACAGGAACTCCCGCCTTGATCATGGTCTCTTTAGCCGTAATCTTATCCCCCATGGAATTGATCATGGCCGGTGTTGGTCCAATAAATTTTATTCCATGTTCCCCGCAGATTTCTGCAAATCGGGCATTTTCTGCAAGAAAGCCATATCCAGGATGTATTCCATCTGCATTGGTTATTTCTGCTGCCGCCATGATATGGGGAATATTCAGATAGGAATCAGCACTGGCAGGTTTACCGATGCAAACAGCTTCATCAGCAAATTTTACGTGTAAACTATCCTTATCCGCGGTGGAATAAACAGCAATTGTCTTGATGCCCATCTCACGACAGGTGCGGATGACCCGCAATGCAATCTCTCCCCGGTTAGCAATTAATATTTTCTTGAACATTGAACTTTTTAGAATTTGTTCCGTCAGCTGGCGGATAGAAATCTGGAAATATAAATGAAGAAATGAATTGTTGTTTCAATCCGCCAGCTGGCGGACCAAATTTTCAGATTAACTAGGATCTACAAGGAAGAGGGGCTGATCAAATTCAACCGGTGATGCATCTTCAACAAGCACTTTTACAATTTTCCCTTTTACTTCGCTCTCGATCTCATTAAATAATTTCATGGCTTCAATTATACAAACCACTTTTCCGGGTTCGGTCTCATCACCAACATTTACAAAAGCAGGTTTATCCGGGGCGGAGCTACGGTAAAAAGTGCCAATCATCGGACTTTTGATGGTAATAAGGTTGTCTGCAACTGTTTCCGCCTGTTTTGATTTGCCATTTGCTGCCGGAGAACTGACTGATCCGGGAGCTGTCACAGCAGGTGCTGTGTATACTGGGGCAGATTGATGCGACTGGAACGGTGCAGTAATAACCTGCTGTATATGTTCCTCTTTTTGTTTTACTGTTATTTTAAATCCCTTTTCTTCAATCGTTACTTCACCGATATTCGATTTGTTGATCAGTTTGATCAACTCCTGAATCTGTTTAAAATCCATCAGTTATGGCGTTTTACTTTTTAAAAAGGAAGACTAAGATAAGTGTTATTCTTTCACCCTTTCTACATATTCACCTGTTTTTGTATTAATGCGGATCAATTCTCCCTCATTTACAAAAAGCGGTACATTTACCATCGCTCCTGTTTCCACTTTGGCAGGTTTAAGTGTGCGTGTAGCAGTATCTCCTTTCATACCCGGTTCAGAATAAGTAACTTTCAAAACAATCTTATCAGGAAGTTCCACACCCATGGGGGTATCTGTTTCCGTGTTCATTAATACAGTAACCTCCTGGCCATCCTTGAGGAATTGCGGTGCGTCTACCAGGTTTTCCTGTAATGCAATTTGTTCAAAGGTTTCGGTATCCATGAAATTATAACCCGAATCATCTTTGTAAATAAACTGATAACCCTTTCTTTCTACACGAACAGGAAAAATATTATCGCCACTGTTCCAGGTTTTTTCAATACTCCGGTTATTATCCACCCCTTTTAACTTAGCCCATACTTTTGCTGCGGCTCTGGCAGTTTTATTTTCTCCAAAGTCCACCACTGAATATAGACTGCCATCCAGTTTAATAATAAGCCCGCGGCTGATGTCTGCTGTACTTGCCATGAATGATAATTAATTGTTTGCCCCAAAGGGCGACAAAACTAATGGTTTTTAAACTTCTGCGCAAAGTAGCCCATTTTGAAATTATGAGCGTCCCGTATTTTCCTTTATTTTTATGAAAATATCCGTTATGAAGGGTGTGTTTCTAGCAGTTCTCGGTCTTTTTTCCTTGTATTCCATTCAGGCACAAATGCCTGCCGCTGTTCCGGAAGCGCCTTACCTTAAAAATCCGGGTTTCCCGCCCATTCGTTTACTTCAGGTTGACAGCGTACATTTTGTTACGAAGGAGGATATAAAAAAAAATCATAAAATCCTTCTCATTTTTTTCAGTCCCGAATGCGAACACTGTAAACACCAGACCTCGGATATACTTGCGGATTTCAGTAAATTCAAAGACATTGAAATAGTCATGGCCACTTTCCAGCCATTCGACGAAATGAAAACATTCTATACTTATTACAGGATCAGGGATCATTCAAATATCATGATGGGACGTGATGAAAAATATATGCTCCCTCCTTTTTACAGAATGAAAAGCCTTCCCTACCTGGCACTCTATGACAAGAAAGGCCAGTTCATCACCAGTTTTGAAGGAAACCAGAAAGTGGACACGATCATCAATGCTTTTCAGCCGAAGTAAATTTGGTTATGAGATATGGGATATGAGAAATGAGTTTAATAAAAAATTCACCTAACCCATATCTCATAACCCATATCTCATATCTCATACCCCTTATCTTATAATTCATACCCCATAATTAAAAGTCGCACCCTAACTTTGCCACGCTTTAATTTATCATCAAACATTTTAAATAATTTCCGATGAAAGTCACTGTAGTAGGTGCAGGCGCCGTAGGTGCAACCTGTGCAGATAATATTACCCGTAAAGAACTTGCAGAAGAACTCGTATTACTTGATATCAAAGAAGGACTTGCAGAAGGGAAGGCCCAGGATATCATGCAGTCTGCAACTTTACTGGGTTTCGACACCCGGGTAAGTGGCAGTACAAATGACTATTCAAAAACTGCAGGCAGCAGGGTCGTTGTAATTACATCGGGACTACCTCGTAAACCGGGAATGACAAGGGAAGAACTTATTGGCACGAATGCCGGCATAGTGAAAAACGTTACAGACAATATTCTGAAATATTCTCCTGAAGCTATTCTGATCATCATAAGCAATCCGATGGATACAATGACCTATCTCACGTTGAAAGAAACAGGCTTATCCAAGGAAAGGATCATAGGAATGGGTGGTACGCTGGACAGTGCACGATTCAAATATCAGCTGAGCCAGCACCTAGGATGCAGCCCGGCAGATTTGAACGCTCTGGTGATCGGTGGTCATGGCGATACTACCATGATTCCTCTGATCCGGTTTGCAACCTGGAACAGCGTGCCTGTTACCGAATTGCTTTCGGAAGAAAAACAAAGACAAATCGTAGCTGACACGATGGTTGGAGGGGCCACCCTCACCAAACTTATTGGCACTTCCGCATGGTACGCGCCCGGTGCAGCTGGTGCAGCCCTTGTGGAATCCATTGTAAGGGATGAAAAGAAATTATTTACCTGCTGTGTTTCCCTGAATGGTGAATATGGTCAAAATGATATTTGCCTGGGTGTACCAGTTACCATCGGGAAAAATGGATGGGAAAAAATCATTCCTTTCGAACTAAATGCTGAAGAAAAAGGGTTATTTGCCAAAAGCGCTGATGCTGTGAGAAACATGAACGAGGTGCTTGCTACACTTAAAGCCTGATTTTAATGTGCCAAATATGTAATTGTAGAAAATGAAAATGGTGGAAATTGAATGGGAAAATGATAATGTGAGGATATGGACAAGATGTCCCCCTTTGCTGAAATAAAAATTTTGGACAGGTGGAATAATTATATTTCCAAATTATCATTTTCCCATTCAATTTCCACCATTTTCATTTTCTACAATTACATATTTAGCACATTAATCATGTTCCAGCCTATTGACAATCCCAACCACCTATATTACCTTTACCTTATCTTTACATTTTCCCTAATTTTATCCTCGTATCCGGCGAAAAGTCGCGTTGAATCCAACGTTATAACAACCCGTTATTCGTATGCGAGGAATAGTGATTTTGGCGGTCTTCCTGTTTTCCGGTTCAGGGCTATTGGCCCAGAACGACATGGCATTTAAAGGCCATGATCCAAAAAAAGATGCGAATCTGAATCCTTACATCAACAGAGAAATTAATCCTGACAGCAACCTTTCCATCAATCCCTCTTTAAACTGGAACATGAATCCCCTGAAGGAAAATTCTGTAAATCCTACTTTGAATTCCGCAATCAACCCCATGATTAACATGCAGCTGAATCCGCAATCGAATGATGTACTGAACCCGGTGATCATGAAGGGGCTGCGGCCTTCAACAGAGACATGGAAGGGCATGTTTTTATTTAATGATTCGAACCAGCTCTTTGGATATATTTCAGTTGCCACTCAAAACGTGATGCTGTCTTTTGATAACAGCGGAACATGGAATGGATATTACGTGAAAGCCGGCCGGATGATGTATAATTATTTTACCCTCTTTGGCGTTTGGACAGGCATGTTTCTTTGCTATGACAGTCAGTCCGGATACAACCTGTTTGACAAGGCTGGCAAATGGACTCATATTCACGTTAAATAAAACCCGGATATTTATTGTATTTTGAATTGCCGATTAAACCGAATGTTCTTGGGAACCATAGAAAAATAGCGAATGAAAAAAAATTTACTCTTGTCCCTGCTTACTGCTTTTTTATTTCAGGCCACAATTTATTCACAGTCCCTGAATAATAATCACGACCCAAAAGTGGATATCAACCTTAGTCCCTCATTTAATAGTACGATCAATCCAGATAAGAATTCGAATATCAACCCAAAATATAACTGGAACATCAATCCCATGCATAACAATGATATCAATCCTGAATTCAACAGCTCTATTAATCCATTAAATCATTATGAACTGAATCCTGATGTGAACAAGACATTGAACCCGATGTACCACAACGAATATCATCCTAAAAATCCTTCCTGGAAGGGACTTTATATTTTTAATAAGACCGACGACGTAATCGGTTATATTTCAATCGCGACACAACAACTCATGCTGACTTTTGACTCAACGGGTGAGTGGACAGGCTCCTACGTAAAAGCCGGTCCGGGAATTTATAATCATTTCGACGTGAAGGGGGTTTGGGATGGAAAATATTTATGCTTTGATTCCATAGTTGGATACAATATTTTTGATAAAGACGGGAACTGGACTGGACAGCATATTAAATAATAGAGAGCCGGGATCTGATCTGTGCAACCACAGTTTCTGGATCAATTTTTTCCATACATTTAAAATGTCCGAGAGGACAGGTATCATACCCGATTTTTGAACAGGGTCTGCAGCGAATATTCTTTATTTCGATGATATCGTAAGGAAGAGAACCATTCTTATATCCGTTCCGTTCCAGAAAATTACTTCCATAATAAGGATACATACCAAACTCCGGAACGGTGTTTCCCCACAATGAAATTACGGGCCTTTTATACGCAGCTGCAATATGCATAAGTCCGGTATCATTGGTCACTACCAGTTTTGCGCGACGGACCAGGTCCGCTGATTCATTCAAACCAAATTTTCCGCAGGCATTGTAAATCTTGATCTTATCGGAAGAAGCTATGCGATCCCCTTCGTCTGCGTCTTCCAATCCTCCGAGCAAAACGATTGGATGATCAAGTAATTCACAGAGTTTTTTCACATGATGAAAAGGATATTTCTTAGTATTAAGGGCAGCGCCGATCACCACTCCGACATAACCCGCTGAATGGGAAGTGGGAAGATCTGATTCATTTATGATATCTTCTTTCGCAATAAAGTAATCCAGTCCGGCTCCGTCATTCTTCACTCCAAAATCAGTTACTGTATTCATATAGCGATCTACAATGTGCAGATCGGGAAGGAGGTTCCATTTAAAATTGGTATAGATCCATTTCCTTACATTGAGTTTATCGTAGGAATAGGATTTGACTTTTAATGCATCTTTCACTTTCATTGAACGGAGATTATGATGCAGGTCGATGATAAAATCGAAATTTTCCCGTTTTAATTCTTTGATAATGGCCAGCAGACTTTGTTCAAGGAAATGAACTTTATCAATATAGGGATTTGAAGAAAGGATTTGCAGATAAGTCGACTTGGTAAGAAAATGAATTTCCGCTTCAGGAACCTGTTTTTTAATACACCTGATAACAGGAGTTGTCAGAACGATATCGCCTATGGAAGAAAAGCGGATGATCAGGAATTTCATCAAAAAGGTATTTGCAATAAAAATTAGGCGCGAAGATAGGGATTCAGTTTCCGAAGACCAGAACCAGGTTATAGTTCAATATAATTCAAGTCTTTGTGGAAAGTTTCTTCAGTAAAGTAAAAAGCTACAAAGGTTATGAGCATGACTATGATTCCGGTTATGATACCACTCCTGATCAGGGTCCATCCCCAGCTTTTTTGAAACAGATTCAGGAAAAGCAGATTCAGAAGGGGTAATGATCCACGCACCATATTGGGAATAGTGGTTGCTGCTGTTGCGCGCAGATTGGTTCCAAACTGCTCAGCTCCCATAGTTACAAAAATCGCCCAGAATCCGGTGGAAAATCCCAACATGGCACTCAGGAAATACATGGTGGAATCATTGTTATTAATCGGGGAGAAAAATAGAAACCCGAATATTAAACAGAGGATATAGAAAACCAAAAGCCCTTTTTTACGACTTTTAAACCACTGGCAGATAAAACCTACCAGGATATCGCCTATGGAAATTGCAACATATGCAAACATGATGGACCTGCCGGAATCAAGGCTGGTGCTTCCATACATGGATTTAGCAAAGCGGTCGCTTTGATTTATCAGGATCCCGATCACATACCAGGTTGGCAGGCCGATCAGGATGGCGTTCAAATATTTACGAAACCGCTGAGCATTTGTAAAAAACATGAAAAAATTCCCTCTTCTGACCGCTTGCTGTTTTACTTCCAGGAACATGCCCGATTCAGCCACACTGATCCTCAATACAAGTAAAACCATTCCCAGTACCCCCCCGATCTTATAACATAGTCTCCAGTCTTTTGTAAACTGATAGGTATAATATGCAACTACGGCCCCTATGAGCCCTATGCCTGCAACCATTGAAGTACCAATGCCTCTTTTCTCTTTTGGAAGAAGTTCGCTTACCAGGGTGATTCCGGCTCCCAGTTCTCCTGCAAGTCCCAGGCCGGCTACAAAACGACAAAGCGCATATTGATCAACGGTGTGGATATAGGCAGTTAAGAAATTCGCTACTGAGTAAAGTATAATGGATCCGAACAGGACCGAGAGCCGGCCTTTCTTATCCGCCAGTATACCCCAGCAGATGCCACCCAGCAACAGGCCAATCATTTGCCAGTTAATCACCCTGCTGCTATCGGCCAGCAGGCTTGCATCTGTGGCGCCAACCTGTAACATGGACTCTTTTTTAACCACGGTAAAAAGGAGCAGGTCATATATATCTACAAAATAACCAAGGGCGGCAACGATCACCGCGAGACTGAAAATTCCGGTATTACGTTTAACAACAGGCAGGCTCATGATTAAATCTCTTCCGTATGTGAACTTGGTTTTTTACCAAAAAACATCTTATATAAAACGGGCAGTGTTGTTATCAGTACTATTCCAATCACGATGATTTCAAGATGTTTTTTAAGATCGAAATTAAATTTCTTCATAAAGAATTTATCCAGGTAATGCCCCGCAAATAGCATCAGGAACACCCACGACACACAACCAATCACATTGTAAAGCATGAATTTTCTTTTTTCCATCTGCACAATGCCCGCTACGATTGGAGCAAAAGTCCTTATAATTGGCAGGAACCGTGCAAACACAATGGCCTGCCCCCCATGTTTTTCATAAAATCTTTTCGCATCAAAGAGGTGTTTTTTCTTAAACAGGAAACTGTCTTTTCGTTGAAAAAGATAGTGGCCGCTTTTTTTGCCAAACCAGTATCCCACCATATTTCCAAGGATTCCACAAACAGAAACCAATATCCAGAGAATGATGATATTGAATAAATCACTACCTGTTCCACCTGGAATCAGTTTGTCTATAAGTTTCTGACTATAAATACCCGCTACGAATAACAGACTGTCACCTGGAAGAAAAAAGCCCACCATCAGGCCGGTTTCCGCAAAAACAATAAAAAGCATTACCCAGAGACCGCCATTATTGATATAAAATTCCGGGTTTAGCAGGTCCCTGAAAGTAATTGCCAAAAGAATATCCATAGTGAAGCATTGAGCCCGGACCTTGTCGTTTAACAGGACCGGTCGCCAAATTAAGATTTAAAAGCAAATAATGAAATGAAAATAGAGGCCTCATGTTTCAAGTACCCCTTCCATTTTGCATATTACAGCTGAAGCCAGACTATTTCCCACTACATTGGTTGCACTTCTGGCCATGTCCAGAATCTGATCAATTCCAAGCAGTAGTAATAAACCCTGTTGCGGAATATGAAACATGGATAGGGTTCCCGCAATAACGACGAGGGCAGCGCGTGGCACACCTGCGATACCCTTACTCGTCAGCATGAGTACCAGCAGCATGGTAAGCTGGGTAGTGAAAGAAAGATGCATTCCATAAGCCTGAGCAATGAAAAGGGCTGAAAAGCTCATATATAACATACTTCCATCCAGATTAAACGAGTATCCCAATGGTAATACAAAACTTACAATTTTTTTGGGACAGCCTGACTTCTCAAGCTCTTCAATAAGTCGCGGAAAAGCCGCTTCTGAGCTGGCAGTTGTAAATGCAAGTAAAACCTGGTCCTTTACGTTTCTCAGAATTACAAAAACTTTTTTCCCGATCCATAGATAACTGATACCCGATAGAAGCAACCAGAGTAACAATACACTCAGATAAAATACCAGGATAAATTTGCCGTAGGTATATAATAATTCCGGTCCTTTCAAAGAAAGAATAGCTGACACTGCAGCAAATGCAGCAACGGGTGCAAAATTCATTATATATCCAGTTATTTTCAGAATGATTTCCGTTAATGAATCCAGCGCTCGGATAAAAATTTTACCTTTTTCACCAATCGCTGCGGTCGCAATTCCAAAAAAGATCGCAAATACTACGATTTGTAAAATTTCATTGTTGGCCATGGCTTCTGTAAAACTTCTCGGAAATACATGAGTGATAAATGTCCTGAAAGACAGGGAACCGTTTTCTATTTGTCCTGCTTCAGAAACATCCGGAATAGGAAAGTGCAGATTATTTCCGAGGTTAAGCAGATTCATTATAAGCAAACCCAACAGGAGGGAAATCAAAGACGCACCCAGGAACCAGGCCAGTGTTTTTAAGCCGATTCTACCCACGGCTCTCGTATCACCCAGTTTGGCTATACCGGTTACAAGAGTTGAAAAAACAAGCGGGGCAATGATCATTTTGATAAGACGGAGAAAGATATCTGTCAGTATGGACATGCCATATGAAAAATGTTCAACCCAATAAGCTCCTGCCAGATAATGAATCAGCAATCCGACGGCAATACCGGCCACCATTGCTACGATGATCCATTTGGTTAATCCGGTTTGCTTCATGATCTTATTTGTCTGCAAAGAATCGAATATTCCCGGTATCGCAAAATGTAAGTTGTTTGAATTGAAGCTTAAAAAATACGAGGGAATGGAATATTTGTTTACTTTACAAGCTTTATATTTCCTATTCTAAATCAAAATAAGCTTATGAGCTTGTTCAGAAAAAAGACTTTAAGTTCTCTTTTAGCCCAGGCTGCAGATTCTGAAAAAAGCCTGAAAAGATCCCTCGGTCCCGTGAACCTTATTGCCCTGGGCATCGGCGCCATCATTGGCGCCGGTTTGTTTGTAAGAACGGCTGCAGCTGCCGGCGGTCACGCAGGTGCTGCTGTTACAATTTCATTCATCGTTGCCGCAATCGGATGTGCGTTTGCCGGTCTCTGTTATGCAGAGTTCGCTTCCATGATCCCTATAGCTGGCAGCGCTTATACATATGCCTATGCAACCATGGGAGAAATTGTAGCATGGATTATCGGGTGGGCCCTGGTTCTTGAATATGCCCTTGGCGCTGCAACAGTTTCCATAGCCTGGAGTGAATTCCTCAACAAGCTATTTGATAACAGGATTCCTTACCAGTGGTGTCATTCACCCTTTGAAAGTTTGCTGGATTCAAATGGCATCATGCACCACGGCATTTTAAATATCCCTTCATTATTTATACTCCTTTTGCTTTCCCTGTTGCTTATTAAAGGCACACAGGAATCTGCGATCGTGAATTCGATCATTGTGATCGTTAAAGTATCTATTGTTTTGCTTTTCATAGCACTAGGCTGGCAGTTCATCAATCCTGCGAATCATCACCCATATATGATACCCGCGGATGCCAAACCCGCTATTCTACCTAACGGAAACGAATATACGTATACAAACTTTTTCCGTCATGGCTGGGGTGGCGTTTTGCGGGGAGCGGCCATCGTGTTTTTTGCTTTTATTGGTTTCGATGCAGTTTCAACTGCTGCCCAGGAAGCGAAAAATCCAAAGAAGGATATGCCGATTGGTATCCTTGGTTCCCTCGTTATTTGCACAATCTTATATGTACTTTTTTCCTGGGTACTTACAGGAGTGGCTCCATATACTGATTTTGTGCGTGCGGGAAAGGAGGCTTCCGTAGCTTATGCGATTGAAACATATATGACCAATTACCATTGGCTAGCCAAGTGGGTTACTGTGGGTATCCTGGCCGGTTTTTCTTCTGTTATCCTTGTGATGCTTCTAGGCCAGAGCAGGGTATTCTATTCCATGTCATGCGATGGACTCTTACCAAAAGTATTTTCCGACCTGCACCCAAAATTCAGAACACCATATAAATCGAATTTCCTTTTGTTTCTTTTTGTTGGTTCTATTGCTACATTGTTGCCGGGTGATATAACCGGAGATCTTACCAGTATTGGAACATTGCTTGCATTTGCATTGGTTTGTGTCGGGATTATTATTATGAGAAAAGCAGATCCCGATCATCCCCGGCCATTCAGAACTCCGTTGGTTCCCCTGGTACCCATTCTCGGAGCATTGTTGTGTCTTGCAATGATCATTTCACTCGATAATACTACAATCCTTGTTGCACTCGGCTGGATGGCGATCGGATTGATGATTTATTTCAGTTACAGCAAAGGAAATAGTAAGCTTAAGGCATCTTAACGCCAAACGCTTAACGGTTTTTAATGTGGCGAATACGGAATTGTAGAAAATGAAAGATGCGAAAGTTGAATGAGGAAATGATAATTTGTAAATGTGGGATTTATTTTATTGGAAGAGTAGAATCTTTTGCAACTCCCTGGTTTCAGTGTCAACCCGTGCAAATGAATGCTGGAAAATCAGATCTTATTTCCACATTACCATTTACCTATTTAATTCCAACATTCTCTCAAATAATTGCGCAGCAATTATATATAACTCCACATTAACCACACTAATAAGTCTTACGCATCTTAGACCAGGTTATGAAAAACTTTCTGCACATCTTCATCCTGTTCGAGTTTATCTACAAGCTTTAAAACTTCCTGGGCATGTTCTTCGGAAAGAGAAACGGTCGTAGTAGGAATCCATTCCACTTCTGCATTAAGCGGAGTAATATTTTTTGATTCAAGCACTCTTTGCATATTTCCGAAATCATTGAAGGCAACATGCAATACAATAAGAGGTTCTCCATGCTCCCCTTCCCCGTCACCCAGATCCTCAAGACCGTGATCAATGAGTTCCAGTTCCAGGTCTTCTATATTTAATTTTTCGGGCTTTAATTTAAATACACCCATTTTCTTAAACTGGAAACTTACACTTCCACTGGTTCCAAGGTTACCATTTCCCTTGTTAAAATAAGAACGGACATTCGCAACAGTTCTGGTTGGGTTATCTGTAGCCGTCTCTATAAGTATCGCTACTCCATGGGGGGCATATCCTTCATAGAGAATTTCTTCCAGATTATCCATCTCCTTGCCCATCGCTCTCTTGATCGCTGCTTCCACGCGATCCTTTGGCATATTCACACTTTTTGCATTCTGAAAGCAACGACGCAACGCTGCATTTGTATTCGGATCAGGCCCGCCTGATTTTACTGCCAGTGCAATTTCTTTTCCTATCCGGGTAAACTGTTTTGCCATTTTATCCCACCTGGCAAACATGGTGGCTTTACGCACTTCGAAAATCCGGCCCATAAATAAAAGTAGAATTTTAGGACTGCAAATTTAGGTATTAAGCATTATATAAGCTGGAGGCGTAAGGCGCAAGGCGTAAGGCGCAAGGCGTAAGGTTTAAGGGTAAGGCTGAAGGGGTAAAGCCTTTAGCCTTACGCCTTACGCTTTAATCCTATTCCCGCATCATCTCCTGAATGGCATCAATGATTTCTTCCACATTAGGTTTACTGAAATAATCTCCGTCACTGGCGTATGCCGGCCTGTGTGCTTTTGCAGTCAACGTTCTGGGAGCAACATCCAGCCAGCGATAACCGCCTTGTTCTTCCATCACCTTATTAAATAAATAGCCCGCGGCGGCGCCTGGAACGTCTTCATCAATAAAAATAATACGATTGGTTTTTTTTAGTGAACCCAGAATGATATGATGTATGTCAAATGGAAGCAGGGTTTGTACATCAATAATTTCACAGTCAACGCCCATTACGCTAAGATCTTCCACCGCTTCTGCAATTATGCGCAGGGTGGATCCATATGAAACAATGCTGACATCAGATCCTTCGCGTATGATTTCAGGTACACCCAGTGCAACGCGAAAGTCCGTCAGATTTGAGGGCAGTTTTTCTTTAAGGCGGTATCCATTTAGGCATTCAATCACAATCGCCGGATCCATACCTTCCAAAAGAGTATTATACATGCCAACAGCCTGTACCATGTTACGGGGAACACAAACATGTATTCCGCGCACTGCATCAATAAGCATTCCCATGGGCGATCCACTATGCCAGATACCTTCAAGACGATGGCCACGGGTTCGTACTATCAGAGGCGCTGACTGCCGGCCTGCTGTTCTGTAATGAAGACTTGCCAAATCGTCACTAAGAGTTTGAATAGCGTAGAGCATATAATCCAGGTATTGGATTTCCGCTATCGGACGAAGACCCCGCATAGCCAGACCAATACCCTGTCCGACAATTGCTATTTCCCTGATACCGGAGTCTGAAATCCGGCCTGCGCCGTACTTTAATTGTAACCCGGCAAATCCCTGGTTCACGTCTCCAATCTGACCCAGATCCTCACCAAAAGCAAGCACTTTCGGGTTGCGTGCAAAGAGTTCATCGAAATATTTATTCAGAATTTCATAACCGTTCATTATCGGGGCATCTTCTGCAAAGCGTGCATGAACGGGTTCGATGTTTTCTATTTTTTTTCGGCCTTCCTGATATAGATGGGTATTATATAAACGGTTATTCTCCCGGATCAATTCCTGATAAAATGCCCGCAGGGATGCAGCGGCAGCATGATCATCCGAAAGCACCAAAGCCTTGTGCATACTATGCATCACGTCCCGGCGATTGGGTTCGCGCAAAAGAGACAAATGACGGAGGATGGGTTCAAATTCTTCCTGTTTTTCCGGCATTCCGGAGACCAGTTCCTGTATAAGTGTGAGAGCATGGCTGACTTGCTTCTGAATAGGAGCCATACATTTTTCCCATGCGGCATTCTTACTATTGCGAACCAGGTCCTTTGCTTTTGTATGAATTTCTTCCAGCTCTTCCGCACTGGCCAGGGCATTTTCTATGATCCATTCTTTCATTTTCTTCATCGCATCCCAGGTACGTTCCCATTCAAGTCTTTCAGGAGTTTTATAACGCTCATGGCTACCTGAAGTTGAATGCCCCTGTGGTTGTGTGAGTTCTTCCACATGAAAAAGCGCCGGCGTATGTGTTACCCGGATTTTATGCAAACCTGCTTCAAAAGTTTCACACATGCCGGCATAATCCCAGGCTTTGACTTTATAAATATCAATGCCATTCGTTCCTTCTTCTTTCTGAAAACCCCTTAAGACTTCTGAAATTGAACCCTTGGTAGTCTGATATTTTACAGGTACAGAAATGCCATATCCATCGTCCCACACAAAAATTGCCAGGGGTACCTGTAAAACACCGGCCGCATTTAAGATCTCCCAAAAATGACCTTCACTGGTGGAAGCATCACCAATAGTACAGAAGCAAATTTCATTACCATTTACAGAAAGATCATGCAGATCGCTCAATTCCCTGATCTGCCGGAATGCCTTCGAAGCATATGCGAGTCCGAGTGAACGTGGAACATGTGCCGCAGTCGGAGCAAGACCCGCTGTGAAGTTTTTCCGATGTACGAGATCGAGGAATTCTCCGTCTTCATCAACGAGCGGTGAGGAAAAATGTGAATTCATATTTCTGCCCGCACTGTGCGGATCATGATTGATATCGGGATCTGCGTATAGCTGTGAGAAGAATTCTTCGATGGTGGAAATACCAAGTGCGAACCCCAGCGTCTGGTCACGATAGTAACCCGCATAAAAATCACCTGGTCTGAAAAATTTAGCTGCCGCTACCTGCGGAACCTCCTTACCATCACCGAAAATGCCGAATTTTGCCTTTCCGGTGAGCACTTCCTTGCGGCCCAGCAGGCTGGCCTCACGGCTTTCGCAAACCAGCCGGTAATCCTTCAATACTTCCTTGCGGAAAAGGTCGAATGAAAGATTCTCCAAAGCAAGATGGTCACTGGTAATAAGATTTTCCATATTTCATCCGTTTAAGTGGTGGATGGCGATGCAGAGCGGTTAAATAACGGGTTAAAATTTATTGGCAAAGATTACGTTTACTCTGTAATTTTAGGAAGAATTCTGTATAAACTATGAAAAAGACTTTATTGTTGATAATTTGCAGCTCGTTTATAGGTTTCGCCCTGAATGCCCAGTCAACTGTATTAAAAACTTCAGGCCCTTCTGCTGATCCTAAAGAAGATATCCTTCAGTTAAAAGAAAGCGGTTATTCTTTCGGAAAAATTCCTCAGGGTCGTCCTGTGATACATGTTTTTGAAATTGTAAATACTGGAAAGCAACCCCTGATGCTGGAAAATGTACAGGCATCCTGCGGATGTACAACACCTGAATGGAGCCGTGAACCAATATCTCCTGGTGCAACTGCCTCCATTAAAGTGGGGTATAACGCTTATGCTGAAGGTCATTTTAACAAAACAGTTACCATCTATTACAACAATGGACAGACGAAAGCGTTAATCATTTCCGGTGAAGTATATAAAGTACCAGCTACCGCGGCCCCTGAAAACGCATCTGTACAATTTTTAAAACAAACAAATCAGTAAAATGAAAAAAGCAGTATTGTTTTTCAGTGCTTTTATTGTATCCCTCTCCTTATTTGCGCAGCAGAAAAATGCTTCCGAGTTAATCAAGTTCGCAACACTAACCTATGATTTCGGAAAGATTAAACAAAACGTGCCGGTAAATCACGATTTCGCCTTTACCAATGTAAGCAGCGGTCCTATAGTAATAGAAACTGCCGTCGCTTCCTGCGGTTGTACAACACCCGTAAAACCGGAAGGTGCGGTTCCCAAAGGAAAAGATGATAAAATAAACGCCGGTTTCAATGCTGCAAACCCAGGCCCTTTCAATAAAACCATTACTGTTTCTGTAATGGGCGCCAGTACGCCGATAGTTTTACGAATTACCGGCGAGGTGTTAACTGAAGATGCCTACGCAAAATATCAGGCTGAAAAAGGAAAACCAAAATCATAAATAATTCTTTCGTACCGGCCGTTGGCCGTTGGCTGAATATCCACAAAGTTTCTTTCCCTATTTTCATTTAGTGAGGAAAGGGAGTTCCGGAAACGGGTTTTCACCAACGCCCAACGGCTTTCTTACGCGAAACGCGTAACGCCTAACGCCAAAACCGATAACGCCTGCCTTCCGGCAGACAGGGATGACCGAAGAAGGATGACCGTTGACCGTTATTAACACCCCCACCTTCAACAGGTGTCTTTGGCTTAAGTACTACCACACCACCACACTTTGTTTTAATTTATCTTTGATAGATAAAGAAAATGTATGCCCGAAATCTCACAAAGAGGTCAGGAAATGCCTGCTTCTCCTATTCGTAAACTCGTTCCTTTTGCCGAAGCTGCAAAAAAAAGAGGAACCCGGGTTTATCACCTCAATATAGGTCAGCCAGATATAGAAACACCACCATCCACATTGGATGCAGTCCGGCATTTTCCATTTAAGGTTCTTGAATATAGTCACAGCGCGGGCAATGAAAGTTACCGTCGCAAATTGGTAAAATATTATGCAGCCAATGGAATTGATATTAGTTACGATCAGATCATAATAACTACAGGTGGTTCAGAAGCAATCCTCTTCGGTTTTCTGGGTTGTCTGGATGCGGGAGATGAAGTAATAATTCCCGAACCTTTTTATGCTAATTATAATGGTTTTGCTGTTGAAGCCGGAGTTAAAGTCGTCCCGTTAACCTCCTATATTGAAAGTGGATTCGCCCTGCCTCCTCCTGAATCATTTGAAAAAGCAATTACAAAAAAAACAAGGGCCATAATTATATGTAACCCCAATAATCCGACAGGATACCTCTATAGCCGGCAGGAATGGGATACGCTCAAGCAGATCGCGTTGAAGTATAATCTTTACCTGTTCAGCGATGAAGCCTACCGTGAATTCTGTTATGAAGGGGCTCATTTCAGTGCCATGAAGCTGGAAGGATTGGATAATAATGTTGTTTTGATGGATACTATTTCCAAGCGATATAGCGCCTGTGGCGGCCGGATTGGCGCCTTCATCACAAGAAATAAGGAATTGCTCGATACTGTAATGAAATTTGCCCAGGCAAGACTAAGCCCTCCTTCCTTTGCACAAATACTCGGGGAGGCTGCCGTAGATCTGCCGGAAGATTATTTCGACACCACACGCGAGGAATACCGTAAGCGCAGGGATCTCCTGGTTAAAAGACTGAATGAGATGCCCGGAGTTTATTGCCCCAATCCTGGAGGGGCATTTTACGCAATAGCCAGACTGCCAGTCCCTAACGCCGATGCGTTCTGCCAATGGCTGCTGGAATCATTTTCTTTGAACGGAGAGACTGTGATGCTGGCCCCTGCCTCTGGTTTTTATGGTAGTAATGGACTGGGTCTCAATGAAGTAAGACTTGCTTACGTGCTGAACCGGGAATCAATTCTGGCCGCCATGGATTGCCTCCAGGCAGCATTATTAGCTTACCCGGATAGGATTCAGGTCAAAAGCAAAACCGAGTTATTGACACATTATTAAAATAAATATGTAACTATTTCTACAGAATGTTAATAACATTCTTCATTTTTTTGTCATTTGTTCTATATTTTCGCTTTACTAACCCTCAAATAGATATATGTAAGTTTTTTATATAGCAAGCAATCGTAAGATACCCCCTGTTTCCACAGGGGGTTTTCATTTTATGAGATCCGGCTGGATATCAATGAAAATAAAAGGCGAATCTTAGAAAAGATCGCCTTTATATAACCCAAACTGCTATCGGAAAATTCTCCTGACGGAAGGTATTATTTGAGCAACCACCTGACCTGATTAAGATCATCCTGAGTGAAACATTGCGCCGTTAATGCTTTTTTCCAATTATTTGTATTTTGTTGCTGTTCAGTAACCGGATAAGCCCACCGGATCGGAACAATCCCATTATTTCCAACACCGCTTCCCCCCTGAAATGCCGGTACACCGGTCCTTCCCCAATTGTAATAAGATTCATAACCGGAATTTTGAAAACTCGCAATATACTTTTGTAAAACGATTTGATTGATTGCATTAGCCGGAACAGGAGAAAGAGCTACTGAAGGCTGCGTATAGTAGGTATTAAAATTGAAATTATAAGGATAAGGCGCGACCTGGGTTACAGAATTGGCTCCCTTTGGAAGAAAATACGCAGTAAAGCTGGTTTTGGTTATATCTATGCCATAAAAAGCCATGGATTCAGTAATACCCAGTTTATACCAGGTTTCGGAATTTCCTGTGGCCCATCCCATTGTAATACCTTCCGCAATATTGAAACGCATTTCCTTATATCCGACTAAAACATTTGGTTCACCTGTATAATTTGAATAATATCTCTGCCGGTTGATGTTCCAAT
This sequence comes from Puia sp., assembly GCA_035937535.1. Taxonomy (GTDB): domain Bacteria; phylum Bacteroidota; class Bacteroidia; order Chitinophagales; family Chitinophagaceae; genus Puia. The sequence continues at coordinate 2,970 of DASZHV010000070.1, read as the reverse complement.
CTTCGATCTTTTTATAATTATTGTAGCACCAGCGATCGGGGTTTGGTCGGATTATGAGACCACAAGTCCTGTGATTGGTTTCTCTGCCAGAAAAAATACCGGAAAAAGCAGTAAGACCAGGAATGCTCTTAAATAAATGGGCAGAGTAATTCTTTTACTCATAATAAATTAGTTTTAATTTGATTTTAACTGACTTCGTAGGCGAATGTAAAAGCGTGGTATGTCGGCAGGATTAAGCGAAAAAAAAGGAATCGTTAAGAATTGTCATTGCATAGTTAAAATGTGAAGGCAATATGAAGAAGAAATTAAAAGAAGTACGCATACATATTTTTCAATATGAGCTAGTTTTTTGCATTTTTATTTCATAATTTTTTAATGCAAAATTCACTGCCGGATAACATTGAGTTAAGACAGATAAAAAAATTCAATAAATATATCAGAGAAAGATATGAGTGATTAAAGGTCGGGGACGTTAAAAATATCGATGCCAGGCAGTAACTAATATTTTTGCAATAAATCATAAATTGATGATACCGGTATATAAAGTATCGGTTACATCTTTTCCATCTTCAGTAATAAATCCAATATAGGTCTGAACTTCTTTACCTGCGAATTTTTTTACATCTATTGAACAGGTGCCGGAACTTCTTGTGGTCAGATTCAATTCATCTTCCCAATCGCCGGTTTCTTCGCAATAAACTGCAACGAAGGCTTTATCAAAAGCTTTTGCCTTCCCCATTCCGCTGTTGTCCGTCCAGCTAAATACAAGTTTCCCTTCTGAAGAAATAATCGTTACCGGAAGCTTAACATTGGGCAGATCCCCCCTGCCAAGGAGCACCATGGAATAATCAATTTTAAGATCCGGGTAAGTACCCGTTATAGCATTTTTCACATTATAAGAAAAGGCCTTATTGAAACCCGTCATCTGAATCGCCAGGTTATTATAAGTCAGGTTGAGTAAAGAAAGCAATGGTTTCAAAAACTCGTGCATCAGAGCAAATTTTGCTTGCTGCTGTTTTTGCAAAGGAGAAGCACCCGATCTTCTTCTTGGCGGCCTGGAACGTATTACTGCCTTACCCTTCCACATATAACCCACCGCAGTTCCAAGAGTTCCGGAAAAAGGTCCATTTGGACCATTTAAAAGTATAGCCATGATTTTTTGATGATTACTAATTGCCTGGAGACAAAAATATTAAAATTAAATTACAAATTGAATATTATTAAAGTGATATTTATATGTGATTTTTATTAAATTATTCGCTATTAGTCCCGATTTAATGGACTTGATCCTAATAATATTACAATAATACTCCAATAATATCTCATTAATAATAATCATCTGCTATCCTTTCCCAAACTCCCAGGGGTAAGGTGGAATTAAATCATATATAATTGCCGAAAATAATCTTAATGGAAAATTCGCTGCGCCAGAATTACCTGGTTTGAAATCAGGTATTTATAAACAAAAAAGACCCCAAATGGAGTCTATCTATTTGTAGCGAGGAGCAGACTTGAACTGCCGTCCGCCTCTGGCGGATATGAATCCGATGCCTTGATAAGTGGTTATAAGCAAAAAAGGCCCCAAATGGAGTCTATCTATTTGTAGCGAGGAGCAGACTTGAACTGCCGTCCGCCTCCGGCGGATATGAATCCGATGCCTGGACAAGTGGTTATAAGCAAAAAAGACCCCAAATGGAGTCTATTTATTTGTAGCGAGGAGCAGACTTGAACTGCCGACCTTCGGGTTATGAATCCGATGCTCTAACCAGCTGAGCTACCTCGCCAGCGGGTTGCAAAAGTAATCGTTTTTTGTTTTGAATCCGAATGCCATTAACAGTCAACCGTCAACGTTTCGTGGAAACCGCCAATCCCGGGCTTATATAATGGATCATTTCCTCCGTCATATTTTTCAGGTTAAAATCAGGTTTCCAACCCCAATCTCTGGCTGCGATATGGTCATCAATAGATTCAGGCCAGGAGTCAGCAATGGCCTGGCGGAAATCAGGTTCGTACTCAATCTTGAATCCGGGAATCAGTTTTTTTATTTCATTGGCAATCTCCGCCGGAGTAAAACTTATACCAGCCAGGTTATAGGCGGTGCGAACGGATATTTTTGATTCTGGTGCTTCCATCAATTCGATGGTCGCCCTGACTGCATCATCCATGTACATCATGGGAAGGCGTTTATCTGCCCGTAAAAAGCATGTATAATTTTCACCGCGGATGGCAGAATGAAAAATTTCAATCGCATAGTCTGTCGTGCCACCACCTGGCAGTGTTTTATAGCTGATAAGTCCGGGATAACGTATACTCCTTACGTCTATCCCATACCGGTAGTAATAATAATGACACCATTGTTCACCAGTTAATTTACTGATGCCATATACTGTGGATGGTGCAGAATATGCGTCCTGCGGACAGTTTTGTTTTGGGGCATCCTTTCCGAATACCGCAATACTACTGGGCCAGAAAACTTTATGTACAGATTCTTCCCGTGATACTTCCAGTGTATTGATCAGGCTTTGCATATTAAGTTGCCATGCAAGAAGCGGATTCTTCTCACCTGCAGCTGATAACATGGCTACCAGGAGATAAATTGTTTTGATTTCGTGACGACGAACCTGCACACGAAGAATTTCCTTGTCCATTATATCCAAAGGAAGAAAAGGACCCGTACCCTTAAGTAAATCAGCTTCCCTTTTGAGATCCGCAGCAATGACCATGTCACCACCGAAATGCTGTCTGAGTGCTAATGTTAATTCAGTTCCAATCTGACCCGATGCACCGATAACAAGTATTTTATTCAAAACAAGATATTTTTTGAGATCTTTTCCCAGTCATAAAATGTTTATCCGGCATTCAAATCAGTTCAATGCAATGGAAAATTTCTGGGTTGCCGGCGGAAGGCACTGCTGGTCATTGCAAACCATAAATTCAACAGATCCGGAAAAGTTTGTCTTTGCTTTTGTT
>DASZHV010000069.1:0-8043 GCA_035937535.1 Puia sp. | reverse complement strand
TTTTTGAAATCGCGAGAAGTGACTTACGATAACTTCACACCAGTTTTTTCATTTAGTTGCCAGGTATTCGTATTCTGTTAGACTCTCATATCATACCACAGTAGCGCATTCGTATATTATATCGAATAGACTCCAGGGTAGAATTAATTCTTAAAGGGTATATTATTCATGAAAACAATCTGAAATTGGAGTTTGTTTTCATTTTCAAATATTTGATACATTAGGCCTGTTTCTAACCTTAGAAAATTACTAATTGCGTAACCAACAGCCCCATATATACGATCCTGGTCAAAGACAGGTACTGTCGAACGCAGGAATATTTCATTATATGCAGATAAATAAACCACTTTAGGATCAATAACTTCTTTGTTAAGCGGAATATTGAAAGACAAAAAATACCTGAAACGCATACCGAAATCATTCGCAAAGAAACGTTCTTCAATTCTGTACCGGTGTTGAATGAAAACGCGTCCGAAATTTTGTCTTGTAATGAATTGTTCGTAAATGGTATTAGAAGAGTTACTGGTTTTTTTGTTGGTACCAGGTATGTAAGGCTCCGAATATATAAAAGCATAACCCAAAAGAACATTATTATTGCTTTCCGTCAGATTAAATCCCAGCCCGGTCCTGAAAACCAACTGCCGGAGATCTCCAATAAAATTGTAGTTTCGATATTGCACCTCATTCCACCAGTTCCATCTCTTATTTATTCGTTGATTGCCAAAATAAATAAACCAATTGCCAATCTCGCTGTTCTGGGCATTTATTTTGACCGGAGTAATCGAAAGAGTCATTATAAAAACAAAAAAAATAAAATTTATTTTTAAGGCAAACTTCTTAATTGATTTGCTTGGAGGCATACACAAATGTTCATTTGTAAAATTTCCATCTGACAAGACAAAATTACATTTTTAGTGAGTCCGTCCGGGTCACGCTGATTAACCCTATTACATGTAGTCAGCTGAGGAAAATCTTTCCAAAATACTTGGGCAGGATAAGTCCTGCCCTATACAACCATCAAAAAGTCTGGAACTGAGGTAATTATGCCCCTGATCTTCTCCCGATCAACAAGCAAACGAAATGTTGAAAATAAATTTTGCGCAGTCAAATAACTGCATTATATTTGCAGTCGAATAACTGCATAAATGAAAACAAGACGAGACATTTTCCAGGCAATTGCAGACCCGACACGAAGGGCAATTTTGTCTTTGGTTGCTCTGCATGCTATGACTCCGGGAGCCATAGCCGACAGCTTTGATTCGTCCAGACAAACGATTTCGAAGCATATTCAAATCCTTACTGAGTGCCAGCTTCTAAAACAAGAGCAATCAGGCAGGGAAATCTATTATCATTTCAACCCAAACAAAATGAAAGAAATCGCTGAATGGCTGATGCCCTTCGCAAAAATGTGGGATGACCGGTTTAATAAATTGGAAACAATAATGAAAAAATATAAAAGCTAATAACATGGAATTAAAAACTAAAATCCATGCCGAAGATGGCAAACAGGAAATATTGATTACAAGAGAATTTGATTTGCCGTTGGAACTACTTTTTAAGGCTTATGTAGAGCCCGAAATTGTTGAACAGGTGATGGGTACGAAAGTTTTGAAACTTGAAAGTAAAAAACACGGCGGTTATCAATTTGAAACAACCGATGCAAATGGAAACGTGCTATTGAAGGTCAATGGAGTAATCCACGAATTTAGTCCGAACCGGAAAATCATCAAGACATTTGAAATGGAAAATGCGCCTTTTGGTGTTCAGCTTGAGATCTATGAATTTGAAAAACTTACCGACGACACCAGTAAACTCAATATGCATGTAATATATGAATCGGTTGCACTCAGAGACCAATTACTGAAATTACCCTTTGCTCATGGCTTAAACATGGCACATAACCGACTGCAAAACATCTTAGGCAAATTAAAATAACATACCATGACAAAAAGAAATAAAATTATCTATTGGACTTCCACCATTCTGGTTGTTTTAGGTCTGTTACCAGGAGGCATAGGACAAGTTTTTCATGCACAATGGAGTTTAGATCTTATTCGACCCTTGGGCTACCCTGAGTATATTCTAACTATCATCGGGGCATGGAAAGTTTTAGGAAGTATTGTTCTGTTGATTCCTAAGTGGCCATTAATAAAAGAATGGGCTTATGCAGGCTTCTTTTTTACGATGTCGGGAGCAGTATATTCGCATATCGCATCGGGTGAATCCATGAATAAAATAGTTTCTCCTTTGATATTACTTATCCTGATCCTGATATCATGGTATTCCAGACCTGCGGATAGAAAAATTAATTTAGTTTATCAATAAATACTCATCGTCAGCTCTGTATAACATTTGCTCTGATTCGAATAATTTATCAATCATAATAAAACAATAACTATGGCACAGGTATCAATTTATTTAAACTTTATGGGCAATACTGAAGAAGCATTTAACCACTACAAAAAAGTATTCAAAACAGAATTTTCCACTCCACCAATGCGGTTTAAAGACATTCCCCCAAGGGAAGGAGTACCACCACTGCCGGAAGCTGACAAAAACAAAGTAACACATGTGGCATTACCTATACTCGGCGGTATACAAATTATGGGAACCGATATGCTGGAAAGCATGGGACAAAAACTGATTGAAGGAAACAATTTTACCATCAATTTGGGCCCGGACACCAAAGATGAAGCCGACAGGCTGTACAAGGAGCTATCGGAAGGCGGAACAGATGGAGTGGCGCCACATGATGAATTCTGGGGATACTGGGGCACTTGCAAGGACCGTTTTGGCATTCGCTGGATGTTCAATATTATTAAATAGCCACAGCAGTAGAAATCCAGCTACTTCACGAAAAGGTAAAATGCTTCGTGGTGAGAGTAAGGCATTCTCCAACAAGGGTTAAATAATACATCATGACAAAGAGAAATAAAATAATTTATTGGGTCACTACAGTTTTTTTGGCTTTTGGCATGTTAGCACAAGGACTGGCTCAATTATTTCACACAAAGGGATATGTTGAAATAATAAATGTTCATTTAGGTTATCCAATATACTTTATGAATATCATTGGTGTATGGAAAATACTTGGAGTAATAGCTATTTTAATTCCACAATTCAAACTTCTTAAAGAATGGGCTTATGCAGGCTTTTTCTTTGTTATGTCAGGAGCGCTATTTTCGCATATCGCATCGGGTGATTCCCTGAAACAAGAAGCGCCTTCGTTGGTATTACTAATTTTGATTGTGGTATCCTGGTATTTCAGGCCTGCAAATAGAAAAATTATTCCAGTTAATCATTAAATGAAATCAGGATATATGAAAACATAGGAGCGGTGGATGCCTATTACATAAGTGAAGCTTAAGCAACTTTAAAAAATCAATTATGAACATATGAACAGCATGAATCCCAAGGTTGATTTTTATTTTAATAAAGCCAAAAACTGGCAGGAAGAAATCAGGAAATTGAGAATGATCATTCTGGACTGTGGGCTGACCGAAGAATTAAAATGGGGTTGTCCCTGTTACATGTTTCAGAAAACTAACGTAGTTTTAATACATGTGTTCAAAGAATACTGTGCAATTTTGTTTTTCAAAGGCACCTTATTAAATGATGCCTATGGTATTCTGGTTCAGCAAACGAAGAATGTGCAGGCGACGCGCCAGATCCGGTTCACCAATCTTCGGGAAATAGTAAAGATGAAAACTATAATCAAAGCCTATATCTATGAAGCCATCGAAGTGGAAAAAGCCGGTTTGAAAGTGAATCTTAAAAAGACTTCTGAATTCATCACTCCTGAAGAATTTCAAAAGAAATTAAATAAAAACCCTGCCCTGAAGACAGCCTTTAACGCTTTGACGCCGGGACGGCAACGAGGTTACCTTCTTTATTTTGCTGCACCCAAACAATCCAAAACCCGGGAGTCAAGGATTGAAAAAAGTATGAGGCAAATTCTCGATGGAAAAGGATTAGATGATTAATTAATTTATTTGTTTAACCATCACGTTATGCAAAACGAAAATAATGACCCTTCCGGAAGGGAACAAAGAACATCCCTATTACTGGATACCCCAATAGAATTAGTTTGGGAAGTATGGACAAAACCAGAACACATTAAACATTGGTGGGGTCCTGACGGCTTTACTAATACTATTGAAAAAATGCAAGCTGAACCCGGAGGCGAATGGATCTTTGTAATGCACGGGCCGGATGGAAATAACTATCCCAACAAAACCATTTTCAGAGAAGTTGACAGGCACAAAAAAATTGTGCATGAACATTTTCACCCCAATTTTATCGCCATCATGGAATTTGAAAGGCAAGATAATAGGACCCGGCTGAATTGGTATAAACTTTATGAAACCAGAGAGCTGTTTGAAATGGTGGAGCAACATTATAAGTCGAACGAAGGTTTTAAACAGACTGTAGCGAAACTTGAAAATTATCTTTCGCAAATGTCTGCATGCAAGGAAACAGGAAAAGGTGGAACTGGTGATGGAGATTTTAGGAAGGAGAATGTGAAATTGTAAGAATGGACCCTAAGGTTGAAACATATTTAGGCAAAGTCCAAAATTGGCATGAAGAATTGGAGAAATTGAGAATGATTATTCTTGACTGCGGGCTGACCGAAGAATTAAAGTAGGGCAGCTTTGGAGAATACACAGGCGGTGCGCCTGATTCGGTTTACCAGTGTTCGGGAAATAGTTGAGATGGAACCCATTCTGAAAGCATATATTTATGAAGCCATTGAAGTGGAAAAAGCCGGATTGGAAGTGAATTTAAAGAAGAATCCGGAACCTATTCCTGAAGAACTTCAAAAAAAAATTTCTGCCAAAGACGGAAAAGACCTGAAAACTGCATTTGAAGCGTTGACACCGGGGCGGCAAAGAGCATATATTCTTTATTTTTCTGCAGCCAAACAATCCAAAACCCGTGAGTCAAGGATTGAAAAATGTATAAAACAAATCCTAATTGGAATGGGAATAAATGAATGAATTAGCTAAAAATTTAATAACCATAGTAAATAATATTAATAAACAGTTACTGCAGTAAAAATCCAATTTGTGGAACGCATTTGATTGAGACGGATTAAATTAAAAATCGATGAATACAGAAAACATTATTTTACTGAGAGAAGCCCGTGAGTCGCTGAAAGGCAAATGGGGTTTAGCCATTCTTACATTTTTTATCTATACATTACTTACTTCAACTCCTGGGTCAGCGAGATCGTACGGCACAATACTGACGTTAAGCTCAACACTGACATTAATCATTGGCGGACCGTTAGCACTTGGTGCAGCCATTTTTTCTCTTTCCATATCACGCGGTAAAGAAGCAAGGTTGGAGCAAATCATTCAGGGATTTAATTATTTTTCAACTGCTTTTATTGCCTACCTGCTCATAATAGTTTATGTGCTATTATGGACACTGCTGCTCATTATTCCGGGAATTATTGCTGCCTTAGGCTATTCAATGACTTTTTATATCCTGGCCGATGATCCACTCTGTAAACCGCAGGACGCTTTAAATAAAAGCAAATCCATGATGGATGGGTACAAATTGAAATTATTTTATTTGTGCCTTCGCTTTTTTCTGTTGGCATTATTATGCATACTTACACTGGGAATAGGATTCCTATGGTTGATTCCTTATATTAATGTAACCATGGCAAAATTCTATGATGATATTAGGGGAATTTAATAGTTAGGACAAAATAAATGACTATCAGCGCCATCAACAAGGCACAACGCAAAGCTGCAATTGTCGCGGGATTTGCTTATTTGATCACTTTTGCGACCGTGGTCTATGTAAATTTTGGCATACACGACCGTCTGATTATTGGGAACAATGCCGCGGAAACCGCTAGGAATATTCTGGCACACGAACGACTCTTTCGTATCGGAATCGTCGGCGATCTCATTTATTGTACAGGTGTTGTCGTGCTTCTCACGGCGCTTTACGTGATTCTGAAGCCGGTAAATTGGGGCCTTGCCTTGCTTGCGGCATTGTGGAGGCTCATATGGGTCCTGATGTGGCTCGTTATGACACTCAATCTCTTTGACGCACTGCGATTCCTGAGTGACGCTGATTTCTTGCGAGCATTTGAAGCTGATCGTTTGCAGGCCCTGGTGATGCTCCATCTCGGTACACGTTTTGACTATTATTATGTTGGCCTGCTGTTTGGTTCATTGGCTTCCACAGTCTGCGGCTACCTTTGGTTCAGGTCCCGATATATCCCCAGGGCACTGGCAGTCTTCGGTATAATTTCGTCTGCATTTTGCGTGGCGTGTACTCTTGTTTTCTACATTTTCCCAAACTTCGATAAAATCGTTAACCTGTGGTGGTTTGATACGCCGATGGGTATCTTCGATATAGTACTGAGTTTTTGGCTCTTATTTAAAGGATTAAGACCTTCTGAGATAGTTGCAAGTACTTAATCGTGTTCCAGGCAATGGTTACTATTGAATAGTTAAGTAATTTTTTCCATTTAAACCGAAATACAAATATTCAAATTCGATTTTTGGATCTTGAAAGGACTCGGTCTTTTTCGAAAACAGCTTTTCATCTATTCAATGTTAAATAATTGGTTTTGTTTAAGACAATTAATTAATTATTAAACTATTAGGAATCTCTTCAACATTCAGTCCGAGTTCATTTTCAAATGATTTCCTTTATTTTATTTTGATACCTTTAAAATCCGAAATATAAACAACTTTTATATTTCCCTGTTTTTCCTATTTGTCGGATAAACTACATTTTATCACTATTAAAAATCTACTTTATGCCTCAAATTCAAGAAACGCCTGCCGAGAGCATTACTTCCATTCGACTTCCTTCAAAGGCATATGCTGCTTTGGCCGCATCGGAGAAACTTGTTCCTTTTAATTTCACCAGAAGATATCCAAGACCAAATGACGTTCTTGTCGAGATAAAATATTGTGGTGTTTGTCATACAGACCTCCATTTTGTGCGCAATGATTTTGGAATGTCGACATTCCCGTTAGTTCCCGGACATGAGATTGTTGGAATAGTAAAAGAAGTGGGTGACAAGGTTACGAAATACAAAGTCGGAGATACGGTCGGAATAGGTTGCCTGGTTGATTCCTGTAAAGAATGTGAGAACTGTGAAAATGACCTTGAGCAATATTGCCTGAATGGCCCCAGCTTCACTTATTTCTCACCTGAAAAACATGGAGATGGTATTATTCATGGTGGATATTCCAACCAGATTGTATGCGATGAAGATTTTGTACTGAAGGTGGCTGATCATCTGCCTCTTGAAAATGTAGCTCCCCTGCTTTGCGCAGGAATTACCACCTATTCGCCTCTTCGCAGGTGGAATGTCCGTAAAGGTCAGAAAGTAGCGGTCGTTGGACTAGGAGGTCTTGGCCATATGGGCGTAAAATTTGCCGTCGCGATGGGTGCAGAAGTAACAGTTCTTAGTACTTCTCCTAACAAAAAAGCAGATGCAGAAAAATTAGGCGCCCATAAATTTATCTTTACGAAAGACGAAGAACAAGTAAAGACTGTGCAGCACTATTTTGATTTTATCCTGAATACGCTCGCCGCTGATCACGATTATAACCTTTATCTTTCTTTGCTTAAGACTCAAGGTACTATGGTTTGCGTGGGATTGCCTCACAGTCCTGCTCAAATACCGGCTGCTAACCTGATCTTTCACGGCAAAAGCCTCGCAGGCTCTCTGATTGGAGGAATTGCAGAAACGCAGGAAATGCTGGATTTTTGTGCGGCCCACAATATTACTTCCGATATTGAACTGATAGATATAAAAGATATCGAGAAGGCATATGAAAGAATGGAGAAAAGCGATGTAAAATATAGGTTCGTGATTGATATAGCAACACTGGGTTAAACTTCCGCTTACCAATAGACCATGATTTTGAAGATGTTTTCTTAAAAATAGACTTTTCATTCAACCTGCAATGAAGACTGGCCCTGCCAGTCTTTTTTTTATTAGAAGTTATTTTATAAGCAGTACTAAGACTGCACTAAAATCAAACCTCATATGAATTTGGACTC
>DASZHV010000068.1:0-5022 GCA_035937535.1 Puia sp. | reverse complement strand
ATGTTCATTGGAAACTTCGCTCAGAATCTTTGAATTTATAACAATAAAACCCTCTTTTTGTTCGATGTTTTTTTTATAAATCATTCTATCGAGAATATAAAATTTTAGTTTTTATTTCTTTCCTTTATTCAAGCATAACATTTATGAAATGGTACTCACAAATGCTTCACATTTCTTCTCGGAAATTCGCATCGATAAAAGAAGGAATAAAATATGAACAGATATACACTTTCTCTTCAGGAAATTGACAAAACAAAGTTCATGATTGCAGGAGGAAAGGGCGCTAACCTGGGCGAGCTATCCAGAATCAAGGAGATACAAGTGCCGGATGGTTTTTGCATTACTACCGAAGCGTATAAAAAAATTACAGAAAATAATCATGAGATTATAAGCTTGCTGGGTGATCTGGCATTCCTAAAGGCAGAAGAGAGAATAAAAATCAGCGAAATCAGTGCGAAAATCCGAATGGCCATCGAAAGTATTCCCATTTCTAAGGATATAGAAAAAGAAATTGCGGATTATCTCAAAAATTTCGGTGAAAAAGATGCTTATGCAGTACGTTCCAGTGCAACTGCAGAAGATCTTCCGACAGCATCCTTTGCTGGCCAGCAGGAGACCTATTTGAACATTATCGGAAAGAAGGCAATCCTACAACATATCAGCAAGTGCTGGGCATCTCTATTTACAGATCGAGCTGTTATCTATCGGATACAAAACGCCTGCCTGCCGGACATTCAGGGATTTGACCATAGCCATGTTTATTTATCCGTTATCATTCAGAGGATGGTTTTCCCGAAGGCGGCAGGAATTTTATTTACTGCTGATCCTGTTACATCTAACAGGAAAGTTTTATCCATTGATGCAAGCTTCGGACTCGGTGAGGCAATAGTTTCAGGACTCGTGAATGCTGATAATTACAAAGTGTCTAATGGCAGGATTACCGATAAGAAAATATCAATCAAGAAACTGGCTATTTATGCCTCAAAGGATGGTGGTACGAAGGAGCAGAAGATTAAATCTGAAATGCAGAATCGGCAAGCACTGACGGATGATCAGATTTTACAGCTGGAGCACATCGGCAGAAAGATCGAAGAACATTTCGGCAGCCCCCAGGATATCGAATGGTGTTTGGTTGATGATACCCGCCTGCCGGACGGGCAGGCATTTTATATTGTTCAGAGTCGGCCGATCACTACTTTATACCCGATCCCAGAAACAAACGATCAGGAAAATCATGTTTATTTATCTGCCGGCCATCAACAAATGATGACCGATGCCATGAAACCATTAGGATTGTCTTTTTGGCTGTTAACGACACCTGCACCCATGCGAAAAGCCGGTGGGAGGTTGTTTGTTGATGTAACTCAAATGCTGTCTTCACCTGGCAGCAAAAAAACTTTAGTAAATGTCTTGGGAAAATCCGATCCGCTCATAAGAGACGCGCTCGTGACGATCCTAGGGCGAGAAGGGTTTATCAAAACGGTACCAGATGATAAAAAAGAATCAGCTCCCGGTAAAAGCAATAAAACTGTGTCGATTCCGAATTATCAAACACTAAATGAATACAATCCGACAATCGTTTCTGATTTGATTAAGCATAGTCAAACGTCAATTGAAGATTCAAAACAAAAAATCCAAACGAAATCAGGATCGGATCTGTTTAATTTTATTCTTGCAGATATCCGGGAATTAAAGAAGATCTTATATGACCCACAGAGTTTTGGTGTGATTATGACCGGTATGAATGCTGCATCATGGATCAATGAAAAAATGAACGATTGGTTAGGTGAGAAAAATGCAGCAGATACCATTTCTCAATCTGTGCCAAACAATATCACTTCAGAAATGGGCCTGGCGCTATTGGATGTCGCAGATGTGATTCGCCCTTATCCGGAAGTAATTGAGTATTTGCAACATTCAAAAGATGATAACTTCCTGGATGAAGTTGTTAAGTTTGAAGGTGGAAAGGAAACCCGGGACGCTATTTATGCCTTTCTCAACAAATACGGAATGCGATGTGCCGGAGAAATCGATATTACTAAAACCCGTTGGAGTGAAAAACCTACTACACTTGTCCCCTTGATCCTCAATAATATCAAAAACTTTGAGCCTTGTGCCAGCAGCCGGAAATTTGAGCAAGGGCGACAGGAATCTTTGAAAAATGAAAAGGAGTTATTAGACCGATTGAAGCAACTGCCGGATGGTGAACAAAAAGCCGGAGAAACAAAACGAATGATCGACATGATCCGGAATTTCGCTGGTTATCGTGAATACCCAAAATACGGCATGATAAGTCGCTACTTCATTTATAAGCAGGCTTTAGTGAAGGAAGCCGAACAACTTTTACATTCTGGCGTTATTCATGAAAAGGAAGATATATACTATCTCAGTTTTGAAGAACTTCATAAAGTCGTACGTACAAATAGAATGGATTACCAGGTCATCAACATGCGGAAAGACGAGTACAAATTATATGAAAAACTAACTCCCCCGCGCGTAATCACCTCTGATGGTGAAATCATTACAGGTAAGTACAAACGAGAAAATCTCCCGGCCAAGGCTATAGTAGGTCTGGCTGTTTCTTCCGGAGTTATAGAGGGACGGGCTCGCGTCATCTTAAACATGGAAGATGCTGATCTGGAAAATGGAGATATATTAGTCACCTCATTTACTGACCCCAGCTGGACACCATTGTTTATATCCATAAAAGGCCTGGTCACCGAAGTTGGAGGACTGATGACTCATGGAGCAGTTATTGCAAGAGAATATGGCCTGCCAGCAGTTGTCGGAGTGGAGAATGCTACCAGGCTGATCAAAGACAGACAGAGAATCCGGGTGAATGGAACGGACGGATATGTAGAAATTCTATAAATTGGGACGTTTTTTGCTAGTTAGAAAGATTATGTTAACCAGCTAATCTATAACAGTTTTTATAAAGTAAGACGGACTTTCAATTTGTAAAGGATAAAATTTAAATAAAATCAAATAATAATTATGAAAAAGTTTATTTTATTAGTGGTAGTTGCTTTATACAGCTTCGGCATATTCGCACAGACAACCTGGACCAACGACAAGATGCATTCTAAACTTGGGTTTACTATAACCCACTTAATGGTATCTGATGTGGATGGTATATTTAAAGACTTTACCTGCACCATTGTAGCAAGTAAACCTGATTTCAGCGACGCCAAATTTCAGTTAACGGTAAATACAGCTTCTGTAAACACAGATGTTGATTACCGCGATAACGATCTGAAAGGCGCTAACTTTTTCGACGTTACCAAATTCCCGACCATGACATTTACCAGCTCCGCAATTACCCCGGTTTCTGCAAATCATTATAAATTAAGCGGTGACCTTACATTGCATGGAGTCACCAAACCGGTTACTATGGATCTTTGGTACCGCGGTACTATTACCAATCCCATGAGCAAAAAGGACGACGCGGGTTTTAAGCTTACCGGTGTGATCAAAAGATCTGATTTTAGTTTTGCCCCACAGGCTGGTTCTGCTATGTTAAGTGACGAAATTACCATTACAGCTAATGGTGAATTTGCCAAGGCAAATTAAGCGAAATCGGAAAACATAATTGAAAAACGGCCTTGAATGAACCAGGGTCGTTTTTAATTTTACAAGCGCTGAAAGCAATCGCTAATCCCTCTCTCTGCAATATCTTAAATTAAAGGAGTAAGTTTTAAATTTACATGATTGTAAAAAACTTAACTGTATGATTTTTCGAGCAGGCTTCAATATTTAATAATCAAAAAAATGTTCAACAAGATCTGAGGTATTTATAATGTTAAATAAACCAATCTTAGTTGTTGTATTCCTATTGATGTTTGGAATCAAAGGATTTTCGCAGGAGACTCCATCTAAAACCTTTCAACAGAATGCAGTTAATCCGGTTGATCTCATTGATGTAATTGGGAAGATGTTCAATAAAAAAGGGCCGGCAAGAAACGATATCATCATTCCCGGGGTAAGCAATTTATCTTTGCTCCCAATTATTGGTTATGGACCCGCTAACGGATTTGTTATAGGGACCGCTATCAGCGCTACAAATTTGCTGGGTAATAAGAATACGACTCAATTGTCATCCGCTCTTCTTTCCATATCCTTTACTACAAAAAAACAGTTATTGCTTTGTGCGAGATCCAATATTTTCCTTCCGGATAATAACTGGGTTATCCCGGGTGATGTTCGATTATTATATTTTGCCCAGCCAACCTATGGTTTAGGAATCTATGCCCTGAATACGTCATCTGAATTTAATATAGATGGAACAAATACCAGCGCTTCCGTACTCGAACAACCCATGCGGTTTAATTATATTCGCTTTTATGAAACGGTTTTAAAACAAATTTTCCCTTACTGGTATGCAGGCGTTGGTGTTAATATTGATTACCATTTCAGTATTCAGGATCAGTCGCTTAAGCTCGACACACCTAACCAGGTTATCACTTCTAATTATTTCTACTCTTCCAAATATGGATTTGACCCAACACATTATTCCACGAATGGATTAACGATTAATGTCACTGAAGACAGCCGGGACAATCCTATCAATGCATACAAAGGCATTTATGCCAGCCTGATTTTTCGGATAAACGAAAAACTTTTTGGCGGGTCACAGAACAGTACTATGCTCTATGCCGAATGGCGAAATTATATACCCCTTCAAAAAAATAAGCCTGGTATGATACTGGCTTTTTGGACCTGGGGACAATTTGTTACTAGTGGAAATGTTCCTTACCTGGCTTTACCTTCAATTGGATGGGATACCTATGGTCGTTCAGGCAGGGGATATGTGCAGGGACGTTTTCGCGGAGTAAATATGGTGTATGGAGAATCAGAATTCCGAATGCCGATTTCTAAAAATGGCCTATTTGGAGTGGTAGCATTCCTTAATGCTACAACGGCTAGTAGTCCAACAACCGGCCAACAACTTTTTAATTCGCTGGCCCCGGGATTTGGTGTAGGACTAAGAATTAAAATGAATATGAAAGACAGAACAAATATTTG
>DASZHV010000067.1:0-17073 GCA_035937535.1 Puia sp. | reverse complement strand
CTTCCTCCATCATGATATCAAAGTCACTCGCTGTTTCACTATTTGGAGATGTAAATCCTGTGAACAAAACAATTTTGCTTGATAATAAATTGAACATGAAAGTGGGTGCTGTGTATGAAGATCTTCCTGATAATTCGAGCTTCGAAGGTACAACACTGCTTCTTCCATGGACGAATTCAGAGAATAGTTATCTCAGTACCAATACCAATTGGCATGATCATAACGGCGAAGGTTTTGTTGAAATGAATGATAAAGTAACTACTGCCGGAGCAACAGAGAAAATAAAAAATCTTCCTACTCCTTTTATAAAAGACTGGCAGGAAACAGCCCTGGTTTATCCGCTGGATAAATTGCATTTGTATGGTGAATTTGCTAATGGGAAACCTGCCGGTGGAAGAATTCAGGTTGTTGTTCTTATGGGAATTATTGGTGCCTTTGTAGTTTTTCTTGCCTGCATCAATTTTATGAATCTTGCCACGGCACGCAGCAGTAAGAGAGCGAAGGAAGTAGGCATTCGAAAAACGATTGGTTCATTATCTATTCATCTGGTCGGACAATTTCTTATTGAATCCATCCTGCTCACATTATTTGCTTTTGTGATCGCATTATTGTCGGCCCAATTGTCCCTGCCATTTTTCAATAACCTGTCCGGTAAACACATGAATATTCCTTTCAGCAATCCTGCTTTCTGGCTGATATGCATTGGATTTGCTTTATTTACTGGTATTATTTCCGGCAGTTATCCTGCATTTTATCTTTCGCGATTCGAACCCATCAAAGTGTTAAAAGGTGCCTTCCAGGGAAGCCGCTATAATTCCATTCCTCGTCAGGTGCTTGTGGTTCTACAATTCACTGTTTCATTAAGCCTGATCATCGGAACCATTATTGTTTATCGTCAGATCATCTATGCAAAAAACCGCCCCACCGGTTATACCAGGGAAGGGTTGGTGACCATGCCAATGTCGGACGCTCTATATGGGCACTATGATGCGCTTCATGAAGACCTGTTGAGAACTGGTGCTGTTACTGAAATGTCAGAATCATCCCAGCCCATCACGCACTTTAATAATAATAACACATTGGAATGGCGCGGTAAAGATCCGGGCCTGGTCATTTTTTTCAGAAATGTAAATGTTACAACTGAATTCGGACGAACAGTCGGCTGGAACATACTGGAAGGGAGGGACTTCTCGCGCGCATATGCTGATACTTCATCGATGATCCTGAGTGAAGCAGCAGCTAAAGTAACTGGTATAAAAAATCCGATTGGTGAGATTATGAAATTTGGCGGTAAGTCGCGCACCGTGATCGGCGTGGTGAAAGATATGATGACGAATTCTCCTTATGACCCCATTGAGCCGGCAATTTTCCTGGGCGACGGTTATATGAGTGTTATCACGATCCGTTTGAAAGCAGGCCTGCCCCTGCATAATGCTATGTCCGGTATTGAAAAGGTTTTTAAAAAATACAACCCGGCCAGTCCCTTTATTTATGTTTTTAACGATGATGCCTATGCGAAAAAATTTGCTGAGGAAGATCGCATCGGGAATCTGTCGGCCGTATTTGCCGGCATGGCGATATTTATATCCTGTCTCGGTTTATTCGGACTGGCATCTTTTGTAGCGGAACAGCGCACAAAAGAAATTGGTGTACGCAAAGTGCTTGGCGCCAATTTATTTTCTCTCTGGGGCATGTTGTCTATCCAGTTTGTAAAACTTGTTCTGATTTCTCTCTGCATCGCGATTCCACTTTCTTATTATGGGATGAATAAATGGCTGCTAAACTACGAGTACCGCGAAAACATCTCCTGGTGGATCTTTGGTATCGCAGGTTTAAGTATTCTTCTGATTACTTTACTTACTGTAAGTTATCAGTCACTCAAAGCCGCGATGATGAATCCGGTTATCAGCCTCAGGTCAGAATAAGAAGCAAGTATGGGAGTATGGGGGTATGGGAGTATGGGAGTGCATTGATAATATTTTTGAGAAGATTACGAATTATTTGAGAAGTACGTGAGTTGCACTCCCATACTCCCATACTCCCATACTCCCATACTCCCATACTTTCTTTAATGGTTTGAAGCAACTTTACTTGAATAAAATATGTAATGTTTATATATTATACCTTCATTTATCATTAAACCCTTTATGGCTTCTTTTTTCCATAATTGTGTTCTCATTGCTGCCGCAGGTTTCGTTTTTACTTCCTGCACGAAAACAAATAAAGGCGGCTCAGGTAATCCTCTGCCAGATTCGACTGTTTATATTGCCGGCTACAATGGTGAAAATGCCATTTTATGGAAGAATGGAGTTCCCGATACGCTTTCGTCCACTTTTGGTATAGCAAACCAGGTAATCGTTTCAGGCAGCGATGTATATGTTACCGGAGTTTACCAAGGATCCGCAAATACCATCCCTTCTAATAATAATGGCGGACCAAGTGTCGCACAATACGTTTACTGGAAAAATGGCAGTCCGAATAATATAGATACTTTTCAGCAAATTGGTATTCCACCGGTTATTTCTGTTTCCGGCACCGATGTATATTATGCAAACAGGAATGGTTGGAAAAATGGTTCATTGATTTCATTTCCAGCAACAGGATCACCGGCTAAAAACTTTTTTACTGGTAGTATCATCTCCACTTTTGCTGATGGTACTGATGTGTATTTTGCCGGATATGATACCCTTGAAAATGTGGTCTATTGGAAAAACGGGAACTTGACCATTGCTGCGCCTTATGGGGGGAGGGGCACCACTCTTCCTCTGGTTTATTGTATGTATGTTTCAGGGAGCAATGTATACGTTGGGGGAATGTCTGACAAAGCTGTTTATTGGGTAAACGGGACGGCCAATTTTATGCAGCCCAGGCCGGGTGATGGTTCTTATTTAAGCAGCATAAATTCCCTTTTTGTTTCCGGAACTGATGTATATAATCCCGGAGTATTCATCCCCATCGGACTTCCACCAGGAGTTTATCTTGGAGCTTCATACTGGAAAAACGGAGTTGAAAATGATTTGCAATTAAACTATCCGCCGAATGCGAATACATCATACGTTACGACTTCCGTTTTTGTTTCCGGATCTGACGTATATGTTTCAGGTTACTCCAGAACATTTATTTCAGGCGCCGTGCCACCAGTCGATAGTGCTGTTTACTGGAAAAATGGTGTTGAAATGAGTTTGCACACAATCGGCCGCGCAAATTCTATTTTCGTCAAATAAATTTTACGTTGAACGCATAACACCGAACGCGAAACGCTCTTATCTCTCTTCTTATACTCCCGCACTCCCACCCGCCTTCGCTTCGCTTCGTCGGGCACAGTACTTCCCTGCCTGCCCGCCGGCAGGCATACTCCCATACTCCCATACTCCCATACTCCCATACTTGCTTCAAGGGTGTTTTCACCTTTTCACGGATTTCATTAAAAATTACTTTACAAAACTTTTAGGATTTAAGAAAAACCTAATCGAAAGTCTACAATGAATTTCGAGCAATATTCAATTATTTCAGACAGTTCATTTCTATCTTACAAATTTGAAAGTGTTGGTCCCAAAGGAGTTATAAAAAAATATGTCTATTATAGGAAAATACATATGATAAATGAGATAACTTATAATTTGTCTTTCGGAGATTGGGATGAACTAACGGGAGGTATTAACGACCTAGTGATTTCAAATAATAATGATACCACAAAAATATTATTTACGGTATACCAAACGGTTTTGCTCTTTACAAGCCATTTCCCAAATGCTAATGTATTAATAGTTGGTTCTACAAATTCAAGAACAAGATTATATCAAATGGCCATTGGACGCAATTTCATAGAAATAGAAAAGAATTTTGATATACAAGGGTTTAAATATGGTTCTTGGGAATTATTTAAACACGGAATAAATTTTGATGCTTTTCTTGCAAAAAAGAAAATAAATAAATCGTAATTTTAATTAGAACTTTTATATATGCCAAAGAATAAAAAATCACTAAAAGCATCAAACAATTTCTTAAAAACCCCCATCCTCATTGATGATAATATGCCGGATTTAAGTAAAGACCCGGTTTTTATGGCTAAACATGAAAAGGCTGAAAAATTAATTGCTGAATATGGTATTCCGGAAGCATTCAAAACAAAACCCAAAAAAGCCAAAAGCTTAAAGCGTAAGGCTTAATTAAGAACGCTATTCTCCTTCACAATTTCCAGCCCATCGAGTTTTTTGATTTCATCCCAGCCTCCGATAATATTATGCAGGTTGTGAATACCCTGACGCTTGAAGAGTGAACATGCGATGACGCTGCGATAGCCGCCGGCACAATGTAAATAAATATTATCTGTGTCGTCGAATTCGGCCATAGTGCCCGGATCTGTTAATGTCTCGAGTGGAAGATTTCTTGCAGCAGGAACATGTCCGTCCGCGAATTCAGTTTCCCTGCGCACATCCACCACTTTCAGTTTTGGATCGAAGGGAAGGTCCATCGCAAATTCGTCCGCATCAATATTTACGATGAGGTCAATGGGTTCTCCGGAATTTTTCCAGGTTTCAAATCCGCCTTGCAGGTAACCGCTCATTTGTGCAAATCCAACGCGCGCAAGTCTTACTACACTTTCTTTCTCTTTACCAGGATCTGTTACGAGCACGAAGGGTTTGTCGAATGGAAGCAGGCTTCCTGCCCATTCTGCAAATCGTCCATCCAGGCCAATGCTTATGGAGCCGGGCACATATCCTTCTGTAAATTCAGTTGAAGGACGCGTATCGAGAACAATGGTATTATCGTCTTTGACAAGTGCCTTAAATGCTTCTAAATTCAAAGGCTTCAATCCGTTTTCCATCACATCATCCAGACTTTCATATCCTTCTTTATTGATACGTGCATTAACAGCAAAATATTGAGGAGGTGTATTGAGTCCCTCTGTAACAGATTTGATGAATTCTTCTTTGGAAGTAGCGAGCAAAGCATAATTTGATTTTCTTTCTTCGCCCAGGGTACTATAAGTGTCAGGGCCGATATTTTTTCCACAGCTGCTGCCCGCACCATGGGCCGGATAGATGATTACCTCGTCAGGAAGCGGGCTGATTTTTTTCTGCAGGGAATCAAATAACATGGACGCCAGTTCTTCCTGACCCAGGTTGCCGCTGCTGAGATCGGGCCTGCCCACATCGCCGACAAAAAGAGTATCCCCGGTAAATATCGCATAAGGGGCACCGTTAGCTTCACGCAAAAGATAACAGGAAGATTCGATGGTATGTCCGGGTGTGTGAAGCACTTCGATTGTAAGTTTCCCCAGTTTGAAAATTTCTCCGTCTTTGGCCCGGTATATAGGGAAAGAGGTTTCTGTCTCAGGACCGTAAACGATCGGTGCTCCTGAAGCCTGGGCGAGATCGAGATGACCACTTACAAAATCCGCATGAAAATGGGTCTCGAAAATATACTTGATTTCCGCTTTCCGTTCTTTTGCCAGGACCAGGTATTCTTCGATATCGCGCAGGGGATCAATAATCGCTGCTTCACCCTCACTTTCAATATAGTAGGCTGCTTCACTCAGGCAGCCCGTATATAATTGTTGTATATACATTATGTAAAAATACAATTTTAAGCGTAAGGCGTAAAGCTTAAGGCGTAAGGCTTAAGGCGTAAGGCGTAAAGCTTAAGGCAAATGTGGAAATGTATAAAATGCAAAAATTAGTCAGAATGCAATTGAATCGACCAAAGCCTTACGCCTTATACTTTATGCTTTACGCCTTATGCTTTACGCCTATTCAAACATGGAGACTATACAAGCAACAAATGCACTGTTTTCATTATATCACCAATCCGTTCGGGGTTGATGGTATAATGGATGAATTTACCGTCGCGTTCGGTTTTGACGATACCTGCCCGGCGAAGGATGGCCAGGTGCTGGGAAGCGACTGACTGCTCCAGGCGAAGGTGGATATACAGTTCAGTGACTGTCAGCTTTTTATGTTCATCTAAAATTCGAACAATCTGTTGCCGGAGTTTATGATTAAGGGCCCGCAGAATCATGGCGGCCTTCTTTAGATTGATAAAATCCACTTTTACGGCAGTGTCATCCCCAGCCTGGGCATTGAGGATCATCCAATAGTTGCTGCTTGTACCGCTCATACAGTTCAGAAAGTTGAAGGTTCAAAAAAAGTTATCTGTATTGGATTCTAGCAAATCTCGTATAACAAGCAGAGTTTCCAAAGAAATCGTAATATAGAATATTTTCTCAATAAGTGAAGAATTCTTTCAAATAAATCGGTTCGGAATAAATGGGATCAGCCCAGTTATTTAAGCTGAAATCCTGTTGGGCAAGTGTTGCAAAAGCCTGTATTGTACTAGGTTGTGCTTTGAAAATGGCAGAAGAAGATTCCGTAATTTTTTTCCATTTTTCTGCACCGGTTCCGAAGAAAATGATCGTGTTTTTCGCAAGTGACATTTCAAATGCATTTTTATCTAATATCAGTGCCTGAGGGGGGAGGATTTCCTTTAAGTTGTTAACCGTTGACCGTTGACCGTTGACCGTTTTTGGCTTTCGGCTTTCGGCTTTCGGCTTTGGGCTCAATGAATATAGCGCGGTGAAGACTTCATCTCTCCGGGCGTCTATCATTGGGCAGATAAGGGCCTTTTTTTTCACCGCAACTGACCTCATGGATTCGGCCATAACCCGGAGGGTATTATGGGTGATTAAAGGAATATTCAACGCGTAGCAAAATCCTTTAGCGGCGGCCATTCCCACCCGCAAACCCGTATATGAACCCGGTCCGGCGATAACAGCAACGGCCTCCAGCTCCTGAAGGGTTATATCTGCCTCAGCCAGTAACCGCCCGATCGCGGTATGAAGCCAGGACGCGTGTTCTTTTGAATTTTTATTTTCTTCCGAACACAAAACTTTTCCTTCCCGGGAGAGAGCGACGGTTCCTGTTTCTTGTGAAGTGTCTATTAATATTAGCATTCCCTTTTCGTTGACCGTTGACCGTTAACCGTTGACCGTATCAATTTTCAAATTTGCAAATTATCATTTCCCCATTTAATTTCCCCATTCTCTCATTCATTATATTCTCTCATTAGGCACATTAATAAGTGTTTGAGCCAATTCATAAATTGGATTCTTCAAAGAAAGCTTCTTCAGTAACATAGCGATTCGTTGAGTACCTATCATTTCCTCCCATTCAAACGGTCCATAAGGATATCCTGTTCCAAGTTTCATCGCAATGTCAATTTCTTCTTTTGTACTGGTGCCGGCTTCCAAAGTAAAATAAGCTTCATTAATAATCATAGAAACGATACGTGCGGAAACGAATCCAGGTTCGTCTTTTACAAATACAAGCTGATCTCCGAATAGCCGACTGGCTTTTTCCTGTCTTTCTTTATTTGCTGCGGCTTCAATACATTTCCCTTTCAGAAATCCGGGCCAGCCATTGAACCGTATAAAATCAGGATGAATATCGCTCAGCGTTTCAGTTACTGCATTTATCAATACAGTTTTGGGAAGCAGCTTCGCGAGTTTTTCAATTTTTTCCGCCGAAGGCGCAAATCCAAAATCAATATACGCATCTGCTTTATGATGTGCCCAAAGAGAAATATTTTCTGAAAACACGACTTCATGTTTTTGGAAAAAAGCAGACGCGGCAATTTCATTCTTCTGCAGATCGCTGGCAAGAACGGCAAGAATCATGGTTCCGTTCTTTATGTTGCTGAAACGAATTGTCTTAAGAAACGCAGATCATTTTGTGAATACAGACGCAGATCGTTGACGCGATATTTCAGCTGGCAGATCCTTTCCACACCCATGCCGAAAGCAAAGCCCGTATATTTATTTGGATCGATATTGAAGTTCTGCAATACTTTCGGATGCACCATGCCACTGCCGAGAATCTCAACCCATCCTGTTTGTTTACAAACATTACATCCCGTTCCACCGCATATCAGACAGGTGATATCCATTTCAGCACTGGGTTCGGTAAAAGGAAAATAAGAAGGACGAAACCGGATCTTCACTGTTTTGCCAAACATTTCCTGCACGAAAAAATACAGGGTCTGTTTCAGGTCCGCGAATGAAACATTTTCATCCACATATAATCCTTCACACTGATGAAAAAAGCAATGCGCCCGGGCACTGACGGTTTCATTTCTGTACACCCGGCCCGGACAAATAATCCTAATGGGTGGTTTTTGTTTTTCCATCACCCTGGCCTGCACATT
The DNA here is from genome assembly GCA_035937535.1 of Puia sp. Classification (GTDB taxonomy): domain Bacteria; phylum Bacteroidota; class Bacteroidia; order Chitinophagales; family Chitinophagaceae; genus Puia. The sequence goes on along the minus strand of DASZHV010000067.1, from coordinate 8,871 downwards.
ACTGGTATGAGTTCTCAGGAGCCAGTCAGGGTTCCGGTGAACATAAAAAGTATCCTGCATATCACGCGCCGGATGATCTTCGGGCAAATTGAGTGAAGTGAAATTATGCCAGTCATCCTCAATCTCCGGACCTTCTGCAACTGAAAATCCAAGTCTCCCGAAGATTTGAATAATACGATTTCTTACCAAACTAATCGGGTGCCTAGTTCCCACTGGTATTGGGTCGCCGGGGAGGGACCAGTCGATTTCGTTGGCGGTTGACGGTTGGCGGTTGGCGGTATCTTTTAGAGTTTCATATTTTGACTCTGCCAGCATTTTGAATTCATTCAATATCTGTCCGAATTCCTTTTTCTTTTCAGCTGGAACATTTTTTATTTCCTGGAAAAGATTTTTGACAATTCCCCTGGTTCCCAGAAAACGGATACGGTATGCTTCGGCCGCATCTGCGCCATCGGGTTCTGTGCCAATGATTTCCTTCCGGTAACTGTCCAGTTTTTCCAGTAATTCTTCCATGCCGCAAAGATAAAAGGAAAAACAAGTGTAAGTTTGTTTCAAATCGTGGTACATGTTGTACAGTCTGCATATCCTTGACTACCTCGACCCGGTAAATACCCGGGAGATTTCCAACGACGAAGAATATAAAGACGGTCAGGTTGGAAAATTAATCCAGGTATATGAAGAAGAATTCCCCGACCTGCTGCAGGCCGACCTGGTCCTGATCGGCTGCCGGGAAGAAAGAGGCGCCCGGCGCGCCAGGGCCCTCCTGAATGGTCCGGATACGATCCGGCGTCAGTTTTACCAGCTCTACCACTGGCATAGCGAAATCCGGATAGTGGATGCGGGCAATATCAAGACCGGATCAACGCTGGCTGATACCTATGCCGCATTACGCACCGTGATGAATGAGCTGGTAGGCCTTGGAAAAACTGTGATCATCCTGGGTGGTTCGCATGACCTTACCCTGGCGCAGTATCAGAGTTATGCAAGCCGTAAAAAGCTGATTGAAGTTGCCTGTGTGGACGCACTGATCGATATCAATATTGATTCGACCCTCAAGAGCGAAAATTTCCTGATGGAACTTTTAACGGATGAACCGAATTTCATTTCTCATTATAATCATATCGGCTTTCAGAGTTTTTATGTACATCCGAGGATGCTGGAGACGATGGATAAGCTACGGTTTGACTGCTTCCGCGTAGGCAAGGTCAAGGAAATTATAGATGAGATGGAACCCGTACTGCGTAATTCGAATATGCTGAGTTTTGACGTATGTGCTATCGCCCATGCTTATGCGCCTTCTAATTTTTTATCCCCCAACGGTCTCTCCGGAGAAGAAGCCTGCGCCTTGTTGCGTTATGCAGGACTCAGCCCCAACATCAGCAGTATTGGCATCTACGGTTATATTCCTGAAAATGACGAACACGAACTGACGGCGAAACAGATTGCACAAATGCTCTGGTACACTATAGATGGAAGGAATAAAGGTTTACGTGAAGCAAACCTGAACGACAAAGAATATTTCGTGGAATATCATACTGCCTTTGCCGAAGTGCAGACAGTATTTCTTCAAAGCAAAAAAACCAACCGCTGGTGGATGCAGCTGCCCGATCAGAAATATATCGCCTGCTCTTACCAGGATTATCTCCAGGCAAGCAGCAATGAAGTGCCGGAGCGATGGTTACGCGCTCAGGAACGCTGAGGAAGGCGGAAGGCGGAAGGCGTAAAGCTTTTTTAAAGCGCAAGGCTTAAGGTATAAAGCTTAAAGCGTAAGGCTGGATTAATGTGGTGAATGTGGAATTGTATTATCCGCCTGTTTCAATTGCAGGTTAGTATATAATGAGAGAAAGTGGAAGTGGAATGTAAAATGTTTCGCTTTCTCTCCGAATATTTAATAAAATTCATTTGAATTCATTCTTTCAGAAAAAAGTTTTGCGCCTAAAAAAAGCCTTAAGCTTTACGCCTTACGCCTTGCGCATTAAAAAAGCCTTACGCCTTGCGCCTTACGCCCTAAGCTTATTTCTCTTCAACAATGCGGTAAAAGCCCAATGCTGTATTCCCGATAATTCAGCATTAAAACAACTCGTAGAAACCAAAGAACTCAAAACTGCGCTGGTCGGTGCTTATGTCTATGACGATTCATCCAAAAAAGAAATTGCGGACTACCAGGGTGATAAATATTTTGTACCGGCCAGCAATACAAAATTATTTTCTCTTTATGCCGGACTAAAATATCTCGGCGATTCGCTGGTGGGTATCAGGTATATTGAAAATGATACGGCTGTTTTTATTTCCCCTACCGGTGATCCCAGTCTTCTGCACCCAGATTTTCAATCTCAGCCTGTTGTAGATTTTCTTAAAAAAACTCGTAAAAAGATATACCTCGTGGATATTGGTTGGCAGGAAAATGCACTTGGTGTCGGATGGGCCTGGGATGATTACAATGAGGACTACGCGATCGAGCGGAGCGCTTTTCCTGTTTATGGGAATTTCATACGGTGGAATCAGCAAAATTCTGCAACACGCAGCAATCCGGCATTTGGGCCAACAGCAACTGTTTCCAGTTCACCTGAAATTCCATGGAAGGTCAGATTCAGTACCGATAGTTTCCCTAAAACATTTTCGGTTCAAAGATTAATGGATTCGAATGTTTTTATTATTCGATCAGGTAATGAATCCAATATTTCACAGGACGTTCCGTTCATCACCAATAATTTGAATGCTGCAGTTGAATTACTTCCTGATACGATCGGAAAACCTGTTTATATTTTCAAGCATGCTATGCCCGTTTCTGATTTGAGCAAGGGTTGGCATACTATTATTTATCCCGACCCGCCACCTGACTTCATAAATTCAAGACCGGCAGATTCGGTTTTTATTCCGATGATGCACCGTAGCGATAATTTTTTCGCGGAGCAGACCCTGTTGATGGTGAGTCAGAAGCGTCTACGATATATGAATGATGAAAGCATAATTAAATCTCTGCTTGATTCAACGTTAAATGGTCCACTGGCTGATCTTCCACAAAAACCATCATGGGTTGACGGTAGCGGATTGAGCAGGTTTAATTTATTCAGTCCAAGGGATTTTGTGGCCCTTCTGATCAAATTGAAAAATGAATTCGGGATGGACAGGATGAAAAGAATCCTACCTACCGGCGGAAGCGGAACCCTTAAGAATTATTATCGCTCCGACAGCGGATATGTATTTGTTAAAACCGGTTCTCTCACGGGTGTATTATGTCTTAGCGGATATATCTACACAAATAGAAATCACCTGCTTGAATTCTCCATTCTTGTCAACAACCATAATGGCGGCAGCTCCGCGATCAGGAGAGCAGTGGAAACTTATGTTGAGTATTTGAGGAAGGGTTATTAAAGGGATTTAATTTCTATTTCTTTGTTGAATCATAAAATCCATTTTACCATAATTCCATTTCCCTTTCTAAATCTTCTAAACTAATATACTCACCCTTTCTTATATTTTCCTTTGCATTATTCAATTCAAGATTGTACTCATCAATGAATTGCCTATCCATATTTTCTTTTGCATTTAATAAATGTTTAATAAAAGTAATTAACGCTTCTTTCTGAGATAGATTTAATTTGCTTAAAAGTTTGAACAATTCTATATCAATCTTGGAGATGGACATTTTCTTAATTTACTAACTTAATTAGAGTTGACTTCATTAAGATAAGGGTTATACTTTTCGAGAGGATATGGTAAATAATATCCATGGATCATTTCATGATTTATGACACTAATCTCCATATGTAGTCTTGTTGTAAAATTAGCTCCAGGATAAATTAGTTCACCCTCATTAAAAGCACATCTAATAGTATCGAAAGGTATGGCATCATTTTCTTCTCTTGATTTATGCAAATGTTTAAAAACTGCTGAATCTAATTTTCTATTATTGCTTTCATTTTTCAACATTTCCTTTCCAGCATCAAGATAAATTTCGCCAAGTCCCAAATATGCTTCTTTTAAAATTGCCAGGGATTCCAGTTCTATTAAATTTAAACAGTTCCCTAATTCAATAAGAGCACCTATTACAAATGGTGTCCGAATTGGAATTTTATTAAATTGCTTTTTTGTTGAACTTTCGATTGCGTATTCTAATGCCCTCAATGGATTCTGCTCCCAGAAATAAATACCTTCACCCAACCAGTCCCAAATATTATTACTTGCTTTGAGTTTAGTCCTTCCGTTTACGACATTTAATCCCACTTCTTTGTCACAACCATGGAATCCCACTACCTGAAAAGGGTGAAGATGTGCCAATTTATTTTTCTCGTTTTGTAGTTGTTTTTGAAGGTTTTTCATCTTCAATTAATCCCAATTCAACCAAATATTTGATGGCTGTTTTCTTCGATCTGGTTGCTTTTGCTGTTGTCTTTCTAAGAGCAGTAATTGATTCTTCAATTTGTTTTCGGAGGGCCTGTTCTGAATTCATAACTATTAAACTCTTTTATAAATCAAAATTAATTTAAACGGTTTGCAACAAGAAGGGTGTTTTAACGGTAATTAAATAAGAATTAATTTGTAAAGCCGAAAAGACTTTACGCCTTGCGCCTTAAACCTTAAGCCTTAAGCTTTAAGCTTTACGAATGATTATTCCCAATAATCGGATTGGGATTTCGGTTCACTGAATATTTGAATACGTCGGGACGTGCGTAGTGGCCGGCGACATCGAGGCTCCACTTGGCATGAGCGATCAGGGCGAAATCGATTTCTGCATAAAGAATATCTTCTTTCTTATTCAGCGGACCTGCAATAATTTCTCCTATCGGATTGATAATGATACTATCGCCAGGATTTATCCATTCTCTCGAAGATTCATATTGTTTTCTGAATTCCATTTTCTCCGGAATATCGCTCACTTTCATCGGCATGCAGGCACCGAGTACATACGTGGCGCCTTCTTTTGCGATATGTCTTAACGTGGATACCCAGGTTTCTCCATAGTCCCAGGTAGGCGCGACATAGATCTGGACTCCGTGTGCATACATAAAATATCTTGCGAGAGGCATATAATTTTCCCAGCAGATCAGTCCGCCTAATTTACCAATAGTCGTATCATATGTTTCCAGTGTACTTCCATCGCCCATGGCATGAACCAACCTTTCGCCGGAAGTGGGAACGAGCTTACGGTGTTTTCCAAGCAGCTGGCCGTTGTCATCAATATACACGATGGTATTGTACAGACTCGCGTTGCTGGCTTCCGTATTAATTTCATTGATTCCCATGACGACGAAAATTTTGTTTTCGCGCGCCGTTTCGTAAAGCTGAAGCATTGTATGATCACTGATCGAAATTGAATTTTCCAAAAGAGCTTCATATAATGGATGGGTCAGGGATTTTTTCCCAGGCGCATTTGTCCAAACCCATTCCGGGTAACCGGGGATAAATGCTTCAGGAAAAACAATCAGCCTGGCGCCCCTGGATGCTGCCTCGCCGATGACATCAACGGCTTTTTCTACAGTGGCATCCCTGTCCAGGTATTCCGGCGTAATCTGTGCGATGGAGACTTTTAATTTATTCATTGGAGGAAGGTTTTTTGATTGTTGGCCGTTGACCGATGACCGATGACCGTTAGTAGTTAACAGTTGGCAGTTTCAAACTCCCATACTCCCATACTCCCATACTCCCATACTTTCCTCAGGCCTTCCGTCCAAACAACTTCTCCAAATATTCCTTTTTAAAATCTACAAAAACAGGTTTGCCATTTGGAGAGGTGTTTGGCTGCAGACAGCGGAAGAGACTATCAGTGAGGGATCGCATTTCAGTTTCAGAGAGGACGGTACCGGCTTTAACGGCATGTTGCCAGGCCAGGGAGCGGATCATTTTTTCCTGAAGTGTATCAATTTTTTCATTGCCAGAATGCTTACAATGTTCCAATAAATTTTCAATGACTTTTTTTTCATTGCCATCCGCATGACCGGCCGGTACTCCCTGAATAATAAAACTATCCTTCCCGAATGGCTCAATGTCATAACCCAGTGTATGCAGGCCGGGCAGGAGTTCCTGTAACAAAACTGCATCGGAAGTGGCGAGGGTCAGTGTGACAGGAAATAATCCGGGTTGGGTCGAGAGGGGTTTTCCACTAAGTGCGAGCATAAATTTTTCATACAAAACTCGCTCGTGTGCCGCCTGCTGATGGATGAGCAGAAAACCGCCGTTGGTTTCACAAACGATATAAGTATTCTGCAATTGGGTTAGCCTGAACTGTTCATCATGAAATAGCGGATCTGAAGCGAATCGCGCATACAGCGACTGAAATGAAGATTTGTTTTCCGCCTGGCTTTCTGTTTTTTCTACTATAGTGTCAATCGCAAGTAGTGCATCTGTCTTATCCGACTGGGTACCTTCAACTGAAATAATTCCTTTTGAAACCGGCGCACCTGCAACGGATGCAGCAAAATTCTGATTTTCCATTTCGCGGTTTTTCCAGTGAATCAATTCACTATTGTCGGCAGGCTCAATAAAATGTGCCTGGTTTTTTCTTGTAAATGTTTTAAACAGGCTGGAAGATTCAATTTCCGTTCTCATTTCTTCCGAAACAGGTTTATTGATCGCATCGAGTTGTTGTATTTCCGGGTCGAGATCAAAATCCAGACTGGGCGTAATACTGAACTGTGCCAGCGCGTGTTTCACGGCCGCCTGCACAAATGCATAAACTATTTTCTCGTCTTCAAATTTGATCTCCTGCTTGGTTGGATGCACGTTGATATCCACGCGTGAAGGATCAATTTCAATAAATAATACATAGAGTGGAAAACTATCGCCCGGTATCATTTGCTGAAAAGCTGTCATCACTGCATGATTCAGATATGCGCTCCGGATAAAACGATTATTCACAAAAAAATACTGGTCGCCGCGAGTACGTTTGGCGATATCTGGTTTTCCAACAAAGCCGGCGATATTCAGGTAATCCGTATTCTCCTGTACCGATACGAGTTTAGAGGCATAATTTGAGCCGAGGATCTGGACGATCCTTTGTTTAAGTGTTCCTTTTTCAAGGTGAAAAATTTCCTGGCCGCTGGCAGTGAGTGTAAAACGGATATCCGGAAATGATAGTGCCACCCGGATGAACTCATCCACGACATGACGCATTTCAGCTGCATTGCTTTTAAGAAAATTCCTGCGGGCCGGCACGTTAAAGAAAAGATTTTTCATCGCGATGCTGGTTCCATTCGGAAAGGCAACGGGTTCCTGTTTTCTAACAAAACTGTTTTCTATTTCGATGGAAGTACCGTTCTCATCAATGGGTCTTTTAGTTTTGAGTTCCACCTGGGCTACGGCAGCGATGGAAGCCAGGGCCTCACCCCGAAACCCCATGGTTCTTATACGGAACAGATCTTCAATATTCCGGATCTTGGAAGTGGCGTGCCGCTCAAAAGCCATGCGTGCATCGGTAACACTCATGCCCCTCCCATTATCGATCACCTGTACTAAGGATTTTCCTGCATCCTGTATAATGAGTTTCACCTGTGATGCCCCCGCATCAATGGCGTTTTCCATCAGTTCTTTTACGGCGCTGGCCGGCCGCTGTATTACTTCTCCAGCAGCAATCTGATTTGCAATATTATCCGGTAACAGTTCTATCAGGTCATTCATCTCCAGGGCCTAATTGTCCGGGCAATTTAATGGAAAAAAATCTCTTTTTCTTTTGTAGGTTTGAAGGAGTTTCGTTGGCGGTTGACGGTTGGCGGTTGACGGTATTGGTTAATGGTATATGGTCAATCTTTTATGGGAATCCATATACTATACACCATAAACGATCACCAAAGCGTTAATCGTTAGACGTTACGCTTTACGCCTTACGCCTTAAGCTTTACGCCTTAAGCCTTAAGCCTTACGCCTTCAATATTCATCATGAAAAATGTTCTTCTCTTAGTTTTACTCGTTTTTTCCCTTTCCCTTCATGCCCAATACAACGTCAACCTGCCTGCAAATCACTGGGTTGACTCTGTTTATAATACTTTATCGGATACCCAGAAAATTGCCCAGCTGATGGTGGTTCGCCTTTCGGCTATCGATGCCGTAACAGGAAAGATTAGTTTTTTTGATCAGCAGGTGGAATCAGATATCCGTCGTTTTAATGTTGGGGGTATTTGCCTGTTCCAGGGCGGGCCCAAACAACAGGCTGTTTTCATTAATCATTTCCAGGAGATCGCCCAAACACCGGTTTTATTTTCAATTGACGCTGAAAATGGCCTGGGCATGCGGATGGACAGTGTGGGTGCCCTGCCCCGGCAGATGATGCTTGGTGCCGTGCAGGATCCCCAGCTCATTTATACCTTTGGAAAAACCGTTGCCGAACAGTGCAAACGCATGGGCATCCAGGTAAATTACGCGCCGGTAGTTGACGTGAATAACAATCCCGACAACCCGGTAATCAACGACCGTTCTTTCGGAGAAGATCCCCATCGTGTTGCTGAACTCGGAATTCAATATATGAAGGGCTTGCAGGACAATGGGGTGCTTGCAACGGCAAAACATTTCCCTGGTCACGGTGATGTGTCGGTGGATTCCCATTTTGACCTGCCCGTGATAAATAAAAATCGTCGGCAGCTGGATAGCATGGAACTGTACCCCTTCAGGAAATTATTTGAAGCCGGTATCGGCAGTGTGATGATCGGCCATCTTTTTGTTCCGGCTATTGATTCACGCGAACATCGTCCTACATCCATATCCATAAATACAGTTACCACCCTTCTTCGAAAACAAATGTTATTTACAGGGCTCAGTTTTACAGACGCGCTTGAAATGAAAGGTGTGAGTAAATATTTTCCTGATGGAGATGCCTCAGTTGAATCCCTGATCGCGGGTAATGATATGCTTTGTCTCCCGGGCGATGTAACCTTAAGT
>DASZHV010000066.1:0-16647 GCA_035937535.1 Puia sp. | reverse complement strand
ATCCATTATGATCCCAGGGTATCAGATGAGTGATCACCTTACTGTCACGCGCCATCTGAATGAGTTTTTTTCCTTCGGTCAGGCGGTTGGAAATTGGTTTCTGCACAAGAACATGTTTCCCTCTTTTTATCGCCGCCATGGAAAACAAACCGTGCAAATGATCGGGTGTAATAATTTTTACTGCGTCTACGTTTTTTTCTTTTTCCAGGAGTTCGCGATAATCGGCATAGATGGTGCATCCTTTATAGCCCAGCTCAGGATGAACATTCGCGTAGAAATTATCGACGATGGATTTCCCGTTTTCCCGTCCACCCGGAATGGTATTGTCGCCACCGGGTTGCCAGTCCGGTTTACGGATGCCTTTCCGGATTTCGTCATTCAATCCGTCGATATCCCAGTCCTTGTAACCAACCGCATCTTTATTCGGATCACAAACGGCCACCACCCGGATATGCGGACTGGCCAGCATCGGAAGCAGTTCACGAATGCCCTGCGTACCGATGCCCACGTAGGCCAGTGTGATCACATCACTTGGGGCTATATAATTTTTTCCACCCAGCACATTCCGCGGAACGATGGTAAATCCAATGGCCGATGCCGCCACGATCTCCACGAATTTTCTGCGATCAAGGGAAGTTTTTGGGGTGTCAGGATTTATTGAAACAGGCTTTGCGTTTTCCTCAGTCGGAAGACTCGCATGATTGGTGGGTTTCATATAGCATATTTAGCGATTGCTAAATATACTTTATTTCGGGAAGATAGAATCGGGATCCGTCGTGCGGTTACAGTCCAACAAAAAGAATACCGACAAAAACTAATCGACAAGCTAACAATTCGGAAAATTATTCTCACCATTAGGTAGCCCGGTCTGAATCATATCGCTGCAGTTGCTTTTATTCCGTTCTCAAATTCTTAGACGGATTTGAAAGTGCAGCTTTTGCGGAATGAAAGGTTGCTGTAAGTATGGCTGTTATAATAATCAACAGAGCCGATAAAATAAAGGGTATGGCCGATATGCCCGGACTATAGGAAAATACTTTCAACCAGTTACTCATGAAATAATAAGCAACAGGGAAAGCAATTGCTGCGGCAATCAATGCAAGCCAGAAATAATTCCTGGTAATTAATGTAATGATTTGTCCGACGTTCGCACCAAGTACTCTGCGCACGCTAATTTCTTTTTGTCTTTGTTGAGTGGTGTAAGCCGTTAAGCCCAGCAAACCCAGACAGGTAATCATGATCGTCAGGACAGCCAGCGAAGCGAAAATTTTTCCGCGTTTCTGATCAGCCACGTATTGCGAATTCAAACCTTCATCCAAAAATTTAAATTCGAAGGGCAGTGCGGGGAAATATTTTTTCCAGACACCCTCCACCTGTGCGAGAGAATTACTTGAATTTCCCGGCTTCAACTTCATTATATACGTATTATTCAACGGGCCATAAAAAAACAAAAGCGGCTGTATTGGATTATACAGAGAATTTTGATTAAAATCCTTTACGACACCAACCACTTCAAGATAATCTTTAACAGACGTATCACCAGGGAAAGTAATGCGCTGGCCAATAGGCTGATCCCATCCAAAATGTTTTGCAAAACTTTGGTTTACCATGGTACCATGTGAAGTATCTGCCGGCTCAAAATTTCGTCCTGCAACCACCTTGATTCCGAGCGCTGAAAAATAGTGGGCATCTACGCCATAACATTCGATTCCCTTGTCTACATGCCCGGTTTTAGTTTGAACCCTGAAAAGATTCAAGCTGGTATTACCTGATCCGGGATAGGAACCACCAACGCCAACATCAGCCACTGACGACAATCTGCGAAAATCATTACCCATAGCAATTATTTTGTCCGGCTCATATTTACCCGTATTTACTACCACAGTAATAACCTGGTTCCTGTCAAATCCCAGGTCTTTATTTCTCATATATTCGAGCTGCGAGTAAACGATCCATGTGCAAATCAGCATGACCATGGAAATGGAAAATTGTAATACAACCAGCGTCCTGCGAAGATTGATATTTCCAGATGCTTTTGACAGTGCACCTTTTAATATGCTTACCGGCTGAAATGCCGACAAATAAAAAGCTGGATAACTTCCACCGATGAGCCCGGTGAATAAACCAATGCTGAGCATTAGTAAAATATTGAAAGGCTGTAACAGGTTCGCAATTGAAAATGATTTTCCGGAGATCGAATTGAAAACGGGAAATAATAATACTATCAGTATGAAACTGAGAACCACAGCGGCCATCGCTGTAAGTACGGATTCTCCCAAAAACTGTGCGATCAGTTGTCCCCGTCCTGAACCGGTAACTTTTCTGATGCCAATTTCTTTTGCCCTTCGCGCAGATCTTGCCGTAGTAAGATTCATATAGTTGATACAGGCGATGAGCAGCATAAAAAACGCTACTGCGGAAAAAGTCCATATGTATGACATACTTCCCAACTCTTCAGGTTCTCTTTCCAGATCTGAATGAAGGTGAATGTCCACAATAGGCTCTGCATAAAAACGCATCTTCACACCAAATTGATCAAATACTGGCTTTACAAATTTCTCAACCGTGTGATCTACTTTTTTCTGAAATGCCTGTTGACTAGTTCCGGGTCTCAATAAAGCGTAAGTGAAATAATTAAAATTACCCCAGTTCTGATTATAGTTATTTGAATCAGAAGACATGGAGATGAGCATATTGTAACGGATATGGGTGTTTTCAGGAATGTCTTCAAAAACACCGGTCACTTTATACAGGTCATACACCGTGCGTAGTGTCTTGCCAACAGCCGGTACATTTTTGCCGAAATATTTATCGGCAGTCGTTTTGTTTATGACAACGCTATTCGGTTCAATCAATGCTGTATTAGGATTGCCCTCCAGAAACCTTGCAGTAAATATTTTAAAAATATTGCTATCGGCGTAGTATGCTTTTGTTTCGAAGAAACTTTTATTATCTACTTTAAAAAGTGTCCTTTCCCTGTTTAACATACGGGCTGCTTCCTGCACTTCAGGGTAGTCTTTTTTCATTTGAAAAGCCAGAGGCGCTTCCGTATATGTGAAATTGGTATTCTTATCTTTTTCTGTAACGTAGGTTACTATGCGGTATATGCGGTCCGCATATGTGTTAAACCGGTCGTAATTGAGTTCGTCTCTTACATAAAAGATTAAAAACAGGCTGAACGTGATTCCGATTGTGAGGCCCAAAATATTTATCAGACTGAACCATTTGTCTTTTCTAAAATTGCGGAGGGCAATTCGCAATACATTTTTAATCATATTGGGGTGTTTGACTTGAAAACAATACTTTGACAATCAAGTTGACCAATTTGTTTCAATATAAGCACCAATATTTCAAATATTTGATATTCAATGGAATATTGATTCCCACAATCGCAAAAACTGTTCGTTTTCAGAACAGGAGATGTACGTTAACATGCCAGATCCGAACAGTACCAGGAGAACGTTTTAGTTATTGTACGTTGACGGATAGGTCTTTATGAAATTGGCATTTTCTTAGTACTATGCGCTGAACGCTTAACGGCCAACCGTCATTCGCCAACTACCAACGAAACAAAAATTTATGTTCAGAAACTATTTAAAAATTGCGTGGAGAAATCTTACTAAAGGAAAAGTCTATTCAGTTATCAATGTGATGGGACTTGCGGCGGGTATGGCTGTTGCTATGCTGATTGCCTTTTGGATCTGGGATGAAGTTACCTACGACAGATCATTTTCAAATCATCATCAGCTGGCGCAGATCATGACCACTTTTAAAGCCGATGACGGATCATCAGGAACTGTACCCAACGTTTGCATGCCGCTTGCTGGTGAACTGCGTAGTAAATACGGCAGCGATTTTACCAATGTTGCCCTCGCATCATGGAGCTGGAGCCATACACTTACAGTAGGCGACAAAAACATCTCGGACCATGGTATGTGGGTGGAAGAAAATTTTCCAACCATGTTTTCTTTGAATATGCTGCAGGGAAACATCCACGCATTGAATGACCCTTCATCGATTATTATAAATGCCTCCATGGCGAAAATATTGTTTGGTGATACCGATGCCATGGGCAAAACAATTAAAGTCGATAACAAAAACAATTATAAAGTAGCCGGCGTGTTTCAGGATTTTCCTGACAACAGCACGATGAACGATTCAAAATATTTCCTGCCTTGGAAAAAATATATTACCACAGAACAATGGGTGAAAGACGCTGCCACACAATGGAACGATCACTCCTGGCAATGTTTTGTGCAGCTGGCCGACAAGATCGACATGGATAAAGAATCCGAAAAGATTAAGAACATAGTACAAGCGCATAAAAATGCAAAAACGGAGGGTGTTGAAAGAGCAATCATTTTTCCAATGGACAAATGGCATTTGTACAGCGATTTTAAAGATGGCAAAGCTGCCGGGGGCCGTATACAGTTTGTGTGGTTGTTTTCTATCATCGGCGCATTTGTGCTGCTGCTTGCGTGCATTAATTTTATGAATCTTAGCACGGCACGTAGCGAGAAACGCGCAAAAGAAGTGGGCATCCGCAAAACAGTTGGCTCCTTGCGTGGTCAGCTCATACGCCAGTTTTTAAGCGAGAGTGTACTCGTGGCATTTGTGTCGTTTATTTTTTCTATTGTCCTGGTTACTGTATTGCTCCCACTGTTCAATTCGCTCGCAGCAAAAAATATACAACTGCCATGGCATAGCATCGCATTCTGGATTTGCGCTTTGGTATTTACTGGTTTCACAGGACTACTTGCCGGCAGCTATCCTGCTTTGTATTTATCCCGGTTTGATCCGATCAAAGTGTTGAAAGGAACATTTCGTGTGGGCAGGTTCGCTACCCTGCCACGTAAGGTTTTAGTGGTGATGCAATTCAGTTTTTCTATTGCATTGATCATCGGAACCATAATTGTTTTTAAACAGATTCAGTATGCCAGAAACAGACCTCTTAATTACAGGAAAGAAGGATTGATAACTGTTAACGGGTCAACGCCGGGTTTACCGAATTACTACAGCGCCATAAGAAACGATCTGATGGCAACGGGTGTGGTAAATAATATGGCCGGGGCATCGGACGGAACTTTCTATCTGGGCGCATGGCGTACCGGATTTAATTGGGCAGGCAAAAACCCAAACACATTACCAAGTTTTGGCTTCATGTTAATAACGGAAGATTTTGGTAAGACAATTGGCTGGCAATTAAAAGAAGGAAGGGATTTCTCCAAAGATTTTTTAACTGATACGTTGTCCATGATATTGAATGAAGCAGCCGTTAAACAAATTGGCATGACGAAAGATATTGTAGGGCAGAATATACAGTACGAAAATAAAAACTATCGTGTAGTGGGTGTGGTAATGGATATTATTCAGGAATCGCCTTACAAAACAGTAAAGCCTACCGTTTATGTAGCCGATCATAACTGGACAGATATCGTAACGGTCGCCATGAAAACAGGCGTTCCGGTAAAAGATGCACTGGCTAAAATAGAAACGGTATTTAAAAAATACAATCCCAATCTGCCTTTCAATTATTTATTTAACGATGAAGAGTATGCGAAGAAATTTGCAGATGAACAGCGCATCGGCAGTCTCGCAACGGTGTTTGCTGTGCTCGCTATTTTTATTTCCTGTCTCGGTTTATTTGGACTGGCATCTTTTGTTGCAGAGCAGCGTAAAAAAGAAATTGGTCTGCGCAAAGTGTTAGGCGCATCAACTTACAATTTATGGCAAATGCTTTCAAGAGAGTTTGCATTGCTGGTCATTATTTCCTGCCTCATCGCCATACCGATAGCATGGTATTATTTAAATAATTGGTTGTTGCAATACGATTACAGAACATCCATATCTGCATGGATATTTCTTGCATCAGGTGTGGGTGTTTTGATCATTACATTAATCACGGTAAGCTTTCAGGCAATAAAAGCGGCTCTTGCAAATCCGGTGAATGGCTTGCGATCGGAGTGACTTCGTCCATGCGCCGACGCTGAAGCTTTGGCGCAAGCGTCAGAATCTCGTTAACAGCCGGAGTAAGGGTTACAATTTAGGGGACAGTCATAGTATCCTAAATATTCTGGATTGAAATTTTTAAATTTTTCGAACAGGCTGTTTCAGAGGAATTGATAAGACGGTTAAAATCCTGAAAGCAAATTAAGCAGTCTGCGAATATTCTGGCTGCATAAAATCACCCAGATTACAACCGCCGATTAATACCACAGCAAGCTGAATATTCATTCTGAGCGCAGACTTTTCACCGGACTTGCCATCGCTGACCTGAGTGCCTGAAAACTAACTGTCACCAGTGCAATAAAAACGACCAGGGCACCAGCCAGCGCAAAGATCTTCCAGCTGATATCAATCCGGTATGGATAGTTTTGCAGCCATTTGTTAACTGCAAGCCAACCCAGGGGTATCGCGATAAGTAGGGCCAGCATCACCAATTTCACAAAGTCCTTTGAGAGGATCGTCACAACACTATTCACCGAAGCGCCCAGCACTTTGCGAATGCCTATTTCTTTTATCCTTCTTTCGGCAGATAATACCGATAAGCCAAACAAACCAATGCATGAAATAAAAATGGTGAGCACAGCACTGAACAGCATAATCTGTTTCCATTTTCTTTCCGCTTCATAACTCTTATAATTCTCATCCGCTTTAAATGTATAGCTATAAGGCATCATCGGAAAAAGCTGTTTGAATTTTGTCTGAATATATTTCAGGCTCGCCGTTTCCGTTCCGGACCTGATTTTTAGGAATGCCATCCCGTATTGATTCCCTGCTTTCATGGTAAATAGTTGTGGGCCGATTTTTTCATTTAATGAGTGGTAATGATAATCTTTGACTACACCAATCACGGTATATAATTCTTTGTTATACCAGAAATTAACGGGTTGCCCGATCGGGTTTTTCCATCCTGCTTTTTTCACGAAAGCCTCATTGACCAGTACGGAATGGGAGGAGTCTGCAGGAAAATCTTTCGAGAAATTTCTTCCTTGCAGCAGGGCAATCTTCAGCATGGGTACATAAGATTCATCGACGGTTTCATATTGAAACTGTATATTGGAATCCGCATTTATTTTTGCGATCGTTCCCCAGTCTCCCCCGTTCTTAAAAGCCACATCCGTAATATTAGGATTCTTTAACAGCTCGTTTTTGAATATGGCAGCGCGTTCATGTTTTGTGCCCCATATGCCAACGCCAACCAGGTTTCTGTCATCATATCCTAATTTCTGGGTTGTTAGAAATTTAAATTGCGAATAGATCGTGAATGTGGCGATGATCAGAAAAGAAGCCAGGGAAAACTGAAGTACCACAAGACTTTTCTGAAGATAATTTTTGCCGCTCAGCTGAAAGCGGCTGTATAAAGTTTGCACAGGATTGTATCCTGATAATACCAGTGCTGGATAGAAACCTGCCATAAAACCGGTCAGCAGAAACAGCAGGATATAACCGGCCACCAGTTTTATATCGAACAAATAGGACAGGGCAAGGGACTTATTCGAGAGTTCATTGAAAACGGGCAACACAAGCTGCACAAGGAGAACAGCCAGTGAAAAGGCAAACAGGCAAAGTAAAAAGGATTCGCCCAGGAATTGAATGATGAGTTGTCTTTTTTCGCCTCCGACTACTTTCCGGATGCCGATTTCCTTGGCGCGCTTTACGGACCGGGCGATGGTTAGGTTTACAAAATTGATGGAAGCGATCAGCAAAATAAACAGCGCAATTCCTGAAAGGATATAAGAGTACACGGGATTGCTGGCATCTGAAAGTCCGTTGTCTGCGGGCATGTCTTTGTTCAGATGCATATCAAGGAAAGGCTGAAGCGTGGGATTGGAAACCCAGTTCCCTGCTTCATCTCCGAATTTTGTCTTAAGGCTTTTGATTGCTTCCTTAGTGTCTTCATCATAAAACTTTTGCATTTTCTTCTCCACAGCCTGTGCATTTGCATGTTCCGGCAAAACAACAAAAGTGTTTAGAAAGATATTAAACCAGTTCTCACCATTTTGCGCATCTGCCGTAGATTCAATCAGAGGCACCAGGATATCGAATTTTATGGAAGAATTCTGGGGGCATTTTTTAGCGATTCCCGTTACAGCATAAGGAACAAAAACGCTATCATCCTTCATCATCAGGGTTTTTCCCAGTGCATGAATGGTTCCAAACTGCTTTTTTGCTTCATTTTCTGAAAGCACTACACTATGGGGATCTTTCAGGCAGGTTTTCGCATTGCCTTCTGTGAGCGGAAAACTAAACATGGAAAAAAAATTCGAGTCCACCTGCAACTCATCATGCGAACTGATGTCGGTGCCTTTCCTGATATCCTGTCTCCCGCTCTGTACACGAACAAAGGAAAGGAGTTCCGGAATATGGGCAGTATAACGTGGCCCCTGCAAATAACCCGTATTGCTGGTATAGTTGATTTTATTTTCTTTTTTGTCAAAGTTTTGAGAGGTTACCCGATAAATCTGATTTACCCCCGCATGAAAGCGGTCATAACTCACTTCGTCTTTCACGTAGAGAATGATCAGCATGGCACTGGCAAGGCCCAGGCTCAATCCCGCGATGTTGATAAAGGAATAAATTTTGTTCCTGGTTAAGTTGCGTAAGGCGACGAGCAAATAGGATTTTAGCATAGATTCTTTATTTAAATCAATAATCATTCAGACCTAAGGCTATTCACCGGGTTCGCAACTGCTGCTTTGATAGATTGAAAACTGACAGTAACCAATGCTATCAGCAAAGCTGTAATTCCGGCAATTATAAATACCCACCAACTCATATCAGTACGGTAAGCATATCCCTGCAAATAACTATTTAGTCCGTACCAGGCTACAGGAAAACTGATAGCAGCAGCAACCAGCACCAGCATTAAAAAATCTTTTGACAAAAGGAAAACAATATTCCGGACACCTGCACCCAATACTTTTCGAACGCCGATTTCCTTTACCTTACTTTCAGCGGTAAAAGTTACCAGGCCAAACAAACCAAGGCAGGATATAAATATGGTTACCAAAGCAAAACAATTAAACAATTGTCCCACATGCTCATCCACCTTGTATAATTCATCAAACTGATTGTCTAAAAACGTGTAATCAAAATTATAATCCGCATTATATTTCTTCCACAAGTTTTCTGCGGCAGCCAATGCAATCGGAGCATTCCTGGCCGTAGTCCTTATATACATTTTCCCCCGCCAATGTGTATCGTATTGCATTAAAAGAGGACCAATTTTTTGGTGCATATCCTGGAAATGAAAATCTTTCACAACACCCGCAATCACTCCTTTAATTCCATGAAAAGTAATTCGTTTGCCAACAGCGGGTTCTTTTATACCGGTAGCTTTAATAGCTGTTTCATTTAATATAAAATTTGCACTGTCGGCAGGTGAACCTGTAAAGCCATTGCCTTCCACTAAATTCATACCCATCACCTGCAAAAAATTTCTTTCTATCGGCATCTGATATATACCAAATGATTGCTGGTCCGCCCTCTTACCATCCCAGTCCACATCGGTGCTTCCAGAGAAATGACTGATGATATTCGCCCCGGATTCTGTAACACCTAAAATGCCAGGCTGTTTGAGCAGTTCTGCAACTGCCGCGTCATAATGGGTATTTATATTACGCATCCAGAAACTAAAAACATTCTGTTTATCATATCCCAGATTTCTTTCCCGTATATATTTCAATTGCTTACCAATGATGATCGTACTCGTAATAAGCATGATGGAAAAACTAAATTGTACCACTACCAACACTTTGCGAAAACTGCCTTTGCTGCCAATACCGCTTAGCTTACCCTTCATGGCTTCAAGCGGCCTGAACGACGAAAGCGTTATGGCCGGGTAAATTCCTGCCAGCACCAGGGTCGCCAGCAAAGTAAGCCCATACACGGTAAGCACTTCGGGCTGCCAGGGTTTAAAAACAATATTTTTGCCCGAAATATTATTGTACAAAGGCATCAACAAATAAATAATGACGGTGGCTAACAACAATGCTAAACCAAATGTGAGCAACGACTCACTTATGAATTGCATGAACAGGCTTGTTTTGCCCGCGCCAACAATTTTACGCAAACTGATTTCCTTGCTACGTTTCATTGCCCTTGCAGTAATCAGGTTCACATAATTTATACAGGCTATCAACAGTACAATGGCAGCGATTATCATAAACACGCGTACAACCATCATACTTTGTTCTTTTCCGTCTATGGAATACAGGTGCATTTTAGTAACGGGGTTAAATACATAAAGGAGATGTCTGTTCGCAGGTATATCATCGGCCTTCCGGTGTATCAAACTCAATTTTAGCGCTGCCGAAGCCGGACTGGCATTGGGTTTCAGCATTACATAAGTGTCGTAATTATATTGGTCCCAGTTAGCATTAAGCGATTTATAATATCCGGAAGTGTCATATTGCTGTTCCAGCCGCTGAAAATTGAAAACGATGTTGTATCGTATAGATGAATTGGCGGGCATATCCTTCATTACCCCTGATACACGGTATATTTTTTTGTCATCTCCTTTTAATATTTTACCTATCGGGTCCTCATCACCAAAAAAAGTTTTCGCCGTTGTTTCGGACAATACAACAGAATATGCGTCGTCAAAAGGATGGTCTGGGTTGCCTTCGGTAAGAGGATAAGTAAACATCCTGAAAAAAGAGGCGTCAGCCGTGCAGTTATGCCATTCATTGAATTTTTTGCCCTTATACTCAAATACGGAAACATTCCAGTCCTCCGTAACGCGGCAGGCATCTTCCACTTCCGGCACTTCTTTCCTGGCAAAAATCGCTGTTGGCGCCGGCGTTGATCCCCAAATATTATCAGCTTCAAATCGCACGGCTACTTTGTATAAATTGGCTTTATTTTTATTAAACCCATCAAAGCTCAGTTCATCATGCACCCAGAGCACCAGCAGTATACATACTGCTAAACTCACGGCAAGTCCGGCAATATTGATAAATGAGTACGTTTTATTTTTGCGAAGACTTCGAATGGCTATTTTGAAATAATTTTTAAGCATGAGCAGTAGATTATGAGATATGGGATATAGGATATGGGATATGGGATATGGGATATAGGATATGGGATATAGGATATGGGATATGAATTTTGTAATATCTCATATCTCATAATCCATAACTCCTAAGTATCCCCAACTAAAAGACCAGAATCATTTCTTATTGATGTTTAATGAATTAGCTAAAAATAAGAAAAATGACCTGCACGATTTTGATACAGATGCTGTTCGTTAAAAGATTAAATGATCTGGTAAAGTATGGGAGATCGTTTAAATTTCTTAAACTCGAATAGTACCTGTCTTCACTTTTCCTGCCCGTCTGTAGCTGGCAATAATAACTCCCGTTGATGTTACAATGCTCTCCGTTAATGTAAATGCTGCGGGAATCGTTCCACTGTCAAGAATCTTTTTTCCCTTACCTAAAGTCAGGGGGTGAATTTTGAGCCTGAGTTCGTCTACAAGATCATTCTTAAGCAGCAGCGGAATGAGCTCACTGCTACCCCAAACCTGAATGTCGGGGCCCTTTGAGTTTTTGAGTTTTTTGATATCTGCTACATTTTTTATTACTACTGAGTTTTTCCATCCGGTCATTAAAGGGTCCGACTTTTTCATCTTTTTGGAGAACACGTATTTTGTGCCACTATTAATACCTGGCCAGAAGTCACCATGTTGAGGCCAGTAGCCGGCCCATATCTTATATGTTTTTCTGCCCAAAAGATAATCTGTAGGTTCCAGCTCTTTTTGTACCACTTTACCATATTCTTCATCACCGTATGGCTCAGTCCAGCCGCCATATTTGAATCCGCCGGATTCGTCTTCCTTAGGTCCGCCGGGCGCCTGCATTACCCCATCTAATGTAATCATGGATAAGACGACTATTTTTCTCATATTATTCAGGTTATGTTTCAATATAAATTTCGCTAACAAATATTAGAAGAAGAATTGTTATGTTGATCTATTCAGTCTTTACTTTTTAAATATTGCCAATAAAGAAACGGCGCCAATCTCTGTTCCCAGAGGAATAGTAGAAATGTCAACCTGGAAATTTCCAGCGTGATGATTAAATGGAGCTGTTTTCCCTTCACTGAGAGCTTTTGCAAAAAGAGTCGGATTGGCTATACCGACCAGGATATAATCACTGACGGATTTATGATTTCCATAAATTAAATTTTGAAAATCTTCTGAATACATGACAGGAGGCCTGTTGACAATAATATTTTCAGCAGGCATGACAGAACTAAGTGCCGCATTTATCTTATTAGTCATGGCAACATCATTTTCCAGAGGAAAGGCGTTTCCTTTCATTTTTATTTTTGGATATTGATCGCTTGAAAGTCCATTGGCAACTGCAATTCCTTCATTAATTCTTTTAATCCCATCCAATAAGGTATTTCTTGTTTTTTCATCGAACCAGCGAAGGCTTATTTTTAAAACGGCTGATGCAGGTATCACATTGTTGTCGGCACCTGCCTGGATGGAACCCACCGTTAAAACTGCAACATTCTGTGCCGGAATATTACGGCTGATAATGGTCTGATATTGTAAGACCGCATTGCAAGCCATTAAGATTGGGTCTTTGGCGAATTGAGGGGAAGCTCCATGAGCACCTACACCATAAAATGTAACATCCAACTGATCAGTCCCCGCCATGCGAACACCTGTTCCATTTGATATCTTTCCCACAGGAAAATCAGATGCAGTGTGCATTCCAAATAAGTAATCCGGCACAGGCACACCTTTGGCGTACATACTGTCATCTACCATGGCCTGTGCGCCTTTTACAAGTTCTTCGGCCGGCTGTGCTAAAAATACTAATGTTCCTTTCCATTCACTTTTCAAAGTCATCATGATTTTTGCAATACCAAGCATCCAGGTTACATGAGCATCATGTCCGCAGGCATGCATTACAGGAGTTTCTGTACCATCCTCTTTTTTCATCGTCTTTGTGCTTGCGTACGAAAACCCTGTGATTTCTTTTACCGAATTACAATCCATATCTGCGCGGTACATCACAGTGGGGCCATCACCGTTTTTAAAAATGCCAACCACGCCGGTTTTTCCTATCCCGGTTATTACCTGGTAGCCAAGTGCTTTTAATTCTTTTGCAACAATTCCCGAGGTACGAACTTCCATAAAACCGAGTTCAGGATTTTCGTGGATGTCAATAAAAATATCTGTCAGCCTTAACGAATCAGCATAAGCCATTTTTCTTACCTGTTTTGTCGTCTGTGCCTGAAGGGTTGTAACTGCCGGTATTATTACCGTCAGAAACACCAAGACTTTATTTTTCATTTTAATATTTTTTGCTATTCAGTACACAATGTTCACCTATCTGCGCTAAAAGTATTATTGTTTTTCTAATAAAATAACTGATGGGTTATACGGATATATTTATTTTCGGGAGTATTCTTCCACGTCTAATTCCTAGTGGGAAGATAAAAAATGGACTATAAATCCTTTAATTCTTTTTCTATTATCGCGTTTTTTATAAATATTAATGTTTCATTGTCTAACCCGATTTCACCTTCCGGATCTTTAGACCATTCCCCATTTTTTGATTTAAATAAGCGGTATTCGATATTGCCGTCTGTATCGGAAACATTAACTATATATCCCTGTTTTGATTCTGATTTATTTTCACGGGAAATGGAAAATTTCATATTAGATACTATCCCCCATCGCACATCTCCTTTTTTATTTTCAGGAAGATCAATTGTAAAATGTCCCATATAGATTGATTTTATTTTTTCTTTGGAGGCTTAACAGGTTTGGGAGCTGGAGCTCTTCCAAAGTAATAGTATTTCCAATTCTTTTAAAATTTCCCTTTGAATATGTTCAAATTTTTCCCCTGACAAAACAGTATAAGGGTGCTTGCAATTACCATAATTGGCCGGATTCAGAGAATTTGCCGCCTTTTGGTAGTTTATTTGCTTATTATGGCAGTCTTCAAATCTTAGAACAGCAATAAGGACGCAGGCTCGATTTTGGCTGTATTACTTGTTTCAGGAGTTTTCAAAATAATATATGAATAATAAAAACATGAAGCGCATTTTAAGCACTTCACTCATTTTAACAGCTCTTTTTTTGACAAATGTAGTTCAGGGCCAGAAATATAAAACAATTTCCGATACTACCGGACTAAACAAGGAATATGGCGAGATTAGTTTGGAAATATCTAAATTAAATACCAGGTTGATAGAAGAAAAAAACAAAACCGTAGATTACCGATCAAAAACATCTTCAAGTGCGGGAGATGCTGTAACCACAGCCCAGGCCAGTAAAGATCAGGCAGCTGTGGCAACCAATGGCAACCCGGCTGATACGAAAAAAGCCGTAACGGATGCAAAAGAAGCCGACAAGAAGGCAAATAAAGCCAAAGATGCGGTATCTGATGAAAAGAAGAATATCAAAAAGATCAATGAACTTACTGCCCAGATTGACCAGAAGCAAAAGTTGTTGAGAGATCTTGATTCACAACGCGCTGCAATCATGGCCAATTCCACTACTGTACCTATACCTTTGACTGATTCCGCCCATATATAGTACCTGACGATGCCCCGGTTTATCGCTGAAATATCGCAATGAGGAACTGCAAACATTATTTGGCTAATCGGGTCTACTATTAAGTTGGATATAAGAAATTTGTTTTCTCCTCTTTCATTTTAACGGGTCTTATTTCAATGGTTGCAGAAGGAACAAATTCAAATTCAGGATTTTCTTTAGCCATTGCTATCGCCTCCTGCATATCTTTCGCCCTGATATGGTAATACCCAACCTGTACTTCCTTTGAGGGATCAACTTTTGTACTGTTCCAGGTATTACCATTTCGTGAAATAACCAATCCCTCTCTGGCCAATGGCTGAGCGGCAACCAGGTTATTTTCTGCTTTCAGCTTTCCAATATAGACTTCACATTTTTTGATAAATTCTAAATGTTTGTCTTCAGATAAAGCTAATTTGGCATCTCCTGCATTTCGTATGTAGAACATAAATTCCTGTTTCATAACGACCTAATTTTAGTATTTAAAATTACATTAATTTACTCCCACTTGTTGCAAACAGGCGCCAGTTTTTTCAATACAGAAGATGTGATTATCATTTGGCCTGCTTAAAACTTATTTCCATTTTACATCCGTTGCCGGGAGAAGAAATAATTTCAACATTACCATTGTATATTTCAGTCCTGTGTTCAATATTTTTAAGACCTATCCCCTTTCTTTTTACTGAGGTATCAAAACCTTTGCCATTGTCTTTTATGATTAATAACAAACCATTCCCCCTTTTTTTTAACTCTATTTCTGCTTCAGAAGCTTCCGAATGTTTTATAATATTATTCAATTGTTCCTGTATAATTCTATATATGACCACTTTTAAATCTATATCCGGCTCTCCTTCCTTAAATGTGGAATAATTGAAATTTATTTTTATATTTTTTACAATGGAAATATCATCAATCAGATCGATTATCGAATTTATAAGGCCCTTTGATTCCATTTTTGAGGGACCTACCAATTCTTTTGATAATTTTCTTATCTCTTCTATGGCGTCGCATGTGATCTCTTTACTTTTTATAATGAATGGTTTGTAATTATCCTGCGAGAGGCTATGACTCAGAAACAGGTTAGATGCCGTAAGCATTTGGTTAATGTTATCATGTAATTCTTTTCCGATTTCAGTACGTTCTTTTTCCAGTGCATTTATTACCGCTTTGGCAATTTCCTTTTGTTTATTCATTTGTTCATCTACCAATTGCCGCTGCAATTTTACCTTTTCAGTAATATCTGAAACCATTGCTAAGGCACCTTTATATTTCCCTTTCTCATTAAAGATTGGATTGGCTGATATATTAGCCCAGATTTGTTTTCCGCTTTTGGTAATATATCTTAAATCCATATTTTCTACTATCCCTTTTCTTCTTCTGCCAATTGATTTTAAAGCCTGCTTTTTACCTTCTGCGTCCATAAAATAAAAATTTTCTTTCCCCATCATTTCTTCTTCTGAATATTCAAGTATGTCGCACATCTTTTGGTTGACAAAGTCGGTTTTATTGTTTTCATCAATCATCCATATACCTTCCTGTGCCGTTTCAACAATTTGACGGTACTTTTCCAGGGATTCATTAAGTCTTGTTTCCGCTTTTTTCTTAGCAGATGTGTCCTGTAAATAAACTGAAAGCCCTTCAGGAGAGGGATAAAGAATTGCATTAAACGACATTTGTAAAGGCGGATAATAATCCTCTATCTGAATGGTTTTTTGCCCATCCATAGATTCATAAAATTTTTTATAAAAGGTATATTCCTTTTTTTCAGGGAATTCTTCCCTCAGGTTTTTCCCTATAAGTTCTTCCGGTTTTCGACCAATAATTTCAGAAGCTTTTTTATTTACATAAGTAAAATTCCAATTGGTATCAAAAGCCACAAAAGCATCTGTGATTCGTTCAAAAACCTTAATTAATTCTTCAGTTTTGTCATTGATTAATCGTACCAGGTTCTCCTTTGTTTTTTCACGTTGAGTAATATCCTTTGCAACTTTTGCGTAGCCTGTCAATCGCTGCTGGTCGTCATAAATGGCCGTAAAAATTACATTGGCCCAAAATTTTGTTCCATCCTTTCGCACTCTCCAGCCTTC
>DASZHV010000065.1:0-2702 GCA_035937535.1 Puia sp. | reverse complement strand
TGCGCCGGTGAATATAGCCGTGGTATCGAATTAATCAGAGAATCCATAGAACGTAATAAATCATATCCGCCTTGTTTTGATCTGTTTGTAAGTCTTTATCATTTCAAACTAAAAGAGTATTCCCTTGCTTACCAGCAGGTAGAAAAATCAGGTATATCCGAACTTGTATTGAATGCTGTTTTACGTGTTTCTATTCTCGTAAATATTGGCCGGAAATCGGAAGCTTATGAAATGATGAAAGTATTTAAAGGATTTCAAATAAATAAAACCTGGATCTCCAGGGAACAAATAAGCAGATTTTTATTGGACCATGACCTGGTCGAAAATCTATACAATGGATTAAAGGCGATCAATGTTCCGGTATTAACTGTAGCATGATCTAAAATTGTTTTTCCATTTTGGTTTATCGGTTAAATGGGTTCCTCTGCTCACTATTCACAAAAGATTAATTTAACTTACGTACACAGTATCTTAAATTATGTTTAGTGAATACCATCACCAACAATAGCAAATACAGGATTATCCTGATTTTCAGCATACTAACCTGCTCTCTTTTGAGTTTCAGTCAGAAAAAGGAGGTTGATAATTTTGATATATTTAAAGCCAGTTTTATTTTACCCCAACCTCTGCCCGGAGGTCATTATTCTTCTTCCATATCAGTTATATATGTTGTAACTCCAAGGGACTGGACGGATGATGTAATTACCGCACCCATGTTTTCATACCAGGCAAAATATACATTACCTAAGGGATTTAATGTACAGGCAGGTCTGACAAGCCTATTTATCTCCAACCGCATTTATCTGGGTCCCTATTGGAATTACAGAATAAATGATAACTACATCGGACTGGGCTGGCAGGTGGTATGGAATTACGGAATCCTGAATCAATTTGGTTTTGCAACAACTTTAACCGGGTGGGAACAACAACCTTCCATTACGGTGGGGCATGCATTTAAAAGAACGGCTCTTACATTACGCGGAGATCTTTACTGGACGAATTCTTTTTATGTGAGTGAAGGGGGACATACTATTCCATATAATAACAGCTTTATTAACGGAGGTAGTCTTTCAGCAAGTTTCGAGCAAAAGTTATATAAAAACCGGGCTCTGTCAATCGGGCTGAAGATGGACTATGTTCAATATCATATAATAGCATGGCCGGCTTTTCCTGTGAATGGTAAAAGGTATTGGGTACCCGAGTTCCAGATCGGACTTAACTTATAATTTAAACTAAGAAAAATGTTATTTCGAAATTCCTATAAATATTTAATCTTTCTTTTAATCTTTTTCTCCTGTTCAAAAAATCAGATTTTACCACAACCTGATATAAATCCCGGAAATGTCAGTTTCGTTTCTGATACTTCCATGAAGAAAATGGAAGGTATTTATACGCTTAGTTCAGGCAGTAGTGTTTTGGGAACACAATTTGTTTGTAAAGCATCAAAATACAGGGTTTCATTTTTCAGTAATGCTGGCGGTATATTTATGATCCTCCAATATGGATTGGATCCGACAGATGGTTCTCTGAAGTTCTCCGGTTTCTGGAGGTTTTCACAGGTTCCTACCCAGGGATTGATAAATTTTACAATTCCTAAAGCCGATGCCCTTGCTTTTCTGGCTACCGGAGATATCAGTAATCTTTCAATACCAGGCACTGTTTATGATCCTGATAATCATTCCTCTCCTATGACTTTGAAGTTTTCAAAAGCTTTTTCCGCTTATGCAAAGGCAACTCCATTTGAAATTTATGCCCATCATGGTGTGCAGACAACTTCCAATCCTCCATTTGCACAGAATTCTATAAACGGCGTTTTGAATGATGAAGACTATGGTGTAAACGGTTTGGAATTTGACGTGCAGCTCACTCTTGACCAGGTACCTATCATGATGCATGACGGGAATATTGATATTCGCCTGACACAGAAAAGCCCCATTTCCGGCGATTACAACCAATATAGCTTTTCATTTCTGGAAGATTATATCCGTTTAGTGGACGGACAAAAAATTCCATCTCTTGATCAGTGTCTGACTGCCTTCATAGATTCCACCACAATGAAATATTTCTGGATGGACATTAAAGGAGATCCGGGTGTCTTCCAGGCACTTCTACCCGTCGTACAAAAAGCATATACACATGCTGCAAATGTTGGCAGGGAGGTTGTTATATATGCTGATCTGCCTTCTAAAACAGTAATAAGCCAATTCCAGTCATATCCTGTATATCGTCAGTCCGGTTTGCCTACGATGTGCGAATTGACATATCAGGATGTAATAGACAATGGATGCACACGCTGGGGCCCGAGATATTCCAGGGGGTTATTGCTGAGTGATGTGGCTACAGCACATGCTGCCGGGATAAAAGTAATCAGCTGGACCCTGAACGAGAAATCACTTATCGATAATTATATTCAAAACGGGCAGTTTGATGGTTTTATATCTGACTACCCCTGCTATGTAGTGTATGATTTTTATACAATGAAGTAATTGATGAATTAAAATTTTGGCTATAATACCAAATCATGCGAATAAACTCATTGATTATAGTTGTCACCGCTTGTTTTATTGCCTTGCATTACATGGCACAAAATGAGCAGGAAGGATCAGAGAAATATCGCAAATTCGCTGTATATGCAGGAGCAGGTCCCAGTTATTTTTTTAATAACCTGCTAATTGGCAAAAATCAGGTCAATTCATTTGGCT
>DASZHV010000064.1:0-35527 GCA_035937535.1 Puia sp. | reverse complement strand
GACCCTGCGATAATAAGCTGAATGATGATAAACCCGATGATAACTATGATAATGCCCATGATAGTAATGACCATGATAATGTCGTCCATGCGGGTGATGAACGGGTGGAGATGGTGGATATGGCTGACTAAATGCAAAAACCGAACAGAACAATAGACAGGTTAAAATCGATACGACCTTAAAATTCAATACGGATTGCAGATTTATTTCTGATTTCATATTTATATAATGGCAATTCGCATGCCATCAGGTACATAAAATAAAGACCCTCACGATTATTAAACCGTAGTGTCTTTATTTTACGATTATATTTCATTCTCTAATACTCCCCATCTTACTTTTTAAACGACATTACGTGACCGTGCATGTTGTGCCCGATGTAAATGACGCCCGTAATAATGGTGATGATAATGCCTGTGATTATAGTGACGTTTATATGTCCTCTGATGGTAGTGCCGGTAACTCCGATACCCATGATAATGGTGAATAGGACGATTGTGATGCATCGGAGGGCGAGGCCCAGCAAATGCCATAACTGTTAAAAATAGCAGGCCTGTCAAAAAAGATATAGCTTTCATATTTATACAGATTAATTTTTTACTATTTGTTTTCTTTATAACGTTTATCTGGTGTTCCGTCTTTTTTGGTATGCACTTTTGCAGGTGCTGCCTTTGCTGCATCTTTGTTTGATTTATATCGCATATCAGCGGTTCCGTCTTTTTTTGTCGGACCTGCGGTTGCCGGTTTGGCTGCTGAAGCAGGTTTAGCTGTCGTTGCAGTTGAAGGTTTTGCGGTTGAAACAGTAGATGCCGGTTTGGTTGTCGTGGTGCCAGTTCCAGGTTTCTTAGCTTTGGTTTTGGTTGGAGTGGTTTGTGATGGCGTAGACTGAGCCTGCGAATAAACATTAAATGAGATTAGGATAACAATTGCAAGAATCATTTTTTTCATATAGGAGCAATTTTAGTTTGGCTAATTTATAAAAACAGGCAGTATTCCCCAAAACTTGATATCCAGAATCCTGCCCTTCAGATTGAAATTCAACTCTTTAACTGCTGTTTAACCATTTTTGTAATTTTATAGGACAGAAACTTTCTCAATTTTGCGTTTCAATTTTTTTTGTTCATGAGGTCTTCCATATTGAAATGGCTGGTATTATCCGCCACTGTGTTAATTGGACTAATTGTCGTCGTTCAGCTTTATTGGCTTACGAAGGTTTATTCATTTGAACAAAAACAATTCAATACCAATGTAGTAAAGAGCCTTAGGGGAGTCTTCGAGGACCTTGAAATGAACGATAATCCGGCCCAAAGCCTTCAACAGTTAATACATAATCCGGCTGACGATTATTATTTGTTCAAGGCAGATACCATTCCGGAACAGGACTCACTAACTTTCTATATACGCAAGGAATTCGGTGATTTTGATGTATTAACCGATGTTAAACTGGGAGCTTACAGCAGCACACAGAAGAAATATGTCTATCAGGACTATATTCCGACGGCTGCCTCAGGGTTCAATATAACCACAGCCCAGGGATTGCCTGTATTTAACGAAGAATACGATCATATACTTCTATATTTCCCGCACCGTTCCCAATATATACTTGGTGAAATGAATTTCTGGATTATAAGTAGTGTGGCTCTTTCCCTTGCACTTATCGGACTTGCCGTCAGTCTTTTTTATTTTTATCGCCAGAAATTTCTGGCTGAAGTACAAAAAGATTTCGTTAATAATTTTACTCATGAATTCAAGACTCCACTAGCTGTAATAAAAATTGCCTCCGACGTACTTGCACAGAATGATATCAGCCAAAAGCCGGAAAGATTAAAAAGATATGCTTCTATTATCCAAAATCAAACGACTCATCTGCAAAACCAGGTAGAAAAACTACTAAAATCAGCTTCTGCACAAAATAAAAAATTCCCAATCGACAAAGAAAATGTTCAACCGGCCAGACTGATCGAACAGGCGCTGAATAAACTTCAGCCCCTGATAGAACAGAAGCAGGCCCTAGTCGAACTGAAAGTGGACAATTACGAAACCAATATCCAGGCTGATGAGGGACATCTCGAACTGGCCATCATCAATATATTGGAAAATGCATTGAAGTATTCCATTTCACCACATATAATTGTCGAAACAGGAAAGGATGAATCAGATTATTTTATTTCTGTGAAGGATAATGGTATTGGCATTGAAAAAAAATATCTTAAGAATATTTTCAAGAAGTTTTATCGCGTTCCGACAGGAAACGTACACGATGTGAAAGGATTTGGCCTGGGTTTAAATTTTGTGAAGAGGATCATCGACGGCCATGATGGAAAAATACGGGTAAATAGTTTGCCTGGTATCGGAACTGAATTCCGTTTACTATTACCATTTTAAAGATCTATAAATTCAAGCATTATTCAAATGAATACAAAATCAAAAGTCTTACTTGCCGAAGACGATCTCTCTTTGGGTTATGTAATCAAAGATAACCTTGCAGACGCAGGCTATGATGTAGTACTATGCGCCGACGGACAGGCTGCCATAGATAAATTCAGTAAAGAGAATTTTGATATCTGTCTGCTCGACGTAATGATGCCTAATAAAGACGGGTTTGCAGTGGCCAAAAAAATCCGACAGCAAACTGCCCAGATTCCCATACTGCTGATCACCGCCAAATCACTGGAGGAAGACCGGATACATGGTTTCGAGTGTGGGGCAGATGATTATATCGTTAAGCCCTTCAGTATGCAGGAACTGCTCTTAAGAATTGATGTATTTTTACGCAGGACCAAAAAAATGTATTCCGAGAAAGCACTAAACTTTCAGATCGGAAAAATGAAATTCTCTTTTAAAGACCTCAAATTGTCTGTTGGCGGTACTTCTTTCAATATGACACAGAAGGAAGCAGAACTGCTTTTATTTTTATGCGAACACCCGAACAAGATTCTGAAAAGAGAAGAAGTGTTGCTGAATGTTTGGGGAAAAGACGATTATTTTCTTGGAAGAAGCATGGACGTTTTTATTACGAAACTCAGGAAATATTTCAAAGAAGATGTTTCCGTCCAAATTGAAACAATACATGGAATGGGTTTCCGTTTAAATGCCTCTGTTCACTAATCAGTATATCAACTATCTATATTATAAAAATGACATGTCACTAAAACCACTGACCCTTATTTTTTTTACCCTTTGGATAAATTCAGTTTCCGGTCAGATACATTCTGATACATTGAGAACTAACCTGGATAGCGCTGAGCGTTTGTTCCTTTACGGAAATTACTCCTTGCTTGCCCAGAAATATAATATCGATGCGCAGAAAGCATTAATTATTCAGGCCAGACTCTGGCCCAACCCCAATTTATCGGTTGAACGAGGTCCCGTAATCCCTCTTTACGATCCAAATTCGCAATTTCCCCATTCTAATTTTTTTCTTAATAGTGAAAATGCAGCTTCCTTATCCCAATTGATCTTACTAGCCGGAAAAAGAAACAAGCAAATTAAACTTGCGGAAGCAAATGCCACTCTTTCTGAATACCAGTTTTTCGATCTTCTCAGAACCCTGAAATACACACTTCGCACTGATTTTTTCAATATCTATTATCTGCAAGAATCAGCGAAAGTATATAATGCAGAGATTAAGGCCCTACAGCAAATCGTAAATGCATTTGCCCAACAGGAGGGAAAAGGATACATATCCGAAAAAGAAGTCATACGCATTAAAGCACAGTTATATAGTTTCCAAAGTGAGTTTAACGACCTGATCAATCAGATCAACGATGTAGAAAGTGAACTTCGACTTGTGTTGCAGGTAAAACCCACTATATACATCGACCCGGTTGAAGATTCAAACACAATTAAAAACCTAGATCCCGAAAAATTTGCACTCAATACACTAATTGATTCAGCATATAAAAACCGGACAGATCTGTTAATTGCCAGGAAGAACTTCGAAATTAATAAACTGAATTACAATTATCAGAAAGCTCTGGCGGTTCCAGACCTGACTGCTTCGGCCAGTTACGATAAACAGGGGAGTTATGCCTTGTATTTTAATTCTGTGGGCGTTTCGATGGACTTGCCATTCTTTAATCGTAACCAGGGAAATATCAAATCGGCAAAAGCGCTGATTGCAAACACGGATGCATTGCAAAAAAGCACCGAAGCAACAGTAGCAGAAAATGTCTCACGATCTCTCCAAAAAGCCTTTTCGGAAAATAAATTATACCAAAGTATCGATCCCAATTTTTCCAACGATTTTGAACGATTGATGCACGAAGTATTGATTAATTATCAAAGGAGAAATATCGGACTCCTTGAATTTCTTGATTTTTATGATTCTTATAAGCAGAACGTTCTTCAGATAAATTCTATAAAATATAATAGGGTTCAGGCATTTGAAGACATCAATTATTATACAGGTACCGAATTCTTTCAACCTTAACCTCTTACCGAAATATATGCAAGTCAAGTATAGATTTACCCTCGTTGCGACCTTATTTATTGTCATCGGGTTTTCTTCATGCAAGGATAATTCTGCACCCGCTGAAGATAAAAAGGGATATACAATGCCCGACTCCCTATTAAAAACCATTGAAATTGATACCGTGAGTAATTCGCGCGTATTGAATACACTTACTTTGACTGGAAAAGTGGATTTTAATGAAGACAATGTAATTAAAATTTATCCTGTGATCAGTGGCCAGGTCTCGGATATTAAAGCAATGACAGGTGATTATATAAAAAAGGATCAGGTACTGGCAATAATTAAAAGTTCTGATATGGCCGGATTCAGTAACGACTATGTTACGGCTAAATCTAATGTAGATATTGCAAAAAAGACAATGGATGCAACTGATGATATGTATAATAGCGGCCTCGCATCTCAACGAGATTTGCTGGCGGCCCAGGAAGGATACAATCAGGCAGTTTCTGCTTTTGAAAAAGCAAAACGTGTATTAAACCTGAATGGCGGAAGTATGTCTGGCGAATACACAGTCAAATCACCTATCAATGGATTTGTAGTAGACAGACAGGTCAACAACAATATGATGATTCGATCAGATAATGCAACCGGGCTTTTTACCATCTCTGATTTGAAAAATGTCTGGGTGATGGCGAATGTTTATGAATCCAATATTTCATTTGTTAAAATGGGTGACAGCGTAAACATTACGACATTATCATACCCTGGTAAAGTATTTCGTGGAAAAATTGATAAAATAATGAATGTACTGGATCCTTCCAATAAAGTAATGAAACTACGCATTGTATTGAGTAATCCAGGTTATCTGCTTAAACCGGAAATGTTTGCCAGCGTGGTAGTAAATACATCTGATAATAAAAAAATGCTCAGCATTCCTGCACGGGCCCTGATCTTCGATCATAGTCAGTATTATGTGCTGGTATATAAATCCCCTTCTGATATTACAATTCGTCCTGTACAGGTATTAAATACCGTTGGTGACCGCGCTTATATTTCCGAAGGGCTAACAGTGGGTGAACGTCTTATTGGTACACAGGCTTTATTAATTTACCAGGAATTGAACAGCTAGTATAAATCAGCATTTGATGAACAAGACACTCAAAAATATCCTGGCCTTCTCACTTAAAAATAAATACTTCATATATTTCTCTACCATTATCTTGGTTGTTTATGGGGTGATTACTTTTATGAACATGCCCATTGAGGCGTTTCCCGATGTAACTAATACTGAGATCACCGTCATTACACAATGGCCCGGCAGGAGTGCTGAAGAAGTTGAAAAATTTGTAACCATTCCCATCGAGATTGCCCTCAATCCTGTAAACAGGAAAACCAGCCTGCGTTCTACTAGCATATTCGGGTTGTCCGTAGTAAAACTGATTTTTGAAGATGACGTTCAGGACACGTATGCTCGTACCCAGGTGAATACACTTTTACAAAATGTTACATTACCCGATAATATAAATCCGCAAGTACAACCTCCTACCGGACCAACCGGTGAAATATTCCGCTATTCACTTGTAAGTTCATTTAGGGAACCCAGGGAGTTGAAGACATTACAAGATTGGACAGTTGACCGTGAACTGCGTTCTGTACCGGGCATTGCGGATATTGTAAGTTTCGGCGGAACTGTCAAGGCCTACGAAATCCAGGTGAATCCGCAAAAACTTACCGGTCTTGGAATTACTCCATTGGATGTGTATACTGCGGTAAATAGAAGCAATATCAACATCGGAGGAGATGTAATAAATAAAAACAATCAGGCATATATTGTCCGTGGTATTGGCTTGCTAAATGATATAAATGAAATCAAAAATATTTTTATAACGAATATCAACGGATTGCCAGTGTTGGTTAAAAACGTTGCCGACGTACAAGTTTCCGGATTGCCACGCCTTGGTGAAGTAGGAAGATCGGACGCAATCGACAGTAGTAAGACGCGCACCGTTTTAAATGACAACGACGTAGTGGAAGCGATCGTACTCATGCGTAAAGGAGAAAATCCGGATAAAGTTATTAAAGCCCTGAAATTAAAAATCCAAAAGTTAAACGACCGGGTATTACCTCCCGATGTAAAGATTGTTCCGTTTTATAACCGTGAAGAACTGATCCATTATGCTACCCATACTGTGATGCATAACCTGATTGAAGGAATCCTGTTGGTTACTCTGATTGTTTCCTTGTTTATGTTCAATTGGCGAACGACCCTGATCGTTTCCATCATTATACCGCTTTCCCTCCTATTTGCTTTTATATGTCTCCACTCAATGGGCATGTCGGCTAACCTTCTCTCTCTTGGTGCGATTGACTTTGGTATTATCATTGACGGTGCAGTCGTAATGGTGGAAGGCTTGTTTGTAATGCTTGATCAACAGGCAAAGATTTATGGCATGGAAAAGTTCAACAAACTGGCCAAGATGGGAATGATTAAGAAAAAAGGCTCCGAACTTGCTAAATCCATTTTCTTTTCCAAGATTATAATTATTACTGCGCTTCTTCCAATTTTCTCCTTTCAGAAAGTGGAAGGAAAAATGTTCTCTCCCCTTGCTTATACACTCGGATTTGCGCTTCTCGGTGCGTTGATATTTACTCTTACTCTTGTACCCGTTCTGGTAAATGCGCTGCTGAATAAAAATGTAAGGGAAAAACATAATCCATTTACACATTTGCTGACTGGATGGGTACTGTTCGGATTCAAATTTGTATTCGGAAATAAAAAACTTGCACTTGGAATTTCAATTGTTTTCGTAGTGATTGGTTTTTATTCATTCAAATTTCTTGGATCAGAATTTCTGCCGGAACTTAATGAAGGTTCTCTTTGGGTACGAGCCACGATGCCTTATAGCATTGCATTGGATAAATCAGTACAGGTAGCCAATCAGATGAGGAGTATCATGATGCAGTTTCCGCAAGTCAAAAAAGTGGTTTCACAAACCGGGCGGCCGGATGACGGTACTGATGTCGCCGGATTTTACAATAATGAATTTGATGTCGCATTATATCCTCAGGAAGATTGGAATCCAAAAATTTCCAAAGATGAACTAATAGAGCAGTTACGCAAATCACTTTCAGTAATTCCCGGCGCTGAACTTAACTTCTCACAACCCATTATGGACAATGTGGAAGAAGCCGTATCAGGCGTAAAAGGATCCATATGTGTCAAGATATTCGGTGATTCCTTAAATTATATGGAACAAAAATCGGATGAAGTAGACAATGTGCTTAAAACCGTAAAAGGAATTACTGATCTGGGTGTTATCCGGAATATCGGACAGCCTGAGCTGGACATTGACCTTGATCAGGACCGGATGGCCTTGTATGGTGTATCTACTGCTGATGCCAATGCAGTTATCGAAATGGCTATAGGCGGAAAGGCGGTAACACAACTCTATGAAAGCGGAGTGCGGCACTTTGATATTCGTATACGGTTTCCCGTAGAATTCAGGTCTTCTGATGATGATATTGGAAATTTGCAGGTCCCCACTGCTTCCGGTTCTAAAGTGCCCGTAAAACAAATCGCAACGATTACACAGAAGACAGGACCCTGTTTGATATTCCGGGATGATAATGAAAGATATTCTGCAATAAAATTTTCTATTGAAGGAAGAGATATGGGGTCTGCAATAAAAGAAGCACAGGAAAAAGTTGATGAAAAGATCAAACTGAAAAAAGGGTATAATATGGTATGGCAGGGAGATTTTGAGAATCAACAGAGAGCTTCCAAACGTCTGGCAGAAGTTGTGCCTATCAGCCTGCTGCTTATTTTCCTTTTATTGTTTATTATGTTTGGGAATTTGAAGGATGCAGGCCTCGTATTCCTGAATGTACCGTTTGCGGTTGTTGGTGGCATCTTTGCCCTTATGATATCCGGTACCAATTTCAGTATTTCTGCCGGAATCGGATTCATCGCATTGTTTGGAATATGTATATTGGAAGGTGTGCTCCTTACCACAGCTTTTAAGCAGAATCTGGAAAGGTTGCGTGGAGAAAATCCATTATATACAGCAGTAAAGAGGGGAGTAAATTCATTGATCCGTCCCGTCCTGATGACTGCCTTCATGGCAACTATAGGTTTGTTACCTGCAGCCATGTCTGCAGGAATCGGTTCCGAAAGCTCCAGGCCGCTTGCCCGGGTGGTGATCGGTGGACTGATATGCGCAACTATTTTTTCGCTTTTAATATTTCCGGTTGTATTCTTTTTATCCTACCGGAATGTTGATACACGCCACCAGGGCGAATCTGATGATAGCATAAAAGCAAAAGTTTAAAGCTGGAATTTAATTTTCTAAATGTTGTAAAGTGGAATAATGAAAAATGTGGAATGAAATTTAAAATTTCATTCCACATTTTTAAAGTTCTCTGATATTCCTTATTTCCTAATTGATGATTAGAATCGAATGCCAATTACCAGGATTATACTTATACTGCAAATGAGGTCCCGCATCCACAGGTTTTAGAGGCATTTGGATTATTAAAACTAAAACCACGGGCATTCAGCCCGTCTTCCCAATGAATCTGCATTCCGCTGAGATAAATACTATGGGATGGGTTCATGATAAAAGAAAGCGAATTGGATTCAAATAATTGATCCGCTTCCTGTCGTTTATCAAAACCAAGGATATAAGAAAGACCGGAACAACCTCCCCCTTTGACTCCAATACGGAGGTAATTACTGTTGTCGAACCCCGGTTCGCCCATAAGGCGCCGAATCTCTTTTACAGCTTGGGGACTGAAATGCAAGGGAGGTTCCACTATTGTTTCCATAATGCAAATTTACTATTTTAAGCTTAAGAAAGGATCTTCTTTGCTTCAAAACTAAGTGCGTCAGAAACAATATTATGCAGGGAAGCCTTGGGAGTTTGCATCACCATTTCCAGGAGGTTTTTATTAAGATCCTGGCCAGTAGCTGATTCGGGTAAAAAAGATGCAACCTGGTTTATAATCAGCATATTTTGTTCCTTGAGGTTCCTGACGGCGTCCCAGGCTTCGGGGCTCACATAAATCTGTTGTGTGATGTTATGGTCGAATTCCTGGCGGATAGTTTGAACCAGCAGATTCTGCATTTCACGTGCGCTTAATCCCGGCTGATTACTCCGGCTTATAAGATTTGGAAGAGCAATCCGGTCTGCCAGCAGGATAAGTCTTTCATATGCCTGCAATTTCATCGGCGTCGTGGATACAGTTACCTCAGGTTTCGAGGCCGTTCTCCCCTGTTTTACCTGTTTCCGCTGAATCCAGAAAACATAAGCCAGTATTGTAGCCAGTATAACGGCAAAAGCAATGGAAATAATGTATTCATTCGTACTAAGCATCAGCATCAATTTATAATTAAACGAAAATACGTAAAGCAATATTTCCAATTCCTAAATAAAAGAAATTCCCGGCAATAATTCCTGGTTACTGAAAAAGCGAATTAATCTTGTCCTGCTTCCGGTTGATAAATAATAGTATTCCTCAGAAACAAAAATTCGGGTACTTTGCCATAGTTTGAATGAGATCCATGGAGAAAAAAATATTTACCGATTCAGGAATTGAAATAAATTCCCTTTATAAACCCGATGATGAATATGTCAACCGGGAGATCCCGGGTCAATATCCATTTACACGGGGCATCAGGGCCGATATGTACAGGTCAAAACTTTGGACCATGCGTCAATACGCCGGTTTTAGTACAGCTGCCGAAAGTAATAAAAGATATCATTACCTCCTTGGTCAGGGTGTATCTGGTCTTAGCGTAGCTTTCGACCTGCCAACGCAAATCGGATATGACAGTGATCATATACTTGCCGATGGTGAAGTAGGCAAAGTTGGCGTTGCCATAGACTCAATCAGGGATATGGAAGAATTATTTGCCGGAATTTCATTGGAAAATATAACAACTTCGATGACGATCAACGCTACGGGTTTTATTCTCCTTGCATTTTATGTAGCCCTTGCAAAATTACAGGGAGCTGACCTGAAAAAAATTTCAGGCACTGTTCAGAATGATATATTAAAAGAATATGCAGCCAGGGGAACTTATATTTATCCACCCCGACCTTCCATGCGTATTATCACGGATATATTTGAATGGTGTGGATTTGAACTACCGAAATGGAATACAATTTCGATTTCCGGGTATCATATCCGCGAAGCTGGCAGTACTGCAGTCCAGGAAATCGCATTTACGCTGGCTAACGGAAAGGCCTACGTGAAAGCAGCCATCGAAAAAGGTCTGGACATTAATGTTTTTGGAAAAAGACTTTCCTTTTTCTTCAATGCACATAACAATTTATTTGAAGAAGTAGCCAAGTTTCGGGCTGCACGCCGCATGTGGGCACATATTATGAAAGAACTGGGAGCCACCGATCCGCAGGCTATGATGTTACGTTTTCATGCGCAAACCGGGGGCAGTACACTTACTGCGCAACAACCGGCAAACAATATAGCCCGCACAACTATTCAGGCGCTCTCTGCTGTTTTCGGTGGCACACAGTCATTACATACAAACGGATATGATGAAGCCCTTGGTCTTCCTACAGAAGAAGCAGCTGGTCTAGCTTTACGAACCCAACAGATTATCGGTTTTGAAAGTGGTATTACAGATACCGATGATCCTCTGGGAGGCAGTTATTTTGTGGAATCCCTTACGAATTCTATTGAAGAAGCTGCCCTGGATCTGATCCGAAAAATTGATGAGTTGGGGGGAAGCGTAGCTGCAATTGAACAGGGATTTATTCAGAATGAAATTGCAAAAAGCGCTTATGAACACCAGCTTAAAGTTGAAAACAAGGAAAAAATAATTGTGGGTGTAAACGCCTTTGAATCAAATGAAAAAGATCTTACTAAAGTATTCCGCATCGATGATACCATACGGAAAATTCAAACAGAAAAACTGGCTGCGCTTAGAAGGGAAAGGGATCCAGCCAAATGCGATCATATACTTCAACTTCTAAACGATCATGCCGCATCCGGAGAAAACCTGATGCCCACTGTTATCAAAGCCGTCGAAGCAAATTGTACACTGGGAGAAATCGCAGACACACTTCGTGAAGTTTTCGGAGAATATAATGGTTGATGGCGGATGGTTAATGGAAAACCCACACGTACTCCATTCTTAATAAACCATTAATTGCCCAATGCCTGCGCATCCATTAAGATTACTTTGATCATGGTTGGTCCGGTTATCGGACCTGGTGCATTGGAACCGTCTGCAGCACGCAGATCAACAGTAACAGAACCGGTAGTATGAATGGCACCGTAGGCAACCCCATTTATAACTTCAGGCATTGCTTCATATGTGGGATTGGTAGAAGACGGATCATCAAAAGATAAATATACAAGTACACCTCCGTTCAGATCGATGGCCTGGGTAAGCTCAGGAATAGTAAGGGAAGTATAATAAAAAGTGGTACCATTCGGATCAGTCCCCAATGCCCATTGGTTGGCCTGCACAGTATAAACTGCCGAAAAAACCTGATTTACCTGCTGAACGGTCGTTTTGGTACAGCCTGAGAAAGTTATAATTGCGAATACAGATAAGAGAGCGATTTTCATATTGTTGGTTTTACTATCAATTTTGATGATTGACTTTATATTGCAAAAATAGTTTAATCACAGAAAAGAAATACTTCTAATTTCATAAAATCA
Source organism: Puia sp. (assembly GCA_035937535.1). Lineage (GTDB taxonomy): Bacteria > Bacteroidota > Bacteroidia > Chitinophagales > Chitinophagaceae > Puia. The sequence goes on along the minus strand of DASZHV010000064.1, from coordinate 23,424 downwards.
TTTCACTAAATATGCATTCATTTCTAAAAGAACTATTTAAGGGCCAGGACTATGATGAAAAAAATTTCTTTCTCATTGCCGGCCCCTGCGTGGTTGAGTCTGCCGAATTGCTGGAAACTATCGCTTCAAAAGTCTCTTCGCTTTGTATTAAAATGGGCATCCCCTATATTTTCAAAGCATCATACCGTAAAGCTAACCGGACGAGCGGCGGATCTTTTACAGGTATTGGGGATGAACAGGCCCTGGCTCTTGTTCAAAAAACCGGCCATAAATATAAAATACCAACCACTTCAGACATACATGCACATGATGAAGCAGCACCTGCCGCAGTTTTTGTCGATGTTTTGCAAATCCCTGCATTTCTCTGCAGGCAAACCGACCTTTTGGTAACAGCAGCAGAAACGGGGAAAATAATTAATGTTAAAAAAGGTCAGTTCCTCAGCGGACCAGCTATGAAATTTGCCGCAGAGAAAATCCGAAATGCAGGAAACGAGAAAATAATTTTTACGGAAAGAGGAAATACTTTCGGATATCAGGATTTGGTAGTTGATTTCCGCAATGTTCCCTGGATGCAGGAGCATGGCGTTCCAGTTGTGGTGGATTGTACACATTCGCTTCAACAACCCAACCAGACAAGCGGTATAACGGGAGGAAATCCGAAAATGATCAGTACAATTTCCATGTCAGCCATTGCCGCCGGAGCGGATGGAATATTTATAGAAACCCATCCTGACCCCGCACGTGCAAAAAGCGATGGCGCAACAATGCTCAGACTGGATCTATTGGAAGTTTTGCTTTTGAAACTAATAAAATTGAGAAAAGCAGTCGTTTAATTTATGTCCGATAGATTTTCCAGCCTATAATCTATTTTGCCTAAACCAAGATTATTCAAGCTGTAAACGGATTACGTTTCGCTGCCATGATATAACGTTTAATATTCATCCAGAAAGCCAGTATAAAATAAACGATAAGCGGCGAACCCATCGTGAGGAAAGAAATATAGATAAACCATGTACGGATACGGGAAGTAGCGATTCCGAGACGATCGCCGATAGCAGTACATACGCCGAACAACTGCCACTCAATGAATTCCTTCATCCTGTTCATAATGCAAATTTAAAAAAAATAGGCTAAAGAGCAAGTGCGCACTTAGGCAATAACGCTTTTTTTAGGTAAATTTGTATCCGGAAAATGCTTCCTTCCCGCCCCATTAACTAAAATTCGACGATCATGGTTTTCGACCTGGATTTAATCAAGAAAGTTTATGATGAAATGCCTTCCAAAATCGCTGCGGCGAAAAAAATAACAGGAGGGGCCCTTACTTTATCTGAAAAAATCCTTTATACTCATCTTTACTCGAAAACTTTACAAAATTATACGCGCGGCAAAGATTATGTGGATTTCGCACCAGACCGTGTGGCTATGCAGGATGCGACAGCCCAAATGGCGCTGCTGCAATTCAGCACCTGTGGCCGTGAACGCGTAGCAGTTCCTTCCACAGTCCATTGCGATCATCTGATTCAGGCCAAAATCGGCGCCAAATCAGATCTTTCAACTGCCCTGGACGTAAATAAAGAAGTATATGATTTTTTATCCTCCATTTCCAATAAATATGGAATCGGTTTCTGGAAACCGGGAGCGGGTATAATCCACCAGGTTGTTCTGGAGAATTATGCTTTCCCGGGCGGAATGATGATAGGAACAGATTCACATACACCGAACGCCGGTGGTCTTGGTATGATTGCCATTGGTGTAGGCGGAGCGGATGCAGTGGATGTAATGGCTGGCCTTGCATGGGAATTAAAAATGCCCAAACTGATCGGCATTAAACTTACTGGTAAATTGAATGGCTGGGCCTCTCCGAAAGACGTTATACTAAAAGTTGCAGGAATTCTTACAGTTAAAGGTGGTACAGGTGCAATTGTTGAATATTTTGGCGATGGAGCAGATAGTCTAAGTGCAACTGGTAAAGCCACAATTTGTAATATGGGCGCTGAAATCGGAGCAACTTGTTCCCTTTTTGCTTATGACGATAAAATGTCGGCCTATCTTAAAGCAACTGAACGGGAAGAAGTGGCCTATCTCGCAGATAAAATCAAGAATTCCCTTCGTCCTGACCCGGAAGTATATGTAAATCCTTCAGCATATTATGACCAGCTTATTGAAATAAACCTGGATGATCTGGAACCACATGTAAACGGACCCTTTACACCCGATCTCGCGTGGCCCATTTCAAAATTTGCAGAAGCTGTAAAAAATAATCAATGGCCGGAAAAACTGGAAGTAGCCCTGATTGGTTCCTGCACAAATTCTTCTTATGAGGATATCAGCCGTTCTGCTTCTGTTGCAAAACAAGCCATTGAAAAAAATCTTGAAACACTGGCAGAATTCACCATCACCCCAGGTAGCGAACTTGTACGATTTACTATCGAGAAAGATGGCTTCCTGAACACATTCGAAAAAATCGGCGGCGTTGTGCTGGCTAATGCATGCGGACCATGTATCGGCCAGTGGGCCCGGCATATTGACGATCCCAATCGTAAAAACTCAATAATCACTTCCTTCAACCGAAATTTCGCACGACGCAACGACGGACTATCATCTACACATGCTTTCGTTGCATCTCCAGAAATAGTAACTGCATTCGCCATTGCCGGTCACCTTTCTTTCAATCCCTTAAAAGATACATTGAAAAATAAAAAAGGAGAATACGTGAAACTGGATGAACCTTCCGGCTTCGAACTTCCACCCCGGGGATTTTCTGTTGATGACCCAGGTTATATGCCACCTGCAGAAGACGGAAGCAAACTGAAAGTGATTGTAAAATCCGATTCGCAAAGACTCCAATTACTTGAACCGTTTAAACCCTGGGAAGGTGTTGATCTTAAAGGATTACGTTTACTCATTAAGGCAAAGGGCAAATGTACCACTGATCATATTTCTATGGCAGGACCATGGTTGAAATTCCGTGGTCACCTCGATAACATTTCAAATAATATGCTGATCGGCGCCGTGAATTATTTTAACGAAAAAACCGATTCAGTAAAAAATCAACTTACAGGCGAATACGGACCTGTGCCAGCTACCGCACGTGCATATAAGGCCGCCGGTATAGGTAGTATTGTAGTTGGAGATGAGAATTACGGAGAGGGCTCTTCCCGTGAACATGCAGCTATGGAACCACGCCACCTGGGTGTTCGTGCCATACTTGTCCGGTCTTTTGCACGCATTCATGAAACCAATCTCAAAAAGCAGGGAATGCTTGCTCTGACTTTTGCCGATAAGGCTGACTACGATAAAATTTTGGAAGATGATGTTATTGACATTGACGGGCTGACCCATTTCACACCTGGTCAGCCTCTGACCCTGATGCTGCATCACCTGCACGATGAGGCGGAAGAAATTCTTGCGAACCATACTTATAACGAATCCCAAATTGAATGGTTCAAGGCAGGTGGCGCATTAAATGTAATCAGGGCTGAATTTGCCAAATGATCATGCCTAATGCTCATGATTTCAATAAAAGGTCCTATTTCGGGTCCGGACTGAAATCAATATTCATTTTATGCATCCTTCTCATCGGGATCCGTATCATATTTGTTAACATCATGGGCATTATGCCTCAGGATGCCTATTATGATTTCTACGCTCAACACCTGGATCTATCTTATTATGATCATCCTCCGATGATAGGTTATCTGCTCCGGTTTTTTACGAGCCTTTTTGGAAAAAAAGTTTACGTTTTAAAACTGGCAGATAGTTTCGTAACACTGCTGACTATTATCGCTTTTTACAAGCTGGCAAAGAAATTCCTGAGCGAAAACAAAGCGCGCATGGCTACTGCCCTCCTTCTTTCCACGATAATGATAAGCATACTTTCTCTGATTTCCACACCCGATGTACCCCTGATGTTTTGCTGGACGATCAGTTTAAATTTTCTGTATGGAGCCATTTTCAAAAGAAAAAATGCTTACTGGATCTGGGCAGGAATTTTTACCGGTCTCAGTTTCGATTCAAAATACACCGCTATCTTTCTCATTATAGGGCTAATCGGATTTTTACTTGTCGCAAAACCTTTTAGAAGACTGATAATTTCCGGGTGGTTTATCTTTTATCTGATTTGTTTCGCGATTACCATTCTTCCTGTAGTTATTTGGAATGTCCAGAATGGATTTGCTTCTTTTAAATTTCAATCTGAAGGACGCGTAAAGGAGGGGCTTCATATTGATTTCGCGGGCTTTGCCGGCGTAATCGGTCATCAGTCTGCCATCCTGCTACCCTTCCTGTTTTTTTCACTTGTATATTTTATTTATCGTTTCAGCAGAAAATATGGAATCCGGTTCGCCCAAATACCTAAAGATCAAATATTTCTTTTATCATTTTTTATTCCGCTATTTCTTGGGTTTTTTTTTATTTCCTTTTTTTATTGGGTGAAGCTAAACTGGATGATGCCAGCCTATATCACAGGTATTATTTGGGTATCAAGATTCTGGAATAAAAAATGGATACGTTACCAATTAATTTTTTCTCTTGTCTTCCACCTGTTGCTGGCCGTCGAAATCATTTACTATATCATTCCAATCCGATCCGATGACACCTGGTTTGGCTGGTCAGAATTTTCCAGCAAAGTGGAAACCATGCGGAAAAAATATCCGGATGCATTTATCTTTTCATCTGACGATTACAAAACCTCGGCCATTCTCAATTTCTATTTGAATGAAACAGTATTTTCGAAAAATATCGTTGGAGAAAGAGCATTGCAATTTGATTTTGTCGGAACGGATCTAAATAAATTAAAAGGAAAGGACGCGATATACATAAATTCAAATCCTCACTTTACAGGCCTGAAAAGTGAAAACAAAACAGTTCCATCATCCTATTATTCTTATTTCGACCGGATCATACCCCTTGATCCCATTTTGATCGAAAAAAATGGACGGGCAGAAAGAAAATTTTCTGTTTTTCTCTGCCTTAATTATCATCCTAAATAGGGCAAATTCTACATGCAAAGAATTAGCGGGGCAACTGCTCTATATCAATACGTTTGCCGGTCAGACCAAATACTTATTACATCTACCCCACATGAATAGCAAATAATTTCTTGTAGTTCACATTGTAACCAAGGAAAATTAAAGCACATTCAGCCTATTAAGCTTGCTTTAGTGCGGGTTCTTATTAATTAGGGCTCAAAAAACTTCCAGCATCCCATATGGAATATTATATTCGTTTTCAATTTGAATACAAATCCAATGAAACACCTGGTCTACCTGCCTGTGCTGATGTTTTTACTGTCATGTTCTTCAGCAAAAAAGCTTGGCTCTTCTACAGAAGAACAACAAATACTGCCCGAACTCCCTATTTCAGAATTGGATATCCCAATTAAAATAGCAGCCGCGCCGATCCTTGCAAAAGCCGAGAAACTCGTTCCATCAGAATTCACTTCAGACGCATGGCCTGATTTCTTGCATCCTTCCTGTGACTTCCGTTATAAATATCGTTTTGTCAGGACAAGCCTTTCAATTTCCTGTGCCAATAATCTGATTAATATTCGATTCGGTGGGAATTACCAGGTAAGTGGAAGTAAATGTCTATGTACGGCGGGTATACCAGTGACTCCCTGGATATCAGGAAATTGTGGATTTCTTCCACAACCACTGCGTAAAGTGAATATGGCCCTCAGTACCAATTTGCAATTTCTTCCGAACTACCAAGTACGTACAACCACAATAATCAACCAGATTCAACCCGTTGACAAATGTTCTGTTTCAGTTTTTTCCAACGATATCACTCGACTGGTAATGGATAGCATTCGTTCTTCGCTCGCAAGTTTTTCATTAGAAATGGATCAAACCATTGCGGGATTAAATTTTGAAAAATTTATAACGCAGCTGAAAGACAGTAGCTACAGGAAGATTGTTATTGGTAAATATGGTTACTTTTTGCTCAATCCATCCGCGGTCCGTATCGGACAGATGAATTATTTAAAAGACAGTTTTTCAATTTCAATGGGAATTTCCTGCAGACCACAATTCAGTTCTGACCCGGTAAACCATATTCAGGAACCAACCTTTCTACCAGCCTTATTACAAACTGAAAACCGAAACGGTATCCGTCTCTACCTGAACTTGAATTATGATTACAATTTTCTCACAAATATTTTACGCGACAGCCTCCATAATAAAGTATTTGAGGTGAAGGGTAGAACAATTGTTGTAAAAGATGCAATCGTACATGGCATTGGAAATCAACAGATGGAACTGCGAATTGATTTTGCGGGAAGTAACCATGGGAGTATTTACCTGCGGGGAACACCAGTACTTGATACAGCAAAACAAACATTGGATTTGGCCGATATTCAATATTCCCTTGAAGGCGAAGATTTGGCTTTGAAAATTGGGAGAAGCCTGTTTAGAAATAAGATCCGCAAAACAATTCAGGGTAAATCTTACCTGGATATCGAAGCGCTTTTAAATTCAAATAAAACAATGATTAATCAGTTTTTAAACAGGGAATGGACGCAGGGAATTCAATCAATTGGATCTCTAAAAGAAGCTAAAATCATTGGCATGTTGGTAACCCGGCAAAACATTCAGCTTCAGATATTTATAGCAGGCGAACTAAAATTATTAGGGGGCAACCTTTAACATAAGATTTACGTAAATTAATAAAGATGAAGTGGTTGCGCTATTAACTTCACCTTAGGAAAAGGCCTTAAAACCATTGATAAACGGTAACCATCAAATTAGCGCATTAATAGCTGGCTGCAGGCAGAATGACAGGGCCAGTCAGAAGGAATTGTATGAATTCCTGAAGGGGTATGCCATGAAAATTTGCTATCGTTATCAACATAATCAATACCAGGTTGAAGAAATCGTTAATGAAGGTTTCACAAAATTTTTCAAAAATATCCATCAGTTTGACGAGAACCGTCATCTTGAAACTTCCATGGCCCTGAAAGGATGGTTTAAAAGGATCCTTGTTAATACATGTATTGACTATTACCGCAAAAATTCCGCTTATCTCCGAGGACAAGTGCTTTCTGAAGAATCAGAAAAAATAGCGGATCAAGGGGAAACCGGGATCGATAAACTGTCGTATAAAGAGATCATTGAAGCAATACGTTTATTATCACCCGCTTATAGAACAGTGTTTAATTTATTTGTAATCGAGGGGATGTCACATGAGGAAATTGGGAAACATTTAGGAATTTCTGTTGGCGCATCCAAATCGAATTTATCAAAGGCCAGAGAGAATCTAAGAAAAATTTTGACAAAAAAAGCTGATGTGAAAACATATGTCGAACCTATCTGATAAAGATATTGACAAGCTAAGCAGGGAAGCAGCGGATTTTTACGAACCCGATCATTCTTCATTATCCTGGACGAGGCTCGAGCAAAAGCTTATAGAGCAGATTCCCGAGCGCCCGCCTGATGGCTTTCGCTTCGGCCGGCTCAATCCTTATATTTGGGTAACGGCTATTGTTTTGATTACATGTGTTTCTTTTTTCGCAATTAAAACAATTTATTATAGCCAACATTCTACACGAAAGAGTCAGTCGATAGTTCAGAACTTCCCATCTTCAGTAGATAATAAACAGGCAATTGGAAATACAATTCATTTAGATAGTGTTTCTTCTGTTCATGTTTTAGATGCGTCCGGCAAAAAAAATAAAGACTTATCAAAACAAACAAACACTTCAGCTGATGCAGGAGTAATTCCTGGTTCTGTAGTTGAGGAAAATTCAAGTACCATTAATGATGTTTCTGCAGCAAAATCTGCAAATAATAAAAATCAAAATCCGAATATTGCAGGATACAAAAGAAAAACGGATGATAAAAGTTCGGCACCAAAACACAGGAATCTCGGAGGTTTTGCAGCATCTGGGTATATTGCATCCAATGGATCAGACGTAAGAAATGCCGCAAACAGCACAACTGTGAATAATAAAAATTCAATAGAAAGTTCAAATGATATTAACACTTCAACTATATCCAACGACGTAAGTATTAAAACCAACCTTCAAAGAATCAGATATCATCTCAGTTTACCCGACATTGTTTCTTCCGGCGCTGTTCTGGGTAAAGTGACTGGGAATGATTCACTTTTAAACAATCTCACTCATTCTAAGGCGCCCATATCATATAGAGCTCTTCGTATAAACCGTTCTCTGAATTTTGGTTTGACATTCGGACCGGATTATACGGATGCCGGAGGAATTTCAAATGACCAGCTTGGAAATAATATCGGACTCACGGTTGGCTACTACCTCACAAATAAACTATCGGTAAATTCCGGTATTTTATATACAAATAAATTTTATTGGGCACCAGGACGTGGCTCTGGCAGAATAACTTACGCCCGCGGTCCGCTGGGTACTGGAAATGTCATTACCTCAGCAGCCCCCCCGCCCATTGATTATATAAATGGTTCAGCCAGTATGTGGGAACTACCGTTGACATTACGTTATGATTTTGCAAAAAATGAAAAAACAAAATTCTTTGTTAATGCAGGCTTCTCCTCCTATTTCATAATGAAACAAACCTATATATATTTCTTACATAACGGTATGAGACCATTGGCATATGAAATAGAAGATAATGAACAGGTAAATTACTGGTTCAAAGTTGCTAATATTTCGTTCGGCCTTGAATCCGAAATTGGAAAGGGATTTTCATTTCAGGCAGAACCCTTCTTGAAACTACCCCTCAAAAACATGGGTATGGATAATCTGAAACTTAACAGTTATGGTTTCCTTTTATCTTTCCGGTATTCTCCGGTTTTAAACAGAACAAAAAAATAATAATTATTTAAGGTCCGGAACCGGATCGAACCATAAGGATTTAGTATCGTTCCACGATCCATTATAATTAATAAAAATTTCTTCTCCTTTTTTTATATCACGTACAATTCTTATACGGATGACTGATAATTCAAAAACCATTTCATATTCGGCATTTGAATGAAAATCGTGATTATAGATAGACAAATAACCCAACCCCACACAGCATTCTGTTTCGTCCTTACCCCATAAGAATATATAGTTATGAAGGAGGGTTTGGTCAAGGAGTTTTCTTTCCTCACTATTCATAACTATGACTGGCGAAATTTCTATAAGTTTTCCGGCCATAAGGTTTTCATTTGTAAAAACTCCCCTCCCACGGCCAGGTGAATCAGCAATAAATAAACATGATAAAATCATAATGTAAAAGAAACTGAAAGGATCCCGCAAAGGAGTCAGTTTCAAACGCAATTTATCAAGGCTTCGCTGTAAATTTGACGAATGACCGTCGAAATCGAAAATACCCCGATTAAATATCAGTTTCTGGAGGTTCTCCAATCAAACGATCTGGAATCATTACACAAGTTTCTGGATAATCAGAATATTAGTGATGTGGCGGAACTTATCTATGAATTCCCGGAACATGAAGGTGAAATTCTCGGTAATCTGAGTATTCACCGTGCTATAAGTACATTTAAAATCCTGGATTTCGCGATACAGAAACGCATTATCCAGGAACTCTCCCCATCTAAAACGGCTGAATTGCTCAACGGTCTTCCCGCAGACGACCGAACTTCCTTTCTGGAAGACCTGCCAAGTGAAGTGGTGAAAGAGTTGATAAAAATGCTTGATCCTGAAGAACGTAAGATCACATTGTCCCTCCTGGGTTATCCTGAAAGTAGCGTGGGGCGATTAATGACCCCTGATTATATCGCTGTTCAAAAAGACTGGACCATCCGGCAGGTTATCAGACATATCCGCGACGTTGGCAAAGACAGTGAAACCATAGATGTCATTTATGTGGTAGATGAGAGGGGTATATTCATTGATGATATAAAAATTCGTGAAATTATTCTTGCAGATCCGGACAAAAAAGTTGAAGATGTTATTGACAACAGATTTATTTATCTCAATGTTAATGATGATCAGGAAACCGCCAATCAGGCATTTAAAATGAATAACCGTATGGCCCTCCCGGTGCTGGATAATAATAAACTACTCCTCGGAATCGTAACCATCGATGATGTATTATGGGTAGCTACAGAAGAATTTACGGAAGATATTCAGAAAATCGGAGGAACCGAGGCTCTTGATCATCCATATTTGGAAACACCATTTTTTCAGTTGATTAGGAAAAGGGTTGGTTGGCTGATCATACTTTTTTTGAGTGAGATGCTTACTGCTACAGCAATGGCCTATTATAATGACGAACTGGCGAAATGGCTTATCCTGACCAATTTCATCCCATTAATTATGTCCAGCGGCGGCAATAGTGGCTCCCAGGCATCTACTCTTATAATTCAGGCCATGGCCCTTGGAGAAGTGACTATTAAAGACTGGTGGCGGGTAATGAGCAGAGAAATTCTTTCTGGCTTTATGTTGGGTGCAATACTTGGTCTGATTGGATTTATACGGATTTTTGTTTGGCATTTACTGATGGTTCGTGGCGTTTTTAAGGATATATATGGTTACCACTGGGATGCTATCGGTTTATCAGTTAGTTTCTCCCTGGTTGGTGTAGTACTTTGGGGTACCCTTGCAGGAAGTATGCTTCCGATCATATTAAAAAAACTGGGTGCTGATCCCGCTTCATCCTCTGCCCCCTTTGTGGCAACTTTAGTAGACGTAACTGGCCTAATTATATACTTTACTGTGGCTTCGATTTTTATGATGAATATTTTATTGTAAACCGTCAAATCTGCAAAAACATCTAAAAAAATAATTATTAAAAGTTCATTATGTGTGGAATTGTTGCATATATCGGTCCGAGAGAAGCATACCCCGTGATATTGAAGGGACTGAAAAGACTTGAATACAGGGGATACGATAGTGCCGGTGTTGCATTGCTGGACAAGGATCTACGGGTATATAAAAAACAGGGACGTGTAGCCGCATTGGAAGAAAGTATTATAGGGAAAGATCTGCACGCGCACGCTGGTATCGGACATACGCGCTGGGCCACACATGGTGAACCCAGCGATCGAAACGCCCATCCCCATCTTTCTGCAAGCGGGAAACTTGCAATGATCCACAACGGGATAATTGAAAATTATACCCAACTTAAAACAGAACTGACAAAAAAGGGATATGGTTTTAAAAGTGATACGGATACCGAAGTATTGCTCAATTTTATTGAAGACATACAAGAGAATAATCAGTGTAGTCTCGAAGAATCATTACGGATTGCACTTAAGCGGGTAACTGGCGCTTATGTGATTGTACTGCTGGACCGTGATCATCCGGATACAATAATAGCGGCTAGGAAAGGTAGTCCTTTGGTAATTGGCATTGGTAAAGGAGAACATTTTTTAGCCTCCGATGCCTCTCCCATCATTGAATATACTAAAGAAGTTGTTTATGTAAATGACTATGAACTGGCGATTATTAAATGCGACGAATTGATTTTAAAAAACCTGGGGAATGAAAAGATAACACCATTTGTTCAGAAACTTGATCTTGAACTGACAGCCATTGAAAAAGGAGGATACGAACATTTTATGCTCAAGGAAATATTTGAGCAGCCTGAAACCATTTTCGATTGCCTTAGGGGACGCCTGGATGTAACAAAAGGAACCATCACAATGGCCGGTGTTCAAAACAATCTTGAAAAACTTTCCAGTGCAAGAAGAATTATAATTGTAGCCTGCGGTACCAGCTGGCATGCGGGTATAGTCGCTGAATATATAATTGAAGAAATTTGCAGGATACCCGTAGAAGTTGAATATGCTTCAGAATTCAGGTACCGCAATCCTGTGATTCATTATGGTGACGTTATTTTTGCTATTTCACAAAGTGGAGAAACAGCAGATACTATTGTCGCCATTGAGAAGGCAAAAGAACAGGGCGCTTTTATTTTTGGCGTAGTAAATGTAGTTGGCTCTTCTATCGCCCGTATTTCGCATGCTGGCGCTTATACTCATGCAGGACCGGAAATAGGTGTTGCCAGCACAAAGGCATTCACTGCACAAATGGTAGTCCTGGTCATGATCGCATTGAAAATTGCTTTCGAAAAACAAACCATAACTGAAGACAGGTATATTCAACTACTTGCAGAATTACATGCCATTCCTGAGAAAGTTAAAGAATTATTACGGACATCTGAACATATCCGTAAGCTGGCATTGAAATATAAAGATGTTAAAGATGCACTATATCTGGGTCGTGGAAATAACTTTCCGGTGGCTCTGGAAGGTGCTCTCAAATTAAAAGAGATTTCATACATCCATGCTGAAGGTTATCCTGCTGCAGAAATGAAACACGGACCGATCGCACTGGTAGATGAAAATTTACCCGTGATTTTTGCCGCGCCTAAGAGTTTTTATCATGAGAAGCTCGTAAGTAATATCCAGGAAATTAAAGCCAGGAAAGGAAAAGTCATTGCGGTTATAAGTGAAGGCGATGAAGTGATTATAAAAATGGCAGACGATATAATGACTATACCATTAACCGATGAGCTGATTTCTCCTCTTCTTTCAGTAATACCATTACAGCTATTTGCCTGCTACATGGGAATGGCTAAAGGATTTGACGTCGATAAGCCCCGTAACCTAGCCAAAAGCGTAACTGTAGAATAAAATGCATGAATCAGATTACAAAAACACCGCTTCGCAATCTCGGATATGATTTTATTCCTTCTGAATACTTGCCTGAAGGAAAGGATGAATACTATTTGCGGAACGAACAAAATAAACCTTCTACCTCATACCGGCACCTTAAACTGGACGAAGTGGAGGAGTTGAAAAAAAATGGAAATAATTCTGACGACTGGAATCTTGTTATGGTCTCCGGCAATTTCCTCCCAGAACTTATACATCATTGCAATTTTTTTGGATTGGTCCGGATCGGGATACTTGAGCCTTATTACCTCGAATTTCATAATCTTCGTAGACCAGTAGGATTTTATAACAGCACCATTATAAGTTGCGATATTGGAAATAATGTGGTCATAGATAATGTGAGTTATTTATCGCACTATATTATCGGTAACGATGTAATCATCATCAATGTAAACGAAATAGAAACTACAGACCATGCTAAATTCGGGAACGGGATTTTGAAAGAAGGCGAACCTGAATCAATCCGAATCGCATTGGAAGTATGCAATGAAAACGGTGGCCGCAGTATTATTCCATTCGATGGCATGCTACCGGGAGATGCCTGGTTATTCAGCAGACACCGCGATGACCTGATTCTGCAAGAAAAACTTCGTTCATTCAGCAATAAGAAATTTGACAGCCGGCGTGGATTTTATGGAACGATCGGCGATCGTACCGTAATTAAAAATTGTAAAATTGTTAAAGATGTTAAGATTGGAACCGATGCCTACCTGAAGGGTGCAAATAAACTCAAAAACCTGACAATTAACTCTTCCGCTGAATCGATTACGCAGATAGGTGAAGGTTGTGAACTCGTGAATGGAATCATCGGACACGGTTGCCGGATCTTCTACGGAGTGAAGGCGGTTCGTTTTATTCTCGCTTCCAATTCCCAATTGAAATATGGAGCCCGGCTCATTAATTCATATCTCGGAAACAATTCTACCATTTCCTGCTGTGAAGTATTGAACTCCCTTATTTTTCCAGCGCATGAACAGCATCATAATAATTCTTTTTTATGCGCTTCACTGTTAAAGGGCCAAACCAATATGGCTGCGGGCGCAACTATTGGTTCCAATCATAATTCAAGAGGTGCTGACGGGGAACTGATCGCAGGTCGCGGTTTCTGGCCGGGACTCTGTGTAAGTGTAAAACACAATTCGCGATTTGCTTCATTTATAATTATGGCAAAAGGAGATTATCCCGCTGAATTGGATATCCCTCTCCCTTTTTCCCTTGTAAGTAATGATACATCAAAAGACGAATTAGTGATTATGCCAGCTTACTGGTTCATTCATAATATGTATGCACTTGCAAGAAATGCATGGAAATACGCTGACCGTGATAAAAGACTTGAGAAAATTCAGTTGCTTGAATATGATTATCTGGCACCTGATAGTGTACAGGAGCTCGCGTCAGCTATAGAGAATCTTCAACTAATCGTGGCCAGATGCTGGTTAAGACATGTTAATCAGGTTTCAAATATAATAGAAAAAGAAGCCGGTTCTTTGAATCTTTATTCAGACGATGCTGCATTAAAAATGCAGGGTAAACAATTATTAGAAAACAAAGATGAATCTCTTAACTCTATAACATTCTTAGCCGAAGGTTTTGAAAACAGTTCGCGTAAAGTACGTATACTTAAACTTATTAAGGGGTATTCGATTTACATGGAACTAATTATTCATTATGCACTCGAACAAATCCTGGTTCATCTAAAATCTGGCAAGTACGATAACCTGGTTGCTTTACAAGAATCTCTACCCGAAAATAAAATGCCAGAGACCTGGATAAACGTCGGTGGACAATTCATAAAAAAATCCGCTCTTGATAAGATGCTTTCCGACATTCGTCAGAACCGGATTGACAACTGGAATGATATCCATCAGTTCTATTTAATAGAGGGAAAGAATTATCAAACCGATAAATTGCATCATGCCTTAGATATTCTCTGGCAGGTGCATGGCATTTCCTTTAAAAAAATTAAACCAACAGAATTCAAGGATCTTCTATTTCAATCAGTAAAAACTGCAGAATGGATTACAAAAGGAATATTCAGTTCAAGAGAAAAAGACTATTTAAATCCATTCCGTAAAATGGTCTATGAAAACCAGGCCGAGATGAATCAGGTTCTCGGAAAACTTGATGACAACAGTTTTATTAAAAATCAGGATATGACTTTACGGGAATACAAGTCAAACGTTCAAGACCTTATACAAAAATGGAAACTTAACTGACCAATCATTCTTTTTTAAATAATAAAGTATAATGAGTACCACAAGAATCCATAGCGTGAAAAATATAAATTCCTTTTGCAATTAATTTTGGCCCCGTTGTCAGAAAATTGTTCCCTTCCTCCAGCTTCATAAATCCACTTTTAATGATTTGACCTTGGAAAGAAATAATTTCATATTTCAATTCATCCGCCTTGTCAGTTTGGATCAGTAATTGGTTGTAACCCGAAGGGTTATCTGAACCAAGCCAATTCAGTCGGATATCCCTGGCTTCCATTTTGAAAAGAACTATATTCCCTGCATATTCATTTCCGTGAATATCTACCATCCTGATTCTGAAATAATGATTTCCCCTAATGAGGAAATTATTACATGTCCAACTATATTTCTTTTGCAGATTTATCGCCATGATATTTGCGATAAGGACAGACTGGCCACTTGTTTCTTCGTATAAATCAAAATGATCCGGTACTTCAGAGCTTTCAATTGTCCAGCTGAATACTGGTTTTTTTAATATTTCTCTTACATTCATGCTTATAGTGGTCAGGGGCAACGGGTTTTCAAGATTTTGCGTACTTGCCAAAGTATATTCATTGGCTACAAAATCAATATCCCCACTAATTACTGAGCCCTGAATAAAATTTCCTGTGCTTGTTTCATGGCCTGCATCTTCCCAATGTCCTGATTGAAATTTAGCCACGTTCAAATGTTCTGGATCAGTAACACCACCACTTTGTGTTGAGCTAAAGGATAATTCAATTTTTGCCTTATCATTTATTGCCCCGTCGCTTAAAACCTTCCAATATTCAAGTTTTGAAATATGATCCAGCCCGCTTCCTAATTCGGTTCCAATGGAAGCAGGATCTTGATGAAAATATTCAACGGTATAATTTCCTCTTGGAAATTTTAATTCAAGCCAGCGAAGATTTTTATCCTTCCCAACCGGAAACAAAAAGTGATCCTGTAAATTCAAACCCAATTTACGAAGCGGCCCCTCAACATAAGAATCCGTAAGCCGGGAACTGTCTATTATAATATTACAACCAGTATCCAGTACTAGCATAGCATTTACCGAACTCACTATTTTCCCTTGTCTAAGGTCCAGTCTCCAGGGGAGCATTAGTGGAAACCGGAGTATAGTTCCTGCGGTATTATTTATCCGGAAACCAACCTGATTCAGTAATAGGCCTGATATGGTAATTTCCTGCATTCGTTTGCCATTCAATTCTAACCACGGATTCCCATTGGAAGTTTCAGTGATGGTTGCATCTGGTGATTGATAGAGATCCCCTTTTATATGCAGAACAGTGTTATCACCGTTTCCGCTCGCCAGGTTCAGCCGGCCGCCTTCCTGAATAAAATCTCCTTCTACCTGGATATTTCCATTTGCACCACTTAAATCCATACTCATATTAACGTTGGCACCAATATGCAGATTTCCTCGTATTAACAACGGGTTAGCCCCAGTGCAAGTGTAATTTACCGCAGCACCATAGGCTGCTGCGTGCAATTCGAGACAACCATAAATTCTGTTACTCACAGAAATAGTATAAGATGCTCTGGGTACGTCAAAATCAAAAATTCCCTGTTCTGTACCTGGAGCATTAGATAGAAATTTTAAAATATTGTTTGCGTGGGATGACCTTGTCTGGTGAATATACCGGCCTCCATCATAAATAATCATAGAATCCGCAATCTGCAGGGATTCACCTGATGAAATTCCTGAGGCATTTCTAAAGATGGCGCCGGCATGTAATTCTATACCATAACCTGGACCAGTAACTGTAAATGCGTTGGGGGTAATATTCGTTGCAGGCAAAATAAGTTCGATATTTCGACCTGGCGAGGGACTAATTACAAGGGTCCTGATAACAACGGCCTTATCAGGCAGTATAACGAGAAAGGATAGCGGGATGTCGCTGTTATCAAGTATTACATCGTCTGAAGAACTGGGTAAACTCTGGCCAGTCCAGTTCAGTGGATTAGACCAATTTGCATCCCCGGCATAACCTGTCCATGCTTTGGTTCCTGCTTTAAGCACCGCCGGAAAAAGTAGTGTAAAAATAATGAACCGGCTAATCATTTTAATATAGTGATGTTTCTTTGAAGACATCACGTAAATTAGCTGAGTTAGACCCCGAAGTCAATACCACATAGTGGTAAGTAAAGCAAAAAAAATCCCCCTGCTTTTAGCAGGAGGGACTTAATTCAGATAAATTAATTATTTCTTCACAGCTTTTTTAGCACTATCTGTAATTGCGCCAATTTTAGCTTTTGCTGTATCTGCTACTGCTTTAACAGTTGAATCAACTTTAGCTGCAGTAGAATCTACTAACTTTTTTGCGGTGTCTGATGCTGTTGTAACAGCAGAATCAGTTTTGGCAGCGGCATCACCGCTTCCATTGCAGGACGTCATTGCCGCAGCAATAACAAGAACAGTCAGGAATTTTTTCATTGAGGTTATTTTTGTTGGCGGCGAAGGTATGAATTTTCATCAATAATTCAAGGCATTCAGCTATTTTAAGAACTGATTTTATTTCTTACGGAAATAGATTCGTATGGGTACACCTTCTAAAGGAAAGCTTTTTCGCATCTGGTTTTCAAGATAATTTCTGTAAGGCTGCTTGATATCGTCAGGGTAATTACTGAAAAAAGCAAATGATGGCACAGGTGTTGGCAATTGGGAAATATATTTTATTTTAATCGCATTACCCCGAACTACAGGTGCGTGATAGTTTTCAACTGCTTTTAACATCACGTCGTTGAGTTTTGAAGTCGGGATTTTCCTAATTCGGTTTTCAAAAACTTCCAAAGCTGTTTCAATTACTTTAAAAATGCGGGTCTTTTCTTTGGCAGAAATAAAGATAATAGGGAGGTCCGTAAAAGGAGCAAACCTTTCTTTGAGCTTGGTCTCATAATCCCTGGAAGTATTGGTTTCCTTATCCACTAAGTCCCATTTATTTACGACAATAACAAGCCCCTTCCCTTTTTTAACTGCAAGACTGAAGATATTAAGATCCTGGGCAGTCAGACCTTTTTCTGCATCCAGAAGCAACAGACATACATCGGCTTCATCCATAGCTTTAATGGCGCGGATAACGGAATAAAATTCAAGGTCCTCATGTACTTTTGTCTTTCTGCGTATTCCAGCAGTATCAATCAGGACAAATTCCTTATGAAATAGATTATAATGGGTATGAATACTATCTCGGGTGGTACCTGCGATTTCGCTTACAATGGTTCTTTCACTTCCCACGAGTGCATTGAGTAAGGAAGACTTTCCCACATTCGGTTGACCTATGATAGCAAATTTTGGGAAGGGAGATCCTAATTCTTCTTCATTTTCTGTTTTCGGAATAAGTTCCGTAATTGCATCCAGCAACTCTCCTGTACCGCTTCCGCTCATAGCTGATATAAAATAAATATTGTCGAAACCCAGAGTGTAAAATTCAGCAGCTTCCAGCAGACGATCGCTATTATCTACTTTATTTACAACAAGGAAAACAGGTTTTACTGAGCGCCGCAACAGGTCAGCCATGGACTCATCAAGGTTGGTAATGCCTGTGACTGTGTCGGTCATGAAAATGACAGCATTGGCCTCCTCCACCGCAATCAAAACCTGCTTTTTTATTTCCTGTTCGTATATGTCGTCGCTTTCCGGAACAAACCCACCGGTATCAATGATATTAAAATTTTTGCCGTTCCAGTCTGCCATACCATACTGTCTATCTCTTGTTACACCACTCTGATCATCCACAATGGCTTTGCGCTGTTCAAGCAAACGGTTGAAAAGTGTACTCTTACCAACATTTGGTCTCCCAGTGATTGCTACCGTAAATCCTGACATTTATGAAAATATAAGAATGTAAAAAATTAATACCCGTATTCGCGCAGTTGCCATTCATTGTCACGCCACTTAGGTCGGACTTTCACATAAAGTTCCAGAAAAACCTTTCTTCCAATAAACGCTTCGATTTCTTTACGCGCTTCGGTTCCCAGTTGCCGGATCATATTTCCGCCTTCCCCAAGTAAAATTCCTTTCTGCGTTTCTCGCTGCACAATTATATCTGCTTGTATCTTGGTAAGGGTATCTTTTTCCTTATATTCCTGTACCATTACTGCTGTATGATATGGAATTTCGTCTTCATACATACTGAAGATTTTCTCTCTTATCATTTCACCAACAAAAAACTTTACTGGACGATCCGTCATTTCATCACCATCAAAAAAAGGCTCACCATCAGGCAACAGTTGAATGATGTGGTCCAATAAAAGATCCGTGTTAATTTTTTTCAAGGCCGATATTGCAAGCACACCGGTTGCGTATTTTTTTCCCTTAAAAAATTCAATTACTGACGAGATTTCAGGTTTGGACAAAAGCTCCATTTTATTTATTAGAACCAGCGCCGGTACTTTCAGGTGCAATCCGGAAAAAATCAGGTCGTTTTCTACCGGATTATCCCTTCCATCCATCAGTAGCAAAGCCAAGTCTGTATCTGAAACTGCCTGCTTTACTGAATCCATCATTTTTTCATGAAGTTTATATCTCGGATCGATGATGCCGGGTGTGTCTGAAAGAATCATCTGGTATCCGGAAGCTGTCAGGATGCCTTTGATACGGTGTCGCGTCGTTTGGACCTTATGAGAGACGATGGCCAGTTTTTCGCCCATAAGGGTATTTAACAATGTACTTTTCCCTGCATTGGGCTTTCCAAACAAATTGACAAATCCTGATTTCATAAAACGGCTGCAAAGTTAACCATTCAAGAGACAATTGACTACTACAATAGTCAGCTTTAGCACCTAATTAAAGAATTTAATAATTTACTTGAAATATAATAAAAATGTCCTAAATTCGATGTTTAAACATTAAGAATATACTTATGGCAAACACAAAATGGATTATTGATCCCACACATTCAGAAATTCAATTCAAGATTCGTCACCTTATGATCGCTAACGTTACAGGTTCTTTTGGAAAGTTCAGTGCTGAAATAGAAACAACAGATCAGGATTTTTCCTCTTCCAAAATCAATTTCACAGCCGATGTTGATTCCATTTCCACCAATAACGAACAACGCGACGGTCACCTGAAAAGCACAGATTTTTTCGATACAGTCAAAAACCCCACCCTAACCTTTATTAGCACAAAACTAGACAAGGTATCTGGTGAAGAATATACCTTATATGGCAATCTGACAATGCACGGTGTTACAAAACCGGTCAAATTAAATGTTGAACACGGCGGTGTTATTACCGATCCCTGGGGTCAGACACGCACTGGTTTTACAATTGAAGGAAAAATCAACCGTAAGGAATTCGGTCTTGAATGGAATTCTCCTACTGAGGCCGGTGGATTCGTATTGGGTGAAGAAGTTAAGCTTCACGCAAATGCTGAATTTGTAAAACAGGGATAATTGATTTATTCCGGGGGACCCAATATATTTGACCCCATGAAAATAATTTTAAGTCTGCTACTATCCGGATCAGTGTTTTTTTGTAACGCACAAAAAAAAACTGATCCGGTTGTTTTTGGGAATAGCATTAAAGCTGAAAATCTTCAAAAGCATTTATATGAGATTGCCGGCCCTGCGTACGAAGGAAGGGAAACAGCCACAGCTGGGCAACGTAAAACAGCTGTCTATATCGAAGATTATTTTAAAAGCCTTGGGCTAAGACCTGGTAATAATGATAGTTTTCAGCTTGCTTATCCGGTATATCAGGACAGTCTCCTGGCTTCCGTAATCACTATTAACGGAATTCCCTACTCAATAAACAAGGATTTTGATACCCGCCTTTCGAGTGCATATACTTCATCATTCGGCACGTCCGAAATTGTTTTTGCAGGATTCGGAATATCAGATTCTCTTCGTGATGATTATAAAGGTTTACAGGTCGCCGGTAAAGTAGTAATGGTATTAAATACTTATCCTCCCGCCTTACTCCAGGCTCAGATCAATAAAAGAACCTTTAATCCATATGCGAAACAGGATGCGGCACAGGCTCATGGTGCAGTAGCCGTTTTAATTATCCAGGAAGATTTTCCACACCGTGCAGTTTCTGATAAAGGAATGATGTATCGAAATTTTTACCGCTCTAAAGTACGTCCTAACAGTTTCTACATTTCTGTTTCTATGGCCCGGGCTATTATGGGCTCAGATTATGATTTAGCAAAAAAAGGATCAATTGAAAACAAATCCTATTATACAAACCTGTGGTTATCTTTTGCTAAAGAAACAAATATGCTCCAAAGTACCGACGTACTGGGGTATTTGGAAGGAACAGATCTTAAAGACCAGTTGGTCGTTATCTCCGCACATTACGATCACCTGGGTAAAAAAGATTCTATTATTTATTTTGGAGCGGATGATGACGGCTCCGGTACCGTTAGTCTACTTGAATTGGCAGCAGCTTTTTCAAAAGCAAAAGCTGCTGGAAAAGGACCACGTCGAAGTATACTTTTTCTCGCAAATTCCGGTGAAGAAAAAGGACTTTGGGGATCTGAGTATTATACCGATAATCCCGTTTATCCGTTAGATAAAACCACCGCTGATCTCAATATTGATATGATCGGCAGAAAGGATCCTGGGAAAAAGCAGGGGGATTCGAATAACTATGTTTATATAGTGGGCGACGATAAACTCAGTACCGATCTTCACAGGATAAGTATTGAAATGAATAAAAAATATACGGGTCTCGAATTGGATTATAAATTTAATGACCCTAAAGATCCACTAAGGATCTACTACCGTAGTGACCATTATAATTTTGCACGAAAAGGAGTACCAATCATATTCTATTTTGATGGGATACATGCCGATTATCACAAACCTTCTGATACACCAGATAAAATCAATTATGACCTGATGGCAAAAAGAGCTAAACTGGTATTTTATACGGCTTGGGAAATGGCCAACCGGGATAATTTACTTAAGCGGGACCTTCCTTCGGTTACTGGCGAGCGTTAGTAAGTACAAAAATTAATAAGGCCGCCAACTGCTGGTTTTGCAGGGGCAGTTCCATTGTGTAAAATCTTCTTAGCTTTTAGTATCGGATGAAGGAGCAGGTTTTTGAGGTTCGTTGAGACCACTTTCAAACTCTTGTTTTACATTATTCTTCGCATCATTGAATTCACGCATTCCTCTGCCTAATCCCTTCATGAATTCGGGAATTTTTTTGCCCCCGAACAATACAAGCACTGCAATAACAATTAGAATCCACTCGCTGCCTCCAGGCATAGATAATAATAACAAATGATTTGTCATGTTTAATCCGGTTTAGATCGATAAAAGTACCTTTAAATCGCCACCCGCGCAAATCCCTCAATCCTGCTTTCATTACAATGGAAAATCCCTCCTTTGTTTTGACAATGAAAATGCTTTACTACACTTCCTTTCTGGTAAGACCTGGAAATGCACCATAACCATTGATACTCACATCATTGAGATCTTTGCTTTTGTCTTTTTTGACTAGGGAAATGCCATTAGATAAGCAAGTTTAGATTACAAAAACTGATTATCAGATAATTATTTGTAATTTACTTAAATCGATTGCTCAAATAAAATTGGCCGGAATGAAAAAAGTATCTGATATTTTTCTTCATAAGGAAAGGAAAATAACCGCTGTTTCCCCTACTACTTCAGTATTGGAAGCCCTAAGGATTATGTCGATCCAGAATATTGGTTCAGTTATGGTTATGGAAAACCAGGATTATCTGGGCATTATGACTGAAAGGGATTATTCAAGAAAAGTAATTTTGAAAGGCAAATCTTCTACAGATACTCCTGTGTCGGAAATTATGTCAAATGACCTGCCCGCTGTAAATCTTCATGATAGTATTGAACACTGTATGCAATTAATGGCAGATAAAAATATACGTTATCTCCCAGTATTCGAACAGGACAAAATATATGGAGTTGTTTCCATTCATGACCTGATCCGGGAAACAATTCAGCATCAACAGGAAACCATTTCCCAATTAAAAGATTATCTGCACGCAAGCATGTAGCAGATTACTTGAATGCAGGCTTGTAGCAAAAAATAAAGACTTCGTAAACAAACGAAGTCTTTATTCTATACATCCGCACAGGCGGATCAGGAAACAGGTTCCTTACTCCTTCAATTCAGGTCAAATATAGTTTGCGTATAAATTACCCAATCGGGGCTCAACTGTTTCGAGTTTTCTTTCGATATAGTATATACACTAAGTATCGTACCAGATTTTTTTATACCCAGAAATAAAACTTCTGGAATTGTATAGGACGATATTGAGGAATTATGGAAACAGATCGGAGATTTTATACCTCAGAAATGATAAAGGGATACAGTCAAAAATACTAGGCAGATCTTGGAACCAGTTCTTATGATAAATTTTTGAAGTAGAATGAAATGGGCGGAATTCTAAATTGTGATTGGCAATAATTAAAAATTAATAATTAATAACTAATTCCCAGTTTCTCCGCCAGAGATATTAAAGATTCTTCTTCTGCAATTATCCGTTCCGGTTTACCTTCTACAAGACTCCACTTTATCAACCGTATATAGCCATCCCCTATTTCAATTCCCGTAATTGTGCCGTCATCAAAACAACAGCATC
>DASZHV010000063.1:0-3366 GCA_035937535.1 Puia sp. | reverse complement strand
AGTGTTTTGCTTTGTCACCTCGCCAACATTTCACAAAGAACCGGCAGCTCGCTGGACTGTGACGAAAAAAACGGACATATTCTACATGATGCAAACGCCATGAAACTCTGGCAGAGAGAATATGAAAAGGGATGGGAGCCTGTGATTAAAGCCTGAGGCTTTAATCACAAGTATGGGAGTATGGGAGTATGGGAATGAAAAACCTCCATCTGTCAACTGTCAACAGTAACGGCCAACCGCCAACGGCCAACGATCATGATCCCCTCTGCGATCCCCCGGTCAATTTTGTATTCCGTGATAATCCCTTCGTATTAATTTTTGCTTTCTGATTTTGCTGATTTGGTTTGGTGTTTCCGATTCCACCACCGCCGGGGCGGTTATCTTTTTTGTTTTTCTTATTTGGAATAAGCGACATAGAACTTTATTTGGTATAAAGGTAAATGATTCTGTAAAATTTTTCAGAAAGGATCTGTAAAATATTCATTTCGACTGCTGTAGATTTGTTAATCATTGACAACGAAACTTATGCCGTCTAAATAAAACATATTTTTGAAGATTATTAACCAGCGTGGCCAGACATGCAGAAACCCTCCGGGAATTTGTTTTTAAATAGGTTTATTCTTTCTTTAGTTTATCTGCTTACCGTGCCTGTCCTTTACGCCCAGACTATTCAATCTTACGCGTGCAAAGATTCAATGGCAGTTTATCCTCCCGGATGTTACGAGAAATTTAATGTTACAAAATTTATCGGCCCGGCGGCTCTGATCACTTACGGTTATGTTGCAACGAAATCTGATGCACTATTCAATTTCAGCAAATCAGTGCAGCAATATGTGTGGGTTGATCATCCCCACAACACCACGACGATTGACAATTACCTCCAGTTTGCACCGGCTGTTGCAGTATACGCATTGGACTTTGCAGGAATAAAAGGTGAACACAATTTCGTTGACAGGTCCATGATTTATCTGATCTCCAATGTCATCATGGGAGGGTTCGTATACACAATAAAAAATGCCAGTCATGAATTACGTCCCAATGGAAACGATTATCAGTCCTTTCCTTCCGGACATACGGCCGAGGCATTTCTTTCGGCTACTTTTCTTTTTGAAGAGTATAAAAATGTGTCTGTCTGGTATGGCGTAGGAGGCTACCTGGTAGCCGGATTCGTCGGTTATTTACGCGTATATAATAATGCACACTGGCTTCATGATGTTGTTGCTGGTGCAGGATTTGGAATTGCGTCTACGGAGTTAACCTATTGGTTGTATCCTTTATTAAAAAGAACTTTCTTTCCAAAATCCTGCGGTAAAAAGATGATTGTCCCGGTTATGGAAGATCATGGCGTAGGCCTTGCCTTTATCCAGCGCTTTTAGAGTCTGCTTTTTACTTTTTCCTTTTTAATTTTTACTTTTTGTTGTATTAACATTTCCTTCTGTTTGATTACAAACCAAAACTGTCCGGATACGTACAGTCTGTTTTGCAGCAATCCTGTACCCTGATTGATTTTCAGCGTTTTAATGTTTTGGCACGCCATTCCATTATATTGTCTGAACGACTCAGAATTTTTCTACATGATTTTTGAAAAAGCTGCAACATGTTCGAATAATCTGCGTCTTATATTCAGAACCTAATCAAAACATATAAAACTTTAATCATGAAAAAGATCATCTTATCCATCGCAATACTGCTGGCGCTTACAGGCAGTTCATTTGCAAAAACTACCGGCAAAATTAACGAACGAGTCATTGCATCATTTAAAAATGATTTTAACCAGGCAACCGAAGTTAAATGGGAAGTAACCAGTAGCTATATCATGGCGACATTTCAGCTGGACAAAGACATCCTGTATGCTTACTATGATTTCCAGGGCACCCTGATTGGACTTGTACATAATATACTCACAAGCAGCCTGCCTGCTCACCTGCAGAAGGATATTAAGAAACATTATGCTAAGTACTGGGTATCTGAACTTTTCCAGGTTACCAGCGAAGAAGGAGTTTATTATTATATCCAGCTTAAGAATGCCGACGAAACCATCGTGTTAAGCACAGAAGGTACCACTGACTGGCACAGATATGCCCTTCCAAAAAATAATAAAACGAATCTCTGATAAATATTTTTAGCACTAGTCTTTTGGTTTAGATCCAGAATCCCTCCGTTCCCGGAGGGATTCTTCATTTATATAAAAATCGCCATCTTCACAGCTGGTAAAAAGATCTGATGCAAAAAACACTTGTAATTGCCGGCGGAGGAGCTGCAGGATTTTTCTGTGCCGTAACGGCAGCGAGATTAAATCCGGATTTAAAAGTGATCCTGGTGGAAAAATCCGGAAAGCTTCTTTCTAAAGTGAAGGTCAGCGGTGGCGGCCGTTGTAATGTTACCCATGCCTGTTTTTCGATTCCGGATATGGTTAAAAAATACCCCCGCGGCTCCAATTTTGTGAAAAAAACATTTCACCAGTTTTTTACCATGGATACCATTCAGTGGTTTGAAGAAAGAGGGGTGCAATTAAAAACAGAAGATGACGGACGGATCTTTCCTGTAAGTAATTCTTCCCAATCTATTATCGATTGCCTCCTTCAGGAGGCAAAAAATTACTCCGTTGAAATCCGCCTCCATCATGAGATCAGAACTATAGAATATAAAAACGATCCGGTTCCATTCATCATTCATTTTAATAATGAATTAATATTGGATGCAGATTTTATTTGCCTTGCTTCCGGAGGATATCCGAAATCTTCGATGTTTGACTGGATCCTTTCAAGCGGGCATAGTATCGAAAAGCCGGTCCCATCACTTTTCACATTTAATATGCCTGGTAATTCTGTTACTTCTCTTATGGGCATTTCAGTTCCGGATGCACAGGTAAAAATTGGTGGGGAATCACTGAAAGAACGGGGCCCTTTATTAATTACTCATTGGGGTATGAGCGGTCCTGCTATTTTGAAACTGTCAGCCTGGGGCGCCCGGATTCTGAATGAGAAAGAATATTGTTTTGAAATACGTGTGAACTGGCTGGGTGACCGGAGCGACCAGTCCCTTCGCGATGAAATACAAATGATCCGCGAATCTTCAGGAGGAAAAAAAATCAGGCAAAAAAATCCATGGGATCTGCCGCAAAGGCTTTGGGAATGGTTGATGGAGCAGACAGGTATTAAGGATATTCACTGGGCAGATCTGCCTGCTGCGCAACAAAACAAATTGATTCAGCAGCTCACGAATATGCCATTCAATGTGGAAGGTAAAACAACATTCAAAGAAGAATTTGTAACGGCCGGGGGTATTCGCCTTTCCGAGATCAATCACCATACCATGGAAAGCCGTATCCGGCCTGGTTTGTATTTCGCTGGTGAATTGCTCGAC
>DASZHV010000062.1:0-5445 GCA_035937535.1 Puia sp. | reverse complement strand
TGTTAAACATAATCGGTAATTTTATATTGTTTCAAAGCAACTAACTAAAACAAAAAATATATGGCACTTCCAGTTGTAACAAATTATAGTAGAACAAAATGTCCTAAATGTGAACTCATGATATTTGAAGTTGTTGAAGATATTCCAAATGATTCAGCAGGCGGATTACCAGCGTATAAGTATTGTTATTTAAGGTGTTCAAATTGTAAGACATTTTTGGCGGCATTTGATTTTGCGCCAATTGGGAAGTTAATAACTGAGATAGCGAAGAAAAATGGGATTCCTGTTTAGTACTACATCTTGCAGAGGTGTTGAAATCTGTTCCAACGAATCCGGATGCTCTCCGAATATTAATTTCATCTTCAAGAGAAAAGCCTTGTCCCTTATCAGTTGTTAGTGCCTTTTTCAAGTCAGTTATATTTTATTAGGACAGAAGGGAAAATCAGAAATTATACCAAAATAAATTGCTAAGCTATTTACCACGTGACAATAAAAATGAATTCCATCCTGCAATAAATAATCCAACTGCAATCAAAAATACGCATCCCGCAGAAAAAAAATCTCCTTGCTGTTTTGTGAAAAAGCCATAATAGCCTGCCCAATATATTGTTGAACCCAATAAGATCAATAAAATCCTGATGATAGATTTCTTAAACTTGCCGCTCGTTTGATTCATTATTTCTACTTAATTGGCTTTACGGACTTTGGAGTTGGTGCAGGCTTCCCGAAAGTATCAGACATCTTAATAAAGTCCACAAATTACAAGAAATAGCTGGCTGGAAATTTTACTGCGCCGGTAGACGAATCAATCACTTCAACACCATCCATGTCAACGATAGCTCCCACAATCAGATGCCGGGATATATCCGGCAATAATTCGTCAAGACCTTCAATGGTGATCGTATGTCCTTCCTCTGAATATTCGTATCCGGCAGAGTGCTTTATAGCCTGAATAATTAGTTCAGATAATTCCACCTGGTTTATTTTTTCTTTTAAGTAGGTCGGCTTTATTTTTTTGCTTGCATATCAGACAGCAATCATTTAGTCCGGCTGTTTTATTTTACTCAATCTACAGAAACAAATTTACTACTTTTAATATCTCTGTAAAGGAGATATCCGGAAATCGTCAAGTGACCTATTATTTTACTTCTGCTACCAGATAGGGCTTTAATCTTTCAAATTTTCCTGTATCCACCTGGGCAAGTTGCAGCAGTTCATCAACGGAATGAAAGCCACCATGTTGCTCCCGATATTCCAAAATTGCCTTCGAGAGCTGCCAACGAATATAAGGATGTGATTGTAGGATTTCTTTGGTTGCTGAATTCAAATCAATTTTATTCAGAGAAACAGAATTCATACGGAGGAAGGGTTTTATTTTCTGAAAACTGGAATCCGGTAAACCAAATGTTTCACCAACCTGGTCCAACTGGTAAAAGCCACCCAGCTTCTCCCTGAAATGAACTATTCTCGAAGCCAGTTTTTCTCCAATACCCGGCAGGCGCAGCCAGTCCGCCGAATCTGCGAAATTTATATCAGTAACAATGAATTTTTTCACTGTATGAACAAAATCTCTCCCAGAATTCAACCGGCTCAAACTGGAAAAAGAATCATCATTTTTAACGGTCTGAATATTATTTGATGTTTTAGTATAGTTACCCGGCCCGGTCTGGAAATTCCCCGGAGAATTCGTAATTCGCACATAAGGCAGGAGGCGATGGTAATCCGAATTTCGAAGTCCGTATAATTTTTTCAGGTCTTCAGGCTTACGAAAACGGCCTCCCTTTTCAATATAATGCTGAATGGTATGGATAAGACGGTCCGGCAATCCAAGTCGTCGCCATTCAGAAATGTTTAAACCGTTTGGGTCAAAATAAAACAGTTCTGAATGTATAAAGCTTGACGGGCTATCCGCATTTCCAACGGTCACGATTTTTTTTTGATTCTGATAACGGTCATGTACAGCCGTTTTTATAAGAGAATCCGTTTCCCTGGACTCAAACTTCAAAATCCCTTCTTTTGTTTTTTCATATGCAGCCTGATCGGACTGGCCGACAGAAGGACGGAAAAAATAGGGCAGAACAAATAATACACATATAAGAATAAGCAGAAAAAGAACGCCAAAGCGTTCTTTCCTGGTAAAGGTCAAATACCCACGTATCGTTTCCCACATACCTTTTTCTGATAAAGATAAAATCCGGAAAAGGTTAAGAATATACCCTTAAAGTAGAAAACCCACTAACATATAACCGTCCAAAATAATTTTATGAAGTTTTAATAGTAATAATATTTACGTGGAGGTGGTGGAGTTCTGTATCGCTTTTGTGGTTGCTGATAAGCCGGCAGTGTTTTTCCCAGGCCGATTATGAATCCGACATTGAATCCAAATTGCACGATTCCCGGATTTGAAGAATAATAACCTCCCGGATCACCCCACCCACCGAAATAATATCCTGAGCTGGTTGGTGCTGTACCCAACAATCGGGCACTGAGCCGAATCCCGAAGTTGGGATCCACATATATATTTGTACCTGCCTGAAAACCATAGGCAAAAGCGGCATTACTTGAAAAACTATTGGGTGAAGGGGTAAAAATAGCAGCTCCCAGGTCGGCGCCAAAAAATAAAGAGACAGGCGAACCGGGAAGAGGAAAACTTGAGACGGGTCCGGCCATTATATAATTAATACCCGCACTGGTTTGATAAATAGGCACATCTCCGGGGAGAGCCCCATAATTATACAATTTTGCAGGAACCTGCATACGGTTGTACAAAAATTCTATTCCCAGATGACGGTTGAAATTGAACTGGAAAGAACCTCCATAGTTAAATCCGGCATCAATACGACCGAATGAGCTGTTGAAATTCAGCTGATCGGCAAAAGTATATCCTCCCTGTGGAATAAACTCAATGGATGATTGCGCCATTCCTGAAACAATCATACCACACAGTAAACCAGATAATAAGATCAGTTTTTTCATACAGTATAGTTTTACTATTTCTTATAGACGTAAGTTCAATGAATAGGTTTAATACTTTGCCTGGGTTTGATGTTAAATACTTGCTAATTAAAGCTTAAGGCTAAAAGCCTAACGCTTAACGCATTTATTATATTTTATGAATCCAAAAAAGGGAAAGTAAATTGCTAATTACAGATTATTCCTGCCGACCGCCAACCGCCAACTGCCAACCGCCAACTGTCAACGGTCAATTGTCAACGTAAGACCATCATAAGCTAGATGTACACCCTCGGGCAGCTCAGATTCCACGTCCGCATGTTTGCCCAACTGGTGGCTGATATGGGTAAAATAGGCTTTTGGTATGCCCAGTTCGCGGGCCATGGCAATTGCTTCGTCAAGATTGAAATGAGAAATATGTTTTTCCCTTCGGAGTGCATTTAACACTATTATTTCTGATCCGCGAATTTTTTGTTTCTCAGCTTCATCGATCCGGTTTGCATCTGTTATATAAGTAAAGGATCCGAAACGGAAACCAAGGACCGGCATTTTCAGGTGCCATACCTGCACCGGTTCAATCCTGATATCTCCTATCATAAATGGATCCGTGGCAATCGTATTTAATTGAATTTCCGGGACACCGGGATAATGGAAATCTGTAAATGCATAGGGGAATTCCCGAATGATCACTTCCTGTGTCATTTCATTTGCGAAAACGGGCATGGGTTTACCTGAAAAGAAATTGAAAGCACGGATATCATCCAATCCCGCAATATGATCCTTATGCGGATGCGTAAAAAGGACAGCATCCAACCTGGTTACATTTGCCCTCAGCATCTGGTATCTGAAATCCGGGGTTGTGTCAACGACGATCCTTGTTGTGGATGATTCAACGAGTATGCTGGACCGCAGGCGCTTGTCCATTTTATCTGCAGAATGACAGACAGGACAGGGACAGGCAATCATAGGTACACCACTGCTGGTGCCGGATCCAAGAAAATTGATTTTTATTGAAGGAAATTGCACAATCAAAAATAGATGAATTCAATCAGCTCTGGGGCTTGAGCAGGTTCTCCAGAACCTTACGGCTATCCGGTGCAAGTGTTTCGGCATCAAAACTGAGCTGGGGAAGAATATCAATCAATGTATTGATACGGCCTTCCAGGTCAAGGAATTTATTCAATACCAGCACTTTTTTTTCTTCCAGGATGCAATATCCGCTTTGAAAATTTCCTCGTTCATAACGAATCACATATCCCGTTTCATGAAGGAGTTTTTCTATTTTTTCAAGTGTAGTTACTGTATACTTCATTTTTCAAAGTTGCTTAAAGACTGGGAATTTGAATCATTCATTTATCCACAATCCGGATGACCGTTGGCCGTTGACCGTTGGCCGTAATTTCCCACACTCCCATACTCCCATACTCCCATACTCCCATACTTGTCTTATGCTTTCCCAGTCATTTTAATAACAGGCACAATCATTTCTTCCATACTCACTCCGCCATGCTGGAAGCTATTCCGGTAATAATTCGCGAAATAATTATAGTTGTTCGGATAACAAAGGAATCCGTCTCCACGTGCGAATATAAAAGATGAATTAATGGTAGGTACAGGCAGGCCGGCTTCTTTTGGATCCCGGAATGCCAGCACTTCCTTCGGTTCATAATTCAGATTGCGTCCGTGTTTATACCGAAGATTAGTAGTCGTCTGTTTATCGCCGATCACTTTATAGGGTGACTTAACTCGTACACTTCCATGATCGGTAGCCAATACTATAGTTATTTTCTTGTCGGAAATTTTCTTCAATGCCTGATGCAGAGGTGAATGTTCGAACCAGCTTGTTGTAATGCTCCTGTAACTCGCTTCATCACTGGCCAGCTCCTTTAGAACTTCCATTTCAGTCCGTGCATGACTGAGCATATCCACAAAATTATACACGATCACATTCAGGTCATTATTCATGAGATTAAGAATATTGTTCACAAGGTCCTGGCCGGCCTGATGATTCAACACTTTGGTATATGATGTTTTTAAATGATCCATCTTCAGTCTTTTCAATTGTGCGCGGAAGAATTCTTCTTCAGCCAGGTTCTTTCCTCCATCTTCATCATCGTTTTTCCATTGATTGGGAAATTGCGTCTGGATATCCACGGGCATAAGTCCCGCAAAGATTGCATTTCGGCAATACTGAGTTGCCGTGGGCAGGATGCTGTAAAATGTTTCTTCTGTCTGAATCCGGAAACTTTGCGCAAAAACAGGTTGTATGGCCTTCCACTGATCGAAGCGAAGATTATCGATCAATACAAAAAACAGGGGAACTCCCTTTTCAAGACTTGGAAATACTTTATTTCGGAGAAGGTTATGGCTCATTACCGGAGCATCCGTTGCCTTTTGTGTAACCCACTTCGAATAATTTTTTGAAATAAACTTAAAGAATTCTGTATTGGCTTCCTGTTTCTGAGTTTGAAATACTTCCTGCATTTCAGGACT
>DASZHV010000061.1:0-3366 GCA_035937535.1 Puia sp. | reverse complement strand
CTCAACGGCACGAGTGGCAGTCGGAGTTCGTTTTCAATGAGGCCAAGTTCAGCCATTGCTGCTTTAACACCCGCCGGATTATTTTCAACAAAAAGTAATTCATACCCTTCTATCAATCCGTCGTTTATTTTTTTTGCTTTTCCCAGATCTCCATCCAATGCCGCCCGAACCATATTTGAAAATGCCTGCGGGAAACTATTGGCTGCCACACTAATCACACCCTGCATGCCGATGGCAATTTGAGGAAATGCCAGGGCATCATCGCCACTTACAACCAGAAAATTCGCCGGGCAGTCACGCAAAATCAGAGCACATTGCGCCATATCACCTCCAGCTTCTTTGATACCGGCGATATTGGGTAATTCGGCTAATCTTAGAACTGTAGATGTATTAATATTTCGTGCGGTTCTTGCCGGAACATTATATAGTATAACTGGTTTGGGAGAGGCTTCAGCGATGGCTTTATAATGCTGAAAGATTCCTTCCTGGGATGGTTTGCTGTAATGAGGACTTGCGCTGAGTATGGCCACGGCATGATCCGTCGGCAGTTTTTCAATTTCACGAATCACTTCCCGGGTGTCACTGCCACCCGCACCGATCACCACCGGAACGCGCTGGTTAACTATTTCGATGGTAAGCCGCGCAATCCGGACTTTCTCTTCCCTTGATAAAGTTGGAGTTTCTCCGGTAGTTCCAAGTGTCACAACATATTCCACTCCACCTTCGAGTACATATTCTATAACTCTTGCCAATGCCGGCTCATCAATTGCTTTGGATGAAGTAAATGGCGTAACAAGTGCAACGCCTGTTCCGGATAATAGCGGGATCAGGTTACTCATGGTTCACTGGAATGATTTCAATAATTTCAGGTTCCTGTTCACCGTAACGAATTATTTCAGGTTGTTCCGGAATTTCATCCCAGAATCCCATTTTGGTAAATTTAGCGATACGGTTGTTTATACGTTGTTCAGCCGGAATATTCTTCAACTCCCGGATCGTTTGGATAAGGTATGGTTTTAGTAAAGCAGCTGCTTCATTATAATCCCAGTGTGCACCGCCAATCGGTTCCGGTATGATTCCGTCGATGAGTCCGAATCCAAGCATATTGTCAGGTGTCAGACGAAGTTCTTCAGCAGCTTTTTCCTTCTGGTCCCAGCTTCGCCATAAAATGGAACTGCAATTTTCAGGAGATATCACCGAATACCAGGAATTCTCGAGCATAAAAACCCTGTCCCCCACTCCAATACCCAATGCACCGCCTGATGCTCCTTCTCCGATGATCACACATATAACAGGCACCTGTAACCGAATCATTTCATATATGTTCCGTGCGATGGCTTCTCCCTGTCCTCGTTCCTCCGCTTCCATGCCCGGGAATGCACCTGGTGTATCTATAAGTGTAATAATAGGTTTATTAAATTTCTCGGCAAGCCGCATAAGCCGGAGTGCTTTCCGGTAACCTTCGGGATTTGCCATTCCGAAATTGCGCATCTGGCGCATTTTGGTATTGGTTCCTTTTTGCTGGCCGATAAACATAACCGTTTCACCATCGAGCTGGGCAAAGCCTCCCACCATCGCTTTATCATCCTTTACGTTCCGGTCCCCAAACAATTCAATGAAATTATCCGACAATTTCTCGATATACTTCATGGTATAGGGACGGTCGGGGTGACGGCTAAGCTGAACCTTCTGCCAGGGTGTGAGATGTGCCGTAATATCGCGTCTGCGTTCAGTGACCTGATCATAGAGCTTGTTGATGGAATCGGAAAGATCGACCTTGGTCTTTTCAGCTGTTAGCCTGAGTTTTTCTATCTCGTCGAAGAGCTCTTTAATTGGTTTTTCAAAATCCAGGAACTGCCGGTTTTTATCCAGGGGCATAGGCTTATTATATGGTGTAAATTTAAGCTAAGCGTAAAATATAGGAAAGTTTAATTCGGGGGCGGATTTGGGGGCTTTTTACAGCTTATAAGAGTTCTGCGATGATTTTCGAACCCTGAGTCTTTCCGGTAGAAAAACTGAGATTCTAAAATCCCGAATGGGTTCACAGCCTTTGTATAGATGGCGGGTTAGTTTGATCCTCCTGGAAAAGTGGAGGAACGAATCCACAATTTCAGTTTTTTGCATTCCCGGAGACGGCCCCTGTAGATCAATTCCGGATATTTTGTTTTAGGTATTGGGGTTTGTTGGTGGGATTCGATTCGTGTATTGTCGATGATGGAAATCCGGTGATCCGATACTGACATCTTTTGTTCAGATATTGTCATTGTCTCCTTGTCCAACAAATTCGTAGTACTGTGTTGAAGGCTTCCACGCCGGCGTCTCAACCTGCTTTTGCCAGTTGAATGTGTGGGGAAATACCGAGTAATATCCCTGAGTCCCGGACTATTACCGAGGTTTCCACTTCTTGTTCTTCCTCTGTACACGGGTACTCTTGATGGCTCATCCAGGAGCGGATCTATATAGATCTGTTTCAGACTTTCAGTAATTGTTGCTGAGTCCTTACCTGCCTTAAGCATCTTCAATGCTTCACCGGTTAACAGGCGGTAGAGGCTATATTGTTTTATTTCTACGGGAACCATTTTATATAATGACGCAGCGATGGGTGAAGCCTCCTTCATCCGGTTACCACTTTCGCGGAAGCCCCTGAATGCAGCGTCTTTCTTCACGCGTTCACCGGTGAGCGAAGAACACCTGCGGACGATATTCTTCCCGGAAAACGTGGAATAATAATAGTAGAGATTCAGTTTCCTGTCGATTCCGGTAATTACATTATTGGCGATTCTTTTCATATAATCAAAAAGCAACGAAAAAAATAAATGGAAAGTATATGTGAACGACGAAAAAATTATTCTGTACGCCCGGGATGGTAAAATGCTCACGATAGTTAGTGCTTGAAATTCATATATTCATTAGTTAAAATAAAGAGATAAAGCGCAGTTTTGCCAGGCTGCAGGTGTTCGGCCGTTTGCAGGTGCAGACTGTCCATTGTGATAGTCATTTTTGTCAGGAATCATAGAGAATATTATTTTTAGTAACCAATTATTACCGATGCCTGAAACCCTGTTGATCGCAAAGATGGGGTTGTAGAAAAGTGAAATTGCAGAGTAAGTACAGAGCCTCTGTACGCACTCTGCGATTTCCCCTTTTCAGGATCACATATTTGTAGTATAAGCCTAAAGCTCAAAGCATAAGGCCAAAAGCTTAACCAAAAAGATTAAACATCATTAAAACCTTTTTCTACTGCTTTGATTTATAACGTATTCCGGAAAAAATCATGGTGAAAAGTTTTGATAAAATGATGTCAAAACCATTATCTTTGCCCTCCTTCGGATGAAAAAACGGAGGCTGATGAGCCGTAAAAGGCAA
>DASZHV010000060.1:0-41169 GCA_035937535.1 Puia sp. | reverse complement strand
CGGACTGACATTGGTAGAGTAACCGCTTATATTTAGTCCAGTAAAATATTTCATACTTTCTTTTCCACCTGCTTCGGGTTTGTCCGGCCAGAACAAACGGGGTACCAATGCAGATGCCGAAGTCAGCATCAAATGAGTTCCCCCATCAAAATCCTGCTGAGCGGGTATTCTCTGCATCACTCGGGATATATTGTATCCCTGGTTCGTGCGCATATATACAGGAAAAAATCCGTCGGTATTAACCAGTTTATCAATATTGGACACCCGGTCGAAAGTGACATCCACGAACGTACTTGTTTTATTGTCTACCTGGTTATTCTGCCAGGTAAGATCGCGGTAAGCTGTTTTCACATTCTGAGTAATAAATAATATAAAAACACCTATAATAAATACCATGAATTTCTTCCCCAGCGCATATTTTCTTCCTAAAAAAACATAAGAGAATATTGTGATCCCCATATAAACAACAATCGTAAAGACCCCACTTTGAACAGTAAGACCCAGCACAAATAATGTAAATAAAATGAGCACCATATTTTTTGTAGGGAATGGCTGGCAATAGTAAATGTATAAGATGCCTGCAAAAGAGGAAAAGAAAAGCAGGGTAATAGCAAATTTAATAGCATCGGGAACCAGCCCAAGGAAGAAAAACATAACAACCCCGGTAACCACTATGATTATTCCTGTCTGGGTATTTGTTTTTAATTCATTTCTTACCAGTTGCAGGAGATTTTTGAAGGAGTTCCCTTCGTCAAGAACAACAGCCGATTTCGTTATCGGAAAACACATGCTTACAGAAAATGCGCATACTGCGGGCAAAACATAGCTGAAATATACATCCTCCGGCACGAGCATGTATCTGAAAAAAACCCTGGATAGGAAATTATCATAGTTATATATATTATATCCCATAGTGGGCATCACCAGGCAGATAAAAATAGTATGTAATACAACGAGTTCACGGAGAACCAATCCCTTTCCTAACTTATCCAGGATGGCAAATATGGAAATAAAACAGAGAAATATGGATATTTCAGCATACCAGTCAGTTACCAGCGAAAGCAGGAAACCTATTATTAAAGAAAAAATAAAAAAATTACTTCTTACCGACGCCATGCAGTATTGGATTAAAGAACATTTATATTTTCCCCCAAATTTATATTTTCTAAAAGTTGCATTATTTTTACAATGGCTATAGGATAAGAATAGGGTTTCAGCTTTTGCCATGACTGTTCGCCCATGGTATCTAGTATAGATCGCTTATCCAATATTCTATTCAATAAGTCTTTTATTTTCTGATCTCCATGCCCACCAGGCTCAAAAATCCAGCCGTTAATATTTTCCTCAACAAGATCCGGGGCGCATCCACATTTAGAAGAAACGATCACCGGGCATTTACATGCCATTGCCTCATTTACTGCCAGTCCCCAGGTTTCACCAGGTCCCCTGGAAGGCAATACAAAAATGTCGGCCAAACGATAAACCACAGGCATTTTTTGCTGGTTCTGGAAATCGAGAAAAATAATACGGTTGTCCTCAGAGCCCTTTATTTTTAATTCATCCTCCGATTTACCATTTCCCACGATAATCAGTTTCAACCTGGGATCAGTCATGTTTTTAGCCAGCCTCAACATGAATTCCGGATCCTTCTTGGGTTCCAGTTTGCCGGCAAATAAGACAACCAGGTCTCCTTCCCCAATGCCCAGTTCCCTGCGCCACTGTTTTGCATCGGATTCATATTTACCGAACCCATTAAACCTCTGGTTATCTACTGCGTGCGGCACAAAGTACAGTTGATTCTCCTTCAATCCATGTTTATAAAAATAATCATGGTTATTCTTACCTACGTATAACGCGTAATCAACCTTACTATATACCCACCTCAGAAATATTCTTCTTAGCATTCTCTTCACACCCGGTTTCTCGTCAAGCAGGGTGGAATCGCCCCTGAACAGAACAGGAATCCTTCCTTTAAAATAGCGCATACTGGCAAAATGGCTCCTGAAATTCCAGCCTATGATCAAAAGGAAATCAGGATTCCATTCCATGATCTTATTATTCAGATCCGGATTGATTATGCCCTTGAAATGATGAACCCCCGGATCCTTTGCTGTATTGTTAACAAACTCATATGGATAACCGTCGAGTAATGGTATATCCCAATCAATCATTTTGCCAAAATCACGATCAAATTTTGCTCCCAGCTGAGATTGCGACCAGGTATAATAAACTTTCAATTCAATTCCCTGTTCTTTTGCCAATAACCTGAAAAGTGGCGCATAGTATTGGATGGGATGGGAAGTGACAATTGCTAGACGCATAAGTTCAACACAGTGAATTTTCTTGCGGTCTCAAGTCTTTTTGCCACTTCTCCTTCATTCTTTATATAAATGGTATTCCCGTTCAGATTGAATGAATTCATTTTTGAATAAGTTCTTTTAATTGGATCATAGGAAATGGGAATAAACCCATGCCCGGTAATAAATTCATGAATATCATTTTCGTTAATTCCATAACGATGGCAGGAACCATTCAATTCAACAATGACGGCCAGCAGGGAAGAAAGTTTTAGCGTTAATTCTGCTCCCTGCAAAACTGCCATTTCAAACCCTTCAGTATCTATCTTAATCAGGGTGGGCATCCTGTTGCCCAATATATCGTCCAGCGAAACAATATCAACCTGGATGGTTTCCTGATTTGTACTGGAAGAATCAGTTACGACATGGTTCATGGTATCAAAGCTGCTGGTAAAACTCAATTTGCCTTTTTCTTTACCGACACCTGCATTTTGTAATTCAACCGATGACTCTATATTATTAATGGCTACATTATTTTTCAAATGCAGAAAGGTTGAGGGGACCGGTTCAAAACTTATACTCTTTGCGCCTGCAACAGAAGATGCCAGTATGGTATAGGAACCAATATTGGCGCCCGCATCAACAAAAATATCTCCGGATCTCAGGAGGTGGAGCAAAAACATCATGTCCTCGAATTCATGCAGGCCTGTATAAATATTTCCTGTGGCACCCGTCATGCCGCCCTGAACAAGCAACACAGATTTTTCGACGAAAGGATATACAACCGGGCGATGGAAGGTTCTTGATTGAATCTGCCAGCCCGCAAATCTTCTGAAGGCAGCCAGTTTATTATTCCTGGTAGCCGGATGATTAAAAATAAATTTTAGGGTACTTAGCAGGTCTCTTACCATCACAAGGTGGTTCTGTACCAATCAATAGTTGACTGAATGCCTTTCTGAATTCCTACTTTAGGAACCCAGCCCAGTCGTTGGTGAATTTTTTCTATATCTACAACTCTTCGCCGGATATTGTCAATATCTCTCTCAGGAACATATGTTACTGCAGATCCGGGAACATACTCACTAATTAATGCCGCCAGCTTATTTACTGAAGTTTCGATTCCTGATCCTACATTAAAAATGTCGCCATAGGCCATCGGATGAACGGCAGCCAGGATCGTTGCATCCACTGCATCTGTAATGAATGTGTAATCCCTGGTTTGTTCCCCATCTCCCACAACGGTGAGCGGCTGACTGGTCAAAGCATTATGAACGAACTTTCCCAATACGCCGCAATAAGGATTTCGTGGTGACTGTCCATATCCATATACATTTGAATATCGCACAACAGATACGGGGATATTATAATTCCGGTTATAGATCAATGTATACTGCTCTCCCAATAATTTAGTCGCCGCATAATTGCTCAATACATGTGTGGCGTCATTTTCACCTAATGGGAGACGAGAGGTACTTCCATATACCGAACAGGAAGAAGTGTAAATAACTCTTTCCAGCAAAGGATAATCACCGTGACGGATTTGTTCCAGCAATTGAAGCGTGCTCTGGGCATTGACCTGCATATCACGCAAAGGGTCAGAACTGGAAGCAGCAATCTGGATACAGGCGAGATGGAAAATATAGTTTACATCATTTAATAAGGGAAATAATCGTTTTGTATCCAATACGCTGACTTTATGAAATTCCACTTTATCCCTTACCGGTTCAATCATGGACTCATTGCTATTGGTGCAGTCATCTACTACGATCACTTTACACTGATAGTCATTTACCAATGACTTTACCAGGTTATGACCTACAAAACCCAGGCCTCCCGTAACGATTATTTTTTTCCCCCTGATTTTGCCATAATGCGTATTCTTCATCCGTTGATTTTTTTGTTAATAATATAAACATTCCTGATAGTCATGCCTGGAGAGGTTTTCTGAATACAAATAAATTATTCAACCCGAGTTGAAATTTCCCATGCTTAACCAATTCAAATCCGCTTTCACTGAATAAAGGAATCGTCCAATCCATATTGTATCCATAATGTTGCTCCACTTTCATACCATCAATTATTCGCAGGCTGATCAACATTTTCAGAATATGATCCACCCATTTTGAAGGGACCGTGATCACTAAAAATCCCCCCTT
This sequence comes from Puia sp., assembly GCA_035937535.1. GTDB lineage: Bacteria > Bacteroidota > Bacteroidia > Chitinophagales > Chitinophagaceae > Puia. The sequence goes on along the minus strand of DASZHV010000060.1, from coordinate 36,716 downwards.
CTCCAGATGTTTGTTGCAGTTGAGAGCAAAAATGCCCAGTATATCTTTTGGTATATGCTCCAGTACAGCCAAAGCTATTATGAGATCAAACTTTCTCTCATTAATTGAATCATTGGGGAATTTATCCTTGAGTATGCTGTAATTCTTAGTGCGGATCTCAAATTGAACTTCAGGGTCCAGGCCAATTCCGGTAAATTGTATTTTTTTCTTTTCGAGATACCTGAACAATGGCCCGTCGCCACTTCCAATATCAAGAATATTATTCCCCGGCCTGATGAAAGGAATTGCCTTTTTGATTCTCGCAATTTGAAGATATATATCTAACTTTTTCACTTTTATCCGTTCATCTTTTTTGGGTATCAATACCGATGATCCTGAAAATAAAACTGGAGAATATGATTTGAATACCCAGGGTAGAGAAGACCCCGCCTAAAATTACTTTCCGTGTAGTAGAGCTAATATCCTTCACCTCCCCGAATTCCAAATTTTTCCAATAAATAAACGCCCAGCAAATCATGGCTAAACCGAGCAACAAAAGAATCATCCCCGCAATTATTCCTCTTTCCAGGTTAAAATATTTATACCAGATCCTGTAATTCTCTTTTTCAGGTATTAAACCATAATTAGTAGAAAATACCTTGCTGAAAATTGCAAACAAAATCATTTGAAAACTTGCTATGATACCAAATCCGGCTATAATAAGGCTATGTAAATCGAAATGCACACCCCTGATAATGATTGGATGGAATTGTAAAATCAGGAATAACAGAGAAAAAGCAGAGAGCATAAATAGCCCGGGGTAAAGAAAGAGCCAGCGCGGACTATAAATAAGGAGAAAAACCAGGTGCCTCCATCCGTCACGCCATGATTTCAGGTGTGGCGGCCTGCTTCTTCCATCAGGATAAAGAATTGTGGGGACTTCTGCTATTTTCAATCCGCCAAATTTTGATTTTACAAGCATTTCTGACGCAAACTCCATTCCCGTAGTATTCAGATTGAGAGATTTTACTTTTTCTTTATTGAATCCCCTTAATCCGCAGTGAAAGTCGCCTATGTCAATTTTAGAAAAAAGTTTCCCTATAAATGACAGAACAGGATTGCCAAGATATTTATGCAGAAGGGGCATTGCATTCCTTTTTATTCCTCCTTTGAACCTGTTCCCCATTACAAGGTCGCTTCCGCGCCGTAGTTCATTTACAAAAAGTTCAAGCTTCGAAAAATCATAACTGTTATCGGCATCTCCCATAATTACATATCTACCCCTTGCTTCATTAATGCCTGTTATTAAAGCGCTACCATAACCTTTCAGCTTTGCTTCAACCACCCTTGCGCCAGCTTCATTGGCTATTTGTTGCGAATGATCCGTACTACCGTTGTCTGCTATCAGCACTTCACCGTCTATGCCAGAGCTTTTAAGAAATTGATTCGCTTTACCAATACATGTTGCCAGGGTTTCCGCTTCATTTAGACATGGCATGAGTATGGTTAGCTCCACGATGATAGAAAATAATATTTTCTAGATGATTTTTTGAAAAGTATCAGTAAATGTTTTTGTCATGGCCTTAGCAGTGTATTTGCTGAATACAGGGTCATCCGTTGGAATAGGAATAAACTTGTCCCTGTTCTGCAGGCTATACAATAATGATTCAGAGAGTTTTTCTTCCTTTATTTCAGTCCCAAGTTCTTCTGTCTGAAAAAACAAGCGATGCGGGTATTTCAATTCTTCCAGAAATTTTGCTGGAAAGGAATCAGCATGCACCCAGGCAAAAAATGGTTTCCCGGAAGCTACCAGCCCCATCATTTTAGACGCGGCATAATAGGGTGTCGTATCACCTATCAGCAATTGCATATCAGCCTGCTTGTTTATTTCCAATGCTTCGCGGTAACCCACCCTGGCAGGATTTTCCGTTACAAAACCTGTCACTTCATTCTTTGTGATAAGTTCAGAAAGAACAGGTTTTGAGAGACCAAGGCCAGCATAAGATGTACCCGTAAATATAACCCGGACAGGCAGGGACTTACTCACAATTTTTAATGCGGCCAACAAGCTATCTATAACAACTAACATATTTTCAGAAACGGCCCCGGTATATCTAATAATAATCTTTGTATCTTCTTTTTTTTGAACCCTGATAGCATCATAATCAGAAACCTCCACACCATAAGGCACCGCGATCAATGGCTTTGAAGAGATGGAAGGATACCTTTTTTTCAGATCATCCAGTATTCCCTGTGAAACCGCAAATATGGCGCTACTTTTTTTTACAACCCTTCCTTCCAGTTGTCTCGCTAATCTCTGACTTACCACCGACTTGAAATTTTTTTGATTCTTATTATACACCCATGGATCAATAAAATCAATCGCATAGGGAATACCTGTAGCCCTTTTTATAAATGGTGCCATTACCATAATGTACCATGGAGGCACCGGGTAAAGGATTAATGCGGGTCTTTCTTTTTTCGCCTGTTTAAGCATGGAGTGGTACAAACCAAAGAAACTCCTGATACCCAGGTCACCCAGTCCGAACTTTCTGGTCTTTCGCTGATCCCATGCTTTGAATTCAATTTTTTCAAATGCATTCCCGGCTATTTCTGTCATCCAGCCATCTGCTGCTTCTTCACGATAGTAATGATACACTGTGAATATAACAGGCTTCCATCCGAATTCATGAAGATGTCTCACCAGTAACCGCACTCTTTGGGATGGAGGCATTGCGGATGGAGGAAAATATGGGGCAGGAATGAATACTGTCCTGTTTTCATTCATAAGTATACCGGATCCTATTAATGAGTTCAATTTGATCTGGCCCGTTTTCCGCTACCAATTCCGTTTGATCTTTCCAATAATTAATTCTGTCCATCAAATTCGCCTCCTTCATCAATTTCGTTACCATTTCAGCAGGACTATCGGCCACCAGCAAAGACCCTTTTTTCCATTCATATCCGCGCATGCCTGCTGTTGTTGTGATTATAGGTAATCCCCAACTGATAGCACGCGCCAGTTTGGTTGATGCACCGGTCGAATACCACCAGACCGGATTCAGAAAAAATGCCCAGCCAGAAACTTCTTTCTCAAGATCCTTATCGGATAACTCTCCCAGATATTCAACAAAAGGAAACTGTTTTTTAATTTTCATTCCGTATGAAGGCGGAGCTCCTACCAGCCTTATTTGTAAACTATGATTCTGTTTGGAAAGTTCTTCTAAAAAAATAATGACTCCCTGATAATTCGGAGGATGATCGAGTCTTCCAACAAAACCAATTCTTCCTGTAACCGATTCCCTTAAAAGAAAATCCTTGTATAGTTTTCTGGGAAGAAAGGATGCCTTTTTAGCGCCGAACCAGTTTTCTATTTGTTTTTCTGTTTCAGATAAAGTCACAACTCCGTCGAGCCATTTCACCCGGTATTCTGCCTCAGTGGCTATCAATCTTCCTAATCTGATCTTACTCAACCATTTTCTTAATATTGAAGGCTTATCAAATGGCTTGGTAATCAGGTGAAGAAAATCGCATGACTGATTTCCGTGTGATAATAATATTATTTTCACTTTGCCACCAAATTTTTGCCTGATCGGTTTGGCAAACCTGACAGTAGTAGCCATATTGATGAATACGATACCGATATCCTTTCGGGCAATATGGGATAATAAAGCAGGTGTTTCTTTTTTAATATCAAAAACAGAATAATTTTCCATCCCCCATTTTATCATTGCACGCTGGGACAGGGCCCTGGTATATGGGATATAATAATCTTCCAGACTGATGTCAGCGATATTTTGAATGATCTGATGAAATTCCTGCGAACAGAGCTGAACACCTCCGGTTATTTCCGAATACAAAGATTCTTTATGTGTTAAAAAAATCGCATTCGTTATTTTCATGATCAGGCTCCTAATATTTTTTCAATAGATGAAACGATGCGCTGACTTACCTGGTCATCCCATAAGGGAATAGGTTGTGCAATGCGTTTATGGAGTCCGGCGATATGATTTTCTATCCGGGAACGGAAATTCAGTTCACTAATATCCATCATAAGATTTGTACCCAATTCGACCGTAACCGGTCTTTCCGTATTTTTTCTGAAGGTGACACATGGTATATTCAAAAAACTGGTTTCTTCCTGTACTCCTCCGGAGTCAGTTATTACAAGACTGGAATTGGATACCAGCTTTAGAAATTCAAAATAACTCAATGGTTCTGTAAGAAGAATATTCGGATCGTTTTGAATTTTATCCCGGAATTTATTTTGTTTAAGCTGAGATAAGGTTCGCGGATGGACAGGAAAAACGATTGCCCGATCGGCAGAAAAGCTAAGAAGAATGTCAATTATGCGTTGCAGGTTAGCGGGATTATCGACATTTTCAGGCCTGTGAAAAGTTGCTACTATGGGTTTCCTGTCGTAAAACAACTGGATTTCCTTACTCAGTTTAATCGTTTCCCAATGTTTCTTCGTTTGAAGAAGGCATTCGATCATGATATTTCCGATCAGGCTGACTTTATTATCCGGTATGCCTTCCTGTTTCAAATTCTTTAAACCGCTTTTCTCAGATACCATCAGGTAATCACTTACATGGTCCGTTATCACGCGGTTGATTTCCTCCGGCATGTCGCGGTCAAAACTGCGCAGGCCGGCTTCAATATGCATTACAGGGATCCGGGATTGTGCACCTGCGATAGCTCCTGCTGCAGTTGCATTTACATCACCGAAAACGATCACCAGATCAAATTTCTGCTGTGCGATAATTTCATTGATGCCTAACATTGTTTTACCGATAGTATCCACCACTCCGTTTCCCTTAATATTTAATTGAAAGTCAGGAGCAGGCAATTCTAGATTTTGCCAGAAAACATCTGACATGTTAAAATCGAAATGTTGCCCCGTATGACAAATCACAGGTTGTAAATAGGGAGCTTCGGATTTGATCCGATGATACAATGGAGCGAGCTTTATAAAATTTGGTCTCGTTCCCGCTATCAATAATATTTTCTTCATGTATTTTTAACCTGACTGCTGATAATTTTTGCCAGCCGTTCCGTAAGAGAATGTCTTGAAAGGCCTTGCAAATAATTATTATCCGGATTGAGATGAATACTACCTCTGAACAAACCGGATAAATACCTTACAGATTCCTCCGTGTTATCCGGATCGCAAATCAGGGCCGTGCCTCCTCTTTTAAGTAAATCTTTCTGTGCACCATCAGCTACAAAAGCAATGATCGGTTTTTGTATTTGAAGATATTCGAAAGTCTTTCCTGCGATGCTATAATCCCTGCCTCCTATTTGTTTGGCAGAAGTAATCAACAGGGCATCGCAGTTTTCCTGGAATGACAGCGATTCATTATGGGATATTTCACCCATCAGATCCACTTGTTTTTCCAATCCGAAAAAAGAAATCATGTCATTCAGCCAGCTATGTATTTTCCCGGCGAACCGTGCCTTTACCTTGTTTCCAACCAAAGGATCAGAAATATTCAGTTGTTGCATTGCCTTAAAAAAAAAATAAGGTGACCGGTAAAGCCAGTCCTGCTTGTGCGGAATATATTGCAGTATCCGGTGCCCTCGTTTCCTCCACCAGGGCTGTAACATTTGTTGTCTTGCTTCAGGTGAATAGTAAAAGCTTCCAACATATCCGATAATAAATTCCGGTTTATTTGTCACTATCGGTCGCCAGGGTTTTAAAGAGCCATTATATCCGTTAGGAACATAATATAGTTTAGCGGCCGGAACTTCCCCGTGCAATTTCTTAAAATCGTTTAACGTCTGTTCTGAAGTTGTAATAATAGCGTTCGCTTCACGGAGATATTTTCTTTCCTTATACAAGGTTTTCCAATAGTGAAAGATCGTCCCATAGGGAACAGTTCTCCATTGAGACCAGGCATCCCTGAAATCCAGAATAAGGGGCAAACCGTATTTTTTTGAAACTTTGGTTGCCAATGGTAATATGCTGAATGGTGGGACAGTTGCAAAAATGGCTTTGGGAGAAAATTTTTTAACCGCTGATTCCACTGCTTCGTAAAATCCGTTTTTCCAGTATTTTGTCTCATTTCCATGTATAGTAAAATAAATGGAAAGGAATAGTTGAAGCCTTGAAGGTGGTGAGATTTTACCCGCTTTGACATGGATCATATCGGTGCTTTCCCTAATCTCTTTTCCCAGTAATTCATCATATCCATAAGTATCGAATATATCCGGATAGGACTCTTTATCCAGCGTAATAACAATCGGATTGATCCCTGTCTGCGGAAGATATTTTACAAAAGCGAGTGAACGGTGAACGCCACCCCTGCTCAAAGGTGGAAATTCAAAAGCGATAAAGAGGATATTGATCATTCAGTCCGGTATTTCCGAAAATCCGTCTGCATTTCATTTCCCCTTTTCAATGAACTGAACAGTTTTTCTATCATAGTGAATTCAAAAGGAGTAATCAGTTTTGGGTGAGAAATAAAATGGAAATATTCAGTTCTTTGGATGGCGGACAAATATTTTTTTAAAGTGAAATGATTCAGCCCTTCGAAGGATGCAATAATTCTCTTCTGGTCCTTTTTTATATATTTATCTCCTTCCTCAATAATGGTAGAAGAGACGGTATTACCCTTGAATGCGGGCCTTTTCCCCATACGTTGAAGAAGGCCGCTGATTTTAAAATCGAACCATTTCTCAAAACGATTCATCGTAATTGAGGATATCGTCCATTCGGTAAATGGACCTTTCTCATTTTTTTGGCAGGGATCTCCGTCGAACTGGTAAACAGGATCATTTTCAGGCGCTTCCCGAAAATCAAAACCGTGGGCATCTGAAAGCTGGTATTTCCCCGGGATTACACTCAACTCGTGCTTTATTCCATATTGAATAAAGAAAGGCCTGAAATCTTCAAAGGGCTGTATGGACCATCCGCCTGCCCGGTAACAATCAACAGACTGATTGGAGTTTGCCGTATCCAGGACTGACCGGATAAAATTTACAGACTGTTCAAATAAATCCTTTCGTTTGTCATTTGAAATGGAAGCAAAAGTATAATATCTTTTTTCGCGCAATCTCCATTGATTGATTTCGGGATCATAAATGGCATCCATCCAGTGTGGATGAATATGAGGATGTATCTCATGTCCATTATTCACCAATTGAATTAACTGGTTGGTTATTGCTTCCAGGTCTGCCCTGACTACTCTGTGCTTCTCCGCCATTTCTTTTAGTCGCAGAATATAAATAGTATCTATGAAAAATAGTGTTTTAAATGCGTACTTACCCAGACAGGCAAGCAATTTATCAGTGGGTTCAATAAGGCATTGCTGTACTGTACCGCTTCTCTCACCTAAAAACAATTCGTAATCAAAAGTAATTAAGAGCAGTTTTTTATCGCTCATTCCCCTTCGGGTTTAGACAGGCAGGAATTCAATTTATTTTTTTAAACCGAGCAATGCTGCGTGAGAGGCTGTACGATAGGGATTAATACCTGCATCTCTCGTATTCAATAAGTGCACAGACTTGCAATTTTTCTTTATAAATGAAAAATTATTGAAAATAGAATAAGAATAAAATAATCCATCCCCCTCCGAGATCTGGTATTTTTTACCTTTTGTTCTGATATAGTTATAAGCGCTCCATAATCCCACAGCATTGATCGCCTGTTTTACAAAACGCCCCAGTCTTCCACCTTGTCCAAAATTATTTGAGTCCGAAATAAAAATGGCATATTTCGAAACCCTCAGCATTTCTTTGATTACCTGGCCGGGGTTATCAATGTGATGAAGGATTCCAAAGGCACAAACCATGTCATATTGGTTTTCAGGGAATTCAATTTTCTTACCATCTCCATCTATCAGATCATTCTTCAGAATACCCTTATTATATCCCTGTTCCCTTAATTCAGCGACAGGTTCAATGCCGGTTACTCTTAAACCCGGATATTTTTTTTGTAAATTAATAATTACCCTGCCTGTACCAGCGCCTATGTCCAAAACCGATTTGATATTTAATTTTTCGATCATAGAACACATGAAATAAAAAGCGAGTTCATGTTCAGGATCCACGTCTTCATGCATGTGCATGATATCGTATTTGGCTGCGGTATCCTGATAATACTTATTCTGAATATAGATTGTATCCTCCATCCTTTTCGATTATACCTAAGTTAGTGAAAATTATTAGATATTGATTTCATCGAGGATTTTCCCTAATCGTTGTTTGTAATCATCCCAGGAGTAATTTTTGCTCAATGCATACCCATTTTCCGCTAGTTTTTGTCTGTATTCGGGATTATGAAGCAATTTATCCATCGCATTCACCAACCCGGCCCTGTCACCCGCCTCTACAATTTCGCAGGATTCACCATGTTTAAGTACGGTGCCGCTGTTGAGTGTAGTTATAACCGGCAATTTCATTGCCATTGCCTGGAATACGGCAATCGAACTCCCTTCAAAAGTGGTTGGAAATACAAAGACGTCCATTGTCTTTAAACTAGCAATCAAATCGGCTTTCTTAATCCAGCCATGTATAAAAACATTCTCAGGTAATTGACCCAGGGTGATCTCACTATCCGGCGTTCCAAAAAAATGAAGTTCAGCGAGTGGATGATCAACTACAAAATCCCTCCAGGCATCCAACATCAGGTCAGCCCCTTTTCTCCAGCTAAGTCTTCCAACGAATGCAAATTTTACATCCTTCTTTTGCTCAAATTCCCTCTCAGGATAACTGAATTCTTTTAAGTCTGTTCCATAGGGAAGTAGTTTACATTTATTTTCAAATTCAGGGAAAAAATAAACAACTGTTTTTTTTACAAATTGACTGCCACATAAAATAATATCCGCCAGTTCTACTTCTTCTTTATACCATGCGAATAATTTCTTTTGAATCTTATCCACTTCATCCAGCATGCCGTTATGAAATTGATCTCCATGCTGGATCTTTATTCTGTATTGCGGAAGGCCGATAGCAAGATCCAGAACCAGTATCGATTTATTTTTCCACTCCCTGAATAAGTGATGGGATATGCCGTCATAAGAAATACATACTTTTGGTGGTTCAAAACGACTGAGAACTGATTTTTGCCAATATTCATTCAGATCCATATAGTCGGGCAAATGAGCAGGTCCGTGTTTTCTTTCCAGGAGCCATCTTTTTATTTCTGTATAAGGCAGGGTGTATACATATTTTTTCAGCAACTTAAAGTAGCTGCGTTTACCTATCTTACCAGCATAATAGGGTGAAATTTTTCCTACTAATTTAACCAGTGATGGCCCAAAATAAATACTGGTTACATGAGCAAACCTTGCCGGATAAAGCTCTGATAAACACGCCGCCTGTTCAAAATTATGTTGTTTCCGGGGATGAAAACTTAAGATCCTGTCCCGGTCCGAAATCGCTGTCATAGGGTTTTATGCTGCAAAAAATGACTGCTCGGATTGAATAAAATGGTGAATGAGCTGGTTCCAATCATACTTTACCCTTACATATTCCATTCCCTGGCTTTTAATCTTCCCGCAGAGCTCCGGACTCTCAATGCATTTTTTTATGGCAGTTAGTGCTGATTCTATTGACAAAGGATCGTCGAAGTCAAATAAAAAACCTGTAATCCCATTAATAACTGCTTCTTTCACTCCACCATGATTTCCTCCAATAATTACATTTCCGAAAAAAGAGGCTTCAATACAACTGATGCCAAATCCTTCAAAATCATTATTCCCTGCACTATGATTGGGAAATAAGAAAAAATCCGAAGTTTTAAGCAATGAATATTTTTCTTCATTACTTATATCGCCGAGGAAAAATATAAACTGTTCTGCGTTTAAATGTTTTACCAATGCTTCAAGTTCCTTTTTTTCCTCACCGCTTCCCGCGATGTAATACCGGATTGGAAGAGAGGTTTTCCCCAATTCGCATACCATCCTTATCGCCAGATCAATCCCTTTTCTCTTCACAAGCCTTGAAACAGTAGCCATTATGATCTCTCCCTGCATTTTCGAAATAACTGATGACTTGTTTTCAAAGTTGATATATTTTTCTAACGCAGCGATATCAATACCCGGATATAAAATCATCGTATGTTCATGCGTTGCTTTTAGCAATTCGAATGCGAGCAGCCGGGTCGCTTCTGAATTGTAAATTATAAACTCCGCATTGCTGAAATTTTTGCTGAAATGAGTAAAGCTTTGATTTTTCTCACATATAAGATCCAGTCCATGAAAAACAATTGCATATTTTATTTTAAGGAACCGTGCGCAAAAAATAATGATGTCGAACTGGAAAGTGTAATATTCAGTAAAGATGAGGCATTCATTTTTTTTTTGCAGCTTCAGTTTTTTCAAACCTTTATATGCCTCAATATAAAGCCGGGCATAAAAAAAAAGTGTTACAATCTTTCTGCTTATTATCCACCTGTCAAAATAATTTGATTTCCTTCCAGGGTTTATATCAAAGAGCTCAATACTATAATCCCTCCTGATATTGCTGGGAAAAGGCGTAACTACGGTACTCAGTCTTTTTTTTTTATAAAGCTGTTGGGCTAAATTATCCGTATAATCAGAAACGCCTCCATGATATAAAAACAGGTCCGATACGAACAATGTATAGCTGTCAGGAATTCGTGACAATATAAGGTAGATTTAACATGCGAACCCATTCCCTGTTATTTACAATTATCTCAGCCATTTTTCTTTTCCGAAATGCAGTTCCAAAATTCCTAAAGGCCTGCAATAAAGCTTTATATTGATTCCTATTGTATAAGAAATTATAGGTAATACGATAAGGAAGTTTCAGAAAAAACCAAAAAATAAATCCCGGATACCTTCCGTTTTTAATCATCCACAAAATATGATTCCTGAATATCGTTTGTTCAAGTTTATCCTTTTTAAACTGGTCATTGATGGTCCCTCCCTCCCTATGATATAAAATGGCTTTCGGATGATAAACTGTCCTCCAGTTCTTTTGCCAGGCCCGCGTTCCAAGATCCAGATCTTCAGCATATGCAGGACGATATAAGGAATCAAACCCATTCAGTGAATTGAAATAGGAGGTTCTGAAAATAGCGGCGCCACCCCCGGGATATAAAGTATATTTTAGCTCCTCTTCATTTGGATCCAGGTAATGGTTATAGATCCACCCTTTGGTATATTTTATTGTTCTCACTGCCGAAGCCGTATAAGTGCCTTCAAAATCCATGATCCGGCAGGTGACTGCAAACAGTCCTTTATCTTTTTCAATAAGAGGAATCAATTCATTTAATACATTTTTTTCCAGTTTCATATCATCGTTCAACATGAATACATATTCCGAAGGAAGCTGTTTTATAAATGCATTGAGAGAAAATAAATAGTCATTTACAGGTGAAAACAAATAAATGTATTCCGGATATTTTGATTGAACGAATTGACGGGTTGATTCATCACTGCCATTATCTACGATCATCACGTCAGGGATTAAACTCCCTTTGTAATGATCAATGGCTGCTTTTACAGTAGGCAGCAGTAATTCCAAATGGTGCTTTCCTTTGTATGTCAGAATTAGAATAGTACAGGATGCCATTTAATAAGATTCCAGTTCTAACAATTGTTCCGGAAGGGGTTTACAGGTTATATCCGGCAATAGACGTCTGTCAATCGATTCCGGAGTTTCCAAAGGCTCGACAAGAAGACCAAGTTTGAATATTTCATTAAATAACAGTAACATCTGGTATTTGGAATATTGATCCTCCGTACCAAATTGAATCAACCTGTAAGGAAAATTTTGATTATTTATAATAAAGTGGTGAACCTGTCTGCACCATTCCAGCGTGGTGATACCATTCCATAGATGATTGGTATAGCCTTTTATGGATGATCCCCTGGGATTTGATTTTACCCAGGCCAACAAACCCTTGCCAGCGGGATTATTGTCTGGCCCGATAATGCTTACCCTTGGAACAAGGGTATTCTGTCTTCCTTCTAAAACCACTTCTCCCAATCGTTTTGACCAGCCGTATTCATCTTCAGCATCTGCTACATGGCCTGCAGGGTAGGGTGAACCCATTTTGCCATTGAATACACAATCCGTGCTTGGGTTGATCAAAATAATATCTTCACGCAGCGTATTTCGCAGTTCTGACGGAAGGATCGCATTTGCGAAGAGCAAATCGGTTATATTATTTGTTTTTTGCCGAATCCTGCCGATACAATTGATCAAATATCCCGACTTTAAAGACTTCAGAAAACCTGCATATTCTGATCGTTTTCCATATTCGAATCGCTGGTCAAAGCAGGTGATATCAAAACCTTCCCTTTCAAAATACTTCTTTACCATTTGGCCCAGCATACCCTTTGATCCCAGGATAATTATCTTCTGCTTCATAGTTTTTTCATCCAAAACTGGCCTCCCGTAAAAAAAGGATAATCGGGCATTCTTGCTGATATATGATCCCTGTATTTTGAATCCAGCAGACTGGAAAATAATATGACCTCAAACTGATTGTTGTACATCAGGAAGGAACGCAAAAAATAATTTTCATTCCAGCCAAAACCTTTCCATTCAAAATGATAGGGTAAATATTCGAAATTGTTGAAAATATCGTGGAAGTGAATATATACACCTTGTTGTAATACCGGAAGAATTTCAAAAAATAAGTATAACAGGTCACTACCGGTTTTTGCCACATGCGTCGAATCGATAAACAATATATCGTTTTCACCTAGTGTTTTGAATACAGAAAGATCTACAGATTGTAGGCCCTGCAGCCTGAGTACAACCCGCTCTTTATCCTGTTCGGTAATCAAAGTAAACAAGCGTTCGGGATAGGGTTCTATAAATTCCAGATTAATTTTATAATTGAAATATTTTTCGTTCACATCCAGCATGAGTGCAGAAGTAAAACCCGAACCAGTTTCTACTATCCGGGATGGTTTTAAATGCCGTATCATGGATTCCAGGATCAACGCATCGCTATATCCATAAATGCCATTTTTGTTGAAAAAGCGATGTTGGTCTGTCTTTTCCTCATTCCGAAAACTACTTGTTTTCATATAAGGAATCAATTCTTCCATCAATGACAGCTGACCTTCTTCATTTAAATTGATGCCATTTATCGGTTCAGAAGAAAGTTGCGCCTTACTGGTTGTTACCAGGCCAGTTTGTTTATCAGGTATGGCACTATAATAATGACCTGGTTCCCATAATGTTTGGAACCTCATCAATCGTCTTATGGGAGGAAAACTGGATGCAATTTTTTTTACAAGAGAATTCAACTGTTATACATTTTTCAGCCTGACCGGTAATATTTTATTTAATTAATGAACAATACCTGATAATAGAATTGGACAAATCCATGCTAAAAGTCGTTTAACCTTCCTTGTTGAGATGTTGGGAATTATAAAATATTTCCTTTTTGAAACAAGATTTATAGGAGCTGTCAGAAAAAATCCATACCTGGACCTTAGGAAATAAAAAAATAGAGAAATATAACAATCGGAAAAAATATGAAAACTGAAGCGAACTAAAAAGTATTTACAGCGAACAGGTTTTAAGTAAATTCAATAAATTATTACCCTTAATCAATTAAAATAATCATTTTCTCCAATGGCTGATAAAAGGTTTGATATTTCCTCATATTCTGTCAATTGCTTTGTATTAGCCGAAGTATATTCATACCCGCTTGCATAGCTATGGTTTTCTTTAATTGGTCTGTATTCCGGGTTAACTACGAAAAATTGTTCATTTTCTTCGCTTCGACGGATCTCATATTCATTGACAAGCACTTCATCAATTTTCTCACCAGGGCGGATACCCACTACCTTTATTTTGGAAGTATCGCCGTCACTATATTTTTTTATCATGGTCCTGGCCAGGTCCGTAACCAGGCAAGCAGGTGCTTTTTTTACAAAAACTTCCCCTCCCTGTGCGTTCTTCATAGCATATAAGACCAGATCCACAGATTCATCCAGCGTCATCATAAAGCGGGTCATTTTTACATCTGTAATGGTCAATGGTTTCTTTTCTGTCAGGAGCTGCCGGAAAAAAGGAATTACCGAACCCCTTGATCCCATTACATTCCCATATCTGACACAACAAAAAACCGTGTCCAAATCCTGTTGATTTTGAGAACATACCAGTTTTTCCATCATGCTTTTGGATAATCCCATGGCATTAATAGGCTTTACTGCTTTATCTGTTGAAAGGGCAACTACTTTTTCAACATGGTTATAAATTGCGGCTTCGCAAATATTATTAGATCCGATGATATTCGTTTTAACTGCTTCATAAGGATAGTTCTCGCAGGCAGGCACATGTTTAAGAGCTGCGGCGTGAAAAATAAAGTTGACTTTCTTGCAGGCCTGCATTAAACGGTCTTTATCCCGAACGTCACCTATTATATATTGATAATCAGGATACAGCTTTTGCATGTCATATTGCTTTTTCTCGTCCCGGCTATAAATGATTATTTTTTTGGGCGAAAGACTTTGAAGGTATTTAGCTACTTTATTTCCAAAAGAACCAGTACCACCAGTAACCAAAACTGTTTTATTATTAAGATCCATATATACAGATGCTATTTATTAAATATCCCCTCTTGATTATTTAAGATTTACGGTAAACGCCGACCTGAATGCTATCTACAAAAAAACTTTCAAAAGGTACTTGCTTTGATTTAAATACTTCGGGATATTTTGAAATTATATGAGCTGAATAATAATCAAAGCCGGATCCATAACTTTCAAGCAGATATTCAGAAGGCAGCTGTTGTTTCAAAAACCTGTAAGCATTTATATCCTGTCCATTTGTCCATGGTAAATATCCCTCATAACCATCCCCGCGAACCTGTTTTGCATATTCATGAATCATTCGTTCAGGAAAAAGCAAATGCAGATAAGGATATTTCAAAACAGAATAATGATGATACCCCCATGGGCTATAATACAGAGGACCAAATTGCAGGAATAAATAACCCCCAGGCTTCAATATTCGAAGGCATTCCCAAAATACTTTTTCGGGTTCAGGAATATGTTCGAGTGCACTCCAGCTAACTACCAGATCAAAACTTTTGTCCGGAATCGGATGCATATTATTAGCACTGGATAATATCAACTCAACTCCACTTTTTTTTACTTCAGGGTATAGTATATCTACAATGTCAAGCGCCGAAGCTTTTTGAACTCCCTGCTCTTTAAATTTTTTCAACACGAATCCCGCCCCTGGTCCGATTTCAAGAACAGAATCGGGATTTTTGCCCAGTTTTTCCTTTATATATCTTACTCTTTCCGATGCAAGAGCCTCCATACCTTCTACTGAATAATCCTGCGCCGGTGCCGCTGGGATTTTTTTATATTCAGATACTACTTCATTAAACAGATGGTCAGGAAGATAATTCCGGAATGGAACAGCATTCATAAAGGACCTGTGAGCCTTTCTATATTTATACCAATTGTATTTATTGGACAATAACTGCTTTATTCCTAAACCTTTTAATTCAGATACGGGCATAATTGATATTAACGGAATTACAGCTAATTAGTCTTTTTTTATTGATCTCTCCAAATGCGATTTAAATTTCTCAAAAAAGAATTCATATTGTAGATTCTCTCTGTAAAATGTTGGAATATTTTTCCGATTAATTTCCATATTTCTAATCGCCTTCGATGCAATTTCATCGAATGGAGATTCTCCATTCCAGTACACTCCAACTTCCTTTTCTTCGAATAATCTTAAATTTTCTGCACTCCCGGCAATTATAGGTAATTCATTTTTAAGATATGTTCCTATTTTCCCTCCGGTAAAACCATTTCGATTTTCCTGAGTAAAATTTTTATCATACAATGCCAAGCCTAAATCGACGGAACTTATTGCATAATTCAATATAGAACCGGGCAAAGGAATATCTGATATCTTGATAAATGGATGACTTTTCCCTCCCATTAGTCCCGATGTTCTGGCATGAAATATCAAATGATACTCCCTTTCTCCATAATTTTTCGTCTCTTCGTAAATTTTTTTTGCGAGGTTCCAACCAAGCGTTCCAATGAATAACAAAATTGGTTTCCTATCCTCAATATTAAAATAATCTCTGAAATAATTACTTTTTAATCTTTTAGCATCACCTGATTGCGCATTGGGAATAACAATATGATCATGAGGATAGTCAATTTTATTTAAAATTTTCTGAATATTAAATCTTTCCTCACTAAGTACTATACTGGCAATCGCATTCTTGTTTGCCAAATAATTTCTTTTCCCCAGTTTCTTTTGAGTTCCGGGAGGACTATTAACAACTATATGATCTACTAATTCGTCAGCAAAATAATAATAGGGTATCTGCTGAATTCTGGCAGTATTGTAAGATACCCAAACACCACGAACAGGTGTTCCAATGATGGCATTATATTTTCGATCCTTTGAGTAAATGATCTTCGACCAATATTCCGCCTTTTGAAAACCCGAATCAGGAAAAGGCAGTATTCGTATCGAATTATTTTCAAAAAAAGGCAAATGGTTATTTGATTTAAAAGGCATGTATATATCGACAAGAAATCCGCTATTTGCCAGTTGAATGGCCAATTCCATAAAACAAGGTTGAGTATCGAAGTAAGCTCTGTCAAATAATAAAGCTATCCTTTGCATTATCCTCTGGGAATGTTCAATGATAATCGGCTGGCTTTTTCATTTGCTCCCACGTTTTTAACAGCAATAAGGTTATTGTAAGGATAACTAAGTCGCATTGGCTCCCAATTCAACTTATTTAGTGCCGCATCATAAGAATACCAGGAATAATTGTATTGAAGCAATAATTTGTAAAGCTCATGGCAACAATTGCCCGCACTGATTGCATTATCATCAGTAAACTCAACCATGAATACAGGTGCGTTTTGACTTGCTAAAAGTTCCGATGAGCCTTTCAGTACATTTATTTCAAAGCCTTCAACATCCAATTTAATCAAGGATATTTTATTAATATCAATTGCATTTCCACGCAAAAAATTATCCAATGACTTCACCTCAACCTTTTCCTTTAATGAAAACTTCTTATCTGCCGTTTTAACGAATGTATTCCATGCCTCATATCCGTTTGAAGAGATATTTAATTCCAATACTTCATCTTTATCAGATAGCCCCAAAAGGTTTGGCTTTATATTCTCTATATTATTTAATTTAATGTTTTCCAACATGCGTTTATATGTCTCACTTGCGGGTTCAAATGCAATCACCAATCCCGAAGGGCCAACCATTCTTGATGCATAGAGACTGAACATGCCAATATTTGAACCAATATCCACAAAGCAATCTCCCTCCTTCAAAAAATAATTCAAAAATTTAATCTCTGTTGTTTCAAAACCCTCATAAATAAATCTCGATAATATAGAATCTTTATAAAGTTTTATCATTAAACCATCTTGTAGTGGATGAATAATATTATCGCTATCACGAAAAAGGCTCAACCAAGATTTTCCAGACTTTTTCGTTTCCTTCCTTTGTTTCCAAATAATATATTTATCCAAATTTCTAACTAAAAAATTAATGACTCTTATATCAAAGGTGACCGATTTGCCCATAGTTAACATAGTTAATGTTCATGGAAATAAAGGGGCGGCCTCAGCCGATTGTATATCTTATAAAGAAAAGCGTAGAATTTATAATTTTTCCGAACTTTTTCAGTTACAAGGAAAGATCTGAAATTAACATCAGTTAGATATACCAGAAGTTTAATTTTTTGAAGAATATTGATTTCCGATTGAAATATTATTCTGGAAGATTGTATAAAATAAGGTGCGTAGTTAAATATACGTTTACCATTAGGTTTCAAAGGTTTATATTCATAAGCACTTCCATGCATACCTGCTGTATAAAGTTCCTTATCTGAAAAAGCAAAACCATTATCTAACAATATAGTCTTGAAGATCAAATAACAATCAAACCAATCAAATATCTTATCTGTATTGATAAACCATTTAATATCCTTCGTCCTATATAGTCCATAAAACAAAGAAGGAATTCTCTCTCTCAAAAAATTTCTTGCTTGTTCGTATTTATTATTTCCCATGGCACTTTCCTTAATTTTTATATGTTCAACCTGGCCATTCATTCTATGTTTAATAGAATAATTAGAGAATGCAGCTGAATGATCACCAATTATTAACATTAGTTCTGAAATAAATTCAGTGCTCCACTCATCATCATCGGCTGCCCACATAAAATAATCACCAGTAGATTTCTGAAGAACAAATTTGAAATTATCGATTACACCAATATTTGTTTCCTGTGTAAATGAAATAATTCTCGAATCAAGACTTCTAAATTTATCAATAACATCTTTAACCATTTTATTCTCTGAGCAATTATCAGAAACGATGATTTCGATATTCTTAAATGTTTGGGCTGTTATTGACTCTAATGTCCTATAAAGCCCTTCTGGTCTATTATAAGTTGGTATCCCAATAGTAACTAATGGTTGTTTACTCATATTACTTTATTCTTTTCAAATACCCTCCTGGGGCTACTGAAATCATCAATTTATTATCAATGACATAATCTATTTCAAATTCTTTATGAGTTTTCAAAAACTCCCAAACTGCTGTCTTTGGATTATTTCCTTTATTCCATGGGCGTTCTTTAATTAATTCACTTGGTAAATCTTCTACGATTGTATCAAAAACAACCATATATGAATCGATTGTGACAAATGGCGAATATAATTCTAATTCCCTTAAAACATGTTCATGTGTGTGATTAGAATCCAAACAAACCATTACAGTTGATTTATTTATTATAAATTTAGATACCTGCTGCACCACATCTTCATTAACAG
The DNA here is from genome assembly GCA_035937535.1 of Puia sp. Lineage (GTDB taxonomy): Bacteria > Bacteroidota > Bacteroidia > Chitinophagales > Chitinophagaceae > Puia. The sequence goes on along the minus strand of DASZHV010000060.1, from coordinate 17,956 downwards.
ATGACCCCTGTATGAGATTAATTCTCTTGAACATTGGATGATTTTCAATTTCCTTCCTATTATGATCACGGATCTCAATATCAATACCAACAATTTCGCCTTTACCTATCAATTCCAAAAGAGATGCATAATAAATAATAGATCCGCCATGAGCAACACCAGTTTCAATAATTAAGTCAGGTTTAATCTCCCATATTAATTCCTGCATTGCTATCATGTCCTGGGGATACTGGATGATAGGGCGCCCCATCCATGAAAAATTATATGAATAACCAGACTTGATACTTTCCTTTGTAAAAATAGTTGTTGCATTTTTCAAGTCTTCAATAGTGCCCTGAATTTCAATTCTTTTCTTTCTTTCTTCTTCAAAAATTTTGACTTGGTCCATTTATTTAAATTACTAAAGATTAAATATATTAATTTTTCTAGCGCCTATTGTTTGCTCTATTTCATCTAAATAGTTTTCATTCATAACTAAGATGTTTTGTACAGGAATCGAATCAAGAATTGCCGGAGAAAATATCGGATGCCCGGTGCCGGCTACATATTTATCTTGCTTTGCAGGATTAATGTCAACAACATATTTAATATAATTTTTCCCTTTATCCAATAAATTAAGAAAAGTTGAGCCTTTAGCGCCTGCTCCCCATATTGCTAGACCATCATGTTTTTTCAGAAAATCTTGATAATACTTAAGCCTATCCTGGAAAATTAAACTATCACGTCTGGTGAATCTAACATCTGAAGAAACAGATGATTTTAATTTAGAAAGGTCAGCCCAGAGATAAATGTACTGGCCTCCGAACAAATTGCCAGTAACTGCATTATTAAACATTAATCCTAAACTTTGCTCAGTAAAATAATTGCAATGTTCATAAAAAATGTCCCAGAAAGCTCTTTTTTCTACAATCCAATCAAAAGTTGGTACTTCAACATATAAATACCCTTTATAGTTATTAGCCATTGCGATCGTATGAATAAAAGAAAATGGCTTTGGAATATGTTCTAAAGTATGACGCATGATTATAACATCAGCGTTAATATCATTAAATTTTTCTGAAAAATAATCTTTATTGATCCTTGGATTATTACCTTCATATGTTGGATCAAATCCCCAGCAATCTATACCTTCATTCAACATAAGGTCAAAAAAAACTCCTTTACCGCATCCAACTTCTATTACCTTCTTGCCTTTTAGTCCTAAAGAGTACAATAGGTCCAGTACACTTCTCAAATGTTTTCGAAAATAAACTGAATTTGCTTGTTCATTCTGATAGTTAACATCATACTGCATCAATTTATGGTTGAAAACTTTATTAAAAATAAACCCAGAAACATCAGATTGAACAAGTTCGACATCAGCAACAGGCGCTTGCAATGCCTCTATGTTACTGCTATAAACTTTATTCTGAAAAACCGGGACTTTAGATTGCCTAAAAACTAAAATGGAATTCTTTCCATCATCCGAGAAGTCATCGATGAAGGTCATAACACATTTAATATTTTATCAAGCTTAGTTCTATTACCCCAAAAAGCCATTGGCTCATAATCCATATAAGGATAATACCCCAAGTTCAATTTAATATCACTATTAAGATCTTTTTTAAAATTATCTACTAGTTGCTTAATCGAAATTGGCTTACCGCTGCAACAATTTATAATCCCTGAAATATCTGATTGTTTGGCAGCCATTATAATATTTTCAGCAACTTTTTCAACTGGCAAATAATCTCTCAATTGCTCACCTCCCGACATATTAAATTCTTTCTCTTTATTTTTTATTGCTCTTTGTAAAAGAGGAATAAGGGATTTAGGATTTTGACCTTCCCCATATATATAAAAAAGCCTCATCCACTTAAAACTAAAATGAAATTCAATATTAATTCCCTCAATTAGTCTGCGAAGACAATCTTTAGCAATTGCATATGAATTTGAAGGATATGGTATCAAGTCTTCGCTTAAAGATCCACTTTGCAAGCCATATTCAAAGCAAGTTCCCGTAATTGTAACATTTTTCAATCCATTTTGAATTAGATTTTTTAAAAATGAAAATTGTACAAAAAGATTGTCATCTATATGTGAAAGCGAATTATAATTTGGCAGTCCTTGCCAGGCTAGATTTACAAGTGCATCAGGCTTCCCAAAATGTTTAAAAAGATCTTGTTCTTTTAATAAATCACCTAATTTAAAGCTCATGTATTCAACCTTGCCAAACCAATTTAATTGTTTCGCTTTAGAAATATTAGTACTTGTTGCAACTACTTCATGATTCTGACGTACTAATTCATTAATTACATGAGTCCCAATAAATCCAGTGGCTCCGGTAACTAAAAATTTCATATTATCTCAAGACTTGGTATTACAGTTACAAAAGATGACCTCCAAACCTTTATATATCTAAGTTGATTCGTAATTTCTGCTTTTAGGTTCCAAGGCAACACAATTACATAGTCTGGTTTGTTTTGTTTAAGGATTTTTTCGGAATAAACTGGAATATGACTTGCTGGCAAATATTTGCCCTGTTTGTGGGGATTCATATCCACCACATAATTTATTAAATCGTTTTTTACTCCACAATAATTCAAAAGCGTATTCCCTTTAGCGGCGGCTCCGTATGCAGCTACCTTTTTCCCTTCTTTTTTAGCTTGGATTAAAAAAGAAAGAAATTCTAGTTTAATACATTGTGCTTTTGCCTGGAAATTTTTATAGGAATCTATATTTAATATACCCTCCTTCTTCTCCTTTTGCATCAAATCCTTTACATTCTCAGAAACAGGCAAAGACTTATTTTCTATATGCTTCGCAAAAATCCTTAATGATCCCCCATGTGTAGGAATCTCTTCCACATCAAAAATGGTCAACCCCTGCGATTCAAATATTTTTTGAGTAGTGTAGAATGAGAGATATGAAAAATGCTCATGATAAATGGTGTCGAACTGGTTATTTTCTATCAGCTTCAATAAATGAGGAAATTCCATGGTGATCACCCCATCCTCTTTTAATATGATCTTCATGCCTGCAACAAAATCCAAGATATCAGGAACATGGGCCAACACATTATTACCAAGTAAAAGGTCAGCCTTTCTTCCTTCGGAAGCCAGACTCTTCGCAAGGCGTGTTCCGAAGAATTCTGTTATGGTTTCAATTCCCTTCTTTTTTGCTACTGCTGCTGTATTGGTGGTTGGTTCGATACCCAATACCGGGACATTCTTTTCTGCGAAATATTGTAATAAATAACCATCATTAGATGCGATTTCTACTGCAAGAGAATTATTGTTAAGTGAAAATCTTTTTTCAACCATATCCACATAGTCTTTGGCATGAGCCAGCCAACTGGTAGAATAGGAAGAAAAATATACATATTCATTACTGAAAATCGCATCTGATTTTTTGTATTCATCTATCTGCACCAGGAAACAGTTATCACAAACAAAAACCCTCAAAGGATAAAAGACTTCCGGTTCATTTAACTGTTCAGCAGTTAAAAATGAATTGGATGCAGGTGCATTCCCCAGGTTAATGAATTCATGGTGTAACGGTGTTTTACAAAACCTGCATTGCATATTCTAAACCTTAATTCCTCGAAATTGATTTGTTATTAAAGGAAACAGCCGATCACGAACTGAAATGTGCAGTGGAGGTAAAGGCCAATTAATATTTATCAGGGGATCGTCAAACCTGATACCTCCTTCTGAATTTTTTATATATGCAGTACTATGGTGATAAATCAATTCACTATCATCGGTGAGGGTTTGAAATCCATGTGCAAACCCTTCGGGAATATATATCATGCGCCTATCTTCTGCTGAGATTTCAACGCCCGTCCATCGAAGAAAAGTGGATGATCCTATACGCAGATCTACGATGACGTCCAGTATTTTACCAGTAATGCATTTCACCATTTTAATTTCTCCATCAGGGGGTAACTGAAAATGCAGTCCGCGGACTGTGCCTTTCGATTTTGTATGTGAATGGTTTAATTGTATCCAGGGTTTATTATGTCCGATTTGTTTGAATTCATCATTACAAAAAAAACGATAAAACGAACCTCTTTCATCCTGGTAAACCTCCGGTTCAATTATATAAGCACCTTGCAATGGTAGTAAAGTGAAAATCATGCCAGATGTACGGTTGCAACGGATTGATTATAATTCATCATAAAAGTCTCAATATTTTCTTCTATCAAATCCTTGGCATTCTCTCCCGTACATGATTTGTACCAGGAAATGGTTTTATCCATTGCTTCTACTGCACTATATATGGGCCTCCAATGCAGATCTGCTTTTGCCCTGCTTATATCCAATGTAAGTAAACCGGCTTCATGCGGTCCTTCCTTCTCTCTTAAAATTTTATAGGAACCGGCCTTCCAGATTTTTATGGCTTGTTGAACCATTGTCTCAACTGATAAACAATCTGAAAGCATCGGACCGAAATTATATTCGGTATGAAATGCTCCCTGATTTTCAGATAATTTTTGTCCCAATAATAAATAAGCATGAAGGGGTTCCAGCACATGCTGCCAGGGACGGACCGAATGCGGATTTCTTATTATTACTGGTTCATTATTTTGAAAGGCCCGAATGATATCTGGTACGATCCTGTCTTTTGCCCAGTCACCTCCACCAATTACATTACCAGCCCTAGCAGCGACAATCGTTTTTTGATGTTCCTTAAAATTTGCGGGATTAAAATAGGAATTCCTGTATGCGTCAATGATCAGTTCAGCACTGGCCTTACTCGAGCTATAAGGATCAAACCCACCCAAACGATCGGTCTCCTTATAAGGAATAGTCTTTTCCTGGTTATGATAAACTTTATCCGTCGTTACTATAATTGCAATACAAGGTTTTGAAATCTTCCTAATTGCATTTAACACATGGGCCGTTCCCATGATGTTTATATTGAAAGTTTCAATTGGATTTTTATAAGATTGTCTTACAAGGGGTTGGGCTGCCAGGTGAAATACAAAATCCGGTTGAAATTCCACTATGCATTTTTCAAGAAAGGGACAATCAAGTATATCATGTAAAAATGAATGACATATAGATTCGCCTTTTATGTATCCGTATAATTTATGTTCAGGTTTCGGGGGTAGTGAATAGCCACTCACTTCAGCTCCTGCCATATTCAACCAGCTAAGCAGCCAGCTTCCTTTAAAACCCGTATGGCCTGTCAGGAGAACTTTTTTACCCTTGTATATTCCGTTAAAGAACATGGATTACCAGACTTTCCATTTTGCTTCTTGATTATTCCACAAATTTTCCAGTTCAATTTTGTCCCGCATTGCATCCATGCATTTCCAGAATCCGGAGTGTTTATAAGCCATGAGCTGACCATCTTTACTTAATTTTTCCAGTGGCTCGTCTTCCCACATAGTATTATCTGATTGATCTCCCAAATAATCAAAAACACCTGATGACAAAACAAAATATCCGCCATTGATCCACTGACCATCACCTAAGGGTTTTTCTTTAAAGATGCTCACTTCATTTCCTGATCTCAGTTCCATACTTCCAAAACGCGCCTCTGGTTGGACAGCACTAACGGTAGCTATTTTTCCATGTTTCTTATGGAATTTAACTAGTTCACTTATATCAATATCACAGACTCCATCTCCATAAGTCAACATGAAGGGTTCATTGCCTACATAGTTATGAATACGTCGCAAACGGCCCGCAGTCTTCGTTTCCAATCCGGTATCCACCAAGGTCACTTTAAATGATTCTGTTTGAGTAAAATGAATATTCACCTTATTACTTTCAAGTTCAATGGTCATATCAGAATTATGCATATAATAATCCATGAAGTATTCTTTGATATAAAATCCTTTGTAACCAAGGCAAATAATAAATTCATTAAAACCATAATGGCTATAGGATTTCATAATATGCCATAGAATTGGTTTCCCGCCAATTTCAACCATTGGCTTAGGCCTTATATCGGTTTCTTCAGAAAGGCGGGTTCCCAAACCGCCAGCAAAAATGACTACTTTCATAATGTTTTTTTGACATTCCAGTCCAATAAAGGTCGGACAACGCCTGGTATTTCGCCAGCATAATTCGTAGATCTTGTTGCAGAACTACCCATGTCTTCTGTTATCGTGATGTTCAGTGCATGTGGCTCATAAAAGCTGACATGAATGCCTGAATGATGAAATGTGAGCGCAACTCCAAGTGAAAAATGACCAACATTTAAAAAATTCCCTGGAATATAACAGGTTGCTTCAAACAGGCCGGTTCCATTAGTAATATTTTTATTGGAAGGAGCGGAGACAAAAACATATTGGCCAAATTGATCAAAAAAATGAAAATTGGGGAAAGGCGGTAGCGGAACATTATTGAATATTTCGTAACGCATACTGATTCTGAAGGGCTCTCCGATGTTAAATTCACTTTTGATGTTTCCATCCATATCCTGCACCCAGGTTTGTTGTAATGTCGCCATTTTATCTCCTGGTTTTTTTGATCCATCCGAATAGTCAAGTAATGCAGAATTTCCTTTCCCCCCGTTTTGATAATGATGAACCGCTGCACCGGCAGCACCGTCAAATGCCATGAGCCCGTTTTTTAAAATAATACCACGACTGCATAAAGAAGCAATCATTGGCATACTGTGGCTGACAAAAATTACTGTACGACCTTCTTTATCACTTACATCTTTCATCTTGCCCAGGCATTTCCTCTGGAATTCAGCATCTCCCACAGCCAACACTTCATCTATTATTAAAATTTCAGGTTCCAGATATGCAGCGACAGCGAAAGCCAATCGCACATGCATACCACTGCTATACCTTTTTACCGGCGTATCGATGTAACGTTCAACACCTGCAAAATCTACGATCTCATCAAATTTCCTTTTTATTTCTTTTCTTGTCATTCCCAGTATGGCCCCATTCAGGAATATATTGTCCTTACCGCTTAATTCGGGATGAAAGCCCGTTCCAACTTCAAGTAAACTTGCTACCCTGCCTTTAATTCTGACTTCTCCAAATGTTGGCGTTGTGGTGCGGCTTAATATTTTCAATAAGGTGGACTTGCCAGCGCCATTACGTCCGATGATTCCCAACACTTCCCCCTGTTTCATTTCAAAACTCAGGTTTTGTATCGCCCATATATATTCACTACTACCTTTAAAGGTTCGGTCATTCTCTTCTCCTACTTTCAGATAGGGATCTTCCTTGCCCCTAATTCGATACCAGGCTCGGTTAATATCATGAGCCAATGCCCCGGTGCTGACTTCTCCTAGCCGGTATTGTTTTGAAAGATTATCTACTTTAATAACTATTGACAATTATTGTGCTTTTGAAAGTTTAATTATACCGTATCCATAAATGACCTTTCGACCCTGCTAAAAGTAATCAGCCCAATAAAAAGTGAAACTATCATAAAAACAAAACTATATAGCAGGCCACTTGCATCTAAACTTCCCTTATGAAATAATGCAAAACGGAAAGCTTCAACAATACTGCTGAGAGGATTAATACTGATCATCAGCCTGTATTTACTATGTTCAAGATATGACATCGGATATCCAATGGGTGTGACATACATCCATAATTGCACTATAAAAGTCATTAGTATGGCGAGATCCCTGTATTTGGTAGTGAGAGAAGAAATAATAATTCCTAAACCGAGACCAATCCCTGCCATCAGAATTACTAACAAAGGAATCAACAACCATGAAAGTCCGATATGTATCGGAAAACCATTGAAGTGATACCATACCATTGTAAGAAATAACAAACCAAACTGAATTGCCAGGCGTATGAGATTAGACAATACAACTGATAAGGGAATTACCAGTCGGGGAAAATATATTTTTCCAAAAATTGAGGCATTAACTATAAAAGTATTGGAAGTGCTGTTCAAGCAGGCTGAAAAATAATTCCATAATGTAATCCCACTCATGTAAAATAAAACTGGTTGAATACCATCAGTGGGAATATGGGCAATACGTCCGAAAATCAGCAGAAAAACAAACGTTGTAAGTACTGGTTGTATAATATGCCATATGGGCCCCAATACGGTTTGCTTGTACTGAGTTATAAAATCTCTTTTAACAAAAAGTATTAGCAAATCCCTGTACTTCCAGATATCCTGAAGATGCAGATCAAATAAAGAAGCCTTAGGTCTGATCACAAGATCCCAATCTTCATTTTTTTGCATTGTTTGATTCATGTATTTTATTCCGTCCCGGCCTGATAAATTTTTTCTATGATCTCAACTACTTTCAAACCTTCCAGTGCATTGGTGGTAATAGCCTCACGGCCCTTCAAAACATTGACAACATTTTCAAAAATAAAATGATGGTTGGCAGCGGAACCCTTATAAGGGCCGTAATCATTTGGGGGATTAACAGGCAAAAGTTCAGGCATAGTATAATCTCTGATGACACTGGTTTGTACTTCATTCATGTACTGACCGCCAACTTTTACCGTTCCTTTTTCAGCTATGATTGTAATACTGCTTTCCAGGTTCTGGTTCCATATAGAAGTTGAAAAATTGAAGCTGCCCATTCCTCCGTTAACAAATTCAAAATGTATGAATCCCGAATCTTCAAATTCAGTTAGTTGCTTATGATTGAAATTGGTAAACTTTCCACCGATATTTTTTATATCTCCGAAAAGCCAGAACATTATATCAATAAAATGGGAAAACTGCGTGAACAGCGTGCCTCCGTCAAGTTCTTTGGTTCCATGCCAGTTACCCGCCGTATAATAACGTTCGTCACGGTTCCAGTAACAATTGATTTGTACCATGAATATATCGCCCAGTATTTTTTTTTGTATGATCTCCTTTAACCATTGCGAAGGAGGTGAATACCTGTTTTGCATTATGCAAAAAACCTGTTTGTGCTGGCGAAGGGATTCGAAAATGATTCTTTCGCAACCAGCCTTGGTGAGGGCCATCGGTTTTTCGATGACAACGTGGTGACCGGTCCGCAATCCCTTAATGGCTTGCTCCTCATGCAGGCCATTGGGTGTGGCAATACTGAGTACATCAAATTCCGGTCCCTTATCAAGCAAAGCATCCAACGAATCAAAGAAAGCTGTCTCCTTATTTTCTTTTCCGCTTGATTGTTTCGGATTGTTATCGCAGATGGCGACCAGTTCAGCATCGGGGTTATTCATTATCATGGCAGCATGCCGCTTTCCGATATGTCCATATCCTACAATCGCAAATTTTATCTTATTGTTTTTTTCATTCATCTGTTCAGGACTTGATCATGCCATCTTCCTTACGACATTCTGTTGAAGTAAATATTGTTGCTGACTCTCTGGACAAATAGCCATACCCGATTCATTAAAATACAGGCGATGTCCGTATTCACTGATCCAGCCAATCTGTTTTGCGGGATTACCTACTATAAGTGCATAGGGAGGAACCGGCTTTGTAACAACTGCACCTGCTCCTATCATAGCATATTCGGCGATTTCATTTCCGCAAATGATTGTTGCATTGGCGCCAACGCTTGCACCCTTTCTGACCACTGTTTTTTTGTATTGATCCTTGCGTACAATGGCGCTCCTGGGATTTATAACATTGGTGAATACCATCGATGGTCCGAGAAAGACATCATCTTCACATACCACGCCAGTATAAATGGAAACATTATTCTGCACTTTAACATTGTTTCCCAGGATTACACCAGGCGAAACAACCACGTTCTGTCCCAGGTTGCAGTTTTTCCCAATATTGCATCCTGACATGATATGGGAGAAGTGCCAGATCTTCGTTCCTTCGCCGATTATGCTTCCTTCGTCAATAACCGCAGTCGGGTGGCTATAATAATTCAAATCCTTTATTATTTTATTTTATGCGGCTACAGTATTGAAACAGGCTGAAATTTTATCGCTTAACGATGAATGATAGAGCAGATAATCACAATCTTCAATATTGGAATGGATTCCGATCGTTTCAATCAACTCCAAATGCACTTTATCCTTTTTCTTTATTCTCGCGATTTTATAATTCCATACTGTCAGCAATTCTTCTATCTTACGCTGACGATCCAGCCTTGACCTATTCTCTGATGAATAAACCGGAAGAATTTCGAGTAGTATCATGGGACAAAATTCACTGATCCATTCATGCAATCCCAACAGCACTTCCATTTCCGCGCCTTCCACATCAATCTTCAGAATGGAGAAAGAACGATTGGGTAGAAAATGAGTCACCATTTGAAAATCAAAAACAGGAACAAAAATAAAATGATCTGGCTTTGTATTTCCTTTAAAATTTTCAACGATCGTTGCTGAAGAATCGCTCTTATCAGTTGCAAAAAAATTCAGCCTGAGCATTTCGGTCTTTGCTCCTACTGCGACAGGCAGTACAACAGTTTTTTTCATTCCATTCTGCCGAACCAGTTCCTGAACATATTGTACACAGGAAGGGTTGGGTTCGAAACCTATATAATCTACTTCATCAAATACCGCATGTGCTTTCAATAAAGTCTGGCCAATATTAACTCCCACATCTACAAAATATCCATTGAAAGTTGAACGAAGGCCTAGCAGTGTCTCTGTCATCCAGGGTTCTGATAAATTTAGGTTGTCATAACCTTGTCTTCCCAGAAGCGGAATAGTGAATTTTTTTTTATTGACCCTGATTACAGTAGCGGCGTTGAATAGGGAAAGTAAATGCAGTTTATTCAATACCCTTGCAAGGAAATGGGATATGCGCATCAGTCAGTTTAAGAATACTAAGAGAACCATTTGTTCCACCATCTGATCGCCTGTTTATATATGGGAGTTCCCTTCTTTTTGGCAGGTTTTTCGAAATATCCCGACTCGATGCCATATCCATAACCACCATAATAACCATATCCTCCATAGTAGCCGCTGTAATACCCGCCTTCCAGTTTTACATCATTCATGACAAGGGAGATCCCGGGCAATTTTTTCTCAACATACATATCATCTATAAGACGCAATATTTTTCGGTAAGTATAGCCCTGCCGTATGATAAATAATGTACAATCAGCATATTTTCCCAAACTGATGGAATCACTTACTAAACCTACCGGAGCGGTATCCATCACAACTACTTCAAAGCGCTGGCGAATTTCACGCATTAGTTCATCGAGCTTATTATCAAGCAGCAATTCTGCCGGATTGGGAGGAATGGGTCCGCAGGCAATAACATATAAATCGTCAAATCCGGGAACCTGCATGATGATATCATCAAGCTTAGCGCGGCCGATGATATAATTGGTAATGCCCATTTTTCTCTTCATGCCCAATCCTTCCAGTATTTTGGGTTTGCGTATATCAAATTCCATCAAAACAGTTTTTTTACCACTCAATGCGAGCACGGCAGCCACATTGGTGCTGATAAAGGATTTCCCTTCGGAGCTGAAAGAGGAAGTTACCAGGATAATCGGATTATCCTTTTTGATGGTCATGTATTTTAGGTTGCTTCGCAATATGCGAAACTGCTCGGCAATAAAACGTCGGCTATTGCGGGTAACAACGAGGGTATGATCCTCCATAGAGTGCCCAATCTCGGCCAGGATCGGAGCCCTGGTTCTTTTTTCGACATCCATACGGTTGGATACTTTGTCACGAAACAATTCTCTTGAAGCAATAATACCAACAGGTATTAAAATTCCTGTAAGCAGGTAAATAGTATAAATTTTCCCCCTGTCCGGAATGATCGGTTTTGTAGAAGCCAGAGCAGGTTCAATTACTTTGGAATTGGAAATAGTGGAAGCAGATGATATGCTGGTTTCTACCTTTTTTTGAAGCAGGAAGGAATAAAGATCCTCGAGTATTTTTTGCCTTCTTTGAATATTAACCAGCCTCATGGATTTATCTGGCATGGATCTCAGCTGGTTTTGCAAAGATTCCTTTTGTTGAATAAGACTGGTCTTGCTAATAAAATAAGCTTGCCTTACATTCTTCAGAACCTGGATAGTATTGTTCCTGACCTTCTCTAGGGATGCATCCATACTAATGATCATGGGATTGTTTTCGGTTGTGGTTCGAAGGTTAGCATCCCTTTGCAATTGCAGGCTGTTATATTCTGTCACATATTCCAGCAAAACTTTTTCTTCTATTCCGAGGATAGTTGGTACCAGTTTATGCCGGTTTTCTGGGTCTTCCATATAGGCTAGTAGCCAGTCAAGAACTTTGATCCTTGTTTCGGATTCAGAAATTTTTATTTCGTTTTCTCCAATACCATCCAAGTACATTCTAGATTGCTCCGCGATATTATATGCATCATTGTTAACGGTAAAAGATTTGACTCCTCCTTCCAGATTATTTAGTTCATATCGAAGTGTATCGAGCCGGTTATCTATGAAGCGTAAAGAGTTATCTGCTATTCGGTTCTTATCCTCAATGGTCAATGAATCATAAACGGACATTAGTATATTTAATAAATCTTTGCCCAGTTCTAAGTTTTCTGTTTTATAAGACAGTGTAAGAATGGTAGCCTGGTTATCAACCTGAACCACACCCAGGTCACCTAAAAACCACCCTACTAATTCGGTCAGGGGAGAATAAGTGATTATGAATTCTGAGCTGGTCAGATAATTAGGATCGTAACGTGGATCCCTGAACAAAACGCAGGTATTTGCGCCGACCGAAAAAGGTTCGCCAAAAGAAATTTTATGACTAGATTTCCCTAAAAGAAAATGATCATTTCCGAGCAGGGTTACTGCAATACTGAATCCTTGAGACGAATCTACGAGTTTCGGGATTTCCATCTTTATGGGTACATCGGGATAAGTAAGGCTAGCACGAACCTTGCCTTTATTATAATAACGTATCTGTACACCGAGGTCTCTCGCTACCCTTAATAATACAGGCCTCGATTTTAAAATCTGGATCTCATTGTTCAGATTAGAGCTTTTCTGATTCAGGAACATTGCATCGAACCGTTGATCCCCTCCCGGAGTTTTGTTATCGTCTTTGATTAACATCGAAGCCTGTACGGGGAAAATATTGGTCGTGTACCGGATCTTAAGCCATCCCAGAACTAGTGCAATCATAGAACAGATGATAACCCATGGAATAAATTTAAGATATTTGAAAATAAATTCCCTTGGGCCGATTTTCCAGGACATCTCTGTGTTCGAGAAGTTACTCTGTTCATTCCCATTGCTTTGTTCAGACATAGTTATTAAAATTAATCATGGATGTCGGAAAAGTGAATAAACTATTGCAAAAGTTGTAATAAATGCAAGTGCCAGGGTGACATTGCGCGCTGTTACAATATCGTTCGCAACAGATTTTTTCTTGTTCGGCTCCACGATGATGATGTCATTTTGCTGTATGTAAAAATATGGCGAAGCCATAATCTCAGGTTTCGTTAAATTCAACCAGGCAAATTCCCTTTTATTATTATTTTCCCGGATTATAAAAACACTATCCCTGTCTGCAAATGGTGTGAGTTCACCGGTCAGCGCAATAGCTTCCAGAATATTAATTCTTTCACCGGGAATGGATATAACTCCTGGTTTTGCTACTTCGCCCATCATTGTAAACTTATAATTCAGAAACCTGATACTATAATAAGGATGCTGGAGATAAGGATTAAGCCTTGCGTCCAGGGTATCTTTTAATGCCGCAATTGTTAACCCTTCTACTTTAATTTTTCCTATTCCCTGAAAAACAATATTTCCATCCTGGTCAACCCGATATCCTTCTGCGGATGGAGAGGAACCACGGACAGCCTGTGTTATACCCTCTGAATTATTTGCGTTTGCGCCAACATTTGTGGCTGCAATAAGTGATTGGTTAAATATCTTAGTCGCTTCTGGATTATCACTGAAAACAATGATACTCAAAATATCTTTCTTTCGAATAACCGGCTCTACCGGATTAATCTTGCTCAATTTTGCCGTGTCAAAAGGACCACGAACCAATATCAATCCTTTTGTCGTGCCGCAGGAACTCATGGTTTGCATGATCCATAACCCGACAATCGCAAAGAGAAAATTTTTCAGCAAGGAATAACGCTGCATGTTTAGTGTATAAGGGTTGACAAATTCTTTTTATCTATTGAAGCGACAAGGGAATAACCGATACTTTCGATTACCACTTTTACCCGGTTGCCTTCAATCTTTATTATTTTAGCTTCGTGATCCATGAATAATCCCTGGCGGATAATTACCCTTCCGTCTTCTTTCAGTTGCATTGGTTCAGCTATTACGTTTTCGTATTCATTCAGAAACTTTCGGATGGTCTCAATCTCTTTAGCAGGAATGATGGCCGGCTTTCCCTGCCAGTAAACAAAATTCATCACCCCGGCGGTCATGCGCACTTTAGTCTGTTCATCCGAATTCACCCGGGCAAATACATAAGACTTAAACAGGGGTTCTTCCACTGTTTTCATCCGGTCGCTCCATTTCTTGCGAACCTTATTCAAAGGGCAATAGGATTCAATTTTCTTTTCAGAGAGTAAGGAATGCACTTTTTTCTCCCAGCGGGGCTTGGTGTAAATGGCATACCAATGGGATGTTAACGCTGACAAAGTAAATTCATTTTATATGCGACCCAAAAAGCCGGAATTCAGGAATAGCTTCGCCTTCTCAGTCACATGCCAATTATGCAACCAGTTAATTTTCAAAATAATATCTATCGCCACGCATTACTACAAATCCTGTTCCCTGACACTAATGAAAAAGGTGCAGATAGTCATGTATTGATGACTTTCTGCACCCTTCCAAATATTTTAAATTTCAGATATATAAAAAAAACCAGACTCTGAATCACAGGATTGATAAAATTAAACGCAAGCTAATCTTAGTTCATTGAATTCCATCTTATTATCTTAAATGCCCAATCACATTCAATGGAAATTGCCGCGCTTGCAAATATAGCTGATTTGGATATAATAGCCTGTATATCTGAGATTCTGATATGGACCCGATTCAGAACAAGCTACCCTGAGCTCCGGGCCTGTGGAAAATACTGCAGTCCAGCTCCCATCTTTCGGCATTAAGTCCGTAGATTTTCCCATATTTCTTATACTGCTGGTTAACCAGCTCGGCAATATTGCCTTCGCCCCGCATCCGGATACCCCAGCGGGAGTCGTTTACCTTGCCGTCATGGGAGTTTTCAATCAAATGCCAGACCTTATCGGCCCGGTCTGGGTAATTTTTAAAGAGCCAGTCGTGAAACAACAGTTTGATAGCTCCATTCAACCGTATAAAGGTATAGGCTGAAAAACTTGCGCCGTTTTCACTGGCTTCTTTCATGATCCGCTGCATTTCGTGTTCATTCAGTCCCGGGATCATCGGACCCAGCATAACACCCGCCCTTACTCCGGCCTTACTTAGTTCACGAATAGTCCTCAAACGCTGGGCGGCTGTTGTCGTTCTAGGTTCCATTTTCTGCCGAAGGTCTTCATTGAAGGAAGTGATTGAAACCAGGATTGAGACAAGTCTTTTTTTCGCCATCTCCTGTAGCAGGTCCTTATCGCGCAGCATGCCGGCATTTTTCGTGATCATTCCCACGGGCTGGTTGAATTCATTACATACTTCCAGCAGTCCCCTGGTGAGACGGTATTTTTTTTCTGCAGGCTGATAACAATCTGTATTGCCACTAAGACTGATGGGCACACATTCCCATTTGGGATTCATCAGAAATTTCCTGAGCAGTTTGGGAGCATTTTTTTTGACGATGATCTTGCTTTCGAAATCTGTGCCCGCGCTATAACCCCAGTATTCATGCGTGTTCCGCGCATAACAATAAATGCAGCCGTGCTCGCATCCCGCATAGGGATTCATACTATACCACATTCCTACGTCAGGACTGTCCACTTTGTTTACGATGGATTTCGCTTCCTGTTCGATGTACTGCGTCGGCGCATTGGATTCCGTCCAATCGTCAATCGATTCAATATGTTCCCGCGTTTTTTCGTCTCGCTGGAATTTGTTGCGCGTATTTATTTGCGCGCCGCGGCCTTTGTTATATTGCATTTTACTTTTTTTGATCGATGACCGTTGACCGTTGACCGATGACCGTTGACCGATGACCGAAAAAAATATGACGGTCATCGGTCATCCGCATCGGTCAACCAAATAAATCCCCTTGCTTAACAGCAACAGGCAAATTCTGAAACGCAAGCCGCTCCACGATCTGCCAGGCTTTTTCGCCGGTGCGGCGTTTGAGAAGCAGCATGCCTTCAGCAATAAATCTAGCGGTGAAATGTCGGTGTGTGTATTCGAGCCATCCGTTTTCGTATTGCCAGTGAGCCAGTTTCGCAGCAATCATCATATGCGGATCATCAGTAAAATATGGTTTGTGATCATTATCAGGCTTCAGCAATCTCTGTGTCTCTTTGATCTCGCGGATAAGATCTTTTATCGGTTCACGCGAAATCACCTGGATAAAAATGGAATGTGTCGGATAAGAACCATAATCTTTCATCTCCACTTTGATCGGATGAAATCCCATCGCGATGGATCTTAATCTTGCTGTTATTCTTTCTTCCATCATTTCAATCTGACTGAATCTCGCCAGTAACAAATGTGGTTTGCCCCAGTTCGCCTGCTGACATTTATATTTTTCAGCAAATTCTTTTTTCACACCCTGGATTTTTTTGCGCAGATCTTCGTGTGGCGACAAAACCAGCATGTATTCGTTGAGCCGATAACCCGGCATGGTTTGGATGAGAGTTTCCACTTTTATTTGGTTTATGGTGGGTGGTGGATGGTTTATGGTTAATTCAATCAACACTTGTGTCACCAACTAAATACTAATTTAATTAGTATAAATATACTAAATTATATAGTAACAATTTATACTAAATAAATTTTAATTTTTTCACAGTACAACCACAGGCTGTGAAATTTTCCTGAAATAGGACCACATATTTGTATTGTTCATGCAGATATATCTCGAATCACAGAAGTCAGATTTACGAGGGCCCGCTGGCTGGCAATTTTTAAAGTAAAAAGGTCTTTTCCTGGGTCCGCGATCACTAAACGATCACTCTAAGATCACTAAAGGATCGCAGGACGAAAACGATCATATTACAGGCAGTTGCTATCGAGGCGAAACACTTAGAGTTTCTGTCTTTGTCCAGGACTAAAAAGACATAAGTACAACAGTTCCAGGACTAAATCAGCTTCATGTGCAGAAACCTTAGGATTTATTTACCTCTTTACAGCTATATCGGGACGATACAATATGGACCTTCCTTCTGGTTTCCTTATAGTTTAAGCCTGTATTGGTTCTGGCCGGCTTCAAGGATTCTTCGCAAGTTCTTCGAGAGTTCTTCGAGAGTTCTTCGAGGAATCAGCCAGTAATCCCCTAGTAATCCCGAAGGATTCTCGAAGGATTCTCGAAGCCACCTCGATAAAGTTCTGTCAATCAGCTGTTTATCCTATGTTCATGTTTTAGGCTTATAAAACGTACAGGAATCGTATCAAAAACGGGCAATGTCTTTAACCCATCATTTTATATCATGTTGATATTCAATAAGATATCAGTCTGGCATTTTCTTGGAAGTTCGAAAGACAGTCTTCATTACTTTTAAACACGGCCAACGGCTAACGGCCAACTGCCAACGAACAGAAACTATGATTAAGAACTATATCAAAATTGCCCTCCGCAATCTGCGTAACAATAAAGCTTTCGCTTCACTGAATATCGTCGGACTTGCCATCGGCATGGCCACAGCCATTATTATCGGATTATGGGTTTTAGATGAGCTGACCTATGATCATTATAATCCGAATCATGAAAGGCTGGCGAAAATAATGATCACCCAGGTGAACAAGGGGGATTCCTATACCGGACCCACGATTGCCATGCCCCTGGGATTTGCAATGGAGGCAAAATATAAGGACCTTTTTAAGAGAGTAGCCCTGGTATCTTTTCATGATCTGCATATACTGGGAACGGGCGATAAGAAAATTTCAGGAAGAGGAATATATGCACAGGAAGATTTTCCATCCATGTTCGGACTGACTATTCTTAAAGGAAATATTCAAACACTAAACG
>DASZHV010000059.1:0-6791 GCA_035937535.1 Puia sp. | reverse complement strand
CAGATGAACCCGATGATGTTTTTGCCAAAACACTCGTCGCCCGATGCGGTGTTGCTGCTATTCCTGTTTCAGCATTTTATCAATCGGGTAAAGACGATAAGGTGTTGAGGTTTTGTTTTGCGAAGAAAAAGGAAACGATTGAGCTTGCGGTAGAGAAACTCACAAAGATTTAATTGTTAATTGTCAATTGATAATTGTTAACGCTCATTATTTGCAGGTTGCAACTAGTTCGTCATTAACAATTAACAATTGACAATTAACAATAAAAATGTTTTAGTATGGTAAAATTATAGGAATAGTCGATTTTCCGTTCGGAAAAGTCCAGGTAATTTCCAGGTAATAATTTCCGGAGCCAGGGCATGCTGCTGCGTGGCCTGTAGCATCCAGTCCGAATGTGATCACTGAATTCAGGCTGTCGGAACGCAGGATCGTGTTCTGACCGCTGACCAGTCTGAAGTTGCAATCCTGACGAAATACTTTAGGAATGGTGATCAGAGATTCGAATGCAGTTCCGAAACGATTTGTTCCCCATTCTGCAACATTGGTATTTACTCCGTCGCTGTGCGTACCGGTTGTAGTCATAACGATACCGTTATTATAAGTGAATACACGCTTCTTGGAAACCTGCCAGGTGCGGACGAGGTTATCAGCGAATGTGATTGTCAGGCTGTCGCTGATGGTATGGATGATGCTGTTGAGCGTGGCCAATTGTGTCATACTTCCGCCGCTAACATTGGTCATTGTGCGGGTACCATTTAAGATAATTGTTTTACCATCGCTTACACGGGTGATGGTCAGACTCTGTACGGCGATATTTACCACAGCGCCCTGGTCCATCCAATGAGTTCCTGCCGCAATAGAAATAACGACTGTTCCGGTGCGGGTGCGGTTACCCCAGCAGTTTGTACCATTATAAGTAATGGTAACTGTTCTTGGATTAACGGTGGTGTCGACGACGATAACTGCATCGCAGATCAGAGATGAGTTCACACCCTGAACTCCCTGAGTTTCATTAACACTGTTCACCCCTACAATTCCTGAATGTATTGTATTGGCTGACATGCCATTGATGGAAGTAGAGCTGCTCAATGCGGCATTGATATCACTTGCCATAATATCCGATTCGTTGGATACCATCGTCTGATCGTCCGCCTGTGTCTGAACTGTAGTTTGATTTGTGTTGCTGCTGTTGTTATCCTTATTACAGGATATAATGATGCAGAATAAAGCAATCATGCAAATGGCGATACGCCATTGGTTTCTTGGGTTCATCGTTGTTGGTTTTTTTATTAGGATAATGATAAATACCTACCTTAAACGACGCTTTAAGTATCATATTATTTCGCGGTTCCGCCGGCTTGTTAAATGGCTGTTATGTGATGGTTAATTCCCAGAATGGGAGGTTTTTTTGGGGTTATGAGATATGAATTATGAGATATGGGTTATGAGATATGAGATATGGGGTATGAATCCTCAATAACCCATATCCCATAACCCATATCCCATAACCCATATCTCATATCTCATTCCGCACGTAAGCTTTTAGTGGGATTAGTGGTCGCTGCTTTAACAGCATGAAAGCTGATCGTAATAAAGGCCAGCGTCAGATTAGAGATGCCAGCAAGAAAAAAGATCCACCAGGGTATTGAAATGCGGTACGCAAATCCCTGCAACCATTTGTTCATAATAAACCAGGCCAAAGCTGTGGCAAGGATGAGTGCGAGGAAAACCAGTTTGGCAAAATCTTTCGATAAAAGAATGGTAATGCTTGCGACAGATGCACCGATTACTTTGCGGATGCCAATTTCTTTTGTTCGCTGAATTGTCATCAGCGATATCAGCCCAAGTAAACCAACACAACTGATAATAATTGCAAGTATTGCAAAGCTCCCGATGAGTTTATTCAACAAATCTTCTTTCTGGTAAAACTCAGCAATCTGCTCATCAAGAAAATGATATTCAAAAATATTATTGGGATAAACGGATTGCCATATCTTTTTTATTTCTTCAATGGTTCTCGAAGGATTCACACCAGTGATTTTAATTCCTGCATTGGCATAATCTTCGCGAACAGTTGCGATTAAAGTCGGTTCAATTTCACTTCGCAAAGATTTCAAATGAAAATCCTTTACCACGCCTACGATTGTTCCGGGGTGATCCTGCAGTGCACCGGCAACCAGCTGGTGACCCAGTATCTGATTGTTGTTGAGGAATCCAAGTTTTTTTACCATGTCCTCACTCACCAGATATTCCCTGGCCGTATCACTTTCTATCAGATTTCTTCCGGCAATCAATTGCAATCCGAAAGTCTGTAGGTAATGCGAATCGCCCAGAACACAAAGCGCTATACCTTTTTCCCAATCGCGATTATCAATTCTGACTGATCCTGCCTTAAAAATTTCAGAAGACGGGGGACGAAAACAAAAACTTGCATCTTTGATATCAGGCCGTTTCAATAACTCATTGCGCAGGTAAACAAGATTATTTTTATCCGGTTTGGGAATGGTGATCACCACAACGGCTTCCTTATTAAATCCGAGGTCGGCATTTTTTACATAGTTAGATTGTAACATGATGATCAGCGTGCAGATAATGAGTGACTGCGCTACCAAATTCTGGAAAAGAATCAGGCCTTTGCGCAACCAGGGTTGTTTTGCTCTGCCGGATCTGCTTTTTAAAGATTCTACAGGATTAAATCTGCTCAACATAAACGAAGGATATATTCCTGCTGTAACGACCACAAATATGATCAGTGAAAGAAGAGCCAGCATCAGCTGTTTGTCACGGAAGGGATGTAGTTCCAGGTCTGTCTGCAACCAATGATTCAAAACGGGTAATGCTAAAAATACCAATCCCAGGGAAAATGCAACTGCTAATAAAGTTATGCAGGCGGTTTCGGTTATGAACTGCCAGAAAATTCCGGTAGTTGTGCTTCCCAATATTTTACGTGTGCTGATTTCTTTTGAGCGCCTGGCATTTTGTGCCGTTGCCATGTTGATAAAATTAACACAGGCGATGATCAGAATAATGAGGCCAACAAAGGCGAGCGTAGTGATGAGTGATTTTGAGATCACCCCGCCATATCTGGCATCGAAATGCATTTCATGTAATGCCTGCAAATGAAAATCATAATACTTAGCTAGGTTGCCCATATGTTCCTTTTTCAGAACGCTGATCGCATCATGCGCGGCTTTTGGTGTGAAGCCATTGGGCAAATGCAGAAAAAGATAATTGGATGAATTGATCCAGCCCCATTCTGTTCTCATCGGCTGGAAATTATCAGGGTAAAAACTTCTCAGAGAGAGCAATGAGATAAAAACCTCCGCTTTGAAATCGGTATTGTCCGGATGATCTTTTAACAGCCCGGTGATCTTCACTTCCACGTTGCCATCCAAACGGATCGTTTTACCGATTGGGTTATCATTACCAAAATATTTTTCTGCCTGTCTCTGTGTCAATACTGCAGTATTGGGTTCTTCCAGTGCTGTATTCGGGTCGCCGCTTATCCATTCATAATCGAATAATTTAAACCAGTTATGATCTGCAAAGGCAATATTTCT
Source organism: Puia sp. (assembly GCA_035937535.1). GTDB lineage: Bacteria > Bacteroidota > Bacteroidia > Chitinophagales > Chitinophagaceae > Puia. The sequence goes on along the minus strand of DASZHV010000059.1, from coordinate 3,231 downwards.
ATGCTCTGAAAAAAGCTTTTCAGGAGAACCGCCGGACTGTGGAATGGCTACTGTGAAGGATTGATCCCTGAAGTTTTGAAATAAAAAAGCCTGATCTTTTATCTGAGGAACTTCATTATGTATTGCAGCAGCCAGAGCTAGCGGAGCACCTCTTTCATATTGAACGGAGCCATCTTCCAGGTTCAGATCCGTTACCACTCTGTATAGATTATCTGATTTTTGATGATAACGATCGAAGCTCAGATGATAACTGATAAACTGAAACAGGATGATACCACATGAAATGCCGAGTGCAAGGCCGAATACATTTAAAATCGCATAAAATGAATGCCTACTCAAATTCCTCCATGCGATCCTGATATAATTTTTGAGCATACAAATTAGTTGACAGTTGATCCCGCACGTGCGGGAACAGTTGACAGGGTGCGGCAAATTCCAGTTAAATTAATGCCTTAATTGCCGAAAGCTCTCTGCCTACCTGGTGTACGCCTTTTAATATTCTTTTTTTCTGGGCCGTAGAGGGCTTTTTGTTTCCTTTTATATATTGGGCTAGCAGGCTTTGGTTCATCCCAATTCTTTCTGAAAGGGCTTTGGCATTAATGACTTTATAGAATGAAAAGAATTGGGGAAGGTCCAGGGTAATTTTTATGTCATCCATTGTAGCAGTTTTCCCCTGATCTTCAAGTGACAGATTAACTACTTCCAGGATATTCTTTTTCAATTCTTCCAAATCTTTGCCTACAGTAAAAGTCATTCCCTTGGTTGCATATGCTGAATATCCGGTTCTCGTTTTTTCAACAATCATTTCGATTTTCATCTTTCTTGATTTAGAATAAACCTGCTTCTTTCATGATTTTAATCGCTAATCCTTTGCCAATTTCTTTGCTTCCATGATTGGGGCAATTTACTTGACCTTTTTTGACTGGATGTACCATTATAAGATGACTTCCTGACTGTCTGATTACAATCCATCCGTCTTTTTAAGTATCCTTATAAATTCATTGTATTTCACAAAAGTAAGGTAATATATTTATTACCTCAACTTAAGATGTAAAAAACCCTTTATTAGAAAGAAAAAAACGTATTTAATTGTGAGCTATTCGTCTTGGTTATGAGATATGGGTTAACCCGCACGTGCGGGATGGATTATGAGTTATGGGATATGAGATATGAGATATGGGGTATGAATCCTCAATAACTCATAACCCATATCCCATAACTCATATCCCATATCCCATATCTCATATCTCATTCCGCACGTAAGCTTTTAGTGGGGTTAGTGATCGCTGCTTTTATACTCTGATAGCTCACAGTTAATAATGTTATTAAGATTGCGCCTGTTCCTGCGGCGATAAAAACCCACCACTGTATATCTGTGCGGTATTGATAATTTTGCAACCACTGGTGCATGAAAAAATATGACAGGGGTACTACTATAGTCAACGAAATCAGGACCAACAGAACAAAATCCATGGACAACATTTTCCATACAGAAAATACGGATGCGCCCAATACCTTTCTCAAACCAATTTCTTTGGTACGCTGTTCAGCTATAAAGGATGCAAGGCCGAATAATCCGAGGCAGCTGATGAAGATGGCCAGGATGGCGAAAAATCCTGAAAGCTGACCTATGCGCGTTTCGGTGGCGAATTTAGCGGCGAATTCATTGTCGGCAAATTTATAATCGAATGGAGCGGAGGGGATAATCTTTTTAAATATAGATTCTATTTTTGAAACAGTTTCCGTCGCGCTCTTATTAGGATTCAGTTTAAGATCCATCCAGTTTACGTTTTCATAGTCCATGAAATAGATGGTAGGGTTCACCGGATCGTAAGGTGATTGCATAATCATGTCTTTAATCACACCGATCACAATCAAGTTTTTACCCGGCCTGCCCATCCACGTGACAATTTTACCAACCGGATCTTTTAAATTCATAAATTTTACAGCTGCTTCATTGATGACGATGGCATTAGAGTCTGTTGTAAATGCCCTGGAGAAATCCCTGCCCTTCATGAATTGCCAGCCCACGGTTTTTCCAAAATCATGCGTAACCCAGATGTTATCAAACGCACCAGTCACCGAAGGATCTTTCCCCTGCCAGCTGAATCCGTCGTTATTGGAATAAACATCGGTAACAGGACTGGATGATTCTGCAAAATTGGTAATAACCCCGGCATTTTCCATTTCGTTTTTCAGCAGATCGAACTTGCCATAAAAATCCGGTGATTTCATTCGTATCATCATCAGTCCGTTCCGGTCATAACCAATGGGTCTGTTCCGGGTATATTGTATCTGGTTATACACTATGATGGTTCCGATAATCAATGCCATGGAAATGGTAAATTGAAGAACCACTAAAATTTTGCGGGGAACAGCAGCGAGTCTGCCTGTTTTGAAAGCACCTTTCAATACTTTAACGGGTTGAAATGAGGAAAGATAAAGTGCGGGATAACTTCCGGCGACCGCAGTTGTAAACATTGTGAAAGCCAGACAAAATATCCAGAACCTGATATTCGTCCAGGGAATAAACATTTCTTTACTGGCCATATGATTGAACCAGGGCAGGAAGAGTTTTGCCAGCAGTAGTGAAAGTCCGAATGAGCATAAAACGACCAGCAGGGATTCCGTATAAAACTGACTGACCAGATTTTTTCTCAGCGAGCCAATGGCCTTTCGGACACCTACTTCCCTGGCTCTTTTTTCAGACCTGGCTGTACTCAGGTTCATGAAATTGATACAGGCAAGCAGCAATACAAACACACCGATGATGCTGAATAATCTTACATATTCGATCAGTCCGCCGGTTTGAATTCCGTTTTCCCATTGCATCCGGAGATGCCAGTCCTTCATCGGTGCGAGAAAAAGTTTTGTTTTATAGTGCTTGTCTTCCGGATTATCCCGGATGAATTTTGCATCGGCGATATTTTTGTCGACCGTCTGGAAGTTTGTATTGTCGGCGATTTGCACAAAAAGCTGGAAAGAGCTATTGTCCCATCGGTCTTCGGTCCATTTGATCCACTTTTCTGATGTTACATACAGGTCCCAGGGCGAAATAAAATCGAGATCACCAAATTCTGAATTGTGCGCGAAGTCCTTATAAACACCCGTAACCTTCACATCGAGTTTGCTATCGATACGCATGAGTTTATTCAGGGGGTCGGCATCTCCAAACATCGCTTTGGCCGTGGATTCGGAAAGTATGATTGAATGTGGATCTTTTAAAGCGTC
>DASZHV010000058.1:0-62503 GCA_035937535.1 Puia sp. | reverse complement strand
TGCAGCCATTACTTTTACAAAATAATAATTTTCTCCGGTTATTACTTTTTCACCCGGTCAAAAAATTCATTTTGTAGGGCCAACGTCTTTTGATCAGCCTTAACATCTTTGAGAGCAGTGACCAACTGACCGATTATGTGTTCTGTAACCAGTTTCCCAAGTTCTACGGTTGCCTGACTCCCGACGCCTCCATAATGATTTGGATAATCTGCATACCACCAGATTGCTGTATAAACATTCGGAATATTAAGCCGGTGTTGATTCGCACCAGATTCATTGGAGGCACTGTCCATTTTTACAAGGTCAGGACGTAAATATAAGAGGACAGATGTTTCACGTTCCCCTGCGTGTTCGTCGGTTGCCTGGTTTGACTTATGAAGCGCTGAAACCTGTTTTCTAAAGGTAGAATCCTGGCTGGGTTCAAAAAAATATACAGCATAATTTCTTTGTTTTTCAAGTCTAGTCTGAATAAAGTAGCTGATCAGTTCAGGGTTGCCGCCATGACCATTTATAATAAGGATTTTCTTAAATCCGTTTCTTCCGATTTCATCGCAGGTTGCTTCCAGCAGATCCCAAACAATACGCTCCTGTAAAGCAAAAGTTCCAAACTGATGTCTCGCTTCGTTTATCTGCCCGTAAAAATAGTCCGGGAAAACAACCGCATATTCCTTCTTCGTTGCTCTTGCGGCCCATTCACGAACCTGAATAAGGTCAGCACCGATCGGGGCATGTGGTCCGTGTTTTTCCAGGATACCTATTGGAAGTATACAAGTGGAATCAGATTGTTGAAGGGCTTTTGACCATTCACTGGCGGTCAGTTCATCCCAGCGGCTATGCAATGGCTGCGCTCCTGCTTTGAGGGAAATGATCGTAATAAGACTGGTAATGATTATCGAAATATGTTTGATTCTGGTTAGAAACATATGGTTATTTTTCAAGTGTTTAAATGAAGTGCTAATTCACTAAGGGATTTTCTTTTGCAATTCAAAATTCAAAAATGGTTTCAGCAGGTCGATCGGAACTGGGAAAATGGTAGTAGAATTATTCTCTGTGGCGATCTCTCTGAGGGTTTGCAGGTAACGAAGTGTAATTGCACTGGGTTGTTCAGCCAGAACTTTTGCCGCGTCGGCCAATCGTTGTGAAGCCTGGAATTCTCCTTCTGCGGCGATAATCTTTGACCGGCGTTCTCTTTCAGCCTCTGCCTGTTTGGCCATTGCTCTTTGCATTTCCTGCGGCAGATCGATCTGTTTTACTTCCACATTGGAAACTTTGATCCCCCAGGGCTCTGTATGCCCGTCAATGATTTGTTGCAATCGCTGGTTGATCTTTTCTCTTTGTGATAAGAGGTCGTCCAGCTCGGATTGCCCCAATACACTCCGTAAAGTTGTCTGCGCCATTTGCGAAGTAGCCATCAGGTAATTCTCAACTTCCACGATAGCTTTATTCGGCTGAAGCACGCGGAAATAGATAACCGCATTCACTTTGATAGATACATTGTCCTGGGTAATTACATCCTGTGGAGGTACATCCATCACCACAGTACGCAGGCTCACTTTTACCATCTTATCAACTATGGGAATAAGAAAAATCAATCCGGGGCCCCTCACTTCACCGGATACCAATCGTCCTAATCTGAAAATGACTCCTCTTTCATATTCACGAAGAATGCGAACGGCATTCGCAAGGATCATAATGCCGAAAAGAATAACAACCAGTGTAAATACAGGTATTGTTTGCATGAAAATCTATTTTAATTATTAAGTACGCATATGTTCAACATAAAGGGTCAGGTTTTTAATTTCCTTCACACGCACTTTTTCTCCCATATTTATATTTCCTGAAATGGAAATTGCATTCCAGATTTCTCCCTGCATACGGACTTTCCCTGCAGGATTCAAAGAACCTATGGTTTCCGCGGTCTCACCCAACATACTTTCAATACCCATGACCGGTTTTCTGCGCTGAGCCTTTAGTCCCATCCCGATTACAAAAAGAAAGAAGCAGGTTGTGACAGTAACAGTAGAAAATATCAACACACGGGAAATTTTCATAAAATCAAAAGTCGAGTCCGTCCGGATGAGCATCAACGATCCGATAAGTAGTGAACATATTCCGCCAATAGCCAGCATGCCATGACTTACAATTTTGATCTCCAGAAGCAAAAGGACAATACCAAAAATTATCAGCGAAAGTCCGGCATAATTCACCGGCAAAGTATTCAAAGCATAAAAAGCAAGCACAAGTGAGATAAAACCGATGATACCAGGGAAAATACTGCCTGGATTGAATAATTCAAAAAGAAGACCTACCAATCCAAGCATCAATAATATATAAGCAATATCCGGATCACTTACGACATTCAGGATTTTCTCAGTGAATCCCATTTCAAGTATTTGAATTGACGCTCCTTTCGTATGAAGTATGATCCTTGATGAATCTCGTAAAATCAACTTTCCATCTACCTGGTTAAGTAATTCCTGGTCGCCCGGTGCAATAAGATCTATAATATTTTTCTGAAGTGCTTCGTTTGCGGTAATTGCCACACTTTGCCGTACAGCATCTTCTGCCCATTGAAGGTTTCGTTTTCTGTATTCAGCAATCGTTCGTATAAATGCCGCGGCATCATTCGTAGACTTACTGTTCATAATAGTATCTGATCCTCCCTGTAATGTAACAGGATGCGCTGCTCCGATATTTGTACCGGGTGCCATAGCAGCAATATCAGCAGCGAGTGTGATGAAAACACCAGCCGATCCGGCATGCGCTCCAGCCGGAGAAACATATACGATAATGGGTATCCGCGATTCAAGCATATCGCCGACAATGACACGTGTAGATTTCAATAATCCGCCGGGTGTATTTATATGGATCAAAATACAACTCGCGTTTTCACTGATGGCTTTTTCAATTCCCCTGTGAATATATTCCGCAGCAACAGGGTTAATGGCGCCATCAATTTTTATAGAAATAACTGTTTGTGCCGTAAGCAGCAAAGGCATGGAATAGACGAAGAATAATAATATACGCTTCATAAAAATGACTCCCTTGGAAATGAAGCTTTGAAGAAGTGAAAGGATCTATATGTAATTTACTGAAATCCGGTCAATTAAAAATAACTACATTAATGGATGTTCCGCAGATCCCTGGAAAGTATAGTTGAAAATACAATTGCTGAGGAATCATTTAAGTGACCCATATCAAGAAACATTTCCGGCCCATGGTCAAGAAATAGACGGGATTGGCTGTAATCCAGGAATATAATTTTCTCATTCCTACAAATAGATTTCGCGATTTCAATGGTTTTAAGGTTTTCCGGCAGCTGATAATATATTGGTGAAACGATTACAAATAACCTGGATCCATGATCCTTAACAAGTCTGACAATATCTTTGAAACAATTAACGATACTACTGTCAATTGGCAGAGATCCCGGCAATTTATCTGGTGTATCAGGTATCAGTTCCTTATGAATCACCAGGGGAACGTATCCGCTAGATTCATTCGCATCTCTTTCTTTGGATATATTATTGAATAAAATCTTTAAGGGCAAAGAGTTTAAGCGATACAAATCGGAATATGTTTTAATACATTCAAACCGGTTGCGTTCATTTACTATAGATCTAATTTCAGGATGTAAACCATAATAAGGCAATAGTACGGACAGCTCGTCCAATCCATTTTCGTTTACTTCAAAAGCAGTGGGATTCAGATCAAGAAGAATTTGTTTTGGAGAATACCGTTGATATAAGATGTTCAACATGGCGAGGCAATATCTCAGTCTCTGTTTATCCTTTCCCGCATTGTAACATGTGGTATGTAATATTTCAGAGATAACAGGAGATACATAATGGTGGGCAGCCCTGGAAGATCCCAAAATAATTGTTTCTGAATTACAGGAATCAATAACATAATTCGTCCTGCCCTGTTCTCCATGACGGATTTTTAAATAATAGTGTTGCAAAATAGTCCCTAACCCCCTATCAATGAGAATCAGGAAAGTCATTATGATAAATATTTTCCGGAAGAAACTTATTCTTTTCATATGGAATTTAGAATTGAAAGTAAATGAACTGACTTCCGTCAAAGACTCCAAACAGCAGAATTATTATTATTAATCCAATGCACGTTGTCAGGCGAACCCATTCCTTTGGGCTTTGGAGTAATAGAAATTTTCCCGGGTAAAATTCATTGGCCATTTCAGTGGCAACTATGGTAAATATTCCAAGGAATGAATAAACAAGCAGGGACCGCTCATCAAATTCCCCCTCAATTAATTGTATAGTCTTAGCGCTGAATATCCTTTTTATTATTATAAATGCTTCACGCAAATTTTGAGACCGGAAAAATATCCAGCAAAAACTTACTGCCAGAAAAGTCGTAACAATTCCTATAAATCTTGAAATAACAAATCCTGGCAAGAACTTATGTCTTAGAAAACCAAAAAGTATGAATAACCCGTGAATTAGACCCCATAGAATAAATGTCCAGTTTGCCCCATGCCATAATCCACTTAGAATAAAAACTACCAGAATATTAAATATATATTTTGACTTGGTCACCCTGCTCCCGCCCATCGGAAAGTAGACATAATCGCGGAACCATTGTGAAAGCGTTATGTTCCATCGCTTCCAGAAATTCCTTAACGATGAAGCGAGATAAGGCCGGTTAAAGTTTTTGGTTAAAGTAAAGCCCATCACTTTAGCAGACCCAATGGCAATAAGTGAATACCCTGCAAAATCGCAATAGATCTGAAATGAATAGAAAAAAACTGCAGTTATCAGTGCCAGCCTGCTATGTACCTCTACATTTTTAAAAACGTAATCAACATAAATTCCCAACCGATCGGCAACAACCACTTTCATAAAGAATCCCCATAACATCCATTTGAGCCCATTGGTTATTCCATCATAGTCAACTTTATGTTGTTGGTAAAATTGTGGAATGAGATGCTGGGGCCGTTCTATCGGCCCTGCGACCAGCTGTGGATAAAACATGACATATAGAGCGTATATTCCGTATTTTCTTTCCGCTTTTTCTCTCCCCTTATAGACTTCGATCGTATAGGACATGGCCTGAAATGTATGAAAGGAGAGTCCTATAGGAAGAGCCAGTTTCCAGATGGAAAATGATCCAGTTTTGAAGGAAAATATACCCGATAAAAGATTGAAGTTTTCGACGAAGAAATTATGGTATTTAAATATGCCCAGAACAGTCAGATTGCTGATTATACTCATTACTAAATATAATCTGCGCGCTCTTCCCTGGTTTGATTCAATTAATAATCCCGCTGCATAGTCTATAGTAATGATCAAAAACAGAACAAGTAAATAAGCCGGGATTAAAAACGCATAAAAATAGCAACTCGCAATCAACAATAATAACCAACGCCATTTGTGATGTATGGCATAATAAGTGATAGTTACTACAGAGAAAAAAATTAAAAACAGGAATGAATTAAAAAGCATAGTATGTAATAACAAACATACTATTTATTGAACGTAAAAGTCAATGCTCCTGAAGGACATTTCAACACCTGTTCTTCAATTCTTTCAGGAGTTGCGCCGTCAGGATCAATCCATTTTCTCTCCGAAGGCTTGAATACAAGTGGAAGCTGTGTCCAGCATCTTGTGGAATGCTGACAAAAATCAGGCTTCCAACCAACAGTAATTTCTCCGTTAGCATATTTGATTGTCTTCGTTTCTCCGTCCCTGAAAATAAAGGTCCTTACTTTTACATCCCCTTGAAGAATTTTTGAGATAGGACAATTGGATGCTATTTCCTGTAATCTGGTTTTTTGCTCTTCAGGTGTATCTGCAGAGAATATAATATCCCGGTCAATAACAGTGATTATTTTATCATCCTTTTTTTCACTGTACATGTTGACATTTACAGAAATAGAAGGAATATTCCAGCCTTTTCGATCAATATACATTCTCAATGTTGCCAACGTACAGGATGCAAGTGAAGAAAGCAGCAGTGTATGTGGATCCGGGCCGAGATCTTTACCACCTGAGGACTGGGGTTCATCGGAAATAAATTTTCCGTTCCGCCATTCAATAGTGCATTGGTATTTCTCCAATCCAATGGAACCGTGAACTGGTTTTTCAAATTTGTAAATCATTGCAGTATTTTTATCATTTGTTCGTGGATAAGTCTTCCCTCTTTCAAAACAATTTCAGGAAAAGATTCGATATCATGCAATTTCGTACGGAAGTTTACAATGCATACCCTTAAAAGAAAATTACCAGCCAGCACAGCGTTGCTTGGAAAGACTTCCCCACCTGACTGTAACCTGTTTAAAAGGGACTGGTTCAGTTTATTCAAATATTCCTGTTCCGAGTCTGCGTCCACGTCTTCAGGCTTATACCTGAATGTAGTGATACTGAGGTGTTGGGAAAATGTTTCGATCTCTTTGTATTTGTTCAATAACTCAAAAAGCCTTTCAGCTAATTGTATGTCTTCACGGATCAGGCGGATATGTCCTTCAGCACCCATTTGCCGAAACCCGAGCCAGACCTTCAACGCACGAAACCCTCTGGAATTCTGCAATCCCCTTTCGTAAAAATTTATCTGCGGCTCTTCATCCCCATCAAAATTGTAATAAACCGGATGAAAGCTGAATGCATCCGTTAATGCATTTGCATCCTTTACCAGCGTGCATCCAGCTTCCAGGGGACTATACAACCATTTATGCGGATCAATTGCCACTGAATCCGCCAGTTCTATTCCCTGAAAGATATTTTTTAACTCTGGAAGAGCTGCGGCAAAACCACCATAAGCACCATCAACATGGAACCAGCAGTCATGTTTTTTAGAGATAGCCGCGACTTCTTTAAGCTGGTCCACTGCACCTGTCCCTACAGATCCGGCTGTGCCTGCTACCAAGAATGGAAACAGTCCTTCTGCTTTATCTTTTGAAATAATTTTATCCAACTCGTAAATATCCATTCTCTGATCCCTGTCTACCGGTATCCATCGGATTGCATCCAGGCCTAACCCAAAGAGATCGGCGGCTTTATTAATCCAGGTATGAGTTTCGGAAGATGTATAAATCCGCCAATTCCCTTGGGAGGGTTGCATTCCAAGTTTACGAATATCCCAATTTGCTTTTGCTTTACGCGCTGCGAGAAACCCCACAAAATTTGCCATATTACCTCCGCTTACCATAATCCCGCCACCTGCAGTGTAACCGATGAACTCTCCTAGCCATTGTATGGTTTGTCTTTCAATCTCAGTAGCTATTGGGGAAAGTACGAATGCCCCACAATTGCTGTTGATTGCAGAAGCCATTAGGTCGCCAAGTATGCCCACGGGCGCAGGCGATGAAGTGATGTAACCCCAAAATTTCGGATGACCATTGAGCAAACTATTATTTATAAGAAGTTTCCAGGTTTCTTCTAACAAGGTTGCAGGATCGGAGCCGGATAATGGTAACGACCCTGGAAGTTTTTTATGTAATGATCCGGGAGATGGTGCAGTCGTTACAGGTAAATCCGAAATGGATGAAAGAAATCCTGCTATATTATCAATTAGAAGGTGGCCCGCTTCCCGGAATAATGCAGCATCCATGTCAATCAATGATTTGCGTTGTTCCAAAGATTCGTCGGTTAAATGATTGTTCATAATCAAAGAGATAAATCTCTCTTAAAGTTACGAAACCAGCAACGAAAAAATATTAGTTAGTAAGCTAAAGTGCAAGTCAGTCTATAAAATATAAAGCACCCTTATTTAGTTTAACTGGAATCCCTGTCTGCAAAAAATAATAGTTTAATATTCCTATGTATTTATATAATATCATAACTTCGTATTTCTGCTGAAAATCTGAAAAAATTCTGAGGGTAACGTATATTCTGAGAGACCCTATTAAGATTGTTTTCACCTGGTCCTTATTCTTCCTCTGTACCTCCTAAAGTAAAGGCATTTATTTTTTAACTTAATAAATCATTTACAATGGCTACATCTATTATAAAAACCGTAAAGACAGCAATTAATTATTGGTGGGTATCCTTATTATCTGGTATTTTCTTTGTGATCGTAGGTATCTGGGTTTTTAAAACTCCTCTTGAATCTTACCTGGCATTGGCCATATTATTCAGCGTGGCTTTTTTCGTAAGTGGCATTTTTGAAATTACCTATGCTGTTTCAAACAGGAGTCAACTGGAAGGATGGGGGTGGGCTTTAACAGGCGGTATAATTGATCTGATTTTAGGATTCATTCTGATGTCAAATCCTGCAATAACCATTACGGTTCTTCCTTTATTTGTCGGTTTTGCAGTTTTGTTCCGCTCCGTTATGGCTATGGGCGCCGCATTTGACCTGAAATCCTACGGTTCAAAAGATTGGAGCTGGATGTTATTAATCGCAATATTGGGATTGTTGTTTTCATTTATGCTTTTATGGAATCCAATATTTGCCGGCGCAACAATCATTGTTTGGACCGGACTTGCGTTCATCTGCATTGGTATTTTCAGGATAATGCTTTCTCTAAGATTGAGGAAATTGCATAAACTAACCACATTGTAATTTACTCTTTCAAATTCTTAAGGTAAATAATACTCTGAGGTACTTGTTCATTAACAAAATTGCTTTCATCTTCTATAAAAAAATGTTTGATCCCGATTTTATTAGCTTCATTCAATATTCCTGGTATATCAATTTCTCCCGTGCCCAACGGAACATCATTTTCCGGAGAAGTAAGTCCGGTTAGGTTTTTCTTTGTGCCTTTCCTCATATCTTTTAAATGGACGAGCTTCCATCGGTTCCCGTATTTTTCAAGTAACGTTACCGGGTTACTGCCACCAAACTGCATCCAGAACACATCCATTTCAAATGAAACATATTCAGGGTTTGTATTTTCGAAAATATAATCTAGTAAGTATCCATTTCCATAAGGCTGAAATTCATACCCATGGGCATGGTAACAAAAAATAAGTCCCTGTTCTTTTAACAGTTTACCTACTCTGTTAAAATCATCCACCGCCTTCTTTGCATTTTCGAATGTCAGCACTCCGTTATCATGAGGTATCCAAGCACACATGACGTATTTAGCTCCAAATATTTTTGCCCGGTAAATAATTGAATCAGGCGATTTCACCAGTTCATCGTAGCCAGCATCGGTTGAAGGAATGCTGATACCTCTGTCATCACATAATTTTCTAAAATCAGAGGGTGACATGCGATTACCGCCTCCTTCTATTTCCGTAAATCCCATCATTTTTATCGTATCAAGCGTTTTTGCCACGCTGATAGGAAAACTTTTTCTAAATGTATATGCCTGTACACCAAGCGGTGCTGTATATAATGGTTTACCACTTTGAGCGATTACCAATCTGGAATTTGCCAATACAAAAAGTACAAATAGGAACATGAACCATTTCTTCATATAAACTTTTTGTTTTTGAATTTTTACCATTTACTTTTAAATAAAATATTTTTTACACTCTAAATATTTCCTTTCTTCAACTCTTCCATTAAATGATTCGCTGCACGGGCCGTTAAAGCCATATAAGTTAACGTAGAATTTTGTGTGCATGTTGTGAAAATAACCTAACATGAAATTAAGAAAATAATAATTGGATCCCGTATTTCGAATATATGTCTACACATAAATGGGTGTGTTTAATCAACATTCAAAATTTATTCATGCCCGGTTTGACCAGATCAGAAGGGTTGATGATGGCTGCGGCACTGTTTTTGAAAGTTCACCTATAAGGCTATCGAGTGATCCGGGATTCATAGGGAGTTCTGATACGTATGAAAACCAATCATACCATCAATTATTATCATCAAATGATTGATGATAAGTTGCGTAAATCACAGAAAAATATGTAGAATATTATCAGCATAGTAGAGAATAAATGAATTTATTTTGGGAATTTATGAAAGGATTTCAAACTTATATCAGCAAAATGTTAATTATATATCTCATTTCTAAAATATTGCAACCGAAACGTAACTCTTTGCTTGCCGTACTCAATTAAAAAAATATATTATCAAAAAATGACTTCACTATTTTGTTTCTTTCAAATCAGTAATAATTCATCTGTAACATATATTCCTTATTAGAGGCCTGAAATCAGAACTATTTGTTCTTCCGGTTAACTCAGATGCTTTTTTACCCATATCGTAGCAACAATTTTATTTGAAGGATTAACTGAGGTTTTACAATTCTACATAATCAATAAAAATGAAAAGTATGAAATTTAAACAAATCATTGCAGCATCGGTTATAATCCTGATGCTGCCCGGTGCCGTAAATTGGAAAGCCGATACAGGAAACGCAAAGGTCAATTTCAATTTGCATGGTCCGTTCGGAACAGTTCATGGCAGTTTTACCGGTCTGGAGGCGACAATAAATTTTAATGAAAAGAATCTGTCAGGAAGTTCCATTGTAGCAAGTATTGATGCCAAAACCGTAAGTACTGGCGTAAGCTTGCGCAACAGTGACTTACGCAATAAAGAAGAATGGCTAAATACAGATAAATTTCCAAAAATCATTTTCAAATCAAAGAAAATTGAAAAGACCGCTAATGGTTTTAAAGCAAGTGGAGATTTGACAATAAAAGGCATAACAAAGCCTGCCGATATTCCTTTCACTTTTACAAATAAAGAATCTTCAGGTATTTTTACAGGGCAATTCACGATTAATCGCATGGATTACAATATTGGAAAGTCAGGGGGTTCAGTTGGAAGTGTTATAACCATTATACTCACAGTACCAGTAAAAAATTCTTAATATTTCCTTCTATCATTTCATTGAAATGAATAATAAAAGTATAAGTGTGCCAGTTTCATATGCGAGGCACACTTATATAAAATAAACTACATAGCTGGCATCGGAGCAATTTCCCTTATTTCGATATTGCCTTCATTCGCAATATGGGGACAATCCTTTGCCAATTCCGCAGCTTTTTGCAGGCTGTCGGCTTTTACAATCAGGTATCCGCCTACAATACCTTCTTTACCTGAATTTACAGGTTCTGATAAAGTCCCATTAGCCGAAACTACCATTCCACCTGAAACCAAAGGCAAACCTCCGGCGAATTGGTTTTTTTCACCCAGCTTACCCATATAAGCGCCCCAGGCCTGCATTTCTGCTTTGTTTTCCGTTTCAGTTTTACTTGACATAGGTTTTCCTCCTCTTAATAACAATAAATACTCTTTCATGACTTTAGTTTTTTAAATGAATGAATAATTCAATGACGAATGAGCATTACCAAATGGGACAAAAAAAATTATTTTTCACTGGATAAGTAAAGGTGCCAGGAATTTTTGCTGCAAAATATCTTCAAACTTCCTGTTTCCCCTCCGAATCAGGGTTATTAAATTATGAAATACTGACAAGGTTTCAGGAGACCGCCTACAATCCAGGCAACACTAAGGATTCAAGGCTATCATTTTTTGCTTGATATTCTCAAAGGTCTCCATCGGACCTTTTGTCGAAAATAAATTAATAACCCACGACGGTAAACTTCCTCCGGGATTCAGTTCCAGAACATAATCAACATGAATGGACTTTTTTGAATTCGTTGAAATATTCCAAAGTCCTTTGAGGAAGGTCACTTGCAGTAAATCCTTGGGAGCCTGTAAATAATCCGGAAGGTTTATTGAAATTACTTTGATGGAATGAATCTCAGAGTCTTCCTTTAAATCAAAATTTGCATAGAAATACCGGTTTGTTGCCGGCCATGGAACTTCTATTTCTGAATAATATATAAGTTTACAAGTGCCTAGTTGTTTAATCAAAACGGATTTCTTCATTGCATAGCTCCAATCCTTATAATGATTAATATCAAGAAGGATCGATTTCAACTGCTCTATATTGCCCGGCATATCTGCTTCAACCCGAATATCGTCAAACTGGGAAGTTGCAGTGTGACGACTACTGATCTTAATTCCATCTTTCTCTCTTTGAAATATCCAATTATTTTGTCCGTATAAGGAAACCCTGAATAGTAGAATGAATGTCAATCCCAACAAAACTTTTAGTGAATTCATACTAAAATAAACTTGTCATTCCGGTGCAGCCTATAAGGTCTTGTCGAATACCGCTTTCAATTGTTTGGCCGGGATTACCCCACTTTGCCTCCATTTAATTTCTCCTTTCATAAAGAGTATCAATGTAGGAACACTTTGAATATTATATGATGCGGCAACTTTAGGGTTTTTATCTATGTCCAATGTGAGAATGGTCAGACTTTCTCCAGTCAATTGTTTCAATTCCTTCAGGATTGGCGGCATCATCTTGCATGGCCCGCACCATTCCGCTGAAAAATCGACTAATACGGGTTTTTCACCTTTTAATATCTCCGAAAATGTTTTTCGTTCATTTTGAGTTTCCATCTGTTTTCTTTTTAAACATATCTGAAAATAATCCGCCCACTGAACCAAAATAAAAAATGCTGTTCAGTGGTTTGGAACGGATACATTCATTTATATAAAGTTCCCGTTTTTTAGGCATCATTCATGATTTATTTACAACAAAGCATTGGGTACCCTGGCTATCAATGAACGGATGAAGGCTTTGGATTTCGACAGGGTTTTTAACAACTTTAAGTATTAACACTGAATAATTGATTGTTTTGAAGTAATTTGGTAAGATAGCTTTCAGAAATATTAAATTATCAGAAAACATAATTCCAACATGATTCCTCAAGTTATTTCTACGAAAAATAAGATTATAACCGCATCGCTTATTGCTTTTCTGTTAATTTCGGTGATGGGTTATTCACAGCAAAATTCAAAGCCTTCCAATGAATATTTTACTATTGAAGGTTATTATAAAGTTAAATGGGGTTATGCAGATGAATTCATTAGTCTGTGGAAAGCAAATCATTATCCTCTTTTAAAAAAAGCGATTGAAAAAGGAGATATTATCAGCGTTACTGCATCAAAGCCAAAATTCCATAGCGGTGAAGATACGCGCTGGGATTTCAGGGTAATCATAGTATTCCGGACAGTAGTACAGGCCTTTGACGAAAACCTCACTGAACCTTATAAAAAACAGTTATATCCCGATCAGGAAACCTTAAAAAAGGCGGAGCAGCATCGCTTCGAACTCCTGATTTCTCACTGGGATATTGAGACAGGGAATGTTTCATTAAATTGAACAACTCTTCCAATAACAGCTGTTTAAATCCATTCTTACCTTTGTACAGTGTTAAAGTCGTTGGTATGTCTTGCTCCTAAAAATAATTCTCATTTTAAAGCGCGTCATTATATGTCTGATTACAGTAGCATTTACCAAATTCGGTGAAGCCCAGACTAAAATAGTTACAGGCAAAGTATTGGATTCGACGACTCATTCCCCAATGCAAAATGTAAGCATTGTTATAAAAAACAGCCGGTTAGGAGGATTGACGGACGCCGATGGTAAATTCTCAATCACAGTTAATAAGAATGCCCAAATCATTACTTTTAGTTTTACAGGATACAAATCAGCAACCCGTAATCTTTCGTCAAATCCAACACAGGAATTAATCATTTTTCTATCAAAATCATATACCGAACTGGAAGATGTCATCATAAATGCTAAAAGGGGAAAATACCATAATAAAAACAATCCTGCTGTAGACCTGATCAGGATGGTTATAGCAAACAAATCAAAAAATGAGCCAGGCGCATACTCCTATTCTTCATACGAAAAATATGAAAAGACCCGGATGTTTACTGATGGACCATGGGGTAACATTACACAGAATTTCATGCTTAAAAAATTACATTTCTTTTTTGAGAATACCGACACAACTATTGTACCCGGGAAATCACTTAATTCAATATACCTCCAGGAAATTCTTTCTGAAAACTATTATCGCAAGGAACCTGAGAAATATAAAAAACTGATTGTCGCCCAGAAATCGGTGAATTACGGGCAGTTTATTGATATGAAAGGAATAAGCGGCGCTTTACAATTTCTCTATGAGGATATCAATATATATGACAATACGATTTCTGCATTCACCATCCAATTCACCAGTCCGATAGCGAATATTGCCCCCAGCCTTTACATGTATTTTATCAGGGATACAATAATTGAAAACGGAACAAAAATCGTCAAGTTATATTTTACTCCCAGGAATCCGGAAGATTTGCTGTTCAGGGGAACGTTGTACGTTACTCTTGATGGGAAATATGCTGTTAAAAGAATTGAGCTCGAAGTTAGTAAACATGCTAATTTGAATTATGTAAGGAATTTTCTACTAAAGCAGGATTTTGAAAAAGGTTCGGGACAACGCTATTATATGGCTGAATCTGATATGCTCGCTTTTTTAAGTCCTTTCCCAAAAAGTGCAGGTTTTTTTGGAGAACGAAAAATCTCTATCCTTCATTTCTCAGATTCTGTCTTGTCAGACAGTTTGTTTCAGGGACCAACAGTTGATAGTTTACCTTTATCTTCCCGTCAATCGGACTTGTTCTGGACTTCTAAACGGCCTGATTCACTTAGTAAATCCGAGATCAAAACTTATGTCAATGCCGACAGTCTGTTAAAATTGCGGACTTATAATAGGTTAATGGACTGGGCATCATTATATTTTGTCGGGTACAAATCCGCAGGCAAATTTGATATTGGTCCTCTTCGTACATTTTATTCTTTCAATACTGTAGAAGGTCAAAGATTACAATTCGGAGGAAGGACCAATGAAAAACTGAGTACACGGTTTTTTGCAGATGGTTATCTTGGTTATGGATTTAAAGATGAACGATTTAAATACAAATTGAGTGGATCTTATTCTTTCAACAATCATTCTATTTACAAGTTTCCATTTAATTTCATTCAGGCCAGTTATTTACATGATATAAAGAATCCCGGACAGGAGGATATTTTTTCAAACGGAAACAGTTTTCTGACATCTTTTAGCAGAGGTTATAATTCGAATTGGTTGTACAGCGACATTTTCCGGTTTTCATATGTACGTGAATATGAAAACCATTTATCTTATATACTTAGTACGAAATACTGGAGGCAACAACCTGCCGGAACACTGTTTTATGTTAATGAACCCTACCCTTCAAAACTTGACACCATTCCTCAAATTACAACAGGTGAGATATCATTGTCAATTCGCTGGGCTCCGAATGAGCAGTTTTTTGAAAATAAAGCTGCCAGAAGAAATATTATTAATAATTATCCGGTATTTACATTTCAATATTCAAAAGGAATCAAAGGATTATACGGAGGCGAATATAATTATGATGCCTTTCACTTTGAATTATTCAAGCGAATTCCCATTTCACCCCTGGGGTTTTCCGATGTCAGATTAAGTGCGAGTTATCTGGCAGGCTCCCTTCCATTTCCCTTATTAATTATTCACCCGGCTAACAAATCATATTTTTATAGTTATTATTCCTATAATCTTATGAATGTGGAGGAATTTGTTAGCGACCATTATGCAGGGCTTAATATCGACCACTATTTCAACGGTTTCTTTTTTAATAAGGTTCCCCTGCTGAAAAAATTAAGGCTCCGCGAAGTGATTGCAGCAAAAATCCTATATGGGGGACTCCGAAATGAAAATAACCCAAATTATAACCCCAATCAAATGCTGTTTCCCACAACTAACGGAGTTACTTCAACTTTTAATCTTAACAGGGTGCCTTATGTAGAAGCCAGTATCGGGATTTATAATATTTTTTCTTTCATCAGGATAGATCTGATTAAAAGATTTACTTATACCAGTAATCCGAATATTTCTACGCTTAGTTTACTTTTCAGCTCCAATTTTAATTTTTAAAAACAAGAATTAAAACTATATAATATTCCGTGAAACAAACACTTCCGGATGAGGATGTACTGGAATTTTTATCTGCCAGACAGGATTAATAATAACCAACTGATTCGGAAAATACCTGGTGAAAATCAGTTCTTAAATGGTTCAGTTTTTTCAATTATTGCTGCTGTTCGGGATTTCCTGCATGGATTGATCCCAATGTTCTTTTGCTTTTATCTGGTCAATGCTTCCCCTATCATAATCCCAGAACCTGGCTGCTTCGGAAGAACAATGATAGATGAACTCACTAATGCATTGATCGGTATTATATAAAGGAAATCCGCAAATAGTACATTTTAAACTTGAATGCATCTTTTCCACATTTTGAATATTTTATCACTGGTCTTCTGATTCCAGCAATTTTTTAAAATATTTAATTTTTACAAACGTATAAAATTCAAAATTATGATGAGTTAATTAAAAATATAAATTATTTACTCCTTCTTTCAAAGGATATGATTTGCTTTTCCAAATTAAATTTCCTGTAGTCTTTGAAGGCAGGTCTATTTGAATCTTCCATTTTCCATTTTCAAATAAATATCGCGCTCCTATTTTACCCATGGGATGAGGAATTTCTCCCTGTATATTTTTCAAAATTCCCAAATGGGGTTCAATTTTTACCCTTGCAAAACCAGGCGCATCGCTGTCTATTCCCAACACGGTTCTGAAGAATTCAATATTCGGACTTGCACCCCAGGCATGACAATCAGAGCGCGTATTATTAATATCCGGAATTTCCGCCCATGTGGTCATTCCCATTTTTAAATTTTCCCTCCATAAGGCAAGCCAGTTCAGATAATCATTTCCAAGACCAGCGTTTACCAGAGCCATGTGCAGGTAGAACTTGAAATATATTGAAGCGGGTGCGAGTGTGGTATCTGAAAGAATTTGTTTGGCCATTGAAGCAGCTACTGAATTATCAACCATACCGGTAAGAATTGCGAGCACATTTGCGTGTTGTGAAAACAAGTCTTTTTCAGGCCTGTCTGCAAATAGTTTCCGGCCCTCATCCCAGTATTTATTCCGAATCGTTTTCTTAAGCAGGGTCGCGTATTTATTATAAATAGTTGCATAAGCCTGAATGCCGAACTTGGATTCCATGTCAGCTGCCAATTGATAAGCCCATAACAATTGTAAGTCAATTAATGAAGAACTCCCATCTTTCCCCATAGGGCCTGCACCTGATTTCCAGCCTTTCGTTTCCACCCAATCTGTAAACATCCAGTATGGAACTCCCCTGACAGAGCCATCCGATTTCTGATAATTTCTAAAATAATTCAGGATCTGGCGTTCACCTGGGAGTTTATTTTTTAAATAAACACTATCCCTTCCATACATCATATAATCATGCAACATGCCGATATACCATAAAGAAAAAGTTGGTATATACTGTGGCGTGTAAGAAGGGTGGCGGCTAAGTGTTATGCCTTCAGGCCTTCGGGAATTGTCCATTGCATTCATCGCATTACGCAGCAGTCTCTCATCACCACTATTGTACAATGAAATCAAAGCTTGAATTCTCGAATCACCGATATATTGCAATTGTTCATAATATGGACAATCCATATAGGTTTCCATGGCGCAGAGACGGGCGGTCCGCCATCCTGTTTCCAAAATTTTATTGAGCCCGGGATCTTCTGATTCAAGCTTTGCATTCATCTGAAAAGGATAACCTGTTGCAATTCCATATATATCTTCAATGGCCAGTGGATCATCATTTGTTGTTATCCTTAATTGCAGATACCTGTAAGTTCTGAAAGTCAGTGTTGTAAATACCTGTCCCGATTTACCATTCGATACTATACTGTCCTTCCTCCCGATAAAAATTTTCCCTTCAGTTTCATCCCTGTTTCCTTTCGATGGATATTTTGTATACAAAGCTTCTGTATAACTCATGGATATAGCCCCTCCTATACCTCCACTGAAAACAAGAGTTGGATAAGCATTGGTTAAAAATGTCTGATCAAGCAAAATCGTTGCAACACTATGCGCGGGAATCGTCAACGAAGTTTTGGTAGAAGGAAAGCCAGCAGGAATATTGATTCCGGATGATTTGCTTATACGAACAAGGGATTGGGGTTTCAATTCCATTTGGGGTAAAAGAGAAGGAACCAATAACCAGCCACTAACTGTTCCATATCCGCCGATTATATTCTTTGGAATACCTTCCATGATAATCCTGGAATTTTTCCAGGAACTATCCGCATAGTCCTGGGTTTCCCAGTTTGCCAAATCTCCTTTCATATTTACCAGTTCACCAGGACCGGCAACATAATAAGTTGGGGTTATAAAAGGGAAAGGTTGGTAAGAGCTATCCCGGATACATTTCCAGCCGTTATTTGTATTTACAATTTGAGCTGCACCATCTCCTAATAAAATAAAACCTGTGCGCAGGGAAATTTGCCCCTCGGCTCTCCATTCACCTTCATTCCAAACCTTGGCTGCAATGATATTTTTCCCCTCACGAAGAAATGGTGCAATGTCAAGTGATTCAAAATTCCAGTGGTCCAGGTCGCCTCTTGCTGGTCCAAGAGATACCAGTCTTTCATTTACGAATAATTTATAACGATTATCCGCAGAAACATGAATTTCAAAGGATCCCGGCTTTGTAGTCAGGGTAAATGATTTTCGAAATAAATAAACGCCGTATCTATTGGATGACTCATCTGGCACTTCTATCCAGGAAGCTTTCCAGGATTGATAAAGTACAGAAGAATCAAATTTTTGTGCCCGGGAGGACAGGATATTAAGAAAGCAAATAAAATAAATTGAAATAATTGCCAATCGATTCATGAAATATTATTTTAACACCTTTCTCAATTTAAAACCTGTTGAATAAAACAAATGAAGGCCTAATTTACCAATTTGCTGATTAATGAATGATTTTAATCGAAAGTATCCTAAGATGTCTTCTTATAATTCCAGATGGCCCATCCGTTCAATCCAAAAGCAAATGCAATGATGTAATACAACTCTATTTTGAGGTCGGTCAATCCACTTCCTTTCATCATAATCATGCGTACTATTTTCATAAAATGGGTAGTCGGCGTCAGGTTTGAAATAGCTCTTGCCCAGGAGGGCATACTTTCAACTGAAGTAAATAATCCGCTCATAAGAATGAATATCATGATAAAGAAAAATGCCACAAACATGGCTTGCACCTGGCTATCACTGAAGGTTGAGATTAATAAACCAAAACCAAGCAAAGCTATCATGTAAACAGCTGCTATCAGATATAGTAAAGCCATACTACCAACAGAAACAATTCCATATACCAACCAGCAAACGATCAGTCCGACGGAAAAAACTATCATACCGATTATCCAAAAAGGAATAAGCTTGCCGAGTATGAATTCCCATTTTTTTATAGGTGTTACGTTTATCTGTTCGATGGTGCCTGCTTCTTTTTCCCTCACAATATTCAAAGCCGTAATAAAACCACCGATCATGGTAAGCAATAAAACAAGCACTCCGGGAACAATATAATATTTGTATTCAGCCATCGGATTAAACCAGTTACTGTATTCAATTTCTATAATTCCTGCCATTGAATGATTTCCCGAAAGTTCAACCTGGTTAATATCCAGACCAGTATTGAATTCCGCAATAATTGAATTCAAATATGCATAACCAATCGTTGCTTTTGTACCATTGATAGCATCCACTGAAATACCGATTTTTTGCGCGCCTTCACGAACGAGGTTCCTTTCAAATCCAACCGGGATTTCCATTACGAGGTCCGCCTCCTCTTTTTCAATGTGTTTTAAAGCCTGCCGATAGGATAGATCAGCGCTGACTATTCTGAAATAACCGGATGAACCGATTTTTGAAATTAATTTCTGTGAAAATGAACTATGGTCAAGGTCAACAACAGAGATGTTTATGTTTTTAACATCGAAATTGATTGCTTGCGGAATAATGATCAGCTGAATGGTGGGCACTGCAAACATCATAACCAGAATAGTCTTATCCCTGAATATCTGACGAAATTCCTTTTGCAGAATAAAACTGATCCTCTTCATTGCAGGCGGATTTTAAAATTCTTCAAAGAGACCGTTAAGAGAAATATGGTCATGCCGATCAATACCAGGGTTTCTTTCCATACATACTGAAATCCGAGTCCCTTTAGCATAACGCATTTTATAATGGTGAAATACCATTTTGCCGGAACCAGGTTTGAAATCAGCCGAAAAATCAGGGGCATATTTTCAAGCGGGAATAAAAATCCCGTAAAAATAATAGTTGGTAACATCATTCCCATCATGGATAATAAAAGAGCCGTCTGCTGTGAGTTTGTGGTATTAGATATGAGCAGGCCAAAAGAAAGACAGGTAATAATAAACAATGTACTTTCAAAAAATAAGAGAGAAAGATTTCCTTTAATTTCAACGTCCAGTACAAATACAGATAAGAGTAAAATAAAAGTAAAATTCACCAGAGACAGCAAAAGATAAGGAACAGCTTTTGAAATCAAAACCATAACGGGCTTAAAGGGAGAAACAAGCAACACTTCCATTGTTCCCAATTCTTTTTCTTTCACTATAGACACGGAAGTAAGAGCAGTACAAACAATCATCAGTATCAGGGCCATCACTCCTGGTATATAATTCAGTGAGCCATTACCTTCTTCATTATATAACATTCGGGTTTCGGGAATTATCTGAAAGGGTAAGGAAGCTGTAGAATAAACCTGGTGCTGATATTCAGAAATAATCGATGTCAGGTAGTTAATAATTGTTTTAGCAGTATTTGGATCCGATCCATCCGCTATAATTTGAACCTGTGCTTTACCGGTATGTAATAAGTCGTTGCCGAAATTTGGGGGGAAAATTAAAACGCACCGGGTATTCCCCCTCCTCAGTATGCTTTCAATTTTTTTGTTCCCTATAACTGCTTCTTCCACTGAAAAATAAGATGATGATTTTATCTTTTGAATGATTTGCGTGGTTTGTACATCCTGCGCATTATCTGATATAAAAATATGTGCATTTTTTACCTCACTGGTCAAAGCGAAACCAAAAAGAATGATCTGGACCAGGGGTAATCCAAACATTATGAGTAAGGTTCTCGGATCCCTGAAAACATGATAAAATTCTTTTCTGATGAATACGAACAATTGCTTCATACCGAAATTTTAATCGTCTTTTCTCAGAGCTCTCCTGGCCAGGTTATAAAAAACTTCATCCATGCTATCAGAAGAAAATCGTTTTTTTAGATTTCCCGGGGTGTCCAGGGCCTCCAGTCGGCCATCCACCATGATGGAAACACGGTTACAATATTCAGCTTCGTCCATATAGTGCGTAGTCACAAAAATGGTGATACCGGATGCTGCAGCATCATAAATCATATCCCAGAACTGTCGTCTTGTTACAGGATCCACACCGCCGGTTGGTTCATCGAGAAATACAATTTTGGGCCGGTGAAATATGGCTACTGAAAAAGCAAGTTTTTGCTTCCAGCCAAGTGGAAGTCCTCCAACCATTTTCTTAGCTTCTTTCTTTAGTCCTAAATCCTCAACGAGTTTATTCGATCTCTCTTTGATTTCAGGCCGGGATAAACCATACACGCCACCAAAGAATTCTATATTTTCCATTATACTGAGGTTTTCATACAACGAAAATTTCTGACTCATGTAACCAATATTCTTTTTAATGGATTCCTGTTGATTGTAAACATTAAATCCTGCGACCGTCGCTTCCCCGGAAGTTGGGAAAGAAAGTCCGCACAGAATGCGCATGGCCGTCGTTTTACCCGCCCCGTTTGCTCCCAGGAAGCCAAATATTTCACCCCTGTTAACTTCAAAAGAAATATTACTGACAGCATAAAATCCGCCAAATTGTTTGGTAAGATCCTTACAGATTATTGCTTTTTCTTCCATATCAGGAATTTGAAGGAATGGGATCCTGAATTGCTTCTTCGTTCCTTTGATTCATAAGACGTATAAAACTGTCCTCGATAGTCGGCTGAATTTCTTTCAATTCGATTCCGTAATTATCCATTTGTTTAGCTATGCGAAATAGAAGTTCCATGGCATCCGTTTCCTGATTCTTAACAGTGATATGTATAAATTCACCAAAGGCATAACAGCTTTCAATTTCTTTATGGTTTCTGAAATCCTTAAGCAATTTGTACATCCTTTCGGACTTCATTGCATATAATTTTACAGGAAATGCATTGATGATGTTCAGAGGTGTTTCTACCGACATGATTTTACCACTTTGTATCAGTGCGATACGATCGCATAGATTGGCTTCATCCATGTAAGGCGTTGATACGAGAATTGTAATACCCTGTGATTTTAGTTTTCTTAACATTTCCCAAAACTCCTTTCGGGAAACAGCGTCCACACCTGTTGTTGGTTCATCAAGTAATAAAACCTCAGGTTTATGAATTAGTGCACAACAGAGGGCCAGTTTTTGTTTCATTCCTCCGGACAATTTTCCTGCACGACGGTTGCTGAATGGTTTGATCTGATCATAAATATCTTTGATCAAATCGTAATTCTTTTCAATGGTAGTACCGAATACAGTAGCAAAAAATTCCAAGTTTTCACGAATGGTAAGATCCTGGTAGAGAGAAAATCTGCCGGGCATATACCCTACCCGGTTCCTTATTTCACGATATTCATTAACAACGTCATATCCTGCGAGACTTGCTTTCCCGCTATCTGCGAGTAAAACGGTCGTTAAAATGCGGAATATAGATGTTTTACCCGCACCATCCGGTCCGATCAGTCCAAATAGTTCACCTGTCTTTACTTCAAAAGAAACATTATCAACCGCAATCACCTTACCCTTTTCATAGGTTTTTGTAATCTGACGAAGTATAACAGCATCCATATTTCTTATTTTGCAGCAGCATTCCAATTTACTTCCCCATACATGCCAATCT
This sequence comes from Puia sp., assembly GCA_035937535.1. GTDB lineage: Bacteria > Bacteroidota > Bacteroidia > Chitinophagales > Chitinophagaceae > Puia. Next base: position 39,845 of record DASZHV010000058.1, on the reverse strand, counting down.
TCAGGTATCCATCATTTTTCACCCTTACTTTTATTGCATATACCAGATTGGCTCTTTCGTTTTTAGTTTGAATGGTTTTGGGTGTAAACTCAGATTTGTCAGATATCCAGGAAATGTAACCTTTATATTTTTTATAATCATTTTTACCCTGATCAATTCGAACCTCAACCAGTTGTCCGATTTTAATCTTTGATAACTGATCACCGGTCATAAATGCTTTTAATGAAAGAGTATCTGTATTTGCAATTTTATACAACGGCTTTCCGATAGTGGCCATTTCACCTCTTAACGCATATTTTGAAAGGACGAAACCGCTGATAGGATTTACAATCTGACCTTTATTAATTTGTTCTTTATATTGCTCTACAGATTTTTCGAGTGGTTCCTTTTCACTTAATATGCCCTTGTTTAACGTTTCCGTATTTGAAGAATTTACTTTCAATTGCTGGCTGGTTACGTAAATCTGTTTTTGTAATTGGTCAATAAGTGCATTGATATCATCAAGTTGCTTACGTGTAGCTGCATCAGTTTTTATAAGTTTTTCAGTCCTCTCCCGCTCTTTTAACTGATGATCCAGTTGTGATTGTTGCACTGCTAATTGCTTTTTTACCAAGTCATTTTGATCAATGACGGAAGAAGTTTTGGCATGAAGAGCAGTAATCATTGCCTTCGCCTGTTCCATTTGGAGTTTCTGTATGGTCACATCAATCTGACCGACGATTAAACCTGCTTGTAGCGAATCTCCTTCCTGAATGCTGAAGGAAAGAAGTTCACCCGACTGCTGCGCAGAAACAATCACTTCATCCGCTTCAAAATTTCCAGATGCGTCATAATCAACCTGGTTACTATTGCATGAACAAATCAGTAAAAAACTAATTAGACCGGGAAGACGACGGTATTTCATAAAATAAAATTGAGCGGTTAATTGCCTGATGTGTTTTTATATTGGTATTGTGCCTGTATAAGTTGAATAGAGTGAAGTATTTTTGTTTGCCTTGCAAGATTTTCTTCATTTATTTTAGAAATATAATCATGCACCGTTATAACACCATTGTCCAATTGTGACCTTGCTGTACTTGCAACGGAAGTTCTCAGGGAAATGACTGTATCATCCTGTCTGAGAAGGGCCGCGTATTTCAGTACTTCCTCATTCTGCCTGCTGAGGCTAAGGTTGGTATTATAAATAAAGGTTTCCTTATCGATGTCCAGGTACTCCTTATTTATCCTAAGATTATTCCGGTTATTTTTTAAAGAATACAAACTTCCCAGGTTCCAGAATAGCCTTATACCACCGATCCACCAGCTTCCGAATTCATTTTCAATGAAATTCAGGGTCGGTCTTCCATATGCTGCTTGTATAAATGCGTTCAGCTTAGGCATATAGTCCGTTTTAAGTTGCTTCTCCTGTACGTTAAACATATTTTTTTCCAGATCAAAAAGGCTGAGCTCAGGTCTCCTGATAATTGGATCTGTAAGTTGCTGCGGTGGCATTAACAACTCCGTTTCTCCATTTATATTCAGCCCTGTGAAAACAGACAACATATCCGTATAGGCTTTACGATTTGACTTGAGCTCTATATTTGTCATCTCAGTATTTGCAATTTCTGCCTGGAACTCGTCAACATTACTTTTAAGAGCAGTTCCATTTTGGTAAGCTGCTATTTCCTGATCTGCTGCACTTTGGAAATTATTCTTCTTAATATCATTCTGGGCTTTTTGTTCATCCATTAATAGAATGGAAAAATACAGTTGGGTAATCCGGTCCCTGATTGCATAAAGATTTACTTCCAGGTTTTGTTGTTCGCTGGCTGTATTCACACGAATCAGTTCCTGTTGATTTTTAATCATGCCCCCGTCATAAATAGTTTGATCTACTTCCGCCTGTATCTTGTATTGGTCCTTACTGATGGCTGGCAGTAAAATACCAGGTCCCCCCAAAGCTGCAGGGAAACTAAGTGTCTGGGACTGGTAAGAAGCCTGGCCGCTTATTGAAAACTGGGGAAGATATAATCTGCCGGCATTTTCTATAGAGTAGTTGCTGCTCCTTGATATCAGGTCGTGCTTTTTAATAAGGGGATAATTTAACCTGGCCAATTCATAACAGCGTTCAATGGTTATAATTTTTATCTGGGCCGGGGATAAAATAGAAACGAAAAACAAGAAGGAAAATAATCCCATGTATTTAATGTTCCGCATTGTACCGCTTATTTGAATTGGATGAATTTGTTTCCAGTGATCAAAATAATTATTTTACTTTCAGCATCGCTTTTACCCAGACAGGGATCAGGGATTTCCGCTCCAACATCATCTGTTTAAAAGCTGTTTCCTCCATACCGGTCATTTTCTTTAACACCGGCTTCATAACAAAAGGAAAAACGCACATACCCAGCAGACTGATTAAAAAATGCAAAGGATTTATCTCTGGCTTTTTCTCTTTGATCTGCCTGATGAATACGGAATTTTTCAAAAAGTCCTTCTTTTGAATAATCTTCATAAAAACCCCGGGGTCATTCCTTATTTCACTCAATATAAAAAACGGGAGATCTGGATTAGCCAGAATCAAATCAATATAACTGGCAGAAATGCTTTCAACCTTTGTTTCCAGAGAAGTTGAAATATCAAAAAGAATGGGTAAGAGAATGCCGAAAAACTTTTGCATTTTTTCAAACATGACTATTTCAAACAACTTCTGCTTACTCCTGAAATAATAATTGAGCAGGGCCAGGTTCAGGCCAGCTTCTTCTGCAATATCCCTAGTGCGGGTAGCAGAATATCCTTTCCGTGTAAATACTTTCCTCGCTGCATCTTTTATTTTCTCTTCAGTAGAAATATCGGGAACCGGTTTAAGTATTTTCCCCATTTTAAACTCAATAAGGCTACAAAGAAAAAGACATTTTAATAATTAAACAAATATTTTAATCAAATGATTAATAATTAAATAAAAAAAATGAGCCTAATATTCCCCTCCCGGTTTCCGGCTATTCAACGCTTTATCGGAGGAAGAGGGCAATGCAGTGGGAGGTTCTTCAAATATGATATTTTCATTTAATGAATAAATAAATGCGAGCAATTCCTTTTTATCTGAAGCACTTAATTTTAGAGAATCACCAGATAAAGTCTGGTTATCTACAATCATTTTTTTTCCAAGGCCGCCGCCGACATCATAGAAATCAATCACTTCCTCCAGCGTTTTAAATACACCATTGTGCATATAGGGTCTTGTATATTTTGCATTCCGGATCGAACCTGTACGGAAGGCATGAAGGGTTTCCGGTGCTTTGTTAACCAGCCACCTGCCACTATCCACACTGAGTACCCGGAAACTAGTATCCTCCGGTGTGCCGAGAACCTCAAATTCTGAACCGACAAATGGGGGTTTTACCCCATTGAAATTTGGAACGAAATGACAGGTGGCACATTTAGCCCTGCTCATAAAAAGATTAAATCCTTTTGTTACATCATCAGATACCTCGGTCTTATTATTCATGGCATCATCAAAAGGAGCATAATAGCGGCTGTAACTACCGTCATAATATGTAATGGCTGAAACAATATGTGTTAATGTGATATCCTTTTCTTCCGGCGTGAGTTTCAAAAAACTTTTGAATGCATCTTTATATTCCTTACAGCTCAGCACTTTTTTAAGGAGTTCCTTTTCATTGCTGTTCATTTCTGTCGGACTCGTTATCACGGCCCGGCCCTGAGACTGCAGGGATATGTGTTTGCCATCCAGCATGAGAAGGTGATTAAATACTGAATTAATCAGTGTTGGAGTATTCCTGGGAAGACGTTGTAGTCTGTCAAATCTCATTGCGGTGCTGATGGTAGTGTCTGTGAAATACTGTGATGGTTTATGACAGGAGGCACAACTTCTCATATTATTTCCAGATAAAATTGGATCATAAAACAAAAGTTTCCCGATATATCTGATTTGATTTAAAGTTTTCTCATCTTCCACCATGGAATAAATGCCTTTTGTACTTTGGGATGTATACAATGATTTATCAAAGATGGACATGGTTGTATTGTTCAGCGTATAATCATTATAGTTAATAGAAATTACATTATATGCGTTTATCAATTTTTGATTCAATGCAAATAATGGATTCACAAAGTCTCTTATAAAAATGAACTGGTTAAAAGAGCTGAATTCAGCTGACTGGGTATCGGCAAAGGCAATCGTTTTGTCGAAAACGTCCAGGTATTCCCTGGATAAAGGTGTTTCGGGGAAACTAAGATTGTAACTATTGTAAATATCTTTCGTACCAAGAAGCATGGATCTCAGTTCCGGAATAATACTTACAGTATCGGGGCATTCAAAACCAGTAGTATAAATAGCAGCAAGGTTTAATATGAACAGCCGGTTTGCAAGGAAGAAATGACTATAAGAATTTAACTGACTGGTAATCGAATCCGCTTCAAATGTTTTAATTGCTTCCCTGCTTTTTATGATTAGTTGTAAAAGAGAATCTTTTAAGAGCGGTTTTTGATCCAGTGATAATTCTGCCAGTGTAAGTCCGGCCCCTTCCCTTCTGTAAGGTGGTTCGAATTTCTCAAATACTTCATTTTCCCATTCAACCGGTAGAGGTCCATTGATCTTCCTATAAGCATTAGGTTCAAAATAACGCAGCCAAAAATCGATATTTTTTAATTTCAACCTGGTCTTTTCTATCACTCTGCGAATGTCAAGCAAATCTTTTTCGGAAGACAGGCCCGATTTTGCAATGGTACTTTCTAAATCAGATTGCTGCTGATTGAATTCCTGAAGCTTAATTGAATAAAAATTGTTATAGGCTTTATTAACCCTGACACTGAAAGAAAAACTTAAAACGGTGATACTGATGACCAGAATAACAAAAAAGGCTTTCATTTCACATTTATTAAGGTACCGGAAAATTCGGAGGTACCTGCCGGGAAACACGAGTCAAAAGTAGAAATTATCATTGGACCTTACTAAGGCTCTTTTATGCATAAAAACAGAATTTTATCTTTCAAGGGCCTAACAACCATTTATATAGAGACAATCCCGGTCATCCCGGGTGACTTAAAACGAATTTATCAATCGGAAAGTTGTTTCTTTCAAAAAATAATAAGAATTCATACTTTTTTTTCTTATTTTGGTTTTAATTCCAATCCGTCCTGGTTTTCGTAACAGCTATGATTGATATAGCCATAGTGGAATGAATGAAAAATAATATCCTGAAGTAGTTCCCGTTCGAATCCAAAAAACAGAAATCCCTCATTCCGGTAGTGGTAATGACATCAGTTGAAATTCTTTTAAAGGGAATGATTTACTTTAATTATTAATCTATGAAGAGAAGGACTTTTATTCTATCCACTGCTGTTGTTGGAGTAGCGGCAGGTGTAACTTTATATTTTAAATGGCCGAGGGAACCCAAATGGGAAAAACTTCCTTTACTATATCCTTATATTTTATCCGGATTTTGCGATGAGGGAACCGTTCGCAACATTGGTATTACATTTCGGAACCTTTTTCCGGCTGAAAATTCCAAAGAAAAATTGATGGATTTACTTTCCAGGGATTTGAAAAGTAAACAGATTTCATTATCAGATCATTCAGCTGTTGCAAACCAATTGGAAATGAATGTTGAAAAAGATTTTAAAGAAGGAAAATTTCTAACCATTAAAGGCTGGATGATTTCCGATACAGAAGCACGCCAAAGTGCGCTTTTGTCATTATCATAATATTTATTTCCCAGACATATGTATGTAGATGCCAGGACTCTTGAAAACGAAACTCTCATTGAAGGGGATATTTGTATTATAGGCGCTGGCGCTGCGGGCATTAGTATCGCTTTGGAATATATGAATTCCCCATATAAAGTTATTTTACTGGAAGGAGGTGGTTTTGAATATGAAGAAAGAATACAGGAATTGTACGAAGGTAAAACCACAGGTCAGCCATATTATCCGATAAAATCAAGTGAGCTTCATTATTTCGGCGGGACTACAGGCCACTGGGGTGGAATGTGTGCTCTTTTTGATCCGATTGCGTTTCAGAAAAGAGACTGGATTGATAAAAGCGGCTGGCCAATAACTCAGGAAACCTTACTTCCATATTACAAAAGAGCTCATGTTTACCTGGAGATAGAAGTTTATGAATACGATCTTGATTATTGGCAGAAGAAGGATCCAGCCCTGATTTCCATTCCCTTTGATAAAGAATGGATATGGACCAAGTTGTGGCAATTCAGCAAACCAACCCGCTTTGGCACCAGATATAAGGATACAATTGTAAATGCAAAAAACATTCATTTATACACCTACGCCAATATGGTGGATATTACAACAAATGAAAACATATCTGAAGTCAAAACTGTAACTGTTAAGAACTATGCCGGGAAGACACATCGGGTCGCAGCCAAATATTTTGTCCTTGCCTGTGCAGGTATACAAAATGCAAGAATGTTATTAGCCGCCAATAAACAGGCGTCAAAAGGTCTCGGTAATGATAATGACCTCGTTGGACGTTATTTCATGGAGCATCTTGAATTAAAATCTGCAGAACTCTGGGTTACTCAAAAAAGCGAATTAAAACTTTACATGAATGAAAATCCAAGGGTTCATGGTGAATTAGCAGTCATGCCTAAAAAGCAGGAAGAATATCAAATCTTAAATGGGATTATTTCTTTTACTGCCTTAGAAAATAAAACACCCAACTATATTAAAACTTGGACGAACAGTGATCCCCGGGAAAATTTAAAAGATCACCCCCAGCCTGCATATAAAGCTCTATATCATCAGGTAAAAGATTATTTTAATTCTTTCAACTCTGATGTTAAGAATAATTTACATCAGGCTTTCCAGGTTACTCTTCGGATGGAACAAGCACCAAATCCCTTATCCCGTGTAACATTAAGTGAAGAAAAAGATGAATTAGGCGTACCTCGGGCTTCATTAAACTGGGTCTTTACATCTCTTGAAAAAAGAAGTATCCGGAAAATATATGAAATAATCGGGCAGCAGGCTGGCGCCACCAGTTTCGGGCGTTTAAAGCTTCTCGAAGAATTATGGGATGAAAAAGACGAAAATGTACCTTCTACTACGAGCGGAGGCTGGCACCATATGGGTACTACAAGAATGAGTGATGATCCTAAAAACGGTGTAGTAAATGCTGATTGCAAAGTGCATGGAATACATAATTTATTCATTGCCGGATCATCCTGTTTTGCTACAGGCGGGGGAGCTAATCCTACTTTTACACTTGTAGCTTTATCCATAAGACTCGCAGATCATTTGAAGGAAATAATAAGCAAGCATAACACGTCCTCTAAATAAGAATGACCCGCCGAAGCGGGTCATTTTCGAGTCCAAAAACCTAAATACTAATTCTTAATAAACTTGGCTACCATTGTTTTCTGGTTGGCAATATTGATCTGAATAGTGTACATGCCGGGCGCCAGTGTAGAAACATTCAATGTATTACGAATAGTTTCTGTTGACTTATTAACCTGTGACGAAAGTACCAATCTGCCATTCATATCATACACATTTATTTTTACAGTTCCAGTAATAGTACTTGTGATTCTTTCGTGTATCACATCAGTTGCAGGATTCGGGAATACAGCTAACTTATCGCTTGACAATAATCCCGGTTCCACAGTTAGTGTCATTGTAGATGAAGATGTTGCACCAGTATTATCCGTGATTGTAACCTGGAACTCATATTGTCCTTGTTGTAATCCGCTGATCGAAACCTGTGCACCGCTCATGGTTGAACTGTTGACTGTATTCGGTCCGCCGATCTGCTGCCATTGATAAGACGTGATCGTGCCATCCGGATCAGTAGATTGGGATGCATTGAGCATATAGGTATTATTAGGCAATGTGATTGTATCGCTTGGGCCTGCATTTGCAACCGGCGGCAGATTTACCTTTGACACCGCAGGATTAACCGTTATAGTAACCTGATTGGAATTTGTTGCCCCGTTATTATCTGTCACTGTTAATTGATATACATATTGACCTGCAATTAACTGAGAAACCGCCGGGGTACTCGTATTAGCTCCAGTAATAAACGCAGCAGATGGCCCGGAAATCTGACTCCATGCATAAGCGCTTATTGTTCCGTCGGGATCAAAAGAACTGGTTCCATTTAATGTTATACTATTATCCGGCAATGTGATTGTCTGGTTAGATCCCGCATTGGCAACAGGAGGCTGGTTAGGTAATACAACCTGAGGAAGGACAGTAACGGATACCTGAGCCGAAGCGTTAGCCCCGTTATTATCCGTAACAGTAAGCTGGAATGTATAAACTCCTGGTTGTAATCCTATAACAGATGGCATAGCCGTATTAGAGTTATTAATTGTTATGGTTCCCGGACCGGATATAGTTACCCAGTTATAAGCTGCGATTGTACCATCCGGATCATAAGATGCTGAACCGTTCAGGATAACTGAACTGGCAGGCGCTGTAATCGTCTGATTTGTTCCGGCATTCGCAACTGGTGGTACATTTGGAACTGCTGCAACGATGATATTTACCAGGGCGCTGGAACTGGCTCCGCTGTTATCTGTTACAGTTAACCTGTAGGAATATTGACCGGTTATCAGACCTGTTAAACTAAGTGTTGCAGTATTTGCTCCACTTGTTGTCGGTGTATTTGGACCGGAAACTCTGGTCCAGCTATAGCTGGTGATTGTACCATCAGGATCATAGGAAGCTGTACCATTCAGGGTAGTTGAATTAGCCGGTAATGTCAAACTGATATTTGGACCAGGATTAGCAACAGGAGGTATATTTGCAGCCGGATTCACTGTTATAATAACTGAATCTTTTCCCGTGGCAGCATTGTTATCAGTGACGGTTAAATAGAATATATATAAGCCAGCTTGCAGATTAGTTAACGAATTCTGCACTGTATTAGAAAGACTAACAGAAGTAGGGCCTGATTTTTCGGACCAGGTATAACTTACAATAGTTCCAGAAGGTGCACTTGAGCCACTTCCGCTAATCGTTACACTATTTGTCGGAAGCGTAATCGTTTGATTTGCTCCCGCATTGGCAATTGGAGGAAGAGCACCGGAAGCCGTTACTGTAATCTTAACACTGGCGCTGGCACTTGCACCACTATTATCAGTTACGGTTAATTGGAATGTATAAACGCCAGCTACCAGATTCGTTGCTGTTGCGGTAGATAAAGTTCCGCCTAAGATGGTAGCCGGTGAAGGTCCGGAGATCTGTGTCCATGAGTAAGATACAATACTTCCATCGGGATCAGAAGATAGTGATCCATTCAGGTTTAAACTGTTGGTTGGCAGCGTAATCGTCGAACTGGAACCAGCATTGGCAACCGGAGGAATAATGGCTGCCGGATTAACGGTAACCGTCACAGTATTGGAATTGGTTGCGCCTAGATTATCTGTCACTAATAAAGAAAAAACATACACTCCCTGCTGTAATCCTGAAATACCTGTTTTAGCAGTGGATGCTGAGGCGATCGTCGCTACAGAGGGGCCTGAAGCCTGGCTCCAGGTATAGGATGAAATTGTTCCATCCGGGTCTGTTGAAGCAGAACCGTCAAGATTTGCTATATTTGTTGGCAAAGTTATAGTTATAGCCGCTCCAGCATTAGCTATTGGAGGTTGATTGACAGGTGCGGGATTAACTGTAATTATAATAGTATCCATCGCTATAGCCCCCCCGTTATCCGTTACCTTCAGTTGGAATGAATACGAACCCGCCGTCAGATTATTCACAATCGTGCTGGCTGTTGTATTATTGACTATAGTGAATTGTACAGGACCACTAATTTTAGTCCATAAATAGTTTGTAATAGTACCGTCCGGATCGCTGGACGCACTACCATTAAGAGTCACACTGTTAACGGGCAACGTGATAATTTGATCTGCACCAGCATTTGCGATTGGTGGTTGATTTACTACTGCTGTATTTACAGTAATCTGAACAGTGGCACTTCCTGTATCTCCGAGATTATCTGTAAGCGTTAGTTTATAAACGTAAACACCCTGAACCAGTCCCGTAATATTTGTATTAGCTGCTGCCGGACTGGAGATAACTCCACCTGCAGGGCCGGAAGATTTTGTCCAGGCATAAGCAGTAATAGTTCCGGATGCATCCGTTCCGGATCCTGTAAGAGAAACAGTCGATGTGGGTAATTGAATTGTTTGGTTTGCACCTGCATTCGCAACTGGTGGTTGATTTCCAGATCCCGTGCTTACGGTAATATTACTTCTTAATAAATAACTTCCATCTGCATTTCTTCCTGTAATACTCACGGGCAGGGGCATAGTATATCCGAGAGAATCTCTGAGTATTAAATATAAATTATAGGTTCCTGCTGCGAATCCATTTAAAGTATAGGTATCTGTTACAACATTATCAGATCCAGCAGGTAAAAATAATCTGGGTCTGAAAGAAGAATTGCCTGTCCACACAACTGCACCGCTACTTGTTCTAAGCTCATATTGTGCTTTATAATTTCTGTAAACGGGAGCGACACCAATATTTCTCCAGTTTAGAGTAATATTGAAGGCGCTTCCTAATACTGCATTTGTTGTTGTACTACCTCCATTTAAAGTTAATCTGTAACCTGCATTCAACGACGCTTGTCTTGCATTGGCAACAAACGCAGCATTTGAAGCATTTACACTTGACCAGTTACCATTACCAAAATATGACATGTGGTATTTTGTAACCTCTCTTGGAAGATCACCATAAGGAACATCGTTAGCATCATTATTTGGTTCGCCTCCTATCGGAGCGACTGACCATTGAGTAAGAATTCCTGCATTTCCATCTTCTGCTCCATCAAATCCGGGGTCACCTAAATTATCTCTTCTCCATCCAATATGGCCAAAAGCATTTGTCTTGGACAGTACATATGCCGAGGTTGCTGGCGGAGTTAAACATGCATTTCCTGGATCCAGAGAACCAAAACAAATAACTAATTGATTATTGGGAAAAGCATTTGCCACAGCATCAATGATTGCTCTTAATGATGCGTCTGTAGCTTGTCTTCCTGATGGTTCGGTTCCATACCAGGGATAAGTATTCCACTCACCAGTTTCTCCATATCCCCTTATATCTACATAACCAATTGCATTTTTATATGCCACGCCATTGTGTGAACCTGTCGCAATATGCGCTGCAAGTGCATTCATTAAAGCAGTCCACCTGGCAATATAGTTTGGGCTATTCCAGTTTGGTATCCAGGAACCATTGACATTTGAGAACCAGTCCTGACTATTAGTAGCTTCAGCCTGCATGAGGGTATGCAAATAAGTCGGATAAGTAATCTGACCTGCAATACATCCTGAACACATGGGCATTACCCCAAATGAAAATAATTGCCCCGCATCTATTGCCGCATTTATCCTGGAATCAAAAACAGAAAAAGTATAAATCCCCAGTCCCCCAGGTTCAAGGTCCGTACCCCAAAGAAACCGGGAATACCACTCCTTTGGAACTGTATTGTTGGAAGGTATATATGGATCATTACTGTTATCCCACGGGGAACCATTCCATTGCTGCGCACCTCTCCCGGGAGAAATTATATCTGTGCTGGTTGATATTTGAGAAAATGACAATGATGTAGTCTGAGAAAATCCGGAAATACTTCTTAAAGTAATTAAAAACAAGATTGTTAAAATTCTGCCGGATTGTACTATACCTCTTCTGGAACATTGAATGCTCCTTGCTTTGTAGAATTTGATTCCCATAGCTCTTGATATTGGATTGACGGATGATAAAAAAACTACGATTTGGGGTCTGTAATCTTATCGTTTTAATTAGTCAAATTTCTTGCCAAGATCATATTCCAGAAATGGGAAAAGTACAATCCATACTTATATTATAAGTAATTTGTTGATTTCTAGCTTGTAAGAAGAAATCCACATTTTGAGAATAACTTTTTATATTAATTCTGAACAGTTTTTTCCACAGATGGGAAGATTTAGAAACGAAAAACTTATTAACAAGTGGATAAATAATGGCCTTTAATTTTGTTTGTCTAATGAATTACTCTATGGTTTCATGGCAGAAAAATTTCAATTACTTCCAGTGGTTTTTTTAAATAGTTCTTTTAAAAAAATTTCTTTTTCAGAATTAAATAAATAAATAAAAAGTTGGTGACTAAATAGCGCATAAATAATCTTCCAGGTTCCTGACTTAGGCGATAAAACCATTCGAGACCTTTCTTCTGCATCCATATCGGAGCTCGTTTCTGCATTCCTACTAAAACCGGTAAAGCCCCTCCAATTCCAATTAACACTGCATTGATCTTACCCTTCATAGAGGCCATCCATTTTTCCTGTTTTGGGCAACCCAACACAACAAATATTATTTTCGCACCAGAATCATTCAATATTCTAATAACTTCAATTTCTTCATCGGCGGTTAAGGGACGGAACGGTGGGCTGTACATATTGGCAACGATAATATTCGGATACGTTTTCCCTAAATATACTTTAGCTATTTTCAGCATTTCTTCCGTACCACCGTAGAAAGCAATCGGGATTTCCTCCTTTTCAACAGCAATTAATAAATCCGGCAATAAATCCATCCCGGCAACTCTTTCCTGTTTTATTCCATATAAAAATTTCAAAGCCCATGTAAGAGGAATACCATCCGGAGTAACCATGTCTGCATTATTAACAATTGCTTCAAAAGAGGACGATTGATGTGCTTCAATCATCGTATGTACATTTGCAACACATACATAAAAAAACTGCTCCCCGGAAGTTGCCTGCTTAATAATAGAATTTATAAAGGAAGAATAACTTCCCAGACTTAGGTTGCAACCGATCAGTTTTATCCTATCCATTCATTCTCATATTTAATTTTGAAACAAAGCTATTGGGGATATCACAACCTGCCGGATTTGTTATTTACTACCGAGCGATAAATGGAGAGTAACTGCTCCCTGTTTTTCTCAGGAGTAAATAATTCATTATAGCTAGAAATGCAGTTGAAACTGTAACGTTCTTTTTCCGTTTCACTCAAATTTTGCCAATAGTCGAGGCGGTTTTGCAAAGATTCACGGTCACCCGTCTTAAAATGAATTCCCGTAACTCCTTCTGCAACAAGTTCTGTCGGAGAACCGATATCAGAAGCGATCAGGGGGCAACCATTGGATAAGGCCTCGGTTATTACAAGACCAAATGGTTCATACCATATAGAGGAAAATATTAATGCCGTACAGGTACTCATCGCTTCTTTAACCTTTTCTTTATCCAGGTTACCAGCAAATTTAATGTTGGAATGATGAGCGCATGACTCCAATACTTTATCCTTCAGCGGACCATTACCAGCGATGATCAGCTCAAAGCTGGAATTTTTAAAAGTATCAAGTAAAAAAAGAATCCCTTTTTCTTCCGATAAACGACCAATGAATAAAAAATGCTTTCCTCTTTTGCGCGTTAAAATACCGGTTTGTATGGAAAAATTTGGTTTTACTAAAAACTTTTCTTTTGGAATATTTATATAGCTTTTATAATCAGTAAATAATTTTTTAACCGTATTTGAAGGTGCTATATACTGATCAACCATTTTCCAGGTTCCTGCCCTCTTGTGAAAATAAACTACAAATGCCAGCCAAAAAGTTTGAAAATAAGAATTACGGTAAACCCTGTAACGAATAGCCTTCCAGGGAAAACTTCTCTTTTCAATACTTCCTGTAAATAACTTACCGTTATAAAGTAAAGATGCTGAAGGACATAAAAGACGGTAATTCTGAACATTAATGACAATCTTTACACCAAGTTTCTTTGCTGTCTGAATAATAACAGGTCCGGAAGCATAATGCCAATTATATATCTGAATTATATCCGGTTTAAATTCGTAAATAAGTTTCCTCACTTTACCGGCCGGCCCTCCATTCCAAACAGATAAAAGGAACTGTAGCGCTCCCAGCCATCCTGAAAGATTATTGAACGTTATCTTCCTTATTTCTTCTGATTGCTTCAATAATTCGTATTCCTGTTCAAATACACTATCCTCTCCGCCCCTTTGTTGATAATAACTATGGATAAGAAGTATTCTCACTTCTTTAAAATTTTCGAATTGATATCATGTATTAAACCAGCTGCTACTGTTTCCGAGCGGAATATTTCAGCAGAAGCCAATGCATTTTTCGAAAACCTTTCATAATCATCAAGAATCTTATGAATACAATATATATATTCTTCATCGTTGAAAGTCAAGGGCAGCAGGAATCCATTTTCATTACTCTTAATGATCCTGGCTATGTCACCTGTATCTGTAGAAATTACCGGAACACCCACAGATAATGCCTCAGCAATTGCCATGGGCATTCCTTCCTGCGTAGAAGCCATTATCATGATTTTTTTAGTTGAATCAGTCTCAACCATCTTATCATTTTTTAAGTCACCTAAAAAAATCACTTTCCCCTCCAATCCAAGTGATGAAACGAGTTTTTTAAGAACAACTTCCTGGGTACCGATTCCGGCAATAAAAAATGGGTTTTTTCCCTGAAGGGTTTGTGGAAGTTTTGAATAAATTTCAATTAGCCTGTCAATATTTTTAATTTTCTCCAATCTCCCCGAAAAAATATATCCACTGCGTGATTCATTGGATTTAATTTTTACAGTATGTAATACCGGATTAAAAATTTTCGGAATTCCCTTTCGTTCAGCACCCACTGTATACATCAGGTCTGCTTTACTAATTATACGTCTTTCCATATTTTCAAAAAACGACATAAAATATCGGCCATACCAGTATCTTGACTGGGACATAGGATTGAAATTCCCGTGAAAAATATGAACAAAAGGTACCTTACCATATGATACCATATATGACCCTTCAGGAACATGAGACAGAATGACATCGAAATCTTTCAATAGTTTTTTTTTGAATAGCAGGTATAAAAGAAATATAAGTCTCCGCGGTATAAAATTTATCCGTGTCAATAATGCTGGAAGCACTATATAATTAACATCATATTCATCTCGCATGAATGGATCAAGATTCTTAATAAAGGGAGCGACCCCGCCATACGACATTTCTATGGAAGTACTGTTAACTATTCCAAGTTTCAGTTTTGCCATTTCTCAAGCGCCATTTGATCATTAATGAATTTTTGTTTATCGGCACTATCCAATAATCCTTCCTTTAATAACTTATTAAAAAACAGGGAATATTTTTTAGCCCCCCGGTAATTAAGATGTTCAAGATCGCCATAATCTGAATTTATCATTGGAAAATTCTTCAAATCAAGAAATTCAACATCATTAAACTGACTATTCAGCACTTCTTCATACCTGGATTCGTTCTTAAATTCATCATATACCGGGTGTAACGGGCTTCTAATCAGAATAACCTTAGTACCATTATCCTTACAAATTTGAATAATCTTCCTAAGATACATAAGGTTAACCGGAGAGATGCTCATATCCGGACGCTTATTCCTGGCATATATCAGGCTTGCCTGAAGTAATGAATCCGTTTTATCACGTTCCAGATGTAAATAACCTCCCATCCTTTCGTCTTTTGCAATATTTTTCAAGCTGAATATATAGTACACATTAGTAACCACAGATTTTATATCACATAATATGGATGCCTCCGGGTTTTTGGTATATAACAATTTCCTTTCTGTATTTGGCGTATAAGACCAATAAAGTCTGTACCTGTCATAAATATAGATATCATTCCAAATCCACTTATTCATTTGCGAGATGATATTATTGTTTGAAAACTCCACAAATACAATTTTTTTGTCGCTATTACTTTCTAAAATCTTTTTAAGTTTAATATAAGTATAAAAATAAGCTTCACCGGATGATGCCAGATTTACTGAACTATCTATTAGTTTATCATTATAATCCATCTGCGGATGAGAGTGGCCCATGAAAATATATTTAACTCCCATTGACAGCTTAAATTGTCCCATATTATTAAGTATGGTCTTTTCTATTGTTACTAATACCGCGAACGCTATTAAACAGGTAATTGTAAATAACATCAGATTGCGGATAAATAGCTTCATAGTTTCCTAGAATTGAAAGTATATGAATGGCTGTTCTTTACCTGATAAATAAAATATAATGATTATAAGACCGAAATATGTCAACCACCGGATAGCTTTTGGAAATACCAGGTCAATCTTTGCGATAGCGTACTGTTGACCTCGTCCAAACCATTCTATTAACATAAACAAAACAATCAATGAAAATAAACCTATTCCTTCAGGGCTAATCTCAGGTTTGGTAAATAATGAGGATGAAAATATTCCGGAAATATAACTGAGAGCGTGATGAATATTATTCGCCCTGAATAAAATCCAGGCAAACACAGTTAAAATAAAAGTCAGGGTCAAATCAAAAACATCTTTGATGGTCGGAAAATATTTACCCTGTGCCACAATATCAAGATTATTCCTGTTAGTCTTGAATAATACAGAAGGCATAATATAAATTGCATTTAGTAAACCCCAGGCCAAAAATGTCCAATTTGCTCCATGCCAGAATCCACTTAGGAGGAAAATAATAAAAATATTGCGGATTTTCATCCAGTTTCCACCCCTGCTTCCACCTAATGGAATATAAACATAATCCCTAAACCAGGAAGAAAGAGAAATATGCCATCGTCTCCAGAATTCAGCAATATCCCTGGAAAAATATGGAAATGAAAAATTTCGATATAACTCTATTCCAAATAACCGTGCAGTACCTATTGCAATATCTGAATATCCTGAAAAATCGCAATAAATCTGAAAAGTGAAAAATAAAGCTCCTATAAATAATGTACTTCCTGATTGACCTGCAGAATGATTAAAAATTTTATTAGCATATTCCGAACTATTATCCGCAATAACCATTTTTTTAAACAAGCCCCACAGGATCTGTCTCATACCATTAACAGCATTTGCATAGTCAAAATGCCGCTTTTTTCGGATCTGGGGTAAGAGATGGGTTGCTCTTTCAATAGGCCCGGCAACAAGAAGAGGAAAAAAACTTACAAACACAGCGTAGTTAATAATGTTCCTCTCTGCTTTTATCCTTCCCTTATATACATCGATTATGTAAGACAGTCCATGAAATGTATAAAATGAAATACCGATCGGGAGTAGCAGTTTTAATGTCCAAAAACTCTCTTTGAAACCAAATGCCGAAAGGAATTCCGCAAATGATTGTTCAAAGAAATTATAATATTTAAATAATCCGAGGAATCCAAGGTTAACAGTAAGGCTAAGGCAAAACCAGAACTTACGAATGTTTCTATTAACAGTTTTTTCAATTTGAATTCCTGATAAATAATCAATGGAAATTGAAAAAAGAAGGATAAAGAGAAATCTGTTATCCCAACTTCCATAAAAATAACAGCTTGAAATAAAAAGCAAGAAATTTTGAACCTTCAGATTTTTATTTAAAAGCCAATAAACAGTAAAAACTATTGGCAAAAAAATCGCAAATCTTAATGAATTAAAAAGCATAGCAGATCCAGGTTTCGGGCTTAATAAATTTCATTGAGTATTGATAATCAGGATTGACCCCTATACAATATTGACTCATTGATCAGATACCAAGAAACAAAAATATCTACACCTGTTTTCAAATCAAATTGAGGATTATATCCTATTTCGGTTTTGGCTTTTTCAATATCTGCAAAGGTAATCTCCACATCTCCCGGTTGTTTGGGTTTGAAATCCAGTACAGCCTTCCTTTGCACCCTATCCTCAATCACTTTTATCAGATCTTTTAATAAAATAACCCTTGACTCCCCTAGGTTAAATATATTATAACCCTTCAATTTCTGAAATGCACACATAATACCATCGGTAATATCACTAACATATGTATAATCTCTTCCTGTACTGCCATCGCCAAAAATTGGGATAGGTTTACCCTCCCCGATCAGTCGAGTAAATTTATGAATAGCAAGGTCTGGCCGCTGCCTGGGTCCAAAAACAGTAAAAAAACGAAGGCAGCTGATATCAAATCCATATAAGTGGCTATAAACGTGACAAAGTAATTCTCCGCTTTTCTTTGTACTTGCATAGGGTGAGATCGGATTGTCCACCCGATCAGTTTCCGAAAAAGGAATCTTAATATTATTCCCATAAATTGATGAGGAAGAAGCAAACAGCATTTTAGTTATACCCTTCACCCTCATACATTCCAATAAATTTAAAGTACCTGTAATATTCGCCTGGTAGTATTCTTCAATATTATCTATAGATGGTCTAACACCGGCTTTTGCTGCCAGATGGATAACAGCTTCAATATTATTATCTTCAAATAACTTGTTTAAAAGCTCTTTATTAAGAATATCCCCTTCTAAGAAAGTAAATCTTTTACTTTCCTTGATAGCATCCATATTGTGCAATTTGAAATGCCGGGGATAAAACGGGTCAAAATTGTCAATTCCCACAATTGAATGCCCTTCTGCAAGGAATTTTTCCGCAGTATGGGAACCTATAAATCCAGCAACCCCGGTAATTAATATATTCATCTCCTCATTTAAAAATTCAGGATAAACAACGCTTTCAGATTATAGTTTATGATTGCATTTGGTCAGTATCAGGAACTAAATTTCTATATAATTCAATATATTCAGTCGTTTTTTCTCCAAGTTCAAAATTAGCCCTTGCGTATTTTTGCGCATAATTTCCTAACGTACCAAGAAGGGGCCTGTTATTGTATAAACTTTCAATCTTACCCATCAATTGTTCTTCATTTCCCGGATCTATCAGATAGCCATTGTAATGATCCTTTATGACTTCATCCGTCCCCCCACCACGTGACCCCAAAACCGGCTTCCCCATGGCCATATATTCGATAATGGTATTGGAAATACCTTCTCCATGGTTTTCGGCATTTGTCATTAAGACCCCCAGATCAGCGATCTGTAAAATGGATTCAACATCATCTCTTTTACCAGTAAAAATGATCTGCCGGTCATTCAATAATTCTTCCGGAACTTTATTTCTTAATTTCTCCAGAGTAGGTCCGTTGCCAATTAATATGAATATGTAGGCGGGATTTTTAGAACACATTTTAATCGCCGCACTCACCACCGTTTCAAAATCTTTTCTTTCATCAAAAGAAGCGACCATGGCAATAACAAAAACATCGCCGGTTTTATTTCCAAGTATTTCCTTTCTTACATCTTTTACTGAACGAAGATTTTCGAATCGATTGAAATCAATCCCGTTGTAAATACAAACAGATTTAAACTCCGGGGTTTTATAAGAAGCAATTCCGGCTTTTGAATTGGACACGAACAGGTTGGAAAACGGAGTGGTTAATTTGACCCTGAAATAATGTTTATTGAAAATATTCAAATGAAGCGGTGCATCGGCCAACACAGCATTGATCAATGGTATTCTGCTGAATAAATTTGAAATAGAAATGTATACACTGGCCATAGTGCTCCAGGAGTGGATTATATCAGGCCTGAACTCAGAAATAATCTTTTTCAATTTTAAGATAATGGCAGGGTCCATTTTAAAATTCCTCCTTAAAACCTGAAATTTTATTGGCAAATCGTACACATACTTATATTCAATCCTGTCTGTAAGAGATAAAAGATATATATCGAATTGGTTGCCATGTTTTTTAAGGCCTTTAATAAGTTCCAGCATCCTCCTTTCCTTGCCTCCTTTGTCCAGCGAATCTATAACCATCAAAATTTTCATGGGTGGTTAAGAATTTTTACAGGTATTTATCCATCTCTCATACCACATCTGAAACATCAGAAGATACCAGATTTTGTAATCATTTTCCTTTTTTGTAACATAGTAACTTCTTTTTATCTGTAAAATATAATCCATATTAAAAATATTTTGTTTTTCAATATAGGTCTCATCAAGATATTTATCCACGAGTGGTCTTAGTACATTGTTTAACCAGTGTTTTACAGGAACAATAAAGCCCTTTTTCGGCCTGTCCATTAATTTTTCAGGTACGTATTTGTGAACAATTTGTTTTAATATATATTTTCGCTGGCCCTGGTATATCTTATATTCAGCCGGTAAACCGGCAGCCCATTCAATGACGTGCTGGTCCAAAAAAGGTTCCCTGCCCTCAAGGCTGACCGACATAGTAGCACGGTCAACTTTTTGAAGAATATCATCTACCATATATGTCTGGTAATCCTTCACCATTGCATAGGATAAAGGATCAAATTGATCGACCCTTAATTCCTGATTTAAATGCGCAGTAAAGACGGATTCAATCTTGCTGTTAAACAGGTTTTTTCTTTCAATCTCAGTATAGTCCTCCGTCATACCCATATAAATATTTTGTGGAGCCGGGTCATGAAGGATAGTAGCAAGTTTTTGATACTTTTTAAGGAAAATATTATTATCCCTGAATTTCGGCCACTTTTCAATGGGGATTGACCTTAAAAGTGCAGCACCACTTTTTCTAGCAATAGCCGGGATGGCATGCATTTTTTTATAGTATTTTACCATCCATTCATATCGGTCATAACCTCCGAATATTTCATCTCCTGCATCAGCAGACAGGGCTACAGTCACGTTTTTTCTTGCCATTTTACTTACCAGCATGGTTGGTATGGCGCTATTGTCTGCAAATGGCTCGTCAAAATAATATGGCAGATCGGGTATTACATCGAGTGCATCTTTTTCTGAACAATAGTATTCCTGATGCTCAGTTCCAAGAATGGCTGCAATTTCCTTTGCAAATTTCGCTTCATCAAGTTTCTCATCTTCAAAACCGATGGTAAATGTTTTTAATTTTTTTGTACGATTCTTTTGCAACAAGGCAACAAGACAGGAACTGTCATAACCTCCGCTTAAAAACACACCAACAGGCACATCAGCAACCATTCTATAATTGAAAGCTTTTTCAAGCACTTTTTCCGTTTCAGTTACCGCATCGTTAACAGATATTTTTAGTTTTTCCCGGTTGTAAAGATCATAAACGTTCCAATATTTGCCCGACTCCATCTTTTTTGTTCGCAGATTAAAGAGAAGGAAATGCGCAGGCAGTAATTTAAATGCGTTCTTAAAAATACAATGCGGTGCAGGAATATATCCAAATTGCATAAATGCTCCGACTGCATTTATTTCAATTTCTTTCTGAAAATAAGGATTGGAAATGAATGCTTTTAATTCAGATCCAAAAAGAAAAACATCATCTTTCCAATAATAAAAAAAAGGTTTTATACCGGCCCGGTCTCTGCAGCAAAAAAGGTTTTCTTTTAATTTGTCATAAATGACAAAGGCAAACATTCCGATAAAATATTTCAAGGCATGGCTTCCCCATTCATGATAGGCATGAAGAATAACTTCGGTGTCTGACTGTGTCTCAAACTGGTGACCCAAATCAGTTAATACTTCTTTTATTTCAGCATAATTGTAGATTTCTCCATTGAAGACTATCCAGTACCGGCTATTTAAAAATT
The DNA here is from genome assembly GCA_035937535.1 of Puia sp. Classification (GTDB taxonomy): domain Bacteria; phylum Bacteroidota; class Bacteroidia; order Chitinophagales; family Chitinophagaceae; genus Puia. The sequence continues at coordinate 18,467 of DASZHV010000058.1, read as the reverse complement.
GCATGGGCTGGTTGCCGGCCGGCGAAAGATCTATGACTGACAGTCTTCTGTGCCCAAGTCCGATTGAATAACTGTCTGTTTGATCAAAATAATATCCACTAGCATCAGGCCCCCTGTGAATAAGGGAATCTGTCATGGATCTGAGTTCAGACTGGCCATTTTTGGCTTTAAAATCAACAAATCCGGAAATTCCGCACATAATAGGGATAGGTTAAGGTTTAGTATGCCAGTTTTCCAGGATAGTCGTCTTAAAAATGGGTCATTTCACCCCAAAAACATTAACGTCTAATAATAACAAAAAATATAGAACTATTCAATTGATGCAGAAGAAAAAATTGTCTGATATTTTTCCATCATGGATTCATAAGAGTATTGAAGGTTAAAATCGATATAAGCTCTTTCGGCCAGGTTTTTTGCAAGCATGCGATCCGAAAAAATTCGCATGATGGTTTTAGCAAGCTGATCCGTGTTATGGGTTTCATAAAGTAAGGAATTTTGTTCGTTAATGAGCATTTTGTTTATTCCTGGCGCATCTGATCCTATGATAACCAAACTGTTATACATAGCTTCCAATAATGAAAGAGAAGTCCCTTCATAATCAGACGAAATGATATATACATCCGCCGCTTTGTAATAAACAGGTATGGTATCCCTGGCAACTAACCCTTCCATCCTGATATATTTTCCTAATTGGTACTTTTCAATCATCTCCTTTAAACGGGTCTCCATTTCCCCTGCTCCAGCTAAAATCAGTCTTACATTTTGTTCTTCAAGCCATGTAGAACCAATTTTTTGGAAAGCCTGTATAATTTTATCAGGATTTTTCATGGGTTTCATTGAGCCAACAAATAGTAATAATTTTTCTTCATTTAGGTATCCCAGCTGCCTTTTTAAATCGCATTTTAGACCGGGTGACTGAATAAAGGGGATTAATGGGGGGACATATTGAAATTCCTGATCTGGAATTGTTTTTTTAAACGCATAACAAACCGGTTCAGAAACGCCGATGACTGACCTGGCATGCCGGAAATAATAAATTAATGGGTATTTGAATTTCCAATCCGGCTCCTTTCCCCAATGAATTGTAATTATATACGGGATCTTAAAGAATCTTAATATAAGACTGTTAGAAAAAGATATAATCCACGATTGTTCCGCATAACTTAAATATGCATAATTGATACGATTCCGCAATTTGTAGACCGCTTTGAATAGCTGAAACGGATAAAAAATCCTTACCGGCCATCTTTTTCTTAAGTATATATAATTCCCCCTTTCATTACTTGTTTTCTTTTCCCCGATATAATATATCTCATCGGGCGATTTATTTAGCTGATAATTAAGAAAATAATAATTAAAAATTTCCATGCCCCCGGTAACATCCGGATATAGTGAACCCAGAATATATAATCCTTTCGAACTACCTCCATTTTCTGAATTGATCAAATTCTGTTTCATTGATGAACGACCGGCTGTCGGGGAGTTAAATTACTAAGCATATTGCTATTAAGTCTGTTTAAACTTAATACTTTAAGCTCGGCAATAATACAGACAACAAATAAATAAGTGGTAACACTGGTCCATTCCCTGTTTTGACCGAGTCCAAAAACCAGGATAAAAAGTATTACAGCCAGGGACGGCGAATAATTTTTTTTAATAATTGATTGTATGATAACCCCGGCTACCAGTAGAAAATATATAAAAAATCCAATGATCCCGTTTTCAATCAGAAGTAGTAATGTCGCATTATGGGCATTATATCCATGACCCAGACTTCTTGCTTCGAAACCACCGTATCCAATTCCAAATAACTGTTCTGATAAATTCAGGTTAAGAAAAGCAGAATAAGCATTCTCGGAAGATTCTTCCCGCCAGTCCATTGAACCCAGACTTTGTATATTGTATGGTTGTCCCATCGCCCTTTTCAAAATTGCAACCGGCTCATCCGCCAATCGGGATATGACCTCGTCCAGGAATTTACTATCCAGGTTAACATATTTGCCCAAAGTTGCAAATAACAACATGGCGATAATAGCTGATCCAATAAAAAAGGTGCCGATTTTAGCCATTCTTTTTTTCTGATCCCTGTAATTTATTCCGTTTAAAATAATCAGTATGGTAACAACCAACATCCCTACTATTGCACTCCTGGATGTGGACATCATAACCCCTAAAAGCATGATTGGTAAAAGCCATGCAGTATATCTGTTCCCAGACCGGTTTTTAACCAAGTCACAAAATATATAGACAAAACCCATTCCGCAGATCTGTCCAAAAAAATTCCAATTTACTCCTGCTAATATATCATCATATGAAGCTGTGTCTTCACCTGTAAATTGCTCGTATATCCTATGTATTGGAAAAGAACCAAAAGCAATATAAGTATAGGCCAGGTCCGCAAAACAGATAAAGCCGGAAATAATAATCGCAGTTTTAAGATGGTTCGCATTTAGGTTTTTTAGGAAAAAATAGAATACGAAAAATGCGGCCAGCACGGAAGAGATAAGCTCTTTAAGCAGATCAAGCGTAAATAAATCCTGGGACATCGAAACAAAAATTACATAAATAAGAAAAACAACAAGTATTTTAACATTTGCATTCCCTAAAAATGTAGAAAATTTAATATTCGTGGTCCGGTCCATTAAAATTCTGCCGAATAATGCCAGTGATAAGATGGCTCTCGTATTCAAAGGCAAACCCTGTAAATCAAAATTAACCCTCGCAATAATAAACGTAAATAAAACGACGGCAATAATTTCCGGTTTGCGGATAAGCGTATATACAAATCCCACCGCTACTGCTATTAAAAAAAGGTATTTCAAAGTTTGCAGTTATTAATAATCATAATATTTAATAAAGTATGCTATTTCATACTGAAACCGAAACAATAGATTTAAATTTTCCAATTCAAATGAAATTTGTATCCGGCAGGTAAAATGAAATTACCTACTGCGGTGGAATAAGAATAGTAAAATCCCCATTGTTCCAGACTTCCTTATAATAGTGTCTTTTAATAAAGTCATTCAGGATATTGTTTTTGCCCTGGGTTCTTTTAAAAAACAAATAGTTTTCAACTGGTTTTACTTCAGGCCATGCATTTCCTTCGCCGGTTGTTTTAAGGAGCTGCCTTACAATTACAGGCAAAGGGTTTTGATGAGATTCAGCAAATTTCAGTTCATTCCTGAACAATTCTGTTGTATAAAACCAAATACATGGGTTCCTTACATAGGATCTTGTTTCTGTCATGAAATGATACATTGGCATGCAATCATAAGCCAGAACGATGTCATTGGGTTTGATATATTTCGAGCTCGCCAAGAGTAAATCGTTTAAATCATCCACCCTTCCCTTTGATGTAAATACACCTTTCATAAACTTATTATCGACAGAATATCGCATGTCCCAGCGGCTGTGAGAATCGCACAAATAAGGATATTTAATTACGTTATACAGGCATCCAATTGAAACTGCACTGATAATAACCCATTTTATATTACGGAATAAGGAATCCGAAAAAGCACTTTTCAGCGATGAACCACCCGAAGACGAATCAATTGTGAGATCCAGCCGCAGCCTTCTTAACCTGGCAATATAGTCCAGAGCAATCGGGAAAGCAAGCCACATGGAATATACAACAACGGTTGCGATGCCTGCCGAACTTCCGAACGGATGGATCAAAAGGATCAGACCTCCTATGACTGTCAGTAATTTGAAATCAGGTGTTACATTTTTTTTAATAAGGACCAGGATAGAAAGGAGACTGAAGCCGGTAAAAAATTCCAGCAGGCGAAAAGAAGTAAACCATCCCCTTATAGCCAAAAGGAAAACGCCTGCAACGAGTGCGTAATTCAAAAAGCGAATACCCGTTCTGACCACTTTTGTCATGCCTAGGTTTAGGTTATTTATAAATCCAATTATCAGAATCGGCAGACTGAACAAAATAAGAAATCGCGCAGCGCTTATATAATCGTTAAAGTTTATCTTAAGCAAATTTGTTATCCCATATGCGCCGTTCAATCCGTCATCCCTTTTTGCCCCCTGACTGGAAGTCGAAATCATTTTGATCGATTCAATAAAATAGGAAAAATGACCAATCAATTTCATAAAAGCAAAGACCAGTAAACAGGCAACACCTGTTCCTAACAAAAAAAATCCCGATCTAATGACGATATACTTTACATTTTTCCTGGTTATAAAGCCGTAATAAAAAAATGAAACAATTAACCCAATACCCAGCAAATTGGGAAGACGGGTAAAAATATTCAGTCCGGCTATAAAACCACTGGCAAAAATCATCCATTTCTTATTTTCTCGTAATCCTATAAAGATGAAATAAGCTGTTACGATATACAGGAATGCAGATAGATTATTATAGTAAAGGTTTTTCGCGTCTTCATTGATGAAAAGACTAAGCATAATCAGACTCACTTTCAGATATCCGTTATGCAGATACTTTTTTAATAAATTATAGGCAATAATTATCGTAGCTGTCGAAACAATTGCGCCAAGGAACCTGATCCCCCAAATTCCAAGGAATGGGAACATTTTCATAAAACTGCCACCAACTATCCCGCTAAGCCATCCCCAAAAAGCATATTGGACTGATTCGGGGTTGTCAAATATTTGCTGATAAAAAGCTAAATGGAAACCTTCATCATTAAAATCAATGCCCTGAAAAATTACAAGAACATGGTATATAAAAATGATCAGGAAGAAAATGTAAATATTCATTCCCGTCAGCCAGCGACCGATCCTTTGCGGGATGTTCATGTTCGGGGTTGTTTTTATTTGGTCTGTTTTAGTCATTGTTTGTCCGATTCCTTATGCTCTTTTTATATGATCACGACGCCGACTTAATTTTTGAATATTTTTCAAAGGCAAGTTCCAGAAAATAGCCCATATACTTTAGATGGAATTTTTGAAAAAGTTTATTGAAAATAATCTTGCCGGATAAGGTTTTCGTACGATTAAAAACTAAAATCCAGCGTTTGATAAATATTTTTTCAACCAGCTTCATATCATATTTCTGCGTTGATTCCAAATATTGATACAATTTGATAAGCCAGGACTCCAGCTTGTTTATGCTTGTGCTGTCATTAAAAAATTCGAAATTACCGCTTGCAAAATGAGTGTGTATTGCAAATTCATCTTCACTATAACGGATGCCCAGGTCATTCAGAATCATGACATCCATTTTTTTTCGGAGTGTTCTCATGCCTTCCAATTTCTCTATGCTCGTATTTTTTCCATGCACCCTGTATTGCGTGGCAAATATTGGAAGGTTTGATAATTTTTTACTCTTAGAAACCGTATAAAGAAAATAATAATCCTCGATCATATTGAAACTTTCGATATAAGGTCGTTCTTTTAGCAATTTGCTCTGAATCATTACGCTCGAATTGCAATAGCAATTTTCAAAAAGCAGGTATGTCTTAATCTCTTTATCTGTAACAGGCACTTTAATTTTATTAATTAACCGGTCATCCCCGTCAATTACTTCATAAAAACTTCCGCACAGGGCATAATCAAAGTCGGATTCCAGAAATTCAACCTGCTTTTCCAGCCTGAAGGGTAATGCGATATCATCATTATCAAGTACAGCAATGTATTTTCCAGTTGCATATTGGATACATTTGTTTCTTGTTTTTGTTATCCCCAGGTTTACTTCATTATCGTAAAAACGGATACGTTTATCAGAATAAGAGTGAATTATTTCTTTCGACCTGTCAGTGGATCCATCATTCACAATAACCAGCTCAAAATGAGGGTACGATTGACCCAGCACGCTGTCAATGGCCTGCATTATGTACTTTTCCGCATTATAGACCGGCATTGCAACGGAAACCAGGGGAGAGTCCATTCGCCAAAATAGTTAATTTAAAGGATCATCTGGGAATGCTGTCGGATGAAATAATTCACGTTTCGGGCCTTAACATATATTTCATGTCGTTTGGTCTTGAATCCGGAAGCCTATTTGCAGCTTTAATAATTATTGTTATATTTAAGCCCTGAGATATGGGAAAGAATTCTTTTCATATCTAATTGAATTACAGTCTTTTATACTCCAGTAATCCGTTAGAAAGCCCTCGTTTTTCGTAAGTTCTTAACCCAATTAACCTAATATTTTGATTCATTCATTTTTCAAAGGAATTCAAGCCGGTTCCTTTAATAATTCAAAGTCAGTAACTTTCTTTTTTAATTGTTTCATTTTTGTTCTTTTTTTTTCATCCTGCGCTACACCGAAAAACATCAATTATTTCCCCACTATTAAGGATGAAATAATTGCCAACAAATTGCCCATTCCGGAACCCCAGATACAATTAAACGATTTAATGAGCATAACTGTCAGCAGCTCAAACCCTGAAGCTTCCGCGATATTTAATGCCCCGAATGAATCTACAAATGCAACAAGTTCTGCTGCAGCTTCTGCCAATACGTTGACTATTGGATACTTGGTGAATCAAAATGGTGATATTCTTTTTCCGGTTCTTGGTACATTACACGTTGTTGGTCTGACTAAATTTCAGCTTTCCACATTAATAACAGAGAAAATAAATGATAAAAAGCTGCTGATCGATCCCATTGTATCGATCCGGTATTTAAATTTTAAAGTGAGTGTCATGGGCGAGGTTTCCCGGCCAGGTGTATATACAACACCTACCGAGAAATTAAGTATTCTGGAAGCACTCAGTTTTGCAGGTGATATCACCATTTACGGAGAAAGAAATGATGTGCTTTTAATCCGTGAAAATGATAAAGGGGAAAAAATAATTAAACATATTGATTTAACCAATCAAAGCATTTTAAGTTCCCCGTATTTTTATCTGAAATCCAATGACGTTTTGATTGTATCTTCTGATGGCGGCAGGATTGCCAAAGAAAAGAACGCACAAACCATACCCATATTTTTTGCCGTCCTTTCCTTTTTAATCGTTGCTATAAGTCAGATTAAAAATTTTTAATTTTACCGGTCCTCATTTTGTATTAAACCTTATCTAGTTATGGAAAAGACAAACCACATTACTCTGGAAAAAGAGAATAATGGTTTTCAGAAGATTCTGACAAAATTCATTCCTTATTGGCCCTTATTCCTGATCGCCTTCGTAATTAGCGTTGTCTGTTTATATTTCTATTTGAAGTTTACTGTGCCGATTTACGAAACAACAGCCAGTGTTTTGATAAAGGATGAGAAAAAAGGCCAGGAAGATTCAAAAATGGAAGAAGTATTGAATGTATTTGGCACTAAAAAAATTGTTGAGAATGAACTTGAAATTTTCCATTCCAATTCGCTTATTATTTCAGTTGTTAAAAAGCTTAAACTGTATGCTCCTGTTTATGAAGAAAAGGGCTGGCGGGGGTTGGGAACAACTTCTGCCTATCTGACAAGCCCGGTAATTGTGGAAGTACCGGATCCAAGTGATATTGATGAAGCTAAAAAAGTATATTTCCGCTTTTCAAAAACGGACAGCAGTATTTATATTAAAGAAACCAGATATCCGTTGAATGAATGGGTTAATTCCCCCTGGGGCACGCTCCGGTTTTTACCAAACCCTAATTATTATCCCGGAACAAAAAAAACAAGCGGTTCAGTAAAATACTATTTTGATCTGATTTCATTGGATCATGCCACGAATAGTGTGTTAGGCAATCTTACAGTTTCTGCCGCCAGCAAACTTTCTTCAATTATTAATCTGAGTATAAAAGACCCTATTTCAGTAAGGGGGGAAGGTATTATTTCTGAAATCATTATTGCCTATAACGAAGCTTCAGCGGAAAGGAAAAGCAGCATTGCTATTAAAACCCTGAAATTTATTGAGGACAGGTTAAAAAATGCTTCCAGGGAACTGGATTCAGTTGAAAGCAGCATTCAAAGATACAGGGATGAGACGGGTGTGGTTAATATGAGTGAGCAAAGCAGGCAATACCTGGAAAGTATTGATGCAAATGATAAACAGGTTAGCACAATGAACATGCAATTGTCAGCCCTGGATGAAGTTGAAAAATATGTAAAGTCAAAATCAAATAATGGGAGCATCGTTCCATCCACATATAATATCAACGATCCTTCCCTTACTCAATTAATTAATAACCTGTCAACTGCAGAAACCCAGTATGAAAGGTTAAAAAGGACAACTGCCGAAAACAACCCGATCATGTTATCCTTACAGGAGGAAATTGATAAAATCAAACCTAATATTCTTGATAACATTAATAGTCAAAGGAAAAGTATTGAAGCCGGCCGGGCTACTCTTTTGCAATCAAAAGACCGGTATTCTACTATGCTGAATTCAGTTCCTCAAAAAGAAAGACAATTGGTGGAAGTAAGCAGGCAGCAAAATATTAAAAATGATATTTATTCTTTTCTGTTGCAGAAAAAGGAAGAGACACAGTACTCGATAACTTCCATTCTCCCGGATTGTTATATCGTAAGTAATCCAACCACCCCCGGAGTACCTGTCAGCCCAAAAAAACCGTTCCTTGCGATCCTGGCCCTTGTAGCTCCGCTGGCATTATGCATTTCAGTGATATCCATGAAAGATATATTTAATGGAAAAGTATTATACCGTAATGATATTGAAAAACTTACAAGCTTTCCAATTATCGGTGAAATTATTTATGGAGATTTAAAAAGCAAGATTGTAACAGAGAATGCTGAACGGAGTTTTATTGCAGAACAATTTCGTCTGATCAGGACCGCGCTTAAGCACCAGGGAACACCTCCCGGAAATGTAAAACGTATACTGGTTACTTCATGCATAAAAGGTGATGGGAAAAGTTTTGTTTCTACAAACCTGGCTATGAGCCTCGCACGAAGCGGTAAGAAAGTAGCATTATTTGAATTGGATTTGCATCAGCCAAAACTAAGTGACATATTTGACATTCCCCACTCAAATGGAATCACTGATTATCTGTTGGGAAATGTTTCAGAAGAAGAAATAATCTATCCAACGACCAAACATGCAAATGTTTTTTTGATACCTGCCGGTCATCTTGTGGAAGAGCCTTCAGAATTACTTGTCAACGGTAAATTAGAAATTTTATTTAATTACCTGGACACTAAATTTGATACCCTTATCATTGATACTGCACCTTTAAAGGTTTTAACGGATGGCCTGGTGATTGCTCCCTTTTGCAATCTGGTATTAAACGTAATCCGGCATAACCATACACCAAAATCCCACGTAGAGATGCTTAATAAGGATATGGCCTCTTATAACATTGATAATGTGGCGATTATCTTTAATGGGGTCAAGAACCGGGGATTTGGTAAGTATAGCTATGGTTTTGGTCATGGATACGGATACGATATCCGTTCTTCATACGAGGAATATAGTAAAAAGACGAAAAAAATATTCTGACAAGCCTAAAGGGCATTCCAATATCCGGGTGACACACGCTTTTTAACCAATTCTCATTTCCTATTCAACTGAAATTCACACAATTAACGAGTGTTTTTAGAGTTTATTGAAAGGAAAATATTTAAAAAACCATAACCCTACCCTTTTAAAGAATCCTTCTTTAAGATATTCAAGGTGTGTATAGTGGTGGTTAACTAATTTATGTGGATTGGTTACAATGCATGTGACCGAGGTGGCGAAGCTGCACATTAACTAATTAATATGCTTATTAAAGCAAAAAAAATACTTTCCACTGATCTCGTAAAAGTCTCATTTCTCAATGCTGTTGCAACTGTTATCAGGATGCTTACAGGTTTTGTAAGTGTTAAGGTTGTTGCTGCTGTTATTGGTCCGGTCGGTGTCGCATTATTAGGGCAGCTGAATAATTTTGCTCAAATACTCTTAAGCGTATCCAATGGAGGCATTAATGCTGGCGTTACCAAATACACTTCAGAATATTCCGAATCTGAAAAAGATTATATTTTATACCTCGGAACGGGATTTTGGATAACCATTATATTATCCCTGGTAACCAGCCTTGTTATATTTATCGGAGCCGGTTATTTTTCTGAAAGCATTCTTCACGACATCAATTACAAATCTGTTTTCTATGTATTCGGTGGTACCATATTGCTCTATGCATTAAATGCTTTGTTAACCGCTGTAATTAACGGATTCAAAGAATATAAGAAATATGTCATTGCAAATATTGTAGGAAGTTTAGTAGGCATGTTGTTCGCAGTAATTCTTTCAATACGTTATGGAATTTATGGCGCATTGATATCCACGGTCACTTTTCAATCCATTGTATTTTTTATTACCCTGGGTATTGTTGCAAAATCGTATTGGTTCAAATGGAAATCATTTCTCGTAAAATTCAATAAGAAAGTCGTCATCCAGCTTGGGCATTATTCATTGATGGCTATTGCGAGCGCAGTCACGATTCCCGCTGGACAAATGATAGTCAGAAATTTTGTAATCAAAAATAAATCAATTACAGATGCAGGATTATGGGAAGGAATTAACAGGATTTCCGCTATGTACCTGATGGTGATTACCGCATCATTAAGTGTTTACTTCCTTCCCAAATTATCCGAGTTAAAAACACAGGGCGAGCTTAGAAACGAAATATTTTCGGTATACAAGCTCGTCATTCCATTTTTGATACTAACCACTTTTGTCATTTATATTTTCAGAATGTTTATCATCCACCTGCTTTTTACTTCTGAATTTAACGGCATGAAAGAGCTTTTTGCCTTTCAACTGATTGGAGATGTCTTAAAAATCATGGGTTGGGTACTGGGATACTTGTTACTTGCCAAAGCGATGACGAAAATATATATTGTAATGGAAATTGTCAATTTCCTTCTGCTTATCCTGATAAGTTATTTCCTGGTTAAATGGTATGGTTCGGTCGGGGCTACTCTGGCTTTTGCCATTGTGTACCTCGTCTATTTTGTGGTATTGGTATGTGTTTTCAAAAACCTTTTATTTAATAATAAACAATCATAACAGCATTTAAAAAGTTTTATATTGAATCCTTATAATTTTCAATTGTCCTGAGAATTATTTAAACAATTAAACCTTATCCAAGTGTCAAATATTAATATCGGCGTAATCGGATACGGTTACTGGGGCCCTAATATTGTAAGAAATTTCTTTGCTACACCCGCTTGTATTGTAAAAATGGTAGCTGATGGTCGTCAGGAGAGACTGAATATGCTGGGCAAAATTTTTCCATCTATTCAGGGTGTTAAAGACGGGGAAGACATTCTTACCAATAAGGAAATTGACGCTGTTGTTATTGCTACCCCGGTTTTTACTCATTTCGCGCTGGCAAAACGCGCACTCCTTTTGGGCAAACATGTGCTCATTGAAAAACCCATGACTTCTTCCGTAAAAGAAGCGGATGAACTAATTAATCTGGCTATCCAAAAAGGTCTCACGCTGATGGCTGATCATACTTTTTTATATACCGGCGCTGTGGAGAAGATGAAAGAAATCATCCAGACAGAAGTCATCGGTACACCGCTTTATTTTGACTCGTCACGCATTAACCTGGGTTTGTTTCAGCCCGATATCAATGTATTATGGGATCTTGCTCCACATGATATTTCCATACTGACTTATCTGATCTCCGAAACACCTGAAAGCATAAACGCTACCGGTATTTCGCATACCAGGAATCAGGTTGAAAACATTGCTTATCTCACCGTCAATTATAATTCAAGTTTTATCGCGCATTTTACCTGTTCATGGTCATCTCCTGTAAAAGTGAGGCAAACGCTGATCGGAGGTGATAAAAAAATGATACTTTATAATGATTTGGAACCGTCTGAAAAAGTGAGGGTATACGATACGGGATATAATCATAAAACAGAAGAAGACAAAACCCGTATCATGGTAGATTACAGGACTGGCGATGTATATATTCCAAAATTATCCAGCCGGGAAGCCCTGGCTGGTGTTGCCGATGATTTTATACAATCTGTTATTCAGAAAAAATCACCCCTTTCGAATGCCCTGCTCGGAAGAAGTGTTGTTAGAATACTCGAAGCTTCCCAGGAATCCATAAAGAATAATGGAAAAGAAGTCAGAATAAAATAATAATATGGAATTAGTCACTATCAATAACGATAAACAAAGTCTGAACAATGTAAACCTTGGCAGGAATACGCGCATTTTCAATTTTGTAAATGCCTATGGTTGCAGTATCGATGACAATTCAAAAATCGGGGCATTTGTAGAAATCCAGAAAGGCGCATTTATAGGAAAGAATTGTAAAATATCGAGTCATAGTTTTATTTGTGAAGGTGTGCATATCGGTGATAATGTTTTTATCGGTCACGGTGTAATGTTTACCAATGATTTGTTTCCAAAAGCTACCAATGCTGATGGAACAGCACAGACGGAAGCTGACTGGAAGGTTATTGAGACTTTTGTAAAAAATGGAGCTTCTATCGGTTCAAATGCAACCATTCTTTGTGGCATAACAATCGGTGAGAATGCGCTGATCGGAGCTGGTTCGGTAGTTACAAAAGACGTTCCACCAAATACAGTTGTAGCAGGTGTTCCCGCTAAAATTATCAAAACCCTATAATCTTTTAACTGCACCATGGAAAAGAGAATTCCCTGTCTGGACCTGAAAGGACAACACCAACAAATTAAAAAAGAAGTATTCGAAGCTTTCGAGAAGGTATACGAACAAACCGCATTTTCCGGCGGTCCATTCGTGGAAGAATTTGAAAAGGATTTCGCTACGTTTTGCAATACTAAATATGCTATAGGTGTAAACAATGGCACATCCGCCCTTCATCTGGCCATGCTTGCATTGGGAATCGGCCCTGGTGATGAAGTGATCATTCCCGCAAATACTTTTATAGCAACAGCCTGGGGTATTTCATATACAGGCGCAAAACCTGTTTTTGTTGATTGCGACCCATTAACCTGGGAAATAGACGCTTCAAAACTGGAAGCTAAAATATCTTCAAATACAAAAGCCATCATCGGTGTACATCTCTACGGCCAGCCATTTGATATTAATGCCGTTCAGAAAATATGTACAAAATATAAACTTTTACTTATAGAGGATGCCGCTCAGGCACAGGGCGCAACTTACCAGGGTATACCGGTAGGCGGGTTTGGAGAAATGGCCTGTTTCAGTTTTTATCCGGGTAAAAATCTTGGTGCCTGTGGCGAAGCAGGGGGGCTCACCACCAATAATCTGTCATATTATAAACACCTGCAAAGTCTTCGTAATCATGGATCCGTAGTTAGATATTATCATGATGAAATTGGCTTTAATATGCGTATGGGCGGACTGGAAGGCGCTTCCCTTCGGATCAAATTAAAATACCTGCCATCCTGGAATCAGAAAAGAAAAGAAATTGCAGCGAAATACCACACCGGGATCTTAAATCCAAATATCAGAATGCAGGTTCAACCTGCAGGGCATGATTCTATATTTCATCTTTTTGTTATCACTACAGAAAATCGCGAAGCACTTACCAAATATCTGAATGAGAAAAATATTTTCCCGGGATTACATTATCCCGTACCCTGCCACTTGCAAAAAGCATATGCACATCTTGGGTATATAAATGGTGACTTCCCGCATTCCGAGTACCTGGCAGAACATTGCCTCTCACTGCCCATGTATGCAGAACTCACGGATGATGAAGTTGATCATGTAATTAAAACATTGAATAGCTATTCATAATGCTCATCGATAAACTGGTCCGGCAGGTAAAGAATTTGAAACTAAATTTAATAGGTAAAACCGTCCTAACGGAAGCAGCATCAGGTGCCTATATTGTAACCCCGGTTTTAGCTGCACTGGCCGGAGCAAAAGTTTATGCTTATTCAAAAACAACCCGGTATGGCAAATTGGAGGAAGTATTTTCAAGCACACGGGAACTTGCGGGTAGGTTTAAAGAATTCCCGCTGGATATCCATTATATAGAAAAACTCGACCCTGAAATTATTGCCAAGGCAGATATCATTACTAATTCAGGTCATCTGAGACCTTTGAATGAAGCTATGCTGGCTCATGCGAAAAATGATCTGGTTATTCCCCTCATGTATGAGGCATGGGAATGGCGGGAGGCTGATATGGATATCCAGTATATCAGAAAAAGGGGGTTTAAAATCGGGGCTACTAACGAAAGACATCCGGACGTGGATGTATTTAATTATCTGGGAGATATGGCCCTCAAGCAGATATTTGAAGCGGGAATTACTCCTTACAAAAACAGGTTTATTCTTGTTTGCAATAATGATTTTGGCCCCTTTATAGCAAAAGTCCTGTCCCGCGTTTGTGATAGGCTAGCGGTAGTTGATATTGACGAACATAAATACCGGTATGATCCGGACCAGATTGACTGGATTGGAGGATTCCCAAATCTTCAGATACCAGAAACATATAAAAATGCTGAAGCAATTATTTTCACAGCGTATCCCTTTGATCAGAACTGGATCGGAGAAAATACTCAAGTCAGTATTGAGCAATTACAAACACAATTGTCGGATCCTTTAATTCTTCGATATGCAGGTGATCTGGATGAAAATGCTTTACAGAAAAAAGGCATCCGGTTTTTTCCGCAGCATGTAAGCAGCGGACATATGGGCATCCTTCCTTCTGCAATTGGTTTTGATCCGATCATCCGGCTGCAATCCGGCGGACTCAAAGCTGGTGAGGTACTATTGAGTGGAAATTATGATTACAGGAATATTAAAATAATGGATTTAGTATGAGCCAGACGAATAGTATCATTGCCATTGGCCGCTCCCGTTATTTATATAATGGTATAAAACATCTTGTATTAAAAGGCTTTACATTCAAGGCAATCGTCACAGAGGAAGCCTATGAAGAGTATGATATTAAACATACCGATTTTGAAACAATCGCAGCGGAAATTGGTGCCCGCTTTTTTATGATGAAGTCACTGAATAATGAAGATCTTATTCAAATAATTAAGGAAAATAATATCCGAGCTGCGATCAGTGTTAACTGGAAATATACCATACCGAAAAGTTTCCTTGACTTGTTTGAATGCGGAATTCTCAATTTTCATTTAGGTAACCTGCCCGATTATAAAGGAAATGCAACCGTAAACTGGACAATCATCAATGGTGAAAAAAAAATTTACGGAAATATTCATAAAATGGATCCCAAGTTGGATGCAGGTGACATTATTTCAAGAAAGGCTATTCCAATTACTGAGAAAACATATATTGCGGATATACTGAGTCAGGCAGAAAAGGATGTGCCATTATTGTACGAAACCGCATTAAAAAGAGTTTTTAAAAAGCCGAATGCATTTGAAATAAAGGGATCACTCGAAGGTTTACGTTGTTATCCCCGGTTACCAGAGGATAGTCAGGTGAATTGGAAAGAAACTGCAAAAAAAATTGGCAGGCTTGTGCGGGCTTCCTCGAATCCTTATAACGGTGCTTATAGTTTTTTAAATGGTGAAAAAATTATTATCTGGAAAGCGCGTGCATTTAAACATAAAGAAAAATTCCTTGCCATTCCGGGTCATGTGATCGGCATACAAAAAGAAACAAAAACAATCCATGTGGCTTGTGGGGAAGGCATGTTGGAAATTCAGGAGATTGAATATAAAGGCAATAAAATGGCTCCGGCTGAACTTATAAAAAGCATCCGGGTCAGATTTAAACTGGATTATCATGTCTGACTTAAACAACCCCAAAGTATCTGTCATTATACCCATTTATAATGAGTATGAAGGAATCCCTTTCCTGGTGCAAAACCTGAATGATTTTTTTGGAGAACATCCGCATCTTCTACCGGAAGTCATTTTTGTAAATGACGGATCCAAAGATGGTTCTGTAGAAAGACTACAGGAGATGAAACATGAAACTTATAAAGCAAAGATCATCAGTCTTTCCAGGAATTTTGGCTCCCATGCAGCATTACGTGCAGGTATTTCCATTGCGAGTGGTGACCTAGTTTGTTTTAATTATGCTGACCTCCAGGATCCCCTGGAACTGATATTGCAAATGGAAGAAAAAACAAAAGAAGGAAATGAAATCATCTGGGCACACCGGGAGAGTATCAAAGTATCGTTGGGAGAGAAAACATTCTCTTCCGTTTATGCATACCTGATGAAAAATTTTGCATTTAGTAATTTTCCGGAAAAGGGATTTGACATCGTCATGTTTAATAAAAAAGTGGCCACTCAGGTTAAAAATAATGTTGAAGCGAATTCATCCATTTTTTTACAAATTCTTGGAATGGGTTTTCGCCAGGCAAGTATTTCATATAAAAAACGGGAAAGGAAAACAGGTGTAAGCAAATGGACCATGGCTAAAAAGGTAAAACTATTCATTGATTCCTTCGTGGCGTTTTCCTACGCCCCTATTCGCATGGTGACTATCATCGGCATTTCCATGTTCCTGATAGGTTCTCTATGGACGATTTATATCATATTGAGAACCCTTATTTATCATAACCTGGCAAGTGGATGGCCTGCCCTGGTTTCCATTCTTATGATCGGGTTTGGTATCACCAATATATCATTGGGTATTATAGCCGAATACTTGTGGAGGACCCTGGATGCGAGTCGCAAGAGACCTGTTTTTATAATTGATAAAATTGTTGAACTATAAATAATCCGCACATGCTGAATAAAATAAAAGACAGTATTATCCTTGTTACCGGTGGCGCCGGGTTTATAGGATCCTATGTAGTCGAGGAATTAATTCCACTACAACCTAAAAAGATTTTCATAATAGATAATTTAATTCGAGGCGGCCTTCCAAATATGAAAAACTTTATTAATAACCCGGTAGTGGAATTTCATAACGCTGATATACGTGATCTGGAATTACTTGAAGAATGCATCAGTAGAACAGACTATGTATTTCATATGGCAGCGCTTCGGATAAATTCCTGTGCTGCGAATCCCAGAGAAGGGTTTGAAGTAATGTTGAAATCCACTTTTGAGATCGCATCTTTGTGCGTAAAACATAAAATAAAAAAAATTATATATAGTTCCAGTGCATCTGTATATGGATTAGCGCAACACTTCCCTACTCCGGAGTCGGATAACCCTTATAATAACCAGACCTTTTATGGTGCTGCAAAAATGTGGGGAGAACAACTTTTTCGCAGTTTTAAATTCATGTATGGTTTGGATTATGTGGCGCTCCGCTATTTTAATGCATACGGCCCCCGTATGGATACGGATGGTAAGTATACAGAAGTTATGATTAAATGGCTGGACTGCATCCGGGATAGCAGAAATCCTCTAATTTATGGTGATGGTTCAACAACAATGGATTTTGTTTATGTCAAGGATATAGCCAAATCAAATATTGCCGCTTTACAGGCAAACGTTACAGATGAAGCATTCAATATTGGGAATTGCGAAGAAACAAGTCTTAAAGAATTGCTGGAAGTTTTGCTAAAAGTGAATCATTCTAATTTAACACCAGAGTTCAGGGAAGAAAACTCCATTAACCCGGTGAGCCGGAGACTGGCAGATATCGGCAAGGCGAAAAGGCTATTGAATTTCTCGCCGACAATATCCCTTGAACAGGGGATGAAGGAATTGAGTGAATGGTATTTCGAAAAAAATAAAATAAAAGTAACCGAATGATCCCGATAGCTAAACCTTACCTGACGAAAAAAGAAGCCAAAGCTGCTTATGACACCATACTCACCGGATGGATCACACAGGGACCGCGGGTGGCAGAATTCGAACAAAAATTCGCGGCTTACACCAATGCAAAATATGCAGTGGCTGTTTCTAACTGTACAACAGCTCTCCACCTTGCGATGATAGTTTCCGATATTGTTCAAGGTGATGAAGTGATATGCCCATCCATGAGTTATATAGCAACAGCAAACGCTATTAAATACGTAGGAGCTACACCCGTATTTGCAGAAATAAATCCGGCTAATTATAACCTGGACATATTTGATGTAGCAAAAAAAATAAATATTAAAACAAAAGCGATTCTGCTTGTACATCAGATCGGAATGCCCGCCGATATAAATGCATTTAAAGAACTAGCATCAAAACATAACCTCAAGCTAATAGAAGATGCAGCCTGTGCTGCCGGCTCATCTTACAAAGGTTCAAAGATCGGGAGTCACTCCGACCTGGTATGTTTTTCCTTTCATCCGAGAAAAGTGATTTCGACCGGCGACGGCGGTATGATCACCACAAATAATGAAGATTATTATGAAAGGTTAAAACGACTCAGGCAACATGGTATGTCGGTGAACGACCGTACCAGGCATGAATCTTCTAAAATAATCTTTGAGGACCACCTGGAAGTGGGATATAATTACAGACTTACGGATATACAGGCTTCCGTTGGTATCCAGCAACTTGAAAAATTAGACTGGATAGTAGGGAAAAGAAGAAAGATAGCCATGAAGTATCATAAAGCTTTTAAACATATCCCATTTCTTCAGTTGCCTCTGGAAAAAAAAGGTTATTACAGCAATTACCAGTCCTACAGCATTTATCTGAAAGACGATTGTCCGGTCAGCCGGAATGATATCATGCAAAAAATGCTGGATGCAGGTATTTCGAC
>DASZHV010000057.1:0-38198 GCA_035937535.1 Puia sp. | reverse complement strand
TATTATTTTGTAAAAGTAATGGCTGCAAAATTATAACCACCCTTTACTGCATATATACGGAGATGGTGGAGCCCTTCGCTTAGCTCTAAGTTTGATGTCTTTACTGTTTTCCAATTTTCGTAATCGCCGGAAGAAGGAATTCTAATGTTTTCTGCAAGCGTAGAATTTCTATCTTTTATTGTTAGAAGGCCATCCCCATTTTTTGAAGCTACAGTAAAAACAAGATTGTATCTGCCAGATTCCTGAACATATATGGTATACTGTATCCATTCACCATCTTCAATATTTCCCACATAATAGCTATCGGGATTTTTCGAGTCTCTATAAATATCAACTCCATCATTCCTATAAACACCGCCCAAATTCCCGGTACTAGCTTTTCCCGTTGACAAGCGATAATTCGCCGTGTCTTTATCATAGTATGCTGACCCATTTCTGCCCAAATCATAATCAACTGCTGCTATAATGGCGCCGTTAGTAATAATATTTGCCTTAAAGGGAATTGTCTCATCGCTGAAAGGCTGTCTGATCAGGGCATCAATTACATCCCGGTGAACGATATTTCTTTCACATTTGGTATCTGCGGCCAGTTCCATCAGACCGTTATAAACATTTTCCCTTGGAGGTGCTTTATCTGTTTTTCCGTTCCAGAAATCAATAAGGGTATTGTAATCAGGATTGGATTTAATTTGAAGCGGATTATTATTACCTAGTTTTTTCAGAGGCCACCATGACCAGCCGATATTATTTGCTTCAAACAACCGGACAGCTTCCATAAACCAGACATTTGAATTTTCACCCGTTTCACCAAGCCAGACAGGAACATTATACTGTTCGCGGAAGTTTAAAATATTCTGTATAGACTGAAGATCGTTGCTGTTCCAGTATTTGTGAAAACTCAAAACCATATTGGCATCCCATGTTCCTAACATGCCGTTATAATTATTACCCCAGCCGTTTCCTTCTATAATGATAATATGTTTTTTATCCACTTCGCGAACTGCTTTTGTAATATCCATCAGCAATTGTTTGAGCTGAATATTCTTTTTTTCTCTGAGACCGTTACGGTCATTGAGTGTATCTTCAAATCCCCAGTTTGGTTCGTTCAGTAAATCATAGGCTCCAATGGTAGGCTCATTTGCATAGCGTTCAGCCAACTTGCGCCATAATGCGATCGTCTTTTGCCTGTTCGCTTCGCTTTGCCATAAGGAAGGTTTTGAAGGATCCCTATCAGAGATATTCACGTCGTTGCCTTGTCCGCCAGGGGAGGCATGCAGGTCAAGAATCAAATACATGCCATTTGCTTTGCACCAGGATACCAGGCTGTCCGTTAATGCAAAACCGACAGTCAGCCATGTATTTTTACCGGCAACGGGTTCATTCTCCACCGGAAGAGTGAACAGATTATAATGCATAGGCAGGCGGACAGAATTAAAACCCCAGGAATGCAAAGAATCTATATCCGATTTTGTTGTATGGTTCGAAAGCCAAGCTTTATAAAACTCCTGCATTTGCTCTTTACCTATCAACAATTCAATACGTTGTTTTATCCTGTACTGTTGACTCTCTTTGTTAACATGAAGCATATAGCCCTCCTGCAACATCCATCCGCCAAGACCTATCCCCCGAAGAAGCACATTTTCACCTTTTTCATTAATGATTCTTTTATTGTCCGACTTCAGGAAGCCCTGACTTTGAGATTGTTTTAATAGACAAAAGCTAGAAAGAATTACAAGCGTAAATGACTTTAATAGGTTCATGATGATGGAAGCTGAGGATTTACTACCGAATGGAATTGAGTAATTATTATTGAAATTAATTAAAGTATTTTTATAAAAGAAGATAACAGGATGAAGAAACTGATTTTTTTGCAACCTGGCACTTTATGCCATTGTTTAACGGAAACCTTCCGCCGGTGTGATTATCCATTGCGAAAAAATAATTATCTTACATAAACTAACAAGCAAAATCTGGCTATATGAAATTTGCATTATTAACTGTAACATATGGTGGATTGTTTTACAAAGGACATGCCTTGTCGATTGAACAACAAATTCATCGGGCCAAAGAATTCGGCTTTGACGCGTTGGCTATAGAAACTAAGCGACCTGTTGCTTCCCCGCTGGATTTAGCCAAGGCAGACAGGAATCGAATAAAAAATCTGGCAGCTGATGAAGATATCGTGCTATGTGCGGTGGAAAGTATGTCGAATTTTGCCGGAAAACATATGGAAGAGCGGGAAAATAATCTTGCTATGATGCGGTTAGTACTTGAATTGGCAAAGGACCTGGGTGTTGAACTTGTAAAAGTTTTTGCAGCGTGGCCTGGACTGATCAATGATGAAGAAGACATAGCATTATACGGACAATTTGAAAGAGGTAATTATTATAAACGCTTATGGCCTGCTGAACTCAGGAGATGGAACCACTGCGTTGAAGGCATACGTGAAGTAGCAGATATGGCCGCTGATATGGGAATCACACTAGCACTGCAGAATCACGCGCCCGTATTGACAAAAGGTTATGAGGATACACTGACCATGATGCAGGAAATAGACAGAAAGAATGTTGAGCTTTGTATAGATGTGCCTTTATTTTACGAACGTCAGAGTGATGAATATATTCGTGAGGCTGTGGAAAAATGCAGGGGGCATATCGTTCACACGCATTATGGAGCCTGGAATTTCAGCCAAAAAAAGAATGGCGAAATCGTACAGGACCCTTCACCATCCAGTGGAGACCTTATCAATTACCAGGCATTTATAGAATCGCTTTATCATACGGGTTATAAAGGTTACCTCACTTCTGAATATTGTTTACCGGTGATCAAAAATCACCAGCTCGCAGGAATAGAAGAGGTTGATCTTGCCACACGTATTTCCCTTCAATACATGAAACAACTTGTTCAGCAGGCTGTGCTGGCATAGAATTTTAACCCACCCAACTGTCTATGCTTCGATATCCGAAGTCCCGCCTCAGTATAATGATGTTTTTGCAATTTTTTATCTGGGGCGCTTGGTATGCTACGGGTGGAAATTATATGAAAAGTCATGGCATGGCGAATGTGATCTATCTCGCTTACATGACTAGTGCAATCGGTGCAATTATTTCTCCTTTTTTTCTCGGCATGATTGCCGATCGCTTTTTTCCCGTACAAAAAGTGCTGGGTATTATGCATATCCTGAGCGGCATCTTTGTTTTTTCTGCACCATTTTTTGCCGAAGGAAGTTTTATTTCGACCCCTTTATTTCTTGGGTTCCTTTTATTACACATGCTATGTTATATGCCTACGGTGAACCTGGCTGCGGCCACGGCATTTCATATATTAGATAACCGGGAAAGACAATTCCCCCTGATACGTTTGTTTGGGACCCTGGGATGGATAACCGCGGGAATTGTAGTCAGTAAACTGCTGAAGGGTGATACTACAGCCATGCCTATGCGCATTTCAGGTATTGGAGGCGTGTTGATGGGATTTTACAGTTTTACCCTGCCCCAAATTCCTCCGGCAGGTTCTTTTAAAAAAATATCTTTCCGCGATGTGATAGGAGCAGATGCATTTGCAAAACTGAAATCAAGATCTTTTATCATTTTCATCATCAGCCTGCTTCTTATAAGTTTACCCTTTGCTGCCTATTTTTCTTATGTACCGGTTTTTCTGCAATCGGCTAATATTGCCAACCCTGCTTTCAAAATGACTTTCGGTCAAATGTCCGAGATTATTTTTTTACTTGTGTTACCCTGGTTCTTTGCCCGTTTCGGACTTAAATGGGTATTGCTCACAGGTATGCTGGCATGGGTAACCCGTTATGCATTATTTGCCTTAGCTGCACCAGGTGCTGTTGGCTGGATGATCATGGCTGGCATTTTATTACACGGATGCTGTTATGATTTTGTATATGTGGCAGGGCAAATCTATATCGATAAAAAAGCCACACCTGATATCCGTGCTCAGGCGCAGGGACTCTTCGTACTGGTGTCCTATGGAGTCGGACAGGGTTTGGGTACCCTTGCCGCTGGCGGAATCTTTAATAGTATTATGGCCGATGGCATTTCACTTAATAACTGGCAATATTTCTGGACCATTCCATTGATGTTCTCAGCAGTCGTTACAATCCTGTTCATTTTTGGATTCAGGGAGAATACTATTGGTTTCCGGAAATGAATTTTTTATTTAACTGATCGTACATCTTCATAAAATCATTTGATTTACCATCCCTGTCAATGATGGATTCCCATGTGCTCAGTGGCTCCCATATGCAGGTTCCTTTTCCCCTTCCATCCGGCAATTCAAATACAATATTATTTACTTCTTCTTTTTTAGCGGAATATTCAACCACAATAACATCTTTATGATATAATCTTACGATATCATTTAAATTGTCTCTAAGATCCTCCAGGCTGCCATGCCATTTAGGATAATAGGAAAAACCAATCAAATCAAATGGTACTGATCTAGCCAGCATCTGATTAATAAAAAATACCGATTCATCATGTTGTCCACCTAAAGCAATATGGAGCATGATAACAACTGAGGGGTCTACCGATTTTACAGCAGAGATTCCTGCAGAAATTAGCTGGGCAAGACTATCCGGGTGACTGATACTTCCTTCCGGCCAAACCATCCCGTGATTGATTTCATTTCCAACCTGTACCATATCAGGTTCATTGCCCTGATCCTTTAATTCCTGCATTACTTTTTTAGTATAGTCAAAGAGTGCTTTTTTTAGATCTTCGAAAGATAAATTCCGCCAGGCAGCTGGTTTGAATTGTTTTCCCGGATCGGCCCAGTAGTCACTGTAATGAAAATCGAGCAGCAGCTTCATATTTGCAGCTTTCACCCTTTTTGCCATATGTTTGGTATGTTCCAGATCACAAAAGCCCTTGTGAGGAGAATAACCACTGTCTGCAGCCGGGTCATTAAAAATTCTGAGTCTTACATAATTAAATCCATGGTCCTTTAATATAAGAATGGGATCCTTCTGTACGCCACTATCATAAAATTTCATTCCACGATCTTCCAACTGGGGAAGAAAGGAAATATCTGCACCCAGCATTTTAGTTGCCAGTCTCGGCTTGGATGCTTCCCCTTTTAATTCATAATTTTTATCTATACTGACAGCAGCCACATTCGAAGGTGATACAGTGACGATATCGGTTGAGCCAGTCCATAGGCCGACAGCTTTTGCTTCAAATTTTATCGATCCGCTTTTTTTATCTGATTGAACAATAACCTGGCATTTGCCATTGAAGAGACTTCTTTGCCATGCACCATCAGCGCATTTATCAGGTTCATGGCTACTGGGATCTCCGTTTCCAACACCGATTATTTTACCATTCCCTGAAATAAAAAACCGGATCATATTATCTGCGTCGGGTACTTCCCGGCCTTCTCTGTCAACAACGCTGATATTGATCACTGATATATCTTTTCCATCTGCGAGCATGGTTGTTTTATAAGGCGTAAGCACAACTTCTTCAGGAAGACCGGTAGTTTCAACTGTTGCGATTAATTTTTTTCCCTTTTTGTATGCGACTGCAGACAGTACACCCGGCTCATAATTTGCTGACCAGTTTAAATGACTATTACGGGGCATATCTTTTTTACCCAGACTCTTTCCATTCAGAAATAATTCTACATTGTCAGCATTCGAATTCACCCATATATCGATAAGCTGGCCCCTTTTATTTCTCCAATTCCAGTGCGGGGAGATATGAAGTATATCTTTATCGGTCCACCATGACTGATAATAATAATAAATGTTTTTGGGGAAGCCGCACATATCCATGACCCCAAAATGAGAATTGATATTAGGCCAGTGAAAGGGGGTTGGTTCCCCACGATAATCAAATCCTGTCCACACAAATCCGCCCATCCAATATGGATTTTCAGCCGCCAGTTTCCACCAGAGCTCGGCAGTACTTGCCCACCATGGAGCCGTCAAATCCTCGTCGGGCAGGTATCCCCTGATACTGTCCTTTTCATATATGCCTCTTGTTGTGACAGTGCTCCCCATTTCCGTTCCCACAATGGGTTGTGAGGGATGATCGCGGTGATAATCTGCTACTCCGTATTGGCGGTAATTAAATCCACGGATGGGTATTACTTCGTTCACACCATTGAAAACATTGGGCACATCAGCAGCATATGTACTTGTCCGTGTGGGATCCAATTCTTTTTGTTTAGCAAGTAAAGTCGCTGCAATAAGTTTTCCATTGCTATTGGTTTGTATCCAGCCCTCTTCATTTCCAATCGACCACATGAATACGCTGGGATGATTGCGATCACGGAGTATCATCCTTTCAAACTGACTCATATTTTCAGTACTGCTGTTCAGTGAGCGATTCTCATCCAGTACTAACATGCCCAGGCTGTCGCATGCATTCAGAAATGCAGGAGTAGGGGGATTATGACTCGTACGGCAGGCATTAACGCCCATATTTTTTAATAGTCTTACTCGATAATATTGCATATAGTCAGGAAGGGCGCTTCCTATTCCTGCGTGATCCTGATGGTTATTTGTTCCGAATATTTTAATATGTTTTCCGTTCAGGAAAAATCCTTCCGTTGCATCAAACCGAAGTGTTCGTATACCAAACCTGTGTTCTGCAATATCCACTGCTTTACCACCGGACAAGACTACAGATTTCACACGGTATAAATAAGGATCGTCAAGCGACCATAACCTGGGATCTGTAAGAATTAATTTTTGTTTTATAGTTCCTTCACCATTCGCAGGCAGTGAAAGAACTTGTTCTTTGGTCTGTGCAATTTTCTTTCCGTCGCGATCTGTTATCATAGAATAAACACTGCAAATGGATTCAGCCCGATTCTGATTAATCACTTTCGTTTCTATTGATACGGAAGTATTTTTTCCTTCTTCCTCAGTATGCACAAACAATCCGTTATCATCGATATGGAGGTTGTCATATTGATTCAAAAAAACGCTTCGGTAAATGCCTGCTCCTTCATAAAACCATCCTTCGTACTGGGTTGCATCAACTCTTACTACCAAAACATTATCACGATCATATTTGATGAAATCGGTGATATCATAAGATGCTCCGATATATCCGCTGAGGTTATTACCAACATAAAACCCATTGACCCAGATACTGGCATTCCTGAATATTCCATCGAACCGGAGTTGAAACCTGCTTCCTGAATCGACGCGCGCTACATTAAAATGTTTGCGATACCATCCGATACTTGTTTCGGGGAATAAACCACCCACCGGTTTGTATCCATGGGATTCAACACCTGCATCATTTACATTTGCAAAAGGCAATTCCACTGCCCAGTCATGAGGGAGGTTCAATGTTTTCCATGAACTATCGTTAAACCTGGGCTCTATGGCTGTCCCCCATGCTCCACCCGATTTTGAAAATATAGTGGCGATGCTGTAATTAAAGTCTTTTAACGGATCAGACGCATTGCCGAAATGAAACTTCCAGTTTTCGTCAATATTAATTTGTCTACGCAGGATACTTTGTGCCGGTGATGTTAAAGATGAAAAAGCAATAACA
The DNA here is from genome assembly GCA_035937535.1 of Puia sp. Lineage (GTDB taxonomy): Bacteria > Bacteroidota > Bacteroidia > Chitinophagales > Chitinophagaceae > Puia. The sequence goes on along the minus strand of DASZHV010000057.1, from coordinate 30,672 downwards.
ATCAGCAAGACAAAAAACTGGCTGCCGGAAGTTCGCATAATGATAATTTATAAGAATATAGTTAAAGAGAATTACTTATCGGTGAATCCATAAAGTGCAGTGGTAGGTTTCCCATTATTATCAAAAGCGCCCAGCGTATAACCCTGCCAGTTATAGCTTTCAGGTTCCCAGTAAAATACGCCCAATCCCTGCGCGTTTGATAAAGAATTTGTTTTGGCTATAATGTCTGTAATAAATGATCTGCAGGCGGATGGGGCAGTAACATCCATTCCGATTTCACATATCATAACCTGTTTTCCATAACGTGATACCATATCCTGCATATTCGTGAGACACTGTGCATCCAGTGCCTGCCAGTTGCTGGTGCCGGGATAGAGCGACATACCGATAATGTCAAAATTAGCGCTGTCGGCAGTGAGTCCGTCAAACATCCATCTGTACATAGAATTATCATACCCATTGGAAATATGTACGATTACTTTGGTAGAATCATTGACAGCTTTTACTGCCTGGTATCCGGCATTTATAAGTTTTGCAAACTGCGTCATATTAGTGGAAGCCCTTCCATCTTCCCAAAGCATACCGTCGTTGGTTTCATTGCCGATCTGTACCCAAACCGGATTTATTCCATTTGATTTTAAAGTATCCATTATATGTTTTGTGTAGCTGAACACGGTATCTGTTAAGGAGACGAAATCCAGACCTGTCCAGGCTGCAGGCTTTGTTTGATGACCAGGATCAGCCCATACATCACTGTAATGAAAATCAATGAGAATCTTGAAACCGAGTTTATTTGCACGGATGGCTTTAGATACCAGATCAGCCGTATTGCACCAGCCATCTGATGGATTTACCCAGGTCCTAAGGCGGATCGAATTGATACCCAGATTCTTTAATATCAGCATGCAATCCATTTTTGCACCCGTGCTGTCATAAAAGGAATATCCTGAAGATTCCATTTGTGTGAGCCAGCTGATATCCGCTCCCTTGGCAAAACTGGAAGGAATAGGTTTAATAGGTATGGTGTCGATGGGTGGGACAGGGGGGGTACTCTTGTCGTTCTTTTTACATCCCATGACGATGAAAATTGCTACCAGATAAAAAAGCTTATTGAAATTTTTAATTCTAAGAATATGCAGAATAGGAATAATCAGGAGTTTGATGAAAGGAAATAATTTGATTCGACTGATTATCTGCATGACTATAATCCTTTATTTAATAATGCTGATCAATTGATTTATTTCTGAATTTTTCTTTCTGAAGATTCCCGGAAGATAGGAATGGGTTCCAGCACAATCTTTTTTTGGAGGGCAATGGCCAGGTCTTTTTTTTCAACCAGTTCCAGGAGCAGTTTGAATGCTTCTTTTCCCATCAAAACGGTTTGCTGATCTATGGTAGAAAGAGAAGGCGTGGTATGTTCACCAAACAATTCATTGGCAAATCCGATAATTCCAAACTCTTCAGGAATCCTGAGACCATGTTCTTTAATTGATTTCATCAGTCCTAATGCGCAGAAATCCTCCGTGGCAAATACCGCGTCAGGTCTCTGGGATAATGAAAGAAAATAATCAGCAGCTTTCTTACCGGATTCAATAGAAATATTCCCCTGGAATACAAGATTCGGATCAAATGGTAGATTGTTTACCTGCAATGCAGCCATATAACCTTTGAAACGATCGTAAAATACCTTCACGTGCTGGGGTCCGGAGATATGCGCGACCCGTTGGTAACCCTGTTTGATCAGTCTTTCTGTGGCGATAAAAGCGCCCTTGTAATCGTCGATTACTACTGAAGGTATACCCATGTTATCGTTACCCCGGTCAAAGAAAACAATTGGCAGTCCTCTTTTTGCAACATCTGTAAAATGTGTATAGTCCACCGTCTCCTTTGCAATAGAAACCAATATCCCGTCCACACGCGCTGCCAGTAAGGTTTCAATACCCTTTACTTCATGTTCGTAGGATTCATTTGACTGATAAATAAGAATATTATAACCATTAACATTTGCGACAGTTTCAATTCCATGAACGACGGACCCAAAGAAATTTATTTCGGCACTGGGGATGATGACGCCGATCATATGGGTCTTTCCGCTCCTGAGCGAGGATGCCACTTTGTTTCGTTTGTAATTTAAACGGCTGGCTACTCTAAGTACGGATTCCTTTGTTTCAGCGCTTATTTTGGGATGATTTCGCAGGGCCCTGGAAACTGTTGCCGGAGTGATATTCAGCTCCCTGGCAATATTTGATAATGTTATTTCATTAGCCATCTATGCAATCGATTACCATACAATTTTAAACAAAAAAATGGAAACGACAATTTTATTAAGACAGATGAACCTGGTTATTGGGTTCATCATGTTCTTGATTTGTATGAGGGAAAATGAATTTTAAAATAACGGAAAGCAGCATTTAACAAGGATTGATGGTCCTCTTTCAGTTGGGATGAATCTTTCTTAAACCCTGAAAACTGAATAGAATTCAAAAACCGGGATATAATTCTGGCCTTAATTGCAGATAGCACCGGTTAAGGGGCGTTTTACACTGATTTAAAAAATAATGGCTGCAAAATTTGGTGCGGTAATTTATTTTCGAAATATTGTGTAAAATTTACATTTTAATAAGTAGGGAGTAATTTAGAAAAGCTGCTCCACTGAGAAAATAAAATCGTAAATAAATATTTTTTTAGAGTAAAATTATTTCTAAACTTCGTGTAATCGATTGCATTAAGTTTTTATGAACGGATACTATTCTAAACTTTAACAACTGCCATTTTTATGAGAAAGAAACGATTGCCGTGGAGAAGGGTCATTCCTTTGTCCCTATTGTTATTTGTTTATTCATTCAGCTTCGCTCAATCCAGAACAATCTCTGGAAAAATCACAGATGCTACAGATGGTTCAGGGCTGCCAGGTATTTCGATCCTTGTGAAAGGCACTAAAACAGGGGCTACGACAGCAAGTGATGGTAGTTTTAGAATTAACGTTCCAAATTCAGCCAATACATTGGTTATTTCATCAGTAGGATATCTTACTCAGGAGGTATCTGTTGGAAGCGGATCTTTAAATATTTCACTTGTTAAGTCCTCCGGAACTTCATTGAATGACGTGGTTGTTATCGGATATGGTACTGTCAGACAAAAAGACCTTACAGGATCTGTTGCTACTGTTACATCAAAAGATTTTCAGCAAGGAGCTGCCATAACTTCACCCGATGAACTGATAGCAGGTAAAGTTGCGGGTGTTTCTGTAACATCTAATGGCGGTCAGCCTGGTGCTGCAGCTACCGTTCGTATCCGGGGAATTTCTTCCCTAAATGGAAACAACGACCCGCTATACGTTATAGACGGAGTACCGATGCAGTCACTTATGAAACCGGATCCAAATAATCCTCTTGGAACTTCTACCATTCCCGGTGTTTCCGATCCATTGTCCTTAATTAATCCTAATGATATTGAAAGCATGACGGTACTTAAGGATGCCTCTGCTGCTGCGATTTATGGTTCAAGGGCATCCAGTGGAGTAATCCTCATAACAACTAAAAAAGGCAAAAACGGAGCACCGAAATTTAATTTTAATACCCAGTTAGGAGGTTCTGTTATAGCGAAAGAAGAATCTGTTCTTTCCACTTCTCAGCTAACGGATTATGTTAAAACAAATGGCTCGCCTTCTTATGTTGCTTTGTTAGGTGGTACAAATACAAACTGGCAGAACCAAATTTATCAAACCGGAATTATTTCCAATACTAATTTGAGTATGACGGGGGCCCTTAATAATATGAAAGGAGTCCTGAATAGTTTACCTTATTCTGTTTCTGTTGGTTACCTAAACCAGTCTGGCATTCTAAAAACAGATAATCTCCAACGTACAACTGCATCCGTCCGCTTAAATCCCAGTTTATTTGACAATCATCTGAAAATAGACATCAATGCAAACGGGTCATATGAAAACACAAGATTTGCAAACCAGGGTGCTATTGGCGCTGCTGCAGCTTTTGACCCAACGCAATCTATATATAATAAGGGAAGCGTATTTGGAGGATACTTTGAATGGACACTGAACGATACTACGCCAAATCCAAATGCAACCAGAAATCCGGTTGCACTTTTAAACCAATACAACAGTACAAGTATTGCCAACAGATTATTCGGAAATGTTCAATTGGATTATTCGGTTCATTTCCTTCCTGAACTTCATGTAAATCTTAATCTGGGCCTGGATGAATCCAAGGGAGTAGGAAACGTGCACATTCCAGGCGACGCGGCGCAGGCATGGGGTACAACTACCAACCACGGAAATAATTACCAATATAAGGGAACGAATAATAATACTGTTTTGGAATTCAAACTCAATTACCTGAAAGACATTCCTGATATAAATAGTAATATCAATGTGGTGGCGGGATATGGATATTATAACAATCTTGGCACTACATATAACTACGCTTCTTTTGATTCAAAAGGAGATACAATTCCCGGAACTGCACCTCTCTATCCGACTAGTATAGCCGAAAATACCATGCTTTCATATTTTGGGCGTTTAATATATACTTACAACAATAAATATATCCTGACGGCTTCACTTCGTACCGACGGTTCTTCACGTTTCCCTTCGAATAACCGATATGGAGTTTTCCCCGCCATTGCGTTGGCCTGGAAAATCAATGAAGAAAGTTTTCTGAAAAACTCATCGACGGTTTCAAGTTTGAAGTTACGAGCCAGTTATGGGGTAACAGGTAACCAGGATTTTATTGGTAATTATGGATATATCCCCAGTTATTCCCTGAGCAATAACGGGAGCAAATACCAATTTGATAGTACTTTTTATTATATGTATACTCCTGCGCCCTATGATGCTAACCTAAAATGGGAACAGACTGCTTCTACAAATATTGGTATTGATTATGGATTTTTAAATAACCGGATTACTGGTAGTGTTGAGTATTATTATAAAAATACTACAAACATGATCAACAGTATCTTTATTCCGAATGGTACTAATTTCACTAATAAGTACACTGCTAATATTGGAAACATGGTGAGCAAGGGAGCAGAATTTACGATCAATGCCGTGGCAATACAGTCTAAAACCATTATCTGGAACCTGTCCTTTAATATTGCCTACGAAGATATAAAAATTACTAAACTTACTAATAACTCAAACGATCCTACCTTCTATGGAGATGCCGCAGGCGGAATATCAGGTGGAACAGGTAATACCATTCAGATGCATACAGTAGGTTACTCTCCCTACGCCTTTTTTGTTCTTAAACAAATTTATGATCAGAAATCCGGAATGCCAACAGAGGGACTTTATGTTGACCAGAACAGAGATGGGATAATTTCATCACCACCTTCTTCTCCTGATGCATATCACTATAAATCTCCTTTTGCGCCGGTTATCATGGGTTTCAGTACCTCGGTCAGTTATTTGAAATGGACACTTAGTACTGTATTACGTGCCAATATCGGCAACTATGTGTACAATAACGTAGCCGCAAACCTGGCTGTCCAAAGGTCCATTCTAAATCCAAATAATTTTATTTCAAATACGCTGACTACTTACAGCAATACCAATTTTATCAATAACCAGTATTTCTCAGATTATTATGTCGAGAATGCATCTTTTCTTAAGATGGACAATCTCAGTCTGAACTATAATCTGGGAAATATTATGAACAATAAGGTAAAATTAAATATCAGTGCGAGCTGTCAGAATGTATTTGTTATTACAAAATATTCTGGTATAGATCCTGAAATATATCTTGGAATAGATAATAATATTTATCCCAAACCCCGGACATATACACTAGGTGTAAACCTTGGTTTTTAATTTTTAATTTTATACAAATTATCAGATATGAAAAAGAATCTGTTTAATATAGGAATACTGGTATTGATGGCAATTACATTCCTGGTGGGATGTTCAAAGGACTTGAACCGATATCCTTCCAATACTGCTACAGCTGCTACAGTATATAGTACTGCAGCAGGATATAAGCAATCCCTTGCTAAAGTATATGGTTCTTTTGCACTGACGAGCAGCACGGGTCCGGGAAATTCCGACCTTGGGGGAATAGATGCAGGTACTTCTGATTTCGTTCGATTGCTATGGGATGCACAGGAATTAAGTACAGACGAAGCCGTATGTGCATGGAACGATCCTGGTGTTCCGGATTTTCACAATATGAACTGGAATTCAGGCAATGTAATTCTAAACGGTTTATATAGCCGTTCTATCTACCAGATAACAGTGGCCAATTCCTTTATTGCGAATGCAAGCGATGCGGCGATTGCAAAATTTTCTGGAAGTGATGCAACGAACATTAAATACTATCGTGCGGAAGCCCGCTTTTTGCGCGCTTATCAGTATTCCGTGTTGATGGATTTGTTTGCTAATCCCCCTTTCACTACAGAAAAAAGTCCGATAGGCACCGCATTTCTTCCACCTCAAATTTCCAGGGCAGATCTTTTTTCTTATGTGGAATCTGAATTGAAAAGTCTGGATAGCGCCAATGCAATGGTTCCCGCTATGCAGAATGAATATGCAAGGGCTGACCAGGCCTGCGTTTGGGCTTTACTCGCCAGGATTTATCTGAATGCAGAAGTTTATACGGGTACAGCCAGGTACACAGATGCCATTACATATACCAATAAGGTAATAGCTGCTGGTTATGCATTATTACCCAAATACCAGAATCTCTTTCTTGCAGATAACAATCTGAACAACACTGAGCAATTACTTTCTATAGCTTATGATGGACAAAATACCCAGAATTATGGTGGCACAACATTTATAATCAATGCGGCCATTGGTGGTAAAATGGCGCCTACAAATTATGGTGTTCCAGGTGGCGGATGGGGAGGAAACAGGGTAACTTCAAATATCCCCAATCTTTTTCCTGATGTCACAGGAACTCTCGATCATCGTTCACTATTTTTTACGAACGGTCAGAATGAAACAATTAATCAAATCGCCAATTTTAATGACGGGCTCGCGGTAACAAAGTTTCAGAACGTGACTTCTACCGGTGCAACTCCTCCCAATGCAAGTGTTTTCGCCTCAACTGATTTTCCACTTTTTCGTCTTGGTGAAATATACCTGATTTATGCTGAAGCAGTATTAAGAGGAGGAACGGGAGGAACCAATGCACAGGCGATCACTTATTTCAATATGCTGAGGCAAAGAGCCTATGGTAATGCAAGCGGCAATGTAGCTTCTTTGACATTACAGGATATTTTAAATGAAAGAGGCAGGGAACTGTATTGGGAATGTTTCAGACGTACCGACCTGGTGCGCTTCGGTGTGTTTACATCGGGAAGTTATTTATGGCCATGGAAAGGTGGCGTAGCATCTGGAACAGGAGCAGCTGATAATTTTAATATTTTCCCAATTCCTTCCGTTGACTTAAACGCAAATCCCAACCTTAAACAAAACAAAGGTTATTAAATTCAAAAGATCTATTAAAGCGATTGTATGAAAAGATATTTAAATAAAATAATGCTGACAGCCGCCTCCGGCTTGCTTTTATTCAGCGCCTGCAAAAAGGATGAGGCAAAAGTTTATTATGAGGGTGGTACAGCTCCAGTTCTGACTTCCACCTCAACACCAGGAGATACAATCCCGCTGCCTGTTACAGATACAACAGCTTTTGCAGTGAAATTCAACTGGACAAATCCCAACTATCAGTTCAGTAACGGGATCAGTTCTATGAACGTAACCTATTACCTGCAGGTAGATACAGTAGGTGCAAATTTTACCAGTCCGCATATGCAAACTGTTGCAATCAATTCGGCCCTGAGTCAGACATTCAGCGTTTCTGCATTTAATGCTTTACTTGGAAACGGGCTCCAGTTAAGTTTTGGACAGCCGCATAATATACAGGTTAGAGTGCAGTCATTTATACAACCCTTCACATCATCTACGGCGGTTGCAGCTCCACTTACATCAGCATCGCTTAATTACGTTGTGACACCATATGCACCTCCACCAAAAGTAGCGCCTCCTAAATCAGGCACACTATTTATTGTTGGAAGCGCTATAGCAGTAAGCGGATGGAGCAATCCTATCTCCCCTGCATCACAAGTCCCAATACAACAATTTACAAAGATTAGTCCGACAGAATTTAAAATAACAGTTCCCATTGTAGGTGGGGGAGAATATAAATTAATTGGTGTTGACGGTTCCTGGACCGACCAGTGGAGTGTTGCTACCAATGATGACCCATCAGCAATTAACGGCGGACCTTTTGTATATAATGGTAATAATTGCCTTGCACCGGCGGCAAGCGGTACATATGTCATTGATGTAAATTTTCAAACGGGTATGTTTTCAGTAACGCATCAGTAACCAACATACAATGATGATTAAAAAAAATTATATGAATTATAATAAATCAAAACTCTTACTTGTTGCCTTATCGTTGCTGCTGGCAATTATAGCGTGTACAAAACAATCCAATACTTATTTTCCGAACGGTAATGCGCCGGCACTGAAGGGTTCGACTACTACCATTGCTCCCGCTCCCTCCGATTCTCTCAGCCAGGTACTTTCATTATCATGGACAGACCCAATGTATTCGACAGCAAAATCCACTGAAAAATATACGATCCAGTTTGATTCTTCCGGACGGAATTTTGCAAAAGCTGTAAACATTGTTGTTAGCGGAGTTTTAACTGATACATTTATCGCAAAACAAATCAATGCAATTGCTCTTGGCTTCGGGTTCTCTTACAATGTGGCTTATAATATGGACGTAAGGGTAATTTCATCCTATGCAAACAATAATGAACAACTTAATTCCAATACGCTTACCATCAGTGTAACACCTTATGTTGTTCCTCCCAAAGTTCCACCCCCGATCACCAAACAACTGTTCCTCGTAGGTTCTGCCACACAAGGCGGATGGAATAATCCGGTACCTGTTCCGACACAGCAATTTGAAGAAATAGATTCAGTAGATTATGGAGGTGTATTTAAACTGATTGGCGGACAGCAATATCTGATGCTTCCTAAAAATGGTGATTGGTCCAATAAATATTCAGTAGCCGACAATACTGTTCCGGGTTTAAATGCAGGAGGTGGTTTCGGATTCAATCTTTCTCAGAATTTCCCCGGTCCGGATAGTTCCGGATTGTATAAAATCATGGTGAATTTCCAGGCAGGAACTTTTACTGTTACACCATTTTCACAGGTTTTGCCAGACAGCCTGTTCCTGGTCGGGAGTGCAACCGCAGGTGGATGGAATAATCCGGTTCCCGAACCTTCACAGGTCTTCAAACGCCTCAACTCTTCCCAATATTCCATTTCCCTCCATTTACTTGGAGGTAATCAATACCTGATGTTACCGGTAAATGGAAGTTGGGCCAATAAATTTGCAGTAGCTAATGGCAATGTACCTGCAGCCGGTGGTCCTTTTGGATATAACCTGAGCACTAATTTTAATGGTCCCTCTGCTGACGGAAATTATACCATTATTGCAGATTTCTTAAATTATCAATATACACTGACTTCACCTTAACTATGAAGATTCCTATTTAGTTTAAATTTTAATAACGAAGGAGGCGGACCAAAAACGCCTCTTTTCGTTTTACTTATCTTCGTTTTGATTTAGTGAAATCAGGTAGCGCCTGAATATATCGTATGACCAAATGAAAAAATTATACCTAATTACCGGTTTATTGTTTTTTGCTATTTCTCTGCACGCACAGGAACTATCGTCAACACCCGGATACCCGCTTGACACAAGTACCGTTTCAATTGTGGTAGATTGTTCCTTTGGAAACCAGGGTCTGAATAATTACTCAAATACAAATGATGTTTATGTTCATGTCGGCGTAATTACAAATCTGAGTACGAGTAATTCAGACTGGCGCTATGTTCCCTTTACCTGGGGTACAACAAATCCGGCTGCACAGGCAACATCCCTGGGAAATAATAAATATGTATATACTATAAATAATATCAGGAGTTTTTTTGCTGTTCCTGCTTCAGAGCAAATTCTTAAAGTGGCGATCCTCTTTCGTAACGGAAGCGGATCACTTGTTCAGAGGAACAGCGATGGCAGTGACATGTATCAATCTGTATATCCGGCCATGGGTCTGTTTGTGCAATTTATCCAGCCTCCATTTCAACCCATGTATAATACAATACCAGTGCCCATTACAAAGAATGCGGGAGATTCTCTGGCAATAAAATTTGTTTCCAGTCATGCTGCAGCACTTAATTTATATTTTAATAACGTTCTGGTGAATTCAACCGTTTCAGGAGATTCACTAACAGTCAAAGTACCCATCACAGTAACCGGGAACCAGTTGGTAGTAGGTCATGCGAATGATGGTACCTACGTGACATCGGATTCATTTAATTTTTATGTAAGTAAAGCATCCAATATTTTGCCTTTACCTGCCGGAGCAATTGAAGGTATCAACTATCTTCCCGGTGATACTTCAGTAATATTTGTTTTGTTTGCGCCACATAAAAATAAAGTGGTGGTAGTTGGTGACTTTAACAATTGGACGCAGGCCACAGCTTACCAGATGAATAAAACGCCAGACAGTAATTATTACTGGCTTCAGATAAACGGATTAACTGCTGGAACAGAATATGCATACCAGTATGTTATTGATGATACGCTCGTATTAGCTGATTACAATACCGAAAAAGTACTTGATAAAAACGTTGATCCGGGAATTCCTTCTTCTACCTATCCCAATCTGAAAACATTTCCAGCCAAGGCCAGTGGCACACTAGCAAGTATTATACAAACCGCTCAGCCTGCATATAACTGGCAGGTCACAAATTTCAAAAGACCGTCAAAAGAAAGTTTGATGATCTACGAACTATGGCTGGCTGATTTTACAAATGCAGGCAACTGGCAGGGACTCATAGATACTTTGGCTTATCTGAAGCATCTCGGCATTAACGCTTTAGAGATTGAACCGTTTAATAATTTTGAAGGTTCAGTCAGTTGGGGATACAATCCTAATTTTTATTTCGCTACTGATAAAGTATATGGAACTGCAAATGCCGTAAAACAATTTGTTGATGCCTGTCACCAGCAGGGCATTGCAGTGATCATGGACATGGTGATGAATCATTCCTTCGGCAGTTCGCCAATGGTGCAAATGTATTGGAATAATTCCCTCGGCGTACCTGCGGCAAACAATCCATGGTTTAATCAATATCCGACACATGCGTTTAACGTGGGTTTCCAGTTTAATCATGAAAGCCAGGCTACAAAAACATTTACACAAAGAGTACTTAACTATTGGCTGACCAACTATCATATTGATGGTTATAGGTGGGATCTGGCAAAAGGCTTTACACAGACCAACACCTGTGATGCCTTTGGTAATAACTGCAACGTATCGGCCTGGGGAGTATATGATGCAGGACGTGTTGCTACATGGAAAAATATTTACGATCAGATGCAGGCAGCATCACCAGGCAGTTATTGTATTCTTGAAATGTTTGCAGATAATGATGAACAATCTGTGGAAGCCAACTATGGCATGATGCTCTGGGGAGCAAACCTCAATCCCAATTATAACCAGGCTACGATGGGCTATAATACAGCTTCACCCGGTGGAGCCACCTGGGATCTTACGGGTAGCATTTATACTTCTCTGGGAGGATGGAATAATCCCGGCCTTATCGTTTACCAGGAAAGCCACGATGAGGAACGCCTGATGTATAATAATGAAAATTATGGAAACAGCAGTGGTTCATACAAAATAAAGGATACAGCTACAGGATTGCAACGTAATGCAGCAGCGGCAGCATTCTGGGCTATGGCGCCAGGACCGAAGATGCTTACTGAATTTGGTGAACTGGGATATGATTATTCAATCAACTGGTGCACCAATGGTACAGTGGATCCTTCAGGAAGCTGCAGGCTTACACCGAAGCCCATTCGTTGGGATTATCTGCAGAATAGTTCCAGAAAAAATTTACATGATGTTTATGCATCCATGATGAAGATTCGTACAAATTATCCTGAACTTGATACTGCGAATACCGTCTATTCCCTTGGCGGACCCTTTAAATATTTACTTGCATCCGGTTCTACTGTGGCTGCAGTTGTAATAGGAAACTTTGATGTAAATGCAGGAACAGGTACAGTTCCTTTTCCTGCAAAAGGGACATGGTATAATTATTTTGCCAATGATTCCATACAGGTTACCGGCAATCAGAATTTTACTTTGGCTGCTGGCGAATACAGGGTTTATCTCAATACCAAATTGAAAGACACTTCCTCACATGACACGACGCTTGTACCTGTTAGTTCACTGGCAGTTAAAATTTATCCTAACCCTGTAGTGAATGGAAGTTCTGTAATAGAATACGATCTGCCAGAGGCAGGAACCTGCAGCCTGACAATTTTCAGCATCGTTGGACAAACAATGGGTACGGTTAATCTGGGTCTGCAAGAGAAGGGCAAACATATTATTTCACCCGATCAGATACCTGTAAGTTTTACATCTTTCTCAAACGGGGTCTATATAATTAAAATAGTAAGCAATCAGAGCAAAGCTGTTTCCAGATTTATGGTTGTACATTAGATAGTTTACTGGGTAACCCAGGAATTCCATATGCGGTATCAATCATTTTAAAATGCAAAGACGGAGATTTTTAACTAATATCATAGGTGCCGGATTTGTGATTAGGCCATTCGCTTCATTTAGCAGGAATTTTACATTTCATAATTATAATATTGCAAATGGCCCGGTAAAGCCCATCAATATTTACAACAACTGGTCTTCATACGATGAGTTATCGGATGTTGTAAAACTTACAGAAGAGCTTGCCATGAGGGAATTAAATGAAGTGATCCGGCTAAAATCCCATAGCGGGGAAATAGATTATTATATGATGGATGCTTTCTGGTTTGGAAAGGACGGAGGCTATCGCACCTGGAATAAGAACCACTGGCCAAATGGACCGGATAAATGGCTGGATACATGCAAGTCGAATAGTATTATTCCTGGTATGTGGTTCTCTACAAACCTTATAACTATGGGAGGCCAGCAGGTTCTGGATGTAATTCCTGCATGGGAAGATTCATTGGCTACTGATACTAATATATTATGCCTTTTTGAAGGAGGATATTTAAATCATTTGTCTGAAACCCTGCAAATGTGGGCAAACAAAGGGGTTGGCGCTTTTAAATTTGACTTTGCATATTTCGAAGCAGCAACAAAAGCAGCTAAAGAAAAATATACTTTGGTCGAGATCCAGGAAATGAATAAGGTTGCTTTTATAAATATGCTGAAGGCATTGAGGACAAAGAATCCTCATTTATTAATCACCGGATACAATGGTTTTGGCGGAGAAATGGAAAACACTTTCACTCCATTCAAAAAAAATGTCGACCTCAGATGGCTCGAGGTTTTTGATACATTGTATTCCGGAGATCCGAGATTTTCGGATGTGCCCATGATGAATATCTGGCGTTCCCAGGATAATTATTCAGATCATATGGTGCGACAGTTTGAATTCAATGGTCTTCCGATCAGACGCATAGATAATTGTGCTTTTATGATCGGGAAAACCGGCACCTGTTATTACAGGGCTACAAACGCATGGAAAGGCATGCTGATACTCGAATATGGACGCGGCGGATGGTCAAATGTTTTTCATGGGAACCTTGAATTATTATCAGATGAAGACATGGCCTGGTTTACAAAAGTGCAGAAGTTATTTCTTCCTTTACAACAGTATGCGGGCTGGAGTATGTTTGGTGCAATACCCGGAATGGGAAAATATTACGGTTTTAAAGCAAAGGAAGAAAACGGAATGGTTCTCACTATTGTTAACCCTTCCCAGTCTATAATTTCAGAGACACTTGAACATCACAATTATGGAGAAGGAATGGTACTTTATTCCGATGGTGGTTTCAATCCATCTGTAAAGAATAGTCTTTTGCGTCTGGGCCCCGAACAACTCGTTGTGATTGGATTCGGAAAATATGCAAACCCGAAATATTCACTGGGAAGAGATGAAAGCATCCGCATTCCAAATTATATCGAACCACTTGATGTTTCATTCATTGAAAACGGCAGAAACAGTATCATGGCAAGAATCAAAACGACTTCTCATAAAAACATCCGTATACTTTTCCAGCAATTCAGTTCGGATGGTTTTCCATACAGGACTTGGGGAGGTGGTCCGCCAGATGGGAAAACGATGGATAAATATTTTCTGATCAGGGTAACGCAAGGTAATAAAACAATTCCACTTACCATCATGTATGATAAGATGATCTGGAGCGGACTTTCCTGGGCGGCAGGAGAGATACAACAAAATGACTATGATATAAATCAGCCATTATTCATTGGATGTTCTTCCCTTGAAAAGGAGAATTTATCAATTAAAGCCAAACTCTATGCGGTAAATTATGAATAAAATGCACTTCGCTTTTACTATATGAGATTTTGAAGAATAATTTTATTTAAGCATATTATTCAACCCCTCTCTTTCAAATAGTATGCGTCCAAGCTTTAAATCTGACCAGCCTTCCTTTAATTTGTAAGTGAATGCCGGAGTATTACCATTTAATTCGCATTCAATAAAATAAGTGGCCACAGTGTTATTTTTAATTTCATCCATATCCTTCAGCTGATGCAGATGGGTAGATATAATGAATAAGGAATTGGTGAATTTAGTAAGTCCTTTTATTGTCACGGTACTGATTTCCAGTGCGTCTTCAATATTTGTTCCCCTGAATAATTCATCAAAAACTGCAAAACATTTCGAGCCTTTTCCTGCTTCGGTAAGAACATTTTTCAAGGTGATTATTTCTGACATAAAATGACTGTATCCACTTACAATGCTATCGGTAAGATTTATGGCCGCAGAAATAGTAGAAAACAAAGGCATGATTACTTTAGAAGCGGGAACAGCAAGACCCGTTTGTCCGAGATAAACGCATAAACTGATTGCTTTAAGTAAAGTTGATTTACCCGACATATTGGGTCCTGTAAGGAGAATAACATTTTTATTGGCAAACAAATCGTTTCTGACAGGTTTTTTAATAAGCGGATGAAAAAGACCTTCCATTGAAAAAGTTGTTTCTTCGAAAGAAGGAAAAACAAATTCATGTTTGATGATGCCATTACTTATTGAAAGATACGCTTCGAATTGAAACCATCGTTTCCAGAACGAAGCAGCCTGACCATTAGTTACTTTTTCAGTGATAACCTTCATCAATTCAACAATATGTCTGATCCTGAGTTTCTTTTTGCGCAGGATAGCTTCATAATGCTCCGGATCAAAATCAATAAAAAATCCCCTGAGTCGTTCCAGTTCAGTTGCATATTCTTCAGGAAAATATTTTGTTTCAATCTTATTAAAAAAAGCACTCTGAATTTTATGAAAAAGATGGATTAGCAGGATAAGCCTGCCTCTTTTTTGATGCCTCAGTTTCTCGTTGATAGTAAGTTTCCATCTCAGTTGAGGACCAAAAAATGATCCGACAGAAAAAGTTTCAAAGAAATCATATATTTCAGACAGATTGAAACGTGAAAAAGAATAATCTTTTAATACTTCGTGGTTAGCTCCATAACCTTTCAGCACTTGCTGCCTGAATAAGATTTCTGACTTAGAGCTAAGTGGCACCATTATTAATTCACGCACTGCCTGTCCTGAATAATAATTAAAGGTGAAATCAAACAGTGGAAGGATCTCATCTTCTAGATTGAGGTCATTGGTATTTAACATGTAATATTTAGAAAAGCCAATAGCTTTGAATCGGAGATTATTAAATATATTATTATTGTTTGAAGATACTGCTTATTAATGCATTTTTGTAACCCTTCAGTTCATTGATTAATGAACATAAATCGAATTGGCATTTCCTTGTGAAGACAATACTGTTTCTATGCCATTTTTCCAATAGACGGCGCCATCAGACGTGTAACCTGCAACATATATATCGTATCCTGATACAAAAATAGATAAAGAACTCCCATATGTCGCTCCATTTAATGGAAGAATATTTTGTATCCCATTCTTCCAGTAAACAGGAGCAATATTACTTCCGGAAAATATTGAGCCTGCAATAAATACATCATTTCCTAAAACGAAAATGGAACGTACATTAGCTATATCTGAATTTCCGGTTGAAGATTGCAAATAATCTGCTTCTCCATTTTTCCAATAAACGCCTATGTTGTCAATATTTGTGCCTCCGATATAAACATCATTCCCTGAAACGTACATGCAGGAAACAGATGGATCTGAACCTGAATTATAAGTAGGGTAGTAGCCTTGTGCAACAACATTTAATTTGCCATTTTTCCAGTAAACTGCATCACCCACACTATCGGATCCTGCAACATATAAATCATTTCCAATAGCAAAGGAAGAAACGATATGTCCTGAGCCCTGACCCGGTAATACTATCATGATTCCATTTTCCCATAAATTTGAATTTGAATAATACACATTATTTCCAATAACAGAAATAGCGCTATAAAATAATAGAAATCTTAAACTGCCAATATTATTTTGAATCCCGTTTTTCCAGTATAAGTATTGTCCGCTTGGTCCCGCAGGAATAAGATCTGAAGATTCTCCGTCTACCCCGGCAATATATACATCATTTCCAGATATAATTACCTGACTTGCCGAACCTATAGACGATGAAAGTATTTCTGCTGTACCATTTTTCCATAAAACAGGATTAGTCCCGTTATCTCCAGCAATATAGATGTTGGTTCCGGTATTTGTACTAACAATGTTTTTATTGCATGAAGCAAAAATGAAACACGAAAAAACAAAAATGGAACATTTGCGCTGGAAGGAATTCATATTGGCCATGATATGGATGAAGTGTCGAATTTCTGAAACTATGACCTGAAAAACTGATTTTAAGTTGCGTTTAACAATACATTTTGTTTACAGCAGATGAACCAGACTTGTTTAAAATTCAGTAACTCTATCGTAATCACTTCGATTGATACTAAATCAAACATATTTCGAGATGGGTTGTTGACAATTATCTAAGTATAAACCCTTATTAGCTTTTATTTGAAGGTGACACAAAACCAGATTACCTGGGAATTAATATCTTTTGAAGCAAACTTATCCACAGAAAGTGACTACCTTTTGACTCCCTGCCACATAGATAACCATTATTAGAATGCGAATTTCTAAACCTAGCAATCTTATTCCTCCCCGCCTCCATCAGAAGGCATTTGATAATTCATTTCTGCCAAATATTATCAGCATTATCAGTAGTGGCAAAATCATTGCAGCAAACCTGGCAGCAGGAAAATTGCTGGGATATTCAGGCGATGAACTGTTAACAAAGAATTTTAATGACATTTTCATTGGTTCCAATAGGCTTTTTAAACAAATGTTGAAACAAAGAGAAACTGTCGGCCATGCTATCGCCGACTTAACTGTCATTAAGAAAAAAGGCAAAAAAATACCTTGTCAGGTGATGTCAGTAATATTTGTCGGTGACAAACAGATCAGGAAAGCCATTACCACCCTGGTCGATCGTAGTGAGAATATACGGCGACAAACAGAAATTGACCGCAAGAAAGAAAAGCGGATGGCCACTGAAATTATTAATGCACAATCGAATTCGGAGGTGACGCTTAATCGTCTGCATAATCTTGAACATAAACTTGATGAAGAAATAACGGCTAAAGAAGTATCTCTTTCCAAATCTATGATTCAACAAAAACTATTTGAAAAGGAATGGAAAGCAGAAACAAAATTAAAGGCGATTCAAATTGCAAATGCTATAACGGAGGCAAAGCAGTTGGAAAGGTCAGACCTTGGAAAAGAATTACATGATAATGTAACCCAGTTACTGGCTGCCTCAAGATTATATCTGGACCTGGCAAAGAGAAACAAAATAAATAGAGATGATAATCTAAACCGGTCTTCAGAGTATACTCTTACGGCCATTGAAGAAATCAGAAAACTGGCCAAGGGGCTTGTGAGTAATGTCGTCAATAATGTTGGGCTTTGCAATGCCATCCATTCAATGATGGATGATCTTATGAAGGCTTATCCAATAAAAATAATTTGCAAAATGGATGATGATTTAAACATCCTGATGAGCCCCAGGTTCAATTTGGATATTTTCAGAATTGTTCAGGAACAACTGAATAATATAATCAAACACGCTAAAGCCACACGTGTAAAAATAAACCTTTTCAGAAAAGAGGATGATATTGTTCTTTCTGTTATTGACAATGGAATAGGTTTTGATGTTGCTAAAAAAGTAACCGGAATAGGTATTATCAATATGAAAAGTCGTGCTGCTTCTCATAAAGGTCTTGCGGAATTTATTTCCAAACTTGGAAAAGGTTCTGCCCTTACGGCTACATTTCCCATAAAGCATTCCAATGATGCAGATCTTTGAGTGATTATTTCGATTTACCCAGGGCCATTTTATAATCATCCGGCGTACCAGTGATCTTAAGATTTATGAAGTGAATTTTCTTATCCTTATCACGGTATTCAATAGCATCCACCTGATCGGGATCCACATCCTCCTGTTTTTTACCAAAAAGCTTTCGGAAACCAACCTGGGTTACCATTTTAAGAGGAATGCGCAGATAGTATTCCATATGCTTGTCCATCCCCTGATTACCTGAGATCTCAAGATAACCAAGAGAGGAATTGATATTCATGGATGGAATGGATAATATATTGTTCCTGAACGATAATACGTTTCGCAATGTATCAAACCTCACTATATTCAGGTTCTTATTTTTAAAATAAGATGACATGGCAAGGATGGGTGTAAAATTTACGAGTTCGCCATTATAAATGTTAACATCTATCTGTGCTTCTGAATGATCCATAATAGGCGTGAGATCCGGGTAAACCTGAATATAACATTTTACCTGTCCGCTAAGACGGCCCTTTATATTCTTGTTGATCACATAGTCCTGTCCAAAATAATCCAGTTTCAGCATCAGTTTTTCCAAATCCACATCATCTACATTTATTCTGCTTTTTAAATATATTTTATTCGGATCACTTCCATTAAAGTGAGCCCTGGCGCCAATTTTCCCTCCCGCTACTTCTATGCAAAATGTGTCCAGGTAAATCTGCTGATTAGGCATCATACGTAGCTTGGTGGAAATATTTTTCAATCCCAAATGGCGGTAATTTACCCGGCCAATATCTACTGTTGCTTTGAAATTGATAAAAGGGATATTGAATATATTAAATGCATTGGCATGGGAAGAAGTTGAAACTACGGTGGTAACTGCAGAAGTATCAGTTTGAGAGGTGGTCATTTCTTCTTCCGCAGTTTGTACATAGCTCGTCAATTGGTTAACATCGAGGAACCGGGAAGAAAATTGCAAGTAGTTTTCTTTATTTCTTCTCGCCGTATCTTTTCCTGTATAAAGGCGCATGCTCATATTAAAATCACTGCGCCCGATCTTACCCTGAAGGGTATCTATCTTTATGAAATTGTCCGTACCAAATTTTATATTACCATGAATGCTGTCAAGCTGGTATGGATGCTTTGTACATTCGCCAGAAATATTGGCAATATTTATATTTGCGAACTGGAAAACAGAATCATATTTTAATTCCATCTTCGAACGCAACCAGATATTGGTGAATATCTCCTGTTTATAATCTTTGGGAATATATGTAAGACTTTGTCGTCCCATCAATTCATTCAGAGCCAGTCTCTGCGATTTCAAATCAAATGCAATCAGAGTTTTGCCTTTCTTCACTTTGCCAAACCACAGGGCGTAATTGTTTACCCGTCCGTTAAAACGAAGATCTGTGCTGTCTACATGACCAGTGAAATTCCGGAGCAGCATAGAGGTATCATTGATCGTTATTTCTGCGCCAAAATCTCGAAATACATGAGGATATTTTTTAAATGCAATGCAGAGGTTATTAATGTTGAATTTACCTTTGGGCAATGGGTTCGGATGCAGCAACTCATTCACGGAAGTTTCCAGCGTTAAGCCCACATTAAATCCGTAGATCTCTTCTTTTGCCTTCTTGCTCCTTGCTGTATCAAATGACAGTAGTTCTTTCAAAATCATTTTATTGCTGCCGGCATTCAATGTTAGCCTTACAGGTTTCTCCTGGTGGTGGAAGAGAGCAGGCAGATCGCTGAGCGATCCATTCAAATGGAAATCAGAATTGCCAATGTGGAATGAAAGAGTATCCAATTGCAGGAAACCGTCTTTCATATCTGCATGCATGTCGAGATGTTCTATATTATAAGGATAGGAGGGAATCCGGAAACTAAGGTTGGATACGGTTAATTCACTCTGTATGCCTCCTGTTAGTTTGCCGATCGTTTGCTCAGGCAGACTGATATCCACAAGTTCTTTAAAATCCATTTTCAGGTTTATATGTCCTGTAATGTGCTGTAGATCCTTTATTCCAAGGAAAGCGCCAATGAATCCCAGTTCCAGATCCGAATTTAACTGCATTGATATTTTTGGATTCGTAAAATCCCTGAGAACAAGGTTGCCTTTAAATAAACCCTTGTCTGGTTTTGCACTGAAGTTCAGGAGACGCAGTTCCGAGGTTTTTAAGGATTGCCCTGCTCCATTGGTATAATATCCCTTAAAGTTCAGTGAATCCAATTTCGTTTTAGATTCCGTATTGTGCAGCCAGGCGTTTTTGCATGAGAAGGAAAGTTCTATATGTGGCAGGCGATCACTTATCAGTCTTCCTTTAACAGTTCCGGAAAAATTGAGAATTCCGTTATATTTAAAATGCTTTAATTCCTTTGCCATTTTTTCAGGCGCAAATGCAAATAATTGTCTGAAATCAGGTTTATCTCCGGAAAATTTTAGATCAACTAAATTGTCGTTCAGCAGGTCCGCCGTTCCGGAGATATTAAAAACCGCATCCTCCAGCTTCAGCTTGCACAGATCTATCTTTAGCATTTTTGTTGTCTTTGCATAAGACAATTTTAAATCTGCGTTCAAATGTTTGTGACGGAAAATGGAATTGTCCCCGGGGCGGGTGTAATCAACCACCAATGCTCCCTGCAGGTCGGAGAAAATCTGCTCACTGTCATTACTGAAAGAAGACTGTATTTTATCGATATGTGAAACAACCTGTTGCCTGTTCTGTTTGTCAAGAAAAGAGATGTTCATGTTATTCAAAACAATTTTCTTTAAATCCAGATCCAGCTCGCTTGTTCCGCCAGCTTTTGAAATGGTACTATCCCCAATCAGACGGCTTGCTTCGATAATATTAAATTTTCCGTTATTATCCTGCTCAAGGTTGAAAAGGCCATTTTCCAGGAAGATCACTTTTACATGATACTGGTGTTTTAGAATGTCCGAAAGACTGAATCCTGCAAAAATCTTTTCTGCTTCGAATATGGGTTTATCGGTTGTGATCTTGCCGGAATAAAAACGTATATCATTCATGGATATAGAGACATATGGAAAGTTCTGAAAAATCGAAATATTACTCGATCCAATAACCAGTTCTCCAGGTAGCTTTTTGTTCAATTCTTTTACTGCCAGTGTTACCAGGCGCTGTTGTTGGGAATATAAGACAGCGATTGCTGCAATAATGAAAATGGTGAGGCAAATCAGGGGGATAAAAAGGAACCGGACTAATACTTTACGTATCTGGCTTTTCATTGTGAGATATTTGGCTTTAGCACTATTCTAAGTAAACTGGTAAGCTTTACAAAATAGACAGATGATCTTTATAAAACAACCTGAAAACCTATTTATTGCGCGTTTCTCTGATCCAGCAGTTAATATTTATATCTATATGATTATCAGCCAGTCACCTTATTCATATGCGTTGGGCCGGGATTAAAATTTGACCTTAACACTTTCGATACCGCTACCCAGGCTGTTTTGAAAGAACTACCCAAATCGATTATCGCCCGAATAAATGGGATGGTGAATAGTGGATTAGTAAAACCAGTAAACGGATGGGGTTTTGCCTTTAAGGGATTTGGAAATCCAGGAACAGATTATGAATTAAGAGCATTTGTTGCATATCTGGGATTGGGGGCGAATAAATATGTTATGCATTTTGCAAAAGGACAAATACCTCCGGTTAACGCATTCTGGTCTTTGACTATGTATAATGAAGGCGGGTATTTCATTGCGAACCCAATTAATCGTTATACAATTTGAAACCGTAATCCTTTAAAGTATAATGCTGATGGATCTTTGGACCTGTATTTCCACAATGCTTCTCCGGGTAAAGACAAAGAAGCAAATTGGTTGCCTGCTCCGGAGGGTGCATTTAATCTTATTTTAAGACATTATTGGCCGAAGGAGGAAATCCTGAAAGGAAACTGGACTCCCCCACCTGTAAAGAAAATGTAAGAATTTTAATTCGGTTATTTTTAGATAATAAGGGGTTTGTTCAAATTTGGTTTGACGACCACTGGCTACGCTTACCAAACATATGTGCAGACCGCACCGGCCGGTATCGTTGTAGTAACCCATTTTCCGTTGAACCTTAAATTAAATATATCAGGCGCCTGATCATCATTTTCAACAATCAGCACTTTTTTTCCTGAGAGAGTAATAAAAGCTGCTGTTTGTAAAAAATTGGTAACTGTACTTGATATTCGCATTGAACCGGCTGGAACAAATTTCGAAGCGTGTGCAATAATATAATATCCAACATTCCTGGTAACTGATGAACCGCTTATTGTCAGTCCTCCTTTGCAGGTAGTGCAACCTCCAACCGTATGGGGTCCATAAGAGGCGTCGTTTGCAAGATTCCATTCAAGAGCGTTCCGGCTCCAGTTTCGTATGGAGCCAATGATCACATTTTTAACATGCCATTGTAGATCTTCCGCAAAATTCCCTGTAGAAGCCGTATACTGTTCAGTAAAATATAACTGCTTACCAGGGTATAAGTTATGTACCTGACTGATGGCACTTATATCACCTGCGTATAAATGAAAAGCAGAACCATTTACAAAAGCATTTGCACCTGCATCGCTTAAAATGGTTTCAGGATAATCAGGTTTGTCGCAATTGTGATCGTAAACAATTATTTTTGTTGTGATTCCAGCAGATTGAAAGGCAGGTCCAAGATAGTTTTTTATGAAGGAAGCTTCATCGGCCGCCTGCATGACCATACTCGGATTATTGTTGGGATTAAGCGGTTCATTTTGAGGAGTTATGGCATCTATTGTAATTCCGTTTAATTTCATTTGCTGAATATATTTTACAAAATATTGTGCATATACATTATTGTAGGCTGCAAGTAAACTTCCGGCAACAGAGTTATTGTTATCCTTCATCCAAATCGGTGCACTCCATGGAGTGGCAATAATTTTTATTGACGGGTTAATGGCGACAATCTGTTTTAGAAGAGAAATTAAATCGATTGAATCGGGAGCAAGGCTAAAATGAATTAGACCCGTATCTGTTTGTCCTGAGGGCATATCGTCATAACTAAAAACAGAAGCATTTAAATCAGAAGATCCAATGGAAAGACGCAAATAACTGATACCAATTGAGAGACTGTCATTTCCAAATAATTCCTTCAGTAATGAAGATTTACTGCCTGCTTCCATTTGATTAATTACGTACGCACTTCCTCCCGTTAGTGTAAAGCCAAAACCATCGACGGTTTGAAATGTTTGCGTACTGTCCACATCAATAAAAGGATAAGAATTAACATTCGTACCAAACAAAAGATGCACATTTTGCTTTTGCAATAAAACCGTTTGATCTCCTTTAGTAAGCCAATAACTAACATCACTGGCTTGACTGGTCACCGGTGGGGTCGTACCACCATTACCTGAATTGTTGTCTCTTGAACACGAAAAAAGTGTAAGAATACTGATCATATAAACGGTACAAGCTATCACGGTTCTCATAATGTTCTAACATTTATTTCCAAATCAAAACATCACAAAAAAATCAGTACCCGGGATTCTGGGTCAGATTTTTATTCAATAGTAAATCTTGCTGTGGCACAGGAAAAATATATTGGTATTTATTTGGATTCATATTGTAGTTAAGATTATTACCATGAGAATCAACCTGGGCACCCATTAAGGTAACAATATTTATTACCCCGTTTGCATCGGCTCTTTGCAGATCGTTCCAGCGAGAGCATTCAAATACCAATTCGAGTTGCCTTTCATTTAAAATAGCCATAGCCAGGTCACTTTTTGTAGTTGCAGTTGTATTAGGTAAACCTGCGCGGGTTCTGATTTGATTTAATAATGTAGTTGCTGCAGCCGTATTCCCCAATTGATTGTTTGCTTCTGCAGCCAATAAAATAACATCTGCCAGGCGAATAAGAACTATATCATCAGGAGAATTATAACCATTAGCATCAGGATATTTATTCATAAATGGTATTGGCTTACTGGGATCCCATGCATTAGGTGGCATAGTGAAAGCTGCACCAGGAATCTGCCAGTTTACAGTTGTCTTATATCGTGAAAGGGTGTCTCCCGCCGCTTTAAATGCATTGATAAGATTTGCAGAAGCTATATCACGTTTAGGATAACCATCGGAAGCAACGAAATCAAAAATTTCAAATCCAAAGAAGCCATATGCAATAGCATTTGCCTGCAATTCAAAAATAGATTCTACATTGTTTTTGTTCGCCACTCCCCACAGATTGGCGAAATTGCTCACCAACGAATAGGTACCACTATTTATTACTTTATTACAATAGGTAAGACAATTAGCGTAATCACCCATTTGTGCATAGGTTTTAGCCAACATTGCTTCAGCTGCACCTTTGGTTGCTCTTCCTAATTGTCCGTTATAAGGTGTAACATCCAATACACTGTCTGCATATTTCAAGTCATTTAACATTTGCGCATAAACTTCCGAAACCTTATTGCGCGCAGGATATAAATTTCCTCCATTTGAAACAGAAAGAATGATTGGACACTCGCCCCATTCAGTAACAAGCCAATAATAATGCAGTGCGCGCAAAAATCTGGCTTCACCTAAAATCATTGCCTTTCTCGCACTCGTCAGACCAGGATCAGAGATGTTAGGTACATCATCCAATACTGCATTTGCTGCTCTGATTTCGTTATACAATTCCTGCCAGTCCCTTTGAACATTGGTGTTGGAGGAAGTCACTGTTGAAAAATATTCCAGTGGCTGTTCGGCGGTTACGTTGTCACTGTTAATATAACAGTTGTCCGACTTTCCGTCCGTGTTCATGAAGTTATCATACTGATAGAAATTAGTATAATAAACCATCCAGTCGTAGGCGCCTGTCAGTTCGCTCTCGGCATCAGTCGCTGACTTGGGGAAATTACCTGTTGTCAGACTGGATTGCGGTGTTTGGTTTATAAAGCTTTTACTGCACGAAAATAGCAATGAAAAAGCTGCCGCAATGAATATGTATTTGGAAGGAGTTCTCGCAATCATAAAAATATATTTAAGAAATTTATAATTGAACATTCGCACCTATTGTAATGATTCTGGCCGCAGGGTAGGCTCCGGCATCCACACCTATCGAGTATAAAGTCGGACTCTGTCCTGCATTTACAGCCTGATTGTTGGTACCCTGGCCAAAACTGTCCAATTCGGGATAATATCCTTTGTACTTTGTTATGATAAAAAGGTTTTGTCCTGTTACATAAATACGAAGACCAGAAATGCCGATCTGTTTTAAAACTTTCTCACCTAACTGGTAAGACAGGGTGGCATTGCGCATTCGTACAAAAGATCCGTTTTCAACATATAAAGAAGAAACCTGGCTCTGCAACAAAGCAGCGTTGGCAGCATTGGTTGTTCCATTGGCGAGTGCCCTGGGCACATCCGTAATATTACCCTGTGCTTTCCATCGATTTAAAACCCTTGCGCTTTCGTTTGCATAACCTGTCAGGTTTTCTATCTCCATCCGGGTTTCATCATACACTTTATTTCCCTGAACGCCGTCAATCAGTACTGAAAGAGAAAAATTTTTATATCTGAATGTATTGGTGATTCCAAAAATGTATTTAGGTAAGGCTGATCCCAAATTCGTTAGATCGGTACCAAAATTTTCATTTCCCGAAGTCGGATCAACACCCAGAGCCTGGTATCCCCAAAAGGTTCCCAATGAATATCCGTTTTTAATAATCTGCGTATAAATGGGAGCGTGGCTGCCACCAACAGTTATCGCCCCAGTCTGGTAAGAGGATGTAACAGTCGTATCCATGTTGGTGATCAGGTTACTGTTAAATGATATATTGAAGTTAATATCCCAGTTAAAGTCCTTTTGTTTTACGACAGCTGCATCAATATTAAATTCAAGGCCTTTGTTGATATCATAGCCGGGGACATTGATTTGAGTGATCGGACCGCCAAACACCAGGCTCCCCTGCTGTGAAAATATCATGTTTTTAACCTTCTTGTAATAATAGTCTGCTGAAAATGTCAATCGCTGATTAAGGAAAGTCGCATCAAAACCAATATTGGTTTGTTCTCCGGATTCCCACCTCAGATTCGGATTTCCGATTTGAGAAGTGGTTGTTACTCCGGGATCGGCGGTTGGACTACTGCTGTACGCATAGGGAGCGCCAGGACTTAACAGAGTATAAGATGGATACAAAACTGTGTATGGAGGGAGGTTACCTGTTTCACCCCAACCTGCACGGATTTTGAGATCTGAAACCCACTGCACATTTTTCATGAAATCCTCATTGGAAACTCTCCATCCGGCAGATACCGCAGGAAAAGTACCCCATTGTTTATTGATCCCGACCCTGGAGGTTCCGTCTGCTCTGAATGTTCCCGTAAATAAGTATTTATCATTGTATGAGTAATTAATTCTACCAAAATAGGAGTTGGTTGACCATTCAAAGTTTTGTGTACTTACGCTGTAATGGCTACTTGCTGCATTGAGCGTTTGAACGGCACTTGTTGCAAAACCCTGACCGGATGAAGATGAAAGGGCAATGGATTCTTCCAATGCAGAAGTTCCCACGACCACATTAATGGAATGCAAACCAAATACTTTGGAATAAGTAAGCGTATTATCCCAGGCCCAGCGATTGGTTTCCGAATAACTATCGTTTCCCTGTCCATTTATACTGAGTCCGTATAAACTTTGATATGGATCTAGAAAGTAATCATACTTTGAATTTTCAATAACCGAATTGAGTTGCGAACGCAGTTTTAGATTATAAGGCAGACTAATCTCTGCATAGGCATTCCCCAAAAAATTGTTACCAACAGTATTATTGGAATTATTATAAATATCTGACAAGGGATTATCCCCTGAAAAGAACGTACTGTAACCAAAAACACCCGGATGGGGAGAACCGACAGGCATATATTTGGGAATATATTCGGGAGTTACCAGGGCACTAATAACGGCGCCCCCAAACTGGGTAGAAGTATTAACGGGAACCGTCCTCTGATTGGTTCTGTTGAAGCTGATATTTGCTCCCATTCTAAGCCAGCTTGTAGCCGCCTGATCAATACTCAATTTTATAGAATAGCGTTTGAAATTTGAACCTACCATAATTCCGTCCTGGTTCAAATAGCCAAAATCCATATAATAAGTTCCTTTTTCCGAACCGCCCGAAATGCCAGCATTTATGCCTGTCTGCATTGCATTGTGATAAACCAGATCCTGCCAGTTATTATTGGTTGTTTGTAAATTATAGTAGGAAGGAATGGTAGCGAGAAATCCTGCCTGCGTCGTATCAAATATTTCTGACTCCAAATCAAGCCATTGCTGATTGTTTAAGACAGGAATCTTTTTAGTTATTTGTTGAAGTCCCGTGTATAGATTTAAATCGACTCTGGGTTTGCCCTTTGTGCCCTGCTTGGTAGTAATCATCACAATACCGTTTGTCGAACCGGCCGCTCCGTATATTCCCGCAGCGGAGGCATCTTTTAAAATGCTTATTGTCGCAATTGTATTGGGGTCGATGGATCTGATATCATTTGCCAAAACACCATCTACTACATATAATGGTTCACCACCATTGGGTGAGCCGATGCCCCTTATTTTCACAGAAAGATCACTGCCTGGCATGCCGGAGGGCACTGTAACCTGAACGCCCGGAACCTTTCCGGTAATGGCTTCCACCGGACTTACGATCGGCCGGCTGGAAATATCTTTCGTAGATACAATGGAAATGGCAGAAGTGATATCCTTTTGCTTTTGGGCACCATAACCAACCACGACGACCTGATCCAATTGTCTGGTAGAGGGTAAAAGCTGTATATCTACAACGGATTGCCCATTTACTTTGACTTCTTTGGTTTCATCACCGATATAGGAAACAATTAATATGGCATCATCAGGAACCGTCAGGGTATATACACCATTGTTGTCAGTAAGGGTTCCAATGGTAGTACCTTTAACGGTAATGGTTACGCCAGACAGTGCTTCTCCATTCAGACCGCTGACTTTCCCGGTTATTCGTAAACTCTTCATCATCTGGGTTGAAGACATTACGACAATCAGATTATTGTCCAGCATTTTGTACGTCAGATCTGTATTGGCGAAAATTTTATTTAAAACGTCTTTGATGGGAGATTCGTTAAAATCAGCATCAACTTTTGTCTTTAATGAATTCAGATCATAGTTATAAAGGAACCTGAATTCTCCTTCTTTTTCAATTTTGTTAAGTACTTTTTGAATTTCCACTTGTCGCATATTCAGAGTGATCGATCCTTGGCCGAAAACTCCTGCATGGGCTCCTATAACCGCAAGCAGAATTAACATAAGGGAAAGTTTCATGATGATAAGCGATTTAACGAGCATGTTCTGGTTATTGCTCCTGGCAGGAGTCAGTAATTTTTTCATATGTTTACTTTTAGCGATTAATAGTAAAAAACCGGAACTTATTTTTTGTATAAATTAATTTCATTGTTATTGATTTTATATGAAAAATTAGCGGTCAGTTGCAATGCATTCAAAGCTTCTTTTATTGTTTCGCTTGCAAAAGCGCCTTTAAAACGATAGTGCAACAATTCGTTATTGCTAAATGTTATTTTTACATTGTACCATCGTTCCATTTTTTCGGCAAGCTCCTGAAAACTATCTCCATCGAAAACCAGCCGGTTATACACCCATGAAGTTTCTACCTTATTGCTATCCGGAATGGTTTTTGAAACGGCTGCAACAGATATCTTACCAACTGTTGTTGTATAATTACTCAGAGTATCATTAGCGTGATGGTGCTCCTCATTTTCCAATTGTTTACTGAAAATGAGTTTTTCATTAGGTTTCAAAATAACTTTTGATCCATCGGGATAATCTTTTCTGCTAATTTCAATGATACCTCGTAATAGGGTAGCTTCAACCGTTTCATCCTGAGGGTAGGATTTAACAACAAATGCAGTGCCCACTGCTTTTATATTTAAAGAAGAGACGTGTACAATAAAAGGACGCCCCGCATCCTTTGCTACATCAAAATAAGCCTCTCCTTCCAAATCCACTTCACGTAGGGTTTTGTTATAATCGTTAGAATATTTCAGTGTGCTTCCTGAATTTAACCATACCTGGGACCCATCCGGGAGTAATAGTTTTGTTCTTGCCCCTGATTTGGAAATTATTTCATTTGCTTTATCCGTAATATTTTCTGTTATCGTTTTTTGCTGTCGAAAATAATAAAGGCTTAAACCAGCTAAAGACACAATGCACGCAATTACAGCTGCATATTGCCACCATTTGTGATGTGAGCGGGTTATGCCAGGTTTTATTTCGGGAAAGGAGCTGGAATCACTGTTGTATTCGCTGTACTCAATTATTCTGCGAAATCTCTTTTCATAATCACCAGATGTATCACTATCTCCTTCTTCGGATTCACGATGAAGAACAAAGTAAGAATGGAGAATATCAAACAGATGGTGTTTATTGGGGTGTTTTTGCAGTGATTCCTGCAACTCATTAGATTCTGAGTCAGTTATCTCTCCAGACAATTGGCGGGCAATCAAAAACCATAGGCGATTATCATCCATGAAATATGGTTCTAATTAGGTAGGACAAGAAAACGCGATCTATCTACTAAAGGAATTACCGATTTATTAAAATAAAGTTTCTCTCACGCAATAAATAAATAAACATGAAGGGGGAAGGATGGAGTAAATCTCACTCAAAAACAGGCCTGAATTTCATTTAGGTTCTATGAGGGAATTTTCGTGTACCCCCTAATTTGACTTTATCCTTAAACGAACAGTCAAATTCAGGTTTTAGCGCAATAGCAATTTTTTTTATGGCAATCGCAATTTGAACATCGATTGTATTTACTGAAATATTTAAAATATCAGATACTTCTTTATACTTTAATCCATCCTCACGAATTAATTTAAATATCATTTTACACCGTGGCGGCAAAGCTTCCACCTGTTCCTGGATTTTTCGATACATCTCCGAAGTAATCATGAGTTCCTCAGGCGTTACTGTAGATTTATACAGATCTATATCGATGTTATCAAAAGGTTCAATTAAATTCTCTCTTGCTTTTTTTGACAAATAATTGAGCGAAGTATTTTTTGTAGCGGTATATAAATAAACACGCAAATTGTTTATAGCCGAAAGATTTTCTTTTTGCTGCCATATTTTGATAAAAACATCTTCTGCAATTTCTTCAGCAGCTTCTTTGGTTTTAACTAATGCCAGTGAGAACAGGTATAATTTATTATAAAAGTGGTAATAAATCTTCTTAAAAGCCTCTTCATCTCCATCAGCTGCGCGTTGTTGGATAATAAATAAAAGGGAATCCGAAAAATTGCTGTTTTTTTTCA
>DASZHV010000056.1:0-3855 GCA_035937535.1 Puia sp. | reverse complement strand
AAGTAATTTTTATTCCCCTCATAATCTAATTCCAGGGGTTTTATTTCATTGTGCAATGAGTTATAATTAAAATCCTTCATCACACCGACGATCTCCATCGTATACATTGGTTCCGGTTTATATTCTGTAAAGATCTTAGTTCCAGGTGCATTTTGGGGTTTTAGTCCCAGTCTGCGGCATAATGTTTCATTGATCAGCACCCTGGCAGAATCACCCGGTCGGAAATCACGACCGGAGATCAATTGAATGCCATTCACCTTGAGAAAATGTTCATCGGTTGAAATATTCTGCGCATCAATGGAAGTGGTCATATTTCCGCCGGGTGGATATACTCCATGATCCCTTTCCACAAATTGTCCCAGGTAATAATTTGACATGGTTATACCATGAACTTCCGACAGGTCTTGCAAATCATTGCCCAGGGAAACCATTTTCTTTTGATCATTATCAGTATAAAAACTAAAAATGAGTTTTTGCTTTTTGTCAAATCCCAGGTCCTTATTTTTAATATAGTTCAACTGACTGTAAATAATTATAATGCTCGTGATTAGCACGGTAGACAATACAAACTGGAATACAACCAGCGATCTGCGTATGCCAGCTGCAGATACCTGGTTAGAGAAATTTCCTTTGATGACTTTAATCGCCTGGAAAGCGGATAGATAGAAGGCAGGGTAACTTCCAGCAATAAAACCTGTGGCTAAAACAAGGAAGCACAGGAAAATCCAAAGGCGATAATCCCTGAGCAATGTAAGATGAATATCCGCCTGTGTTATCTGATTTAGCCAGGGCATGGCGATTATCAGTAAAGGAATTGCAATCAGTATTCCGAGAAGGGATAAAAATAAAGATTCGGCGAGGAATTGTTTTACGAGTGAATTCCTTCCAGCTCCGATTACTTTTCGTACGCCGACTTCCTTTGCCCGTTTGGAGGCCCGGGCTGTTGAAAGATTCATGAAGTTGATGCATGCAATTACTTGTATCAGGATCGCGATCAGGATCATAATATTCAGGAAAGCGACGCTCACCGATTTGGTCATCTCATGCTCATAATCACTGTTTGTATGAATATCCAGAAGCGGTTGAAGATGGATTTGCTTTTGCATGCCCATCGACTTTATTTGTGCTCCGCCATATTTATTCAGAAATGCCGGAAGCTTTTTTTCCAGTGCTGCCACATTCGCATCCTTTCTCAATTTAATATACGAGGAAGTATAATTGTTTCCGGCCCACATGGTATTGTTTGCTGTATAATCACCCATCCCTCCGCTTCTCATGCTCATAAAAAAACTACCATCGACGATTGTCTTGCCCAGACTTCCATCAATTACTCCCATGACCTTGAAGTCATATTTTCCGTAACCATTTTCAATAGAAATCATTTTCCCGATTGGATCTTCTTTTCCAAACAGTTTAACGTATACCGGTTCCGTAAGAACAACTGAATAAGGAGCTTTCAGTGCAGTCGCAGGGTTACCATATATGAAATGATAATTAAACAAATCGAAGAAAGTAGAATCCGCATACATCGCGTCTTCTTCATAAAAAGATTTTTCCTTGTACTTCATTAAATTTTTGAGCACACCGAGCGTAGAAGAAAGCCTGGTATATTGAACAACCTCCCCGAAATCTTTTTTCATTGTCGGAGCGATAGGAGGTGAAGCGGCCGCACTATGATGCATATCACCTGCTAAGGAAAGGTCGGTAACAATGCGGTAAATTTCTTTTGGATCATGCTGCTGCTTATCGTAACTATACTGATCCGTCACATAGAGTATAATGTAAATGCAGCAAAGCGTTCCCAGCGCCAGTCCGAATATATTGATGAAGCTGTAGGTTTTGTTCTTGGCTAAAAACCGGAAGGAAGTCCTGAGGTAATTTTTAAACATAACTAAAAAATAAAAAGTAAAAATTAAAAAGTAAAAACGGTCATCGGTCATCGGTCATCGGTCATCGCTTGAGTTTCATTCTGAGCGAAGACTATCAACCGGATTCGCACTCGCTGCCCGGATCGTCTGAATGCTCAGGGTGATTAACGCAATCACCATCATAAACAAAGTACTCAATACAAATACCCACCAGCTTAACGGTGTTTTATAAGCAAAGTTTTCAAGCCATTTATTCATTGCCCACCATGTGAGCGGAATCGCGATAAGGGAAGCAATAAGAACCAGGCGAAGAAAATCTTTTGATAAAATGGAAACGATATGACTGACGGAAGCTCCAAGTACTTTTCTTATTCCGATTTCTTTGATCCTGAGATTGGTTGTATACATTACCAATCCGAGCAAGCCCATACAACTTATGAAAATCGCGAGACCGGTAGACCATTGCAAAAGATGGGAAATATCCTGCTCGCTCTTATAGAATTTAGCGATGCTTTCATCTACGAATACATAGTCAAAATCTTCTTCAGGAAAATACTTTTTAAAAGATTTTTCGATCACAGAGATACTGGCTTTCCAGGAACCCGTGGTTTGCTGCGGCTTCAATGCGACATGTATGTTGAAACTATTGTGCATTTCCGAGGAAAATGCCAAAGGCTTTACAGGAGCATGCAAAGATTCCTGGTTGAAATCTGCCAACACACCTATGATTGGCATTCCATTGACCTGCTTGTTTAATATATCAGCAGGTTTATGAAAACCTAAAATATGCAGGTAGGTTTCATTCACCAGGTACTCTTTGGTTGTATCGCTTAGCACCACATTTCTTCCTGCCAGTATATTGATATGGTAAAGTCTTAAATAATTGGTATCGCCAGATTTTTGCCTTACGTCCGTTTGAATTTCTTTTTTCCCGTCTATGAATTTCATATTGCGGGCTGACCAGCCACTGGCTGAAGGTGCATCATTTCCAATGCTTACCATTTCTATACCCGGCATTTGTTTGATCTCTTCAGCCAATAAGAATCGTCGGTTATCAGGTTTATTCCTCAAAAATGGCGTATTAACTTTTATAACAGCATCTTTTTTAAATCCCATATCCTTATTCAACAGATAATTTATTTGTTTTACTGTGATTAAAGTTGCCATACAGAAGAACTGCGCAATTAAAAACTGGGATATAGTTAGACCCTTTCTCAGCCACGCTTTTCGGCTATTAGAAGTTCCGGAATGAACCTGGTTTTTGAGAACCAGGACGGGTTTAAATTTAGAAAGAACAATCGCGGGATAAAATCCTGCTAAAATCGTTACGAGCAATATTAATATAAGTAAAAACCCCAGGAGTTCTGGTTGTTGACGAAAATTAAAATGTAAATCTTTTGGAATAAAATCTGCGAAGACCTTTAACAGGAGGGGAGTGATCAATATAGAAAGGAACATAGAGATAAGCGTAATAAAAAAAGTTTCCGTCAGAAACTGAATCATCAGTTGCCTGATTGAACTGCCCATTGTTTTGCGGATACCGATTTCCTTTGCGCGCTGGGTAGCCTGAGCTGTTGTAAGATTAATAAAATTGATGCAACCCAGCACAAGTAAAAAGCTGGCAACTGCCAGGAGGCCATACATGGTAGGCTTATTTGCAATATGATCGCTGTAAGCACCATAGTCGCCATTAAAATGAAGATCATTGAAAGGCTGCAGTTTGTAAACTGTAGTTATACTATATCCATTTGATCCTTTATCATTCTTTTTCAGGATCGATTCAAGCTGGGCTTCTACAATTTTTACTGATGTATTTGGTTTTAATTTTAGAAAAAGCTGTGTGCCGTCGTTAACAAAATCCCAATCTGTCCAGGTGTAATTATTTTTCAGGCCACTGGATGGTATGGTGGATTGTGAAATAAATTCTTTGAAAACAAAATCGGTGTTTGCTGACTGATTCTTTACAATTCCAGAAACAGTGGTAACG
>DASZHV010000055.1:0-25141 GCA_035937535.1 Puia sp. | reverse complement strand
CTTAAAGCTCAAAGCCTAAGCTATTTTTAGGCTTAAAGCGTAAAGCGTAAAGCTGAAAGCTATTTTTTAGTTTACTATTATTTTTATATGGAGTCTGCTGTTAACTGTTAACAATTAACAATTAAAAAAGATCGATTCCACCGAAATATTAAGCCCCCTGTTTAAAAAATCAGGGGGCCATTATATTATAAAGAATCTTATTATTTCAGTTTATTATCGGCAGGAGGCTTAGCTGAATATTGTATATCCATCTGATCTATCTGCATGAGCATCCGGTAAGTAGTAAAAATATCCTGGGTAAACTGCTGCTGACGGTCAGAAAGTGTTCCTCCTTTGCCCTGTAAAATCATATAGGCATTGGTTGCAAGCTGGTCGTCGCTGGTTTCATCCCCAAGACTTTTGTAATAACGCATCTGTTGTTGAAGATCTTTTTTCAAAGATGCTTCCACTTTTTTCGCAAGCGTCAGATCGCCCGAAATATAACAGGCCTGCAGGAAATCGGTTGAAATCGCGTCCTGCTGATTTCCCCGGTTAGACGTCATCCCATAAGGGAAATTAGGTTCATATACATTTTTGTCAAAATGTTCAAGGACATTCCTTGCTGAATCTTTTTTCCCGGCTTCCACCAGGCTAAAAGCGACCTGCGAATGAGCCATCCGGATACTATTCAGATGACGACGGTTTTCTTCGTCATAATAAACACCGGGTGTAATGGCATTACCGTATGCAAATTTATTCATGATCGTATTATAGGCTGCATCATTATCAACCCCGCCTTTATCAAAGGGAACCAGCTGGTAGGAAAGTCCCCTGAGACGAACATATTTATCCAGGCCAAGATCTTTCAGTTCCTGAGTTGAAGTAAAACAGATCGGACGTTTCCAGTGATTTGCGGCGATGATGGCATAAATCGCCAGATCATTTTTCAATAAATAAGAACGATTGATGTCAATTTTCAGTTCGTTCAAAACACTGTCCCCTTCATGTACCAGACCAGCAGCTTTTACTGCTTCCAGATCTACCGGTACAGTAAACTTTTTCACCGGCATAAGGTTAAATACATCCTCGTCCTGCTGTTGTGTATATTTTGGATCATCACTTCCAACCACGTTCTTCAGGATATCATAGAGATCATAATATTTTTTCTGATCAAAACCCGGAAGTGGTGCTACATATGCAACGTCCCTTTTGTTGCCCTGAATCTGTTCCTTGGTAAAAATAATATCGAAAGGAGCACTCTGATTCACTTTATAGCGCAATTCATTCATATACCAATCCGTTCCCAGAAGGCTGTTTACCACTACACGTACATCCGGACGTATGCCTTCTACTTCCTGTGCATACCACAATGGATATGTGTCGTTATCACCAAATGAAAAAAGCATGGCATTTGGCGGGCAGCTTTCCAGGTAATCTTTTGCCAGGTCACGCGCAAGTGTTTTTTTACTTCTGTCATGGTCATCCCATTCCTGATTTCCCATCAACACCGGGACTGCAAGTAGGCAGAGTCCTGCAGAAACGTAATTAGCGATGGGGGCCTTCATGAATTTCTCAAACATTTCTTTCACCCAGAGCACACCCAGTCCGACCCAGATTGCAAAGGCATAAAAGGAACCGACATATGCATAATCCCTTTCCCTTGGCTGCTGACCAGCCTGATTGAGGTATATTACGATGGCCATTCCTGTAAAGAAGAAAAGGAGCCCATTGACGATAAAGTCCTTCCTGTTCCGGTTGTAATGGAAGAAAAGCCCGATCATACCCAGTATAAAGGGCAGCGCATACATTCTGTTATAAGATTTATTCTTTGTATGTATGCTGTCAGGCATTTTACTCTGATCTCCGTAGAAATAATTATCTATAAAAGGTATACCTGTTATGGCATTGCCATCCCTAATATTTCCAAATCCTTCCAGGTCATTTTGTTTACCCGAAAAATTCCAGAAGAAATAACGGAGATACATCCAGTAGGTCTGATAAGTAATAAAATACCGGATATTATTTCCCATTGTCGGCGGATCACCCTCGGTCACATTACCGAATTGTTTGTATACATCAACCTGTCCACGGTCATTACTATTATCCCACATACGCGGAAAGAAATGTGAGGAAGGGGTATTATTCCAGTCCTGGGCAACAGATTTTCCTGCCAGTTCATATTTATCCTTTCCTTTAATATATATGTCGCTGCCTTCTGACCGGCCTGGACGATCCGTAAAATCCGGTCCATATACAATGGGCCAGTCGCCATACTGGTCACGACTCAGATAACCCACCAGGGTTACCGGATTATCCACATTAAACATATCTACGGCGGGATCTGCATTCGAACGGATCATTGTCGTGAAATAAGTGGAATATCCTAACAGCATAAATGAAATAGACCATATGCCGATTTTGAGCAGGTAATATTTTTTTCTGATGGCATAGCGAAGTGCGAAAACGAGAATGGCTGCCAGCGCGATAAAGAAAAAGGCAAAGCCTGTAAAGAAAGGAAGGTTAAGGCTGTTTACGAACAGGATGTCGAACCAGGCTGCTCCTTTGATGGTATATTGAATTACAAATTTCTGGACGAGACCAGTGATGACGCAACCTATGAAAAACGCAAATACTGATCCCCATGCCGTGGTTTTATATCTTTTATAATAATATACCATTACGATGGCCGGAATCGTAAGCAGGTTTAAAAGGTGAACCCCAATAGAAAGGCCCATCATATAGAAAATAAAAATGAGCCATCGGTCAGCAACCGGATCTTCCGCGACGTCTTCCCATTTCAAAATCGCCCAAAAAACCAGGGCAGTAAAAAAAGAAGAAGAACCATATACTTCACCTTCAACAGCACTATACCAGAAGGAATCGCAGAAGGTATAGCAAAGAGCGCCTACGGTACCGGCGGCCATAATGGTGAAAATTTGCTGGGAACTGAGTGCCAGACCTTTGGGTTGAATTATTTTTCGCGCGAAATGGGTAATGGACCAGAAAAGGAAAAGAATAGTGAATCCGCTTAGGATGGCGCTCATAAAATTGACTGCCCGGGCTGCGGTATTAGGGTTATCGCCAAAAAGAATAATGAAAAACCGGCCCATCATCACGAAGAGGGGAGCCCCCGGCGGATGGGGGATCTGTAATTTATAAGCACTCGAAACAAACTCACCGCAATCCCAGAAACTGCCGGTAGCTTCCATAGTTAAAATGTATACCATACAGGCAAAAAGACAAACTACCCAGCCTGATATGTTATTCACCTTCTTATAATTCATAGTCCATTGATTTTTAGGAGTGACAAATATAGAGAGACTGGCGGACTATTAAACAACAACTATGGTAGTATGGGAGTATGGGAGTATGGGAATGGAAAGAATTTTGCAATAGCTTAACAACATTAATTGTTGCAAGTAAAAATTATATTTTTTAAAATTATTTTCACTCCCATACTCCCATACTCCCATACTCCCATACTTTCTTGGGCTACTCAAAGTAAACCTTCACCGTCTGGTAAAACAGATGGTGCTGGAGTGCCTGGTCGGTAAAATCCTGGAGACCGAATAACCCGGCGGCATTGCCTTTGTTGATGGCTACTTCCAGGTAATTTGCAGAATTAAAGATGGCCAGCTTTTCTCCCAGAGGCACGTCGGCATAGGATTCACTGATCCTGTCGATGATTTCATTTCTTTTAAAAACAATCCGGAAACTCCGGCCTTTGCGCTGTGCTTCAAATTCATCCCTGGTGATATTGACGATCACATTTTCGAATTTGTCGATGAAAATGATCTGGCCTTCAATATAATTATCGCCCAAAAGGGGACGGAGGTCATTTTTTTGTATATACTTAATTTCAGGATCACCCAGACTTTCCGGTAAAGCCCCGGCTTCCAATGCCCGGATTGCCTGTCCGATCTGACGTGTACAATAAAGTGTGTTCTTAATTTCATTTTTATCAAGGGCAAGCCCGATAATTTTATCAGGTTTTTCCGGAAGAATCATATTCAGGAGACCGTTATCCGCACAAAAAATATACTGACTTTTTGAACTGGCGAGCAATAAGTGTTCGGGTTTTTGTTCAAAAAGGTTTATCAGAATGATATGATAAGTATTCTCAGGAAACTGCCAGATGGTATTTCGGCAGATATATGCAGCCTGTGGATAATTGAATGGTGCTACCTGATGGGAAATATCGTGAATCCGAAACGTTGAATCTATTTGAAGAAGCTGACCCCTGACTGCACCGGCAATATAATCCTGCAGGCCGAAGTCGGAAGTAAGGGTAATAAGCGCCATCTTGATCGGTTCGTTTTAATTTATCCAAACCTCATTTAACCAATTCCCCGTTTTTGAAATAGTGCCTGTGTACCAGCCTGTCCGTCAGGGAAGGGAAAAATTTATTTAAGAAAACCGTGAACTTTCCGGTGAAGGTAAGCACCAGCACCCTTTTTCTTTTTTCAATGGCATTCAAAATATATTTCGCACAAACTTCTGCACTCATAAGTTTGGATTCGTCGAGCACGCTTTCTCCCTGGCTCAGACCCTTACTGTTTAGCGCTGCATTGCGGATATTGGAAGCTGTAAAACCCGGAGAAACCCACATTACGTGGACGCCTGTATACATTAGTTCTGTTCTCAGTGATTCAAGCCATCCCTGGAGAGCGAATTTTGAAGCAGAATATCCACTTCTGCCCGGCAGGCCGCGGTATCCGGCTGTTGAAGAAATGCCCACGATGGTTCCTTTCTGTTCAATTATATAAGGTAACGCTGCTTTTGTACAATAAACAGAACCCATAAAATTGACATCCATGAGACGGCGGATTACGTTAGTATCCGTATCGTCGAAAAGGGAACGCATACTTATACCTGCATTATTGATCAGAATATCGATCGTTCCAAATGTTTCAACTGTTGAATGAATAAACCTCTTGCATTCTTCCTCATTACTCACGTCGCAGACCATAGTATGTAACATGAACTGGGAAAATTCAAGTTGAAGGGCATAAAGTTTATCGTGCTGCCTTCCGCAGGTCGCCACTTTAGCGCCTGCTTCAATAAGTAAACCGATCAGGGCCCTTCCGATCCCATCGCTTCCACCAGTTACAATCACCACCTTATTGTTGAAAAACGACATATTTTTTTTTGATAACGTAAAATTAGGCTAAGAAAAGAATAGTGCAGCGTCTAATCGGTATTATCTAAATTGATCCATAGTTTCATAAATCGAACGAATGTCCTGATAATCATGAAAAATTTTTCAGTTATTTTTTCCCTTTGCATTTTCATTACCGGCCGCTCTCAGTCACCTGTGAATCCATTGCCATCCTCCAAACAACTGGCTTGGCAAAATGCACCATTTTATTTGTTCATGCATTTCGGGCCGAATACATTTACGGACCTTGAATGGGGTAAGGGATCCGAAAAAGAAGAACTTTTTAATCCCACGGCGATGGACTGCCGCCAATGGTGCAGAATTGCGAAAGCTGCCGGTGCAACTGGCATCGTATTAACTGCTAAACACCACGATGGATTTTGTCTATGGCCCAGCGCCTTTTCAAAACATACCGTCGCGCAGAGTAAATGGAGGAATGGGAAAGGGGATGTTTTGAAAGAACTGTCTTCTGCATGCAGAGAGTACGGATTATCTTTCGGCGTATATCTTTCACCCTGGGACAGAAATCATCCTGAATATGGAACGCCTGGATATAATGATGTTTTTACTAATATGATGAATGAAGTGGTTGCGCACTACGGACCTTTGTTTGAATTCTGGTGGGATGGAGCGAATGGAGAAGGGCCCAATGGGAAAAAACAAGTTTATGACTGGCATCGTTTTGAAACCACTATGCGTAAAATTGCACCGAATACCATGGTATTTAGTGATATCGGTCCGGATATACGTTGGGTTGGAAATGAAGATGGGGTTGTCGGATCTACCAACTGGAACCTGTTGGATACGGCGGGCTTCAGCAGGGGTTTGGGCGCACCTCCAAATGATACACTTAACCAGGGAAATATTAATGGGAAGAATTGGTTACCTGCCGAATGTGACGTAAGTATTCGCCCGGGATGGTTTTACCATTTTAAGGAAGATAGTCTGGTGAAATCTCCTGAAAAACTTTTTGATATTTACCTGAAGTCCGTGGGTCGCGGAGCGAATTTAATATTAAATGTTCCACCGGATCCCAGTGGACTTATTTCATCCTATGATTCTGCAGCACTCATGAAATTTGCACAATTGAGGA
This sequence comes from Puia sp., assembly GCA_035937535.1. Lineage (GTDB taxonomy): Bacteria > Bacteroidota > Bacteroidia > Chitinophagales > Chitinophagaceae > Puia. Next base: position 18,911 of record DASZHV010000055.1, on the reverse strand, counting down.
ATGAAAGTTTTCAGGATCTTCTGAATAAAGATCAGTCAGTTATTTATTTACATGGGGAAAAAATAAAGGAATTAAGTAAGGGAAAGGATGGAGTTATTAATTTGGGGAAGAACTTTAAAGATGAATTTTTAGAAATCCGTTTCAATAAAGAACTTGCAGTCAATTGTATCCTTCTGAAAGAATTGCTTCAGTGGGGCCAGCGGATAAAATCTTTTGAGATTGAAGTGTACGATAATGACTCTTTATTATATAAAAATGCGTACACTACTATGGGACATCAGCGTATAATAAGTTTTCCAACGAGGAACAGTAACCGAATTCTTATCCGGATTACGGGTGCCAAATCGGATCCCATTCTCGGTGAACTTTCAGTTTATCATATTCCGGAAATGTTGGTCGAAAAATAAAAAGCTGGCCCTTTCGAAAAAAGAAATTGAATGCAGATAAAAAGAGAAGCGCTGGTAGAACAAATGGCTGATCCGGCAAAAGTCTGGGATATTATCGTAGTAGGAGGCGGTGCAACGGGGCTGGGCATAGCCGTGGATGCGGCTTCCCGCGGGTTTAAAACATTGTTGCTGGAACAGTCTGATTTTGCAAAAGGAACTTCCAGCCGAAGCACCAAGCTGGTACATGGAGGTGTCCGTTATCTGTCGCAGGGAAATATTGGACTGGTTACAAGTGCACTGCGTGAGCGGGGGATATTGATGAATAATGCACCCCACCTCGTCAGGAATGAAAGTTTTATCATACCTAATTACTCCTGGTTGAGCGGTTTATTTTATTCCATCGGTCTGTCCATTTATGATTTACTGGCCGGAAGAAGGAGTTTTGGCCGTTCGCGCCTGATTTCGCGAAAAGAAACGATCAGGCGGATTCCGAATATCAGGCAAAAAGGTTTGAAACTGGGTGTGCTTTATCATGATGGACAATTTGATGATGCAAGACTGGCGATTAGCCTCGCACTCACAGGAATTGAACAGGGCGCCACCCTGCTGAATTATTTTCGTGTTTGTGGTTTAACTAAAGATGGTAACAAAATAAATGGGCTCATTGTAAAAGACCTGGAGTCCGGTATTCAATATACTCTCAAAGCAAAAACAGTAATTAACGCTACTGGTATTTTTGTTGATGAACTCCTGAATATGGATGAACCCGAAGCAAAGCCGATAGTACAGCCCAGCCAGGGCGTTCACCTGGTGTTTGATAAATCTTTCCTTGGACCACACGATGCTCTGATGATTCCCAAAACAAAAGATGGAAGGGTTTTGTTTGCCATACCATGGCACGACCGGATGCTGGCTGGCACTACAGATACGCCTCTGGATGCACATCAGCTGGAGCCAAGGGCCTTGGAACAAGAAATTAAGTTTATACTGGATGCCGCGGCTGAATATCTAACGCGGATCCCTACACGAAAAGATGTACTGAGTGTTTTTGCAGGACTTCGTCCCTTGGCCGCCCCCCAAAACGACAAACAAAAAACAAAAGAAATTTCGAGGTCGCATAAATTAATTGTTTCTGCGTCAGGGCTGATTACCATTACCGGCGGGAAATGGACTACTTACCGGCAGATGGCGGAAGAAACCGTTAATGCGGCGATCGGTGTAGGCAAACTTCCATATCGTTTATCCGTTACCAGGACACTTTCCCTTCATGGCTTTAAAGAATCTGTTGAATGGACCGATCCTTTTTTCGTTTATGGAAGTGACGCGAATGCTGTAAAATCACTTGTAAAAGAAAATTTAGCCTGGAAAGAAATCCTTGATTCAAGACTTCCTTATATCGGTGCGGAAGTGGTATGGGCGACCCGTTTTGAAATGGCAAGAACCATTGAGGATGTTCTTGCACGCAGAACCAGGGCATTATTTCTGGATGCCCGTGCTGCAATAGATATGGCGCCCGCCGTTGCCCGATTGATGGCGGGAGAATTAAAAAAAGAGGAAGACTGGGAAAAAGAACAAGTGTTATCTTTCCTTCAGGTTGCTAAAAATTATATATTAAGCTGAGCTTAATCGTTGGCCGTTGGCCGGTCAACCGCCAACGGCCAACCGCCAACGAAACTTTGCTTGTTATGAAAAAATACATCCTCGCATTAGACCAGGGAACTACAAGCTCGCGCGCAATTCTTTTTGACCGGACCGGCCAAATACAATCTATTGCACAAAAAGAATTCACCCAGATATTTCCGCAACCCGGATGGGTTGAACACGATCCACTTGAGATATGGTCATCGCAAGCCAGCGTAGCGGCAGAAGTAAGGTTGAAAATAGGAGCATCGGTTTCAGAAATTGCTGCTATCGGTATTACCAATCAGCGGGAAACGACGATTGTTTGGGACAAAAAAACAGGTGAACCCGTATATAATGCCATTGTATGGCAGGACAGGAGGACAGCTCCATTTTGCGAGCATTTGAAGGAATCCGGTTTGTCAGAAAAGATCCGTTCAAAAACGGGTTTGGTCATAGACGCATACTTCTCCGGATCCAAGATCCGCTGGATACTTGAAAATGTTCAGGGTGCCAGAAAAAAAGCATTGGAAGGAAGGCTGGCATTCGGAACTGTTGATTCATGGCTGGTTTGGAAATTTACCCATGGGCAAGTGCATGCTACCGATATTACTAATGCGTCGCGAACCATGTTGTATAATATCAGAGAACAAAAATGGGATGAAGAATTATTGCAGATTATGGACATCCCGAAAATCATGCTGCCCGAAGTAAAAGAATCGAGTGAATTTTATGGGGAAACTGATGATAGTATTTTTTCTGAGAAAATTCCGATTGCAGGAATCGCGGGTGATCAACATGCGGCGTTATTCGGGCAAATGTGCCTTGAAAAAGGAATGGTAAAAAATACATACGGAACGGGTTGTTTCATGCTGATGAATATCGGTGACCATTTCGTTGAATCAAAAAATAATCTTCTTACAACAATTGCCTGGAAAATAAATGGAAGTATTCAATATGCATTTGAAGGAAGTATTTTTATTGCCGGGGCAGTAGTGCAATGGTTGCGCGACGGGTTGGGTATCATCAGGAGCTCTTCTGAAATCGAAATGCTTGCCAAGCAGGTAGAAGATACAAACGGCGTTAGTTTTGTGCCGGCTTTTGCCGGACTCGGGGCCCCTTATTGGAATCCTGATGCAAGGGGAACGATAGTCGGTATAACAAGAGGAACACGGGCGGCGCATATAGCCCGGGCAGCAGTGGAATCCATTGCATATCAGACTATGGATGTATTGAAAGCAATGGAAGCAGATTCCGGAATTTTAATTAAAGAATTGAGAGTGGATGGAGGGGCAACGGCGAATAACCTGCTCATGCAATTTCAGGCTGACCTTCTGAATTGTAAAGTGATCAGACCGCAGATTACTGAAACAACGGCACTGGGTGCGGCATATTTGGCCGGACTAGCTATTGGATTCTGGAAAGACAGTGCTGAAATATCTCAATGGTGGAAATCTGAAAAGGAATTTTTGCCAGTAGCTACTCATACTTCAATGCAAGCTGGAATTGATTCATGGAAACAGGCTGTCCGAACGGCCCAGGTCTGGAGTAAAAAATAAATCAAAATATATGACCCCCTTTCTGGCCGAATTTATTGGTACCGGTACACTGGTCCTGTTAGGCAATGGGGTAGTTGCCAATGTGGTATTAACAGATACCAAGGGACATAACGGCGGATGGATCGTTATAACAACAGGGTGGGCGCTGGCAGTCTATGCAGGTGTTGTTATTGCAAACCCTTATAGTGGGGCTCATCTGAACCCTGCTGTAACAGTGGCGATGGCGGTTTCAGGAAAACTTGAGTGGTCTTCAGTTCTCCCATATATTTCAGCACAAATATTAGGTGCCATGACGGGTCAATTGCTTGTTTGGCTGGTATACCACGATCATTTCAACCGTACAAAGGATCCCGGATTAAAACTCGCAGCGTTTTCTACTGAGCCCGCGATCAGGAATAATTTTGCAAATCTGTTCAGCGAAATAATTGGAACCTTCGTATTGGTATTCGTTGTTTTTTATATTACTGGAGCGGAAATCGCAGAAAGCAAAACAAAGATTGGCCTGGGATCCATTGGGGCCTTGCCAGTTGCTTTATTGGTTTGGGCCATTGGATTGTCCCTCGGAGGAACCACAGGCTATGCAATCAATCCGGCAAGAGATCTCGGTCCGCGTATTATGCATTTCCTTCTTCCTATAAAAGATAAAAAAAATAGTGACTGGGGTTATTCCTGGATTCCTGTGGTCGGACCGATAATTGGGGGATTACTCGCAGCCCTGATATATATGGTATTCAAATAAATGGGTTAACCCATACCATTGGACCTTTTAAAACGCTTTTTAGCCGTTCGGGTAGTAAACAGGTTTTGAATAATTCATTCACTTAACTTAAAGAATTGATTAACATAAACCTTTAAATTATGAACAGGCCAATACAACTTCGAATAGTATTTTTTCTGGGATTAATTTGCAATTTCTTTTTTGTACAAGCACAGCAAACCTGGTTACCCCGGGAACCCAGTCCCGCGGCAACAGTTTCGCAAACGATTGGTATCTCCTATGTTACTGTGGATTATTCCCGACCTTCGGTTAAGGGAAGAGAGATCTGGGGTAAGCTGGTTCCTTATGGATGGGACAAAGCAGGATCTGCAGTAGGTCTGGAATCCCCTTGGCGAGCCGGAGCAAATGAAAATACCGTGCTCCACTTATCTCACGCTGCTACCATCGAAGGTAATTTAGTTCCTGCAGGAGATTATGGATTGTTTTTTGTGATCAACGGTGACAATTCGGGGGAAGTTATTCTCTCAAAAGATTTCAAGTCATGGGGAAGCTTTTTTTATGATCCAAAACAGGATCAGATGCGGGCTAAGATAACGGTTCGCAATATGCCCGTATCGATTGAACGTCTGTCTTACTCATTCGAAATAGTAAATAAAAATGTGGCGGAACTTGATTTGAACTGGGAGAAAAAACAATTTCCGGTAAAAATTGAATTTGCAGTGGATGAGATTGTTATTGAAAATGCTATTGAATTGTTTAAGGGACAGACGGGATTTATGTGGCAGAATTATAATGCTGCAGCCAATTATACGCTGGCTAATAAAGTCAAGATTGACCAGGGATTGATTTGGGCAGATCAGGCAATTTTAAGAAATCAGAATTTTGCAGATCAGAGTACGAAAGCTGGACTTCTGGACCTCGCGGGTAAACATGATGAATCAGAAAAAGTGATGAAAGATGCGATGGACAAGGCCAGCGAAAATGATTTAAATAATTATGGTTATCAGTTATTGGGAAATCAGCAATTTGACAAAGCTATTGCTGCATTAAAACTCAATGTTGAAAGACACCCGGAAAGCGCGAATTGCTGGGACAGCCTGGGGGAAGCTTATGCATTGTCGGGGGATAAAAAGAATGCGATTCTAAATTTTAAAAAATCACTGAGTCTGAATCCGACTCCGCCGACAAAGGCCAACTCTGAAAAATATCTGAAGCAACTGGGGGCAATGTAGAAGAAAGTATGGGAGTATGGGAGTATGGGAGTGAGGATACCATTTGGTTAATAGGGAAAAGGAAAGATCTTTATAGGGATCTTTCCTTTTAATTTTTAGGTGAAACCTTCATATTATTCAGCATTATCTTTCTTTTCTTTCTGAAATGTCTGCCATCCACTGATACCTTCAGATTTTAATACTATAATCTGATCAGCATTTTCAATGGTTGCATAATAAGCAGTTCCAGATTCTGTCCGGATTTCAAAAAGATCGCTTACCCAATAAGCTTTATTCGCTTTCTTAAGTGAGGTTAATAATTCAAGAGGTAACTGATTGGGACTGATAAAACGTGTGACAGCAATTAATTCTCCACTTTTGTTGAAGTAAGCAAACAACACCATGTCGTTTACGGTAAACTGGGCTTTTACAAAATTTGCCTTGATTTCCCATTGAATATTGCTGGCATCTGAAAATTCTCTGTTGAAAGAACTGATTACATTTTTACTGATAGTTGCAGGGGCAACATTTGTGGTGGTTGGTGTAACTGCGGCAAAACTGAAAGCAGTAAAACTTACCAGGGCGATGCTTAAAAGCAGGATTCTCTTTTTCATTTTTTTGTTTTTTATTGGTTTGTATTTGATTGATTGTCGATACAAATATAATGGGTATAATAGTACTATGCAAAACATAGTAGTATGAATGGCATAATAATATGTATAAACGGTGAAATAAGCTTGATGAATGTCATTTTAACATAAATTCTGAGGATAAGACTTCATATAAAAGAGCTTTGTTACCTTTATTTCAAACATTCTTTTATGATCAAAAAACTCCTTAAACTGCTGATAATCATATTTATACCAGTTTTTTTACCGGCCCAGCAGAAGGATTCCACCTATGCAGACCGTTTAGGATTCCCCAAAGGAGCCAGGGTTTTGATCCTCCATGTTGATGATGCAGGCATGAGTTTCGACTCTAATATGGGAGCTGAAAATGCGCTGACAAAGGGTGTTTCAACTTCTACCAGCGTAATGATGCCCTGTTCCTGGGTGCCTGGATTTGTTCATTTTCTTAAGGGACATCCTGAAATAGACGCGGGTTTGCATTTAACCCTTACTTCAGAATGGAGTTCTTATCGCTGGGGTCCGCTGGCAGGCAAGAAAAATGTACCCGGACTGGTTGATTCTGAAGGAGATTTATGGCCTGGTGTTTCGGAAGTTGTTGCTCATGCCAGTGCCGATGAAGTGGAAATAGAAATGGAGGCTCAGCTTGACAGGGCCAGGACCATGGGTTTTGAACCCACACATCTGGATACACATATGGGAACAGTTTTTGGATCACCGGAATTCCTGATTCGTTATATAAGGATTGGAATTAAAAATCATATACCCGTTATGTTACCAGGAGGTGCAGATGTTTTAATTCAGGAACAAACGAAATTACCAGATGCAACCGTCGAACAAATCCGAATACTGGGCAAAATGCTCTGGAATGCCGGACTCCCGGTTCTGGATGATCTCCACAACAGCAGTTATGATTGGATTATTCCTGCTGATATTGCTTCAGATGATAAAAAACTTGACGAATATAAAACAGCCAAATATATAGATGCCCTTAAAACTTTGAAACCTGGCCTCACAATGATGATTATGCACTGCACAGATACAGGTCCTGAATTTAAATATATCAGTGACAGTGGGCCAACCCGGAAAGGAGATATGCTTGCAATGATGAATCCCGCATTTAAGAAAGCCCTCGCGGATCAGGGAATTATTTTAACTACCTGGCGTGAAGTGAAGATGAGGAGAGATAAGATCAAATAATTGTTAATTGTTAATTGATAATTGTAAACGGTGTTGTAGAGCGATGTTAAGAATTTGCAATTTTCATGCTTATATATTTCAACGTTAACAATTAACAATTAACAATTATTGCAGTCTTATTATTGCGAACCCGGATTGTAGATTATTCGAATATGGAACGGCTACTTCATCTGCAGAAAAGCGGCGAGATTCCTGAAAATTCATTTGTTTATTTATTTTCCAGAAAATTAAAGCATCTTCAGTAGTCTGACCCTGCATATTCAGCGTAGTCGTTGTTGCCAATGGGTCTGTAGATCCTTCTGTGCTATTATATATGATGTAAACTTTATTTTTTAATGGCATCAGCAAATAGGAGAGGTCGGGATTATTCGATTCAGAATGTTGTTCCATATTCATAACTCCACTCCATGTACTGTCTTTTGAAACAGCAGGGAAATAAAAAAGATTTAAGTCACCCCGGTTGCGTACCGTTGTAATAGGACTCAATCCGTGATTTAAATTATACCCTTGCTTTAATTGTTTATTGTCAGGAGTCGATTCTGAATAATTTGCCATAAGATAAGCGGTTTCCCAACTAGTAATAAATGGAACCGTCGGTTTATTAAATTCAAAAGGAGAACCATATTCCTTCAGATACATATAACCCCCGCCGGGAACTGCAATAAAACTTTCGTGACTAAGGTTTTTGCTCTGTATATCACGAACCTGTGTATTAAAGTGATAGGACGAATCAAAATAGAATCGCCCTTCTTTCATTGAATAATTATATATCTGTACGTTTTTTAAAGTGGTATTTGAATAAGAAGAGAATAGACCAACGCTCATTTGTTCCAGATCGTTGTTGATAAACATAGCGATATCTTCCATTCTGTAATATGGTGAAACTGGAATTTCCTTGTAATAATAGTCGCTGCCATTTGGACAAACATGAAAAAGAGAAAAATTCCGGCTAATCCTCGATGGAGAAGCCATCAGCCATTCTCCGTTATTCGCCAGTTTGATAGGCAGGTTATCAAAACTTTCAGCCGGAAAACCAACTTCTTCATCCTGAATACATGGTTGGGAGAATTGAGTATGGGAAATTACTTGTTGATAAATTTGTTTCCAGTCGGAATCGTAGAGGAGCGCGTGCACCCGTGAAGACTCAGTCTCCGTTTTTTCAAAAGCTAACAAAAGAATTTTTGACTGGTCCTCTGACCTGACCAGGATGAAAGAGGAAGCGCCTGTTGAAAAAGGAAGACTACCGATCTGCCGGATTTGAATTTCTGTATTTTCATCCGTCATGAAACGGCTGCAGAAAATATTCGTCTTTCCTTCCGAGCTTGTAATTATGATTTGATCCAGACTCTTTTTCCCGGCTACCAGCCATTGTTTCAGGGTACTTCTGATATTTGTTGCAGGAATTTCTCTAAGCAGATTTAATTTAATGTTGAATAATTCAAAACTTTTCAATTCTCTTAAATCTCCGCTGTCATGTTGCCTGCCAGACCGCTGTCTCTGCAGTTTTTCTATCCAATAAAAATTATCTGATTTGCCGATCACCTTAAAACGAAACGATGCCCGTATATTGAAATTTTCAGTATAAACTACGCGCTGGGCATATATATTTCCGGGAAGCCATAAGATCAGGCCAATGCTATATAGAATTATCCTGCGCAGATTTTCGATTTACTTACAAGTTACGAAAAATTAGCAAGTATAGGTTCAAAGACCTATTTTAGCGTTCATTTCCGCGGATTTACCCTTTGGAATGGACAAGGATTTCCAATCACTGTCACAAACCATTTTACTAATAAATATGATTTGTCCGACATGGTAAGCATAATGGGTCAATTGCCTGTTAATCGCTTCCATAACTGTATGAGGTTCGTTTCTTATCAGAATTTTTTTCGACAAACTTTCGGCAGAAAGGGTATTTAAAATATTAAAAAGGCAATTCCATCCTTCATTCCATTTTTCCATCAGTGTATCTCTTTTCATCAATTCATTTTCAAACTCCATATCCCGGTTTCTCCACTTCTTTTCACCATCGCTGGCATATAAATCTGTAAAACGTGACAGCATATTACCGGACATATGTTTCACTATGGTTACGATACTGTTGGACTCCTTATTATATATCCAGTAAATTTTTTCCTCAGGGATCTGCGCAATAGCTTTTTCTCCCAATGTTTTATATTGAAGAAATTGGGTTTTGACACTCGCAATATAATTTTCTTCAAACATGTTATCAATTTTCAGAGTGGATTGTGAAATCCATGCAAAATTAAATAATAATGCATTTGTAAACCTGATTTTTCAATTACAGCTTTAAACGATGTGTTACCAGGGGGTCTTCTTTTAGCTCCTTTTGCAATTTTTTTACTGGTACATCCTGTAAAGGTAATTTTAGATCAATGGCCATTACCGCAGCAATTGCGGATGACTGGCCGAGCACCATGAATACCGGTTCCATCCGGATGGAGCCGTAAGCGATATGACTGGCTGATAAGCAAACGGGAACCAGCAGATTAGCGCATTCTGATTTTTTGGATATTATGGATCTGTATGAAATGGGATATGGTGGAAACCCACCAACCTGAACATCTCCTTCATTCCTTACCATATCATTTACAATTACACGTTGACAATTATGGGAATCCATTGTATATGCTGCCTCACCAACACTGTCTGAAACTTTTAACTTTCCAACACAGTTCGCTTCTGTCATAATATATTCCCCAATCATTCTCCTGGATTCCCGGATGTAAAGCTGAGGCGACCAATGATCATTATCAGGATATTCATCGCGTGGATAACCCCATTTCAACATCTCATTTCTCAGATATTCAGGTAATCTTTTATCATGACCTAGAAAATATAAAAGTCCTTTGTCATAATCTACATGATCCTGGACGATACTTTTACGGGTTTCAAAGTTTCCATCCGGATAATCATAGTTCATGCCAATCATATCCGTTGAAAATGGCCCGTTATTATTTATATCTGTTTTTCTGCCTGGCATAAGGTTAATATTCAATAAACCGTCTTCCAGATTTTTCGGATTTTTTAATTGAATATACCTGAACAACAGGTTGTAACGGGTGCTGTCATAACGCTCAGGTCTCGTAATTTCAATTCGATTTTGGATACTGTCGGTGAGACAAATCCGGAAATTATAAGCCTGTATTTTTTTATCTCCGGTTCCTCCCGGAGCAGGTGGTTTGGTGTTGATTCCCCATAAGACTCCGCTTAAAGATTCTCCGGCAATGTTATAAGGATCAATTCCATCAGGAAACTGATGTTTGTCCAGCAACTGAACACCATTATATGTTTCATTGTATTGCATGTTATTTTCACGGCCAACAGTATACGAAATGGAAGCCATGGCCATCAGATCGCCCTCATAGGAACAATCGATAAATTCTTTCGCCCTGACAATTTCACTAATGTCGCTTAATTCATCACTATTTGAAGTGATAATGATTTCCTGTATCCGATTACCTGCTTTTTTTACTGATATCAAATGCTGATTGTATGAAACATGAAACCTCCCTCTTTTTATATAATCAAGAAATATTTCTTCTGCTACATGGGGTTCGAAAATCCATTGTTCTTCATTTCCATAGTGACGACCAATTCTTCTATAAAAATCTATCGCAAGTCCGGTTATGGCAGATTTATTTCCGATATCCGTATTACCAAGTCCCCCGCTGCTTAAGCCGCCGGGATGCAGGGATTCTGAAATCAATAAAACTTTTTTCCCAAGTCTGCTTGCCGTATAAGCGGCGATCACTCCACCGGAACTGGCGCCATACACACATATATCGACTGATCTGATTAACTGGGCTTCAGTAAAAGAAAAGGTAAGGAGCAATAAAATGTAAAGCATCCAGGATCTTATCATAATTAAATTTTAGCCCGGATTCAGGCAATTTTTTTTACAAAATAATGAGTATTTTTAGTCTTGCCATCTCACCTTCTTAAGCCTGTAAGGCTTTTCCCATTTTAAAATGCTCTCCCATGCATTCAGTAAACCGGCTTAAATTATTTATCCTTCTCCTTCTTTTAATGTACGGAATTGATATCAGGGCCCAACTGCCGTCATTGAAAGTAAGTGAAAATAAACGTTTCCTTGTGACCGATGATGGGAAACCTTTTTTCTGGATGGGTGATACTGGTTGGGAATTATTTCATCGATTGAATAAAACGGAGGATATTTCTTATTTTAAGAAAAGAAATGGACAGGGGTTTAATGTTATACAGGCAGTAGTACTCGCTGAATTGGATGGCCTGCATTCGCCCAATGCTAACGGAGACCTGCCCCTGTTTCACGATGACCCACTTCAACCAAATGCCGCATATTTTAATTTTATAGATACCATTCTCGATCTTGCGGCGGCGAATAATTTATACGTCGCCCTGCTTCCGACATGGGGAGATAAGGTCTATAAGAATAAATGGGGTAAAGGCCCTGAAATTTTTAATGAATCAAATGCATACGCATATGGAAGGTGGATTGGGGCAAGATATAAAAATCATACTAATATTATCTGGGTGATTGGAGGGGACCGAAGTCCAAGAGACAGTTCAAATGATGTTGTTATTTGGCGGTCAATGGCTAAAGGAATAAATGAGGGGTTGGGCAAAGGGAATGAAGGTCTTATGACATTTCATCCCCAGCCTGACGGAACATCCAGTTCTTCACAATGGTTTCAGAATGACGGATGGCTGAATATCAATATGCTTCAAACAGGTCATTGTCGCGATACACCTGTATGGGAGCTCATCAGCAGTGATTATAATAAACATCCTGTTAAACCGGTGATTAACGGGGAAAATATTTATGAAGAAATGCCGGTATGTTTTAATCCGACAGAACTGGGATATGCCAGTGCATATGATGTCAGAAAATCTGCTTATCTATCGGTTTTTTCAGGTGCATGCGGTCATACCTACGGATGCGGGCCGGTCATCTGGTTTTCAAAAAAGGGAGCTGACTTCTTTTCAGCTTTTCATTCATGGGAAGAAGCATTGAATCTGACCGCAGCTAATGAAATGAAGTATTTGCGAAAGTTAATGGAATCCCGGCCGATGCTTGAAAGGATTCCTGACCAGTCCATGTTATTAGATACGGGTTGTTGTGCTTCCGAAAGAATTCAGGCAACACGTGGTAAGGATTATGCTTTTATTTACAGCGCGTATGGATCGCCGGTTCATGTCAGGATGAATATCATTTCCGGCAAACAGATTAATGCGAGTTGGTATGATCCGCGCAAAGGCAAAACTATATTTATTGGGAAATTTGAAAATAAAGATGATCGTACATTTATTCCTCCATTACCCATTGCCTCACCCGTTCCTTCTCAGCGTGAGGACTGGGTTTTGATATTGGACAATGCGGAAAATAAATTTGAAGTTTTAAATTGATCCCCAATCGCTTTACTATTCCCCGCTATCCTCTTCTGTTTTCTCAGAAACTTCATAATCCTCTTTAGTGGTTTTCGAAAAATCACTGAACCATCCTCCCGATGCGATTAATGAAGCGGGTTTACCGGATTCAATTACTTTACCTTCATCCAGCACAACGATATAGTCTGCATCTCTTACCATGGTAAACCGATGTGCAATTACAATAACTGTATTTTGTTTCCGGATTTCTTCTATGCTCAGTTTTATTTCTCCTTCAGTTGCATAATCCAGATTAGCGGTAGCTTCATCCAGAATTAATATCCTTGGTTTGGCAAGCAGAATCCTCGCTATCTGAATTCTTTGCCGCTCACCTACAGACAAACCGATTCCATTTTCACCAACCATTGTTTCCAGATGCATGGGAAGGCGCCTGACTGTATGTTCCAGTCCTGCAGCAATAACTGCTTCTTCAATTTCAATTATACCCGCATCCGGTTTTTTATAAGAAATATTGTCCCGGATGGTTCCGTTAAATAATGCTCCATCAGCAGAAATGATACCGATTTGTTTTCTGATAGTCGCAGGATCAAGGGTTGAAATATCTTGTCCGTCGATTAAAATATTTCCTGAATCCGGTTTATATAATTTTAACAACAGGTCAATGATCGTTGTTTTTCCAGCACCTGAAGGGCCTACCAGGGCTGTCATCTTCCCCGGCTCGATTGTAAATGAAACATTGTCCAGAATTTTCCGGTCTGGCGTATACGAAAATTGAATTTCCCTAAACTCAATCTTCCCGTTTTCAAGTATTAATGTTTTTCCATCGCGGGATTCTTCTGGCCGGTCAGTCAGTTTAAAAGCGCGAGATATGGAAACGAAGTTTTGCTGAAGTGAAATCCACAATGTGGCCAGGTTGTCTATCGGACTGTATAAACGGTCAAGATAGGTTACGAACATAACGACATCGCCTGGCGTAAGTTTACTTTCCAAAGTCAGGTAGCCGCCATAACCCAGCACAAGGGCAGTTGACAAATGTGTCAGAACAGTTTCCCAGAATTCATATTTATTTGCCATCCTGGAACGATGTATATAATCTGCGTAAGCTTCAGAGGAAGCAGCTTCAAGATTTTTCAATTCTCTGTCCTCCGCCCCGGAAAGTTTAACTGTTTTTATTCCTGATAATGCGTCCTGAATCCGGGTGAACACGCCTTCCCATTTTTGATAATATTCCGTAAGACCGAACTCAAGTTTTTTAGCGGATGTCCATGCAATTAAAAGGTAAAGAGGTATGATCACTAGTGAAATGGCCGTGAGGGTGGCATTTTCATAGAACATTATGGCTAAAATGCCCACTAGACCGATCAGTTCTGGAAGAATCTGCTGGGAAAAACCGTTTACTACTGCCGAAACTTCTTCAGACTGGTCAATCCTTTTGGCGATTGCTGCTGCAGGTCTTCGTACAAAAAAACCTAATGGTAAATTCAGTACGTGCCCGAACGTACTCAGAATAAATCTCTGTTCGATTCCACAGGAAAATTTTACATTTTTATTTTCTCCGATTCTCCAAAGCAGGGTTGAGACGAGGTTAATGACAAACAACCAGAATACTGCCCATAATAATGTATCCAGGGCCTGTTGAGGTGTACGGGGAGCCACTTTCCCTTTAAGATGAGGCTCTTTGATTTTCCGGTGTGTTTCTTTGGAAAAACCTGACTCTTTTCTGACTGAATCCCGGGCCTGGTTTACAAAAACACCGGCTACGTCATTAATGGCTTCACGATAGATAAGGGGTTCAATCAGATTGGTGGTCGTTCCCAACAGACTAAGTACGACTACCCAAAAAAACTGTATTTTAAAGGGCAGTATCAGGTTGAATATACTGTTCCGGATATTTTTTTTAATTTTTTTAGATTGGTTCATCTTCCATAAGGGTTAATACGCAAAAATAGACTTCCAAAGCAACTTATATGGGCATGGCATTTACAGATTCTTCCGAACTTAACATAGAATAAACAAGCCTTTCGGGGAAATCCCATTAATTTTGCGACTCTTGGTAAAGAAATGAATTATCGGTTTAACTGGAGAATATTATTGATCAGGTTGTTTTTCCCGCTGGCTTATGCGGGATTTTTTGCTGTCCAGTTTTTCATCAATTTTGATACGACGCTTTCAGGATCACGTGACAGGTACCAGGTAATAAAGTGCCGGGTTCAAAGCAATCTTCCGTTTGCTTTGCAAAAAGCAAAAAACAACCAGCCGGTAAAAACAAAATTCCGGCTGAATAAAAGATTTCAGCCTGCTGTCTTTCCGACTCTTCCTGATATGAATAGTAGCCTGGAGATTCGTGATATTGTAGTTGTGCACTTATCTTATGTGAATCCATTTATTGCGGACCCTCTGCTTAATGTTCGCTTACTTCGTGGCCCTCCGTTTAATACCTGATTTTCTTTAGTTAACAATTTTTTTATTCAAATCCCGGCAATGATTATTATTTCCGATGGAAAATATTTCCGTTTGTTTATAATAGCCCTTCTGATTCCGATAATTGGCGTCTTTGGGCAGAAACCCTATTCCCTTTCAAGCCTGACAGACAGTGCACTTCGAAACCTGCCATTGTTAATGGAAAAAAAGGCTCTTATCAATAGCGGTCAGTCTGCTGTAAAAGATATACGGCATCAGTTTATTCCATTTCTGCGCGCCAATGCACAGGTTGATATGGGTACGGATAATTCTCTGCCCGGTAGTTATTACTCGTTTGGAATTATACCCTCAACTTCTTCCGGGATTAGTAGTCAGAATAATGGGCAGACTGCCTTAGGAAGCCTGGCAACTTTATATGGCGCATATACATTTCTGGATTTTGGTTATCGAAAAGCCAGCATACAATCAGCTATTTCTAATGTTGGAGTGGAAACAGCGGACTATGAAAGGTTAAGTTATCAGGTGAAATCTGATGTTACCCGCCTATATCTGACTATGTTAAAAAAGCAAATGCAACTGGAAATTGAAAGTCAAAACAGGCAACGTTATGAGAGAATTTTTTCGGTAATACATGCCCTTACCATGAGCGGGATCAAACCCGGAGTAGATTCTTCACTTGCCCTGGCTGAACTTTCAAAATCAATTACTGCCTACACTCAGGTACTGGGTTCGGTGAATGATCTTCGCGAACAATTATCATACTATACCGGAATCCCATCATTTCGCTTGCAGATAGATGCCCTATCTCTTAAAGACCGGGATTCAGCACAAACTATTCTTTCTGATACTTCGGGAATGGAATCCAATCCGCTGATTTCATATTACACCAGCGTAAATAATGCGTATGCAAGTGATGAAAGGCGGATTTCAAAAAGTTTCCAGCCTACGGTTTCACTGGTAGCAACTACATGGACGAGGGCTTCCAGTATCACACCCGAGTTGGACTATAAATCACTCGGTACCGGACTGGGTGTTCAGCGTTATAATTATCTCGCAGGTATTAGTTTACAATATGATTTATTTAATGGGATCCATAAAAAAGACCGGCTGGAAATAATTCATTTCCAGCAACAAGCCGGAGAATATCAGCTTCATCAACAGGAACTAGCTCTTCAGTCCGCATCCAACCAGGCCGATTTGGCTATTCATACGGCAGAATTAAACCTGCTTGAACTTCCGGTGCAGATCAATGCAGCAAAAGATACCTATAATCAAAAACTTGCGCAGTATAAAGCCGGTATCATCAGCCTGATTGATCTTACCAATGCTGCATTTGTTTTGTATCGTTCTCAGAATGATTATACAGAAACACTTACCGACTGGTATCTAGCCCACCTTGACAAAGCCTTTGCCGTTGGAGGGCTTGACCACTTCATTCAAATAATTAAATAAATCAAAATGGTAAGGACAGCGTTAAAAAGGCCCATCACCATTATTGTATTGTTCATAGGTCTCTTGCTGTTTTCAGTTATGGCTTTGCGCACAATACCCATTGACATATTTCCAAAATTAAATGCTCCTACTATTTATGTCATGGAGCAGTACGGTGGCATGTCTGCTTCACAGATGGAAGGCTTTTTTGCCACCAGGATGCAGGATCAGTTTTTGTATATTAATGGGATTAAAAATGTTGAAAGTAAAAATATACAGGGCCTGTCTCTAATTAAGTTGACTTTTTATGAGAATACGGACATGGCAGAAGCTTCAGCTCAGGTTGCTCTCCAGGTAAACCGAACCATGGCTTTTTTCCCTCCTGGTGCTTTGCCTCCGCAGGTAATAAGATTTGATGCTTCTTCACTGCCTGTCGGGGAGTTGGTATTCAGCAGCAAAACAAAGACACTGAACGAAATATTCGATCTGGCCCTTACCCGTGTCAGACCCTTGTTTGCAACGGTCCCGGGCATGTCAAGTGCGCCGCCATTTGGTTCAAATGCAAGAACCATCGTGATCAATATTACACCGGAAAAATTGCGCACTTATAATCTCTCTGCAGACGATGTTGTTGAAGCCATTGTAAAAAATAATACCATTTCTCCATCAGGAAATCTGCGGATTGACAGTACCATGTTTATTACTTCCATAAATTCCCTTGAATCAAAAGTGGCGCATTTCGAAGATATCCCCATCAAAAGTAATGGAGTCGGAATAGTATATGTAAGGGATGTTGCCCGTGTAGCCGATGCATCTGATATAACGGTTGATTATGCATTGGTAAATGGGAAACGTTCTGTATATATCCCGGTTGTCAAAACAGCAGATGCTTCTACCTGGGATGTAGTTCAGACGCTCAGAAAACGTCTTCCGGAAATGAAAAGCCTTTTGCCGGACGATGTTAATATCAGTTATGAGTTCGATCAATCAGTTTTTGTAATCAATGCAGCCAAAAGCCTGATGATAGAAGGTATATTGGGTGCAATACTTACGGGCCTGATGGTATTGCTCTTTCTGCGTGACCTTCGTAGCAGCCTCGTAGTTATTATCACTATTCCCGTTTCAGTAATGAGCGCAGTTTTTTTTCTGAAACTCTGTGGCCAGACAATCAATATCATGACCCTGAGCGGACTCGCGCTTGCTATTGGAATACTGGTTGACCAGGCAACGGTTACCATTGAAAATATTCATCAGCACCTGGAAATGGGTAAAAATAAAAAGCAGGCTGTGATGGATGCGTGCTCGGAAATTTCTTTTCCCCTTTTGCTCATACTGCTTTGCATACTTGCTGTATTTGCACCTGCATTTGTAATGTCTGGCGTTCCACGTGCTATGTTTCTTCCCCTCTCTCTTTCCATTGCATTTGCGATGTTGGTTTCATTTATTGCAGCCCAAACCCTGGTTCCAGTTATTTCCATATGGCTGCTCAAGGCTGAGCGATTTCAATACAAACATACAGGACCACATGCTCATGCAGGTCTTGCGATGGATAAAGAAGAAATTAAAGAAATCGAATTGCATAATAAAGAGGAAAAACTGCATGCTGAAGAAAACAATTATTTTCAGAGACTTAAAAATGGACTAACGGCAAGGCTCAGTAAATGGATGCCTTTCAGGAAATGGATCGTTTTTATCTATTTCCTGATAATTGCATCACTGGCCCTGTTCTGTTTTATTTTTATCGGGAAAGATCTTTTACCCAAAACCAATAACGGGCAGTTGCAATTACGCATTCGTGAACCGGATGGGACAAGACTGGAAGTTACAGAAAGAGATACCCGGAATATTTTGAACCTGATTGATTCAACAGTACAGGGTAATGTTGCGATTTCATCTGCTTACGTTGGACTGGTGCCGAGTAATTTTGCTACAAGTAATCTGTATATTTTCTCGAGTGGAACGCATGAAGCGGTTATCCAGGTAAATCTGAAAGAGGATTATAAAAGCAATATGGAAACTCTAAAGGAAGACCTGAGACATGTGGTCGCTTCAAATTATCCAAAGATCCGGTTATCTTTTGAGCCGATCGAACTAACGGAAAAAATAATGTCACAGGGAGCTTCCACACCTATTGAAGTCAGAGTGGCGGGAAAGAATATGGACGATATCAACAGGTATGGGGAAGCATTATTGTCAAAAATGCGGTCTATTCCTTTTCTGCGGGATGTTCAGATTGCGCAACCACTCCATTTTCCAACGATTCACATCAATGTTGACAGGAATAAACTTGCATTAATGGGGATGTCATTGGAAAATGTTTCTAAAAGTATAGTCGATGTTACTTCATC
>DASZHV010000054.1:0-79857 GCA_035937535.1 Puia sp. | reverse complement strand
GATATCAGGACGTACTGGTGCGCCGCCAGCGGTAATGCGCATGAATGGATTCAAACCGATCTGGGAAGTTCCAGTACAGTTTATGCTGTACAAATAAATTATGCGGACCAGGACGTGGATTCATCTTTTCTTGGAAAAATCTCGGGTATTTATCATCAGTATATTCTTTGGGAATCCTCAGACGGTAAAAACTGGAAGATACTTATGGATAAAAGCCATAACCGGACCGATATCCCCCATGAATACCTCGAATTATCAAAACCCGTAACCACACGATATTTAAAATTGGAAAACATTCATATGCCAACCGGTAAATTTGCGATCAGTGGTTTGCGAGTCTTTGGGGAGGGATCAGGAGAAAAACCTGATACCGTGAAACAATTCATTGTATTGCGTAGTGAAAATGATTCCAGGAATGCACTTATCAAATGGATCACCGTCAACAATGCCACCGGTTATAATATTTACTGGGGCGTCGCTCCGGATAAATTATATAATAGTGTAATGATATATAACGACAACCAGTATTATTTTAAACCGATGGATAAAGGGAGAACCTATTATTTTTCCATCGAAACTTTTAATGAAAATGGGATTTCTGAAAAAACAAAACCTATTGAAGTAATATCGCCCGAACCGCATCCCTGAATTGTTTTCTGATCTGTTACTTTATAAATAACCGTTTTCCTGAAATTAAACCACTTCAAAAAAAATATTTCATGATGAAAATTTTAAAATCCCTGCTGCTTGTAGTTGGTATTTTGTTTACCAGTCATTGCCTCGCCCAGCCATTTGCAGATGAAATACAGGAATTTAAAAAACAGGATAAAATAAATCTGCCTCCATCCAATTCCATTCTTTTTGTTGGCAGTTCCTCCTTTAGAAAATGGACGGATGTCAGCAATTATTTCCCGGGTTTTACAATTATCAATCGTGGATTTGGCGGCTCCACACTTCCGGATGTAATTTTTTATGCGCCTGAAATCATTTTCCCTTATCATCCCAAACAGGTAGTGATCTATTGCGGAGATAATGACCTTGCAGCCTCGGATGCAATAACCGCCGACACGGTATTTGAGCGGTTCCGGGTATTGTTCGAAATGATAAGAAAGAACCTGCCGGGAGAAAATATTTTATTTGTTTCCATCAAACCCAGTCCCAGCCGTATCCGGCTCAAAGAAAAAATGGAGAAGGCGAACCTGCTCATTCAGACTTACCTTTCCCTGCAACAGCATGCCGGATTTGTGGACGTATATCATAAGATGTTGAACACGGACGGATCGGTGATGACAGATATTTTTCTGGAAGACAATCTGCACATGAATGCGAAAGGCTATGCGATATGGCAAAAAGTAATTACTCCGTATTTATTGAAATAAGCTTAAAGCTTAAAACTTAAAACTTCTTTTTGGAACCCTGATAATTTTTTATAATTATATTTTTATCAAAATAAACAAAGATGAAAAAAGTTCTAACGATTTGCGTAGCATTTATTATTGCCGGAAGCGTCCGGGCACAGGATGTTAAAATGAATGATTTTATCAGCAACCTTATGAGCAAGATGACCATTGATGAAAAAATTGGTCAGCTTAATCTTGTAACTCCTGGTGGTGCTGTTACCGGATCCGTTGTCAGCAAAGACGTGGATGATAAAATCCGTAAAGGCATGGTAGGTGGATTGTTTGGCATTACCGGACCTGATAAAGTTAGACAGGCGCAGGATATAGCCGTAAAAAACACACGCCTGCATATTCCATTGATATTCGGGCTTGATGTTATTCACGGGCACAGGACTATTTTCCCCATCCCACTGGGGCTCTCCTGTTCCTGGGATACAGATTTAATTGAAAGGAGCGCACGGATCGCTGCAAGGGAAGCCAGCGCCGATGGACTGGCCTGGGCCTTTTCACCAATGGTAGATATCGCCCGTGATCCACGCTGGGGAAGGGTTTCAGAGGGATCCGGGGAAGACCCATATCTCGGTTCTCTGATTGCTGCAGCCGTCGTTAGAGGTTACCAGGGTAAGGATTTACGCAATAATGAAACGGTGATGGCCTGCGTGAAACATTTTGCATTATACGGAGCTGCTGAAGCAGGACGCGAATATAATACGGTTGACATGAGCCGGATTAAAATGTACCAATATTATCTGCCTCCATATAAAGCAGCGGTTGATGCAGGTGTGGGATCTGTCATGAGTTCATTCAATGAAATTGATGGTATACCGGCCACGGGTAACCGCTGGTTGCTCACGGACCTGCTACGTAATCAATGGAAGTTTAATGGAATGGTGGTTTCCGATTATACTTCACTCAATGAAATGGAGGCTCATGGAATGGGTGACCTGCAATCTATATCTGCCCTGGCTTTGCATGCAGGCCTGGATATGGATATGGTAGGTGAAGGATTTCTTTCAACTCTTAAGAAATCGTTCCAGGAAGGAAAAATAACGCAGAAAGAAATTGACCAGGCTTGTCGCCGGGTTTTGGAAGCAAAATATAAACTCGGCCTGTTTACGGATCCATATAATAGAATGAATACCGAGAGAGCTGTTAAAGAATTACTCTCAGGTGATAACCGTAAAGCTGCGCGTGAAATCGCTGCACATAGTTTTGTGCTTCTTAAAAATAATGATCAGTTGCTTCCACTGAAAAAATCCGGAACCATCGCACTGGTCGGGCCACTGGCAGATAATCATCGCAACATGCTTGGCACCTGGAGTGTATCAGGTGATCCTTTAAAATCTGTATCGGTGTTGGAAGGATTAAAAAATGTGGCAGGTTCTGGAGTAAATATTTTATACGCCAAAGGAGCAAACATTTCAGACGACAGCATCCTTGTAAAACGTACAAATGTATTTGGTGCGGAGATAGAAGGCGAAACAAGAACGGCCCAGGCCATGCTTGATGAAGCCGTTACAGCTGCAGCAAAATCAGATGTTGTTGTGGCAGTATTGGGTGAAGCCGCTGACATGAGTGGAGAGTCATCCAGTCGTGGTGATATATCAATTCCTGAAAGTCAGGAGAACTTACTGAAAGCACTGGTACAAACCGGGAAGCCCATCGTTTTAGTACTTTTTAACGGGCGCCCGTTGATACTGAACTGGGAGAACCAGCACCTGAATGCCATACTCGATGCCTGGTTTGGCGGAACCGAAGCTGGCAATGCGATTGCCGATGTTCTCTTTGGAAATTACAATCCTTCCGGAAAATTATCCATGACATTTCCACTGAACCAGGGACAGATCCCGATTTATTACAATGCAAAAAATACGGGCCGTCCTTTTCACGCTGGTGATAGCCCGAAATTCAAATCAGACTACCTGGATATGTCCAACGATCCACTCTATCCATTTGGTTATGGATTGAGTTATACAAAATTTTCTTATAGTCCAGTCTCTATCGGTAACGGAAATATTTCAGCAGCACAGCCAGCACTCATTAAACTAACGGTTACCAATACCGGAAACTACGACGGTGAGGAAACTGTTCAACTATATATCCGCGATATGGTAGCATCTGTAACACAGCCGGTTGAGGAGCTGAAAAAATTTCAGAAAGTTTATCTTAAGAAAGGAGAAAGTAAAGAAGTCAGCTTCTCACTTACTACGAATGATCTGAAATTTGTGAACAGTGATTTGAAATGGATCTATGAGCCCGGCGCCTTCAAAGTCTTTGTGGGTGGGAATTCGAGGGATGTGGTTGAGGCGGATCTTCGGGGAAAGTAAAAAGTAAAAAGTAAAAAGTAAAAAAAGTCAAATGTACAAGATCCAAAAATATATAAAGGCCTCAGAACTAATGAACATTCCAATAAACTGCCGTTTTTTAATTTTTACTTTTTAATTTTTACTTTGAAGGACATCAAAAATATAATCTTCGACCTGGGCGGTGTGATCATGGAAATCGACGTGAAGCAAACCCTGCATGCATTTTCAGAACTGGGTTTGAAAAATATTCATGAATATTTCGGGCATGGTTTCGCCGCTTCTTTTTTCAGTGATCACGAGTCGGGTAGGATATCAGATGAAGAATTTCTGAAAGAAATAAAAAACCTGCTTAACACGGAAGTAAGCCAGGGTGAATTAATCGATGCATGGAATGCCCTGCTCCTTCGGTTTCCTCCGGAGCGGATTGCCTTATTGAAAGAATTGAAATCCAGATACAGGTTATTTCTGTACAGTAATACCAATGCCATTCATTACAAAAAATTCAGTGAAATCTACAGGAATTCATTTCAGGGCGAATTGGAGGACCTGTTCGAAAAAGCCTATTTTTCTCATGCTTTAGGCCACCGGAAGCCTGATTTGGGCGGATATGAACAGATTATCAGTGAAAATCACCTGGATCCGAAGCTTACTCTTTTTGTGGATGACGCCCTGATGAACGTCGAAGGAGCGATAAAAGCAGGTCTAAAGGGTCTATACCTGCCGCCGGGGTTTTTTATTACAGACATACTTTGGTGAATATCGTTGGCGGATGGCAGTTGACGGTTGGCGGTTGGCGGTTGGCGGATGACGGTTGGCGGTTGGCGGTTGGCGGATGGCGGTTGACAGTTGGATGTTAACCCGCACTCCCATACTCCCATACTCCCATACTCCCATACTTGTTTTACTTTACTTCTTCAAAATCAATGTATTCTCCCACTTTTGAAGCGCCAGGATTCTGGGATGTTCGTTGGCTGTCGGCTGTTGGCTGTTGGCCGGGTTGACCACTGAAGCCTTGGGAAGACTGATTGGTAGATTGGCCATCCTGACCAGGCTGTTTCATATTGTTGAACTGCTGACGCATATGACCTGTAGTCCGGAACAGGGGTATAAGAAATCCGCCGATGAACCGGTATAAAACGTAGCCCAGTATGAAAAGGACGAAAATATTCATGGAAGACAAATTTAATGCAGACTCAGCAAATACCCTGTTAAAAAGAGGCGGTTATTTAATTAGCATTTTTGGGAGGAATCGAATAAATCCGTTAAATTTGCAGCCGGTACAGTGAAACAACAGGAAGGGAACGCAATCGTTCCCTTCTTCTTTTCATATGGATAAGGAAACCCAAATTGAAAGCATCAGGCGGATGACAGAGGAAATCATTTCGGAAGAACCGGTTTATTTCCTGGTGGATCTGCGGATAAAGCCAACAAATAATGTAAAGGTTTTTCTGGATGGAGATTCTGGCATTACAATTGAAAAATGTGTACAGGTAAACCGGAAACTTTACAGGAAACTGGAAGAATCCGCAATTTTTCCTGACGGAGATTTTTCTTTGGAAGTTTCTTCAGCCGGTCTGGATGAACCTCTGAAATTGCTGCGTCAGTATAAAAAAAATATTGGCCGGCTGGTTGAAGTCCAACTCCAGGATGGCACACAGAAGGAAGGGCAGTTAACGGATGTGAGTGATGAGGGAATTGTGCTGGAGATCTCTACCGGAAAGCCCACTAACGGAAAACTTCCTTCGAAAAAAAAGGAAATAAGTTCACATAGTTTATTATTCAACAATATAAAATCAACCAAGATCCAGATTGTTTTTTAACTGGACATAAAAAGATCGGTTATGGCAAGTATCAATTTAATCGAAGCTTTCCAGGACTTCAAGGAAGCCGAAAATATTGACCGTCCTACCATGATGAAAGTGGTGGAAGACGTTTTCAAAACCCTGCTGCGTAAAAAATACGGCAGTGACGAGAATTTTGACGTAATTGTGAACGCTGAAAAGGGTGACCTGGAAATCATGCGGAGGCGCACGATCGTAGAGAATGGTGCAGTGGAAGATCCCCTGGCCCAGATTGCTTACAGTGATGCAGTAAAACTGGAACCGGATTACGAAGTGGGGGAAGACCTCTACGAAGAAATCGAGATCCTTGATTTCGGCCGCAGGGCCATCCTTGCAGCGAAGCAAACTCTGGCAAGCCGCATCGGAGATCTGAAGAAAAACGTATTGGTAAAAAAGTACAGTGAGCGAATCGGTGAGATCATAAGTGCAGAAGTATATCAGGTTTGGAAAAAAGAAATTTTACTTTTGGATGAAGAAGGCAATGAACTGATTCTTCCCAAATCAGAACAAATACCTCAGGATTATTTCAAAAAAGGAGAAAGTATTCGTGCTGTAGTGAAGAAAGTGGATATGAAAAACAATTCTCCGGTAATCATCCTTTCCCGCACCAGCCCTTCTTTCCTGGCCAAGCTGCTTGAAATAGAAGTGCCTGAAATTTTTGACGGACTGATCGTCATCAAAAAAATCGTACGCGAACCTGGTGAAAGAGCCAAAGTGGCTGTGGAAAGTTATGACGACCGTATTGATCCCGTTGGTGCATGCGTAGGTATGAAAGGAAGCAGGATCCATGGAATTGTGCGTGAGTTGAAGAATGAAAATATTGATGTTATTAACTACACCAATAATATCCAGTTGCTGCTCCAGCGTTCATTGACGCCTTCCAAGATAACAAGCATGGACATAGACAGCGAAAAGCTGCATGTAAATGTCTATCTGAAACCAGACCAGGTTTCACTGGCGATTGGAAGAAAGGGAGTAAATATTAAACTTGCCCAGGAGTTGACCGGATATTCCATAGATGTATTCCGTGATAACGAGGGTGAAACGACAGAATTTGATATTGACCTGGATGAATTTAGTGATGAAATTGAAACATGGATAATCGATGAACTGAAGAGAATCGGTTGTGATACCGCACATAGCGTATTGGATTTATCTGTAGAAGAACTGGAACGCAGGACGGACCTGGAAAAGGAAACCATAGAAGAAGTACGTCGTGTACTTAAAGAAGAATTCGAAAAAGAATAACCGCGAATGGCAGAAACGACAACACCACGTTTAATGGCAGCAGCCAAGGAATTCAATATCGGCAAAGAAACGCTGGTTGATTTCCTGGTAGGCAAAGGATTTAGTAAGGACGATCTGAAACCGACAGCAAAGCTGACTGATGATATGTACCGGTCTCTCCAGCAGGAATTCCAAGGAGACAAAGTGGCAAAGATCAAAAGCAATCAGATTGACCTTCCGAAAGGCAGTGTGGAAGCCAAGCGTAAGAAAGAAGACGAGACCGTTCTTTTCAGAAAAGATCCCAAGAAGATAGTGAAGGAAGAACCCCTTGTCGTGGAAGAAGTGAAGCCGTTAAAAATTGAAGAGCCGAAAAAGGAACCTGAAATCATAAAGATCGAGGCGCCACATATTGAAGAGCCGAAAATCATAGATAAGATTGATTTGTCGCAGATTGATTCTTCCACAAGGCCTAAAAAAACAACTAAGAAAAAAGAACCTGAAGAAAAACCCGTCGTTGCTGAGGAAATAAAACCACCTGTTGTTTCAGAACAGTTAGAAATTATTTCGAAAAATTCGGAACCGGAAATGGAAGAATCCGAAGAAGCTACGATTGAAAATATTTTCATTGACAAAATAGAAGGTCCCCGAATTCTCGGTAAAATTGACCTGCCGCTTGAAACGGAAAAACCCAAACAGGCTGACGAAAAAAGAAAAAGAAAGCGCATTCCCATTGAGAAAAGAGAAGGCGGTGGCGGAGGAAAGCCATCCGGCAATGGTATACCTATTCAACGTGATCCTACTCGTCCGAGCAGTGGCGCAAAGCCTATTTTACGCCGGGATCTTCGTTCGCCTGCCAGCAGTACAAACCGAAGCACAGCCAGTCCCCGCGATCAGAAAGAAATAGATAAAAAAGAAATTCAGGAGAAAATCCGTGAAACCCAGGCTAAACTGGCCGGAACGGGTGGACGCGGAAGAGGCTCCAAAGCAAAATACCGTCGTGCGCGCCGTGAAGAAAATGCTGAACTAAGTGGAAGCGAACAACAGGAAAGCAGCAAGCTCCAGGT
This sequence comes from Puia sp., assembly GCA_035937535.1. Classification (GTDB taxonomy): domain Bacteria; phylum Bacteroidota; class Bacteroidia; order Chitinophagales; family Chitinophagaceae; genus Puia. The sequence goes on along the minus strand of DASZHV010000054.1, from coordinate 72,019 downwards.
TACTGAATTCATCAGTGTGAGTGAACTAGCCAACCTGATCGATGTGAGTTATGCAGATATCATCAGTAAATGTATGAGTCTGGGTATGATGGTTTCAATCAACCAACGCCTGGAAGCAGATGTGATCGAGCTCGTAGCCGGTGAATTTGGATTTACTGTAGAATTCATTGGTATAGATGATGCCCTGGAATTGGAAGAAGAAGAAATTGTTGACGGACCTGAAGACCTGGTTCCGCGTTCACCTGTGGTTACCATCATGGGTCACGTGGATCATGGTAAAACCTCTTTATTGGATTTTATTCGTGTAGCCAATGTGGTTGCTGGTGAAGCGGGGGGCATTACCCAGCATATCGGTGCATACCAGGTTACGACCGCCAATGGAAAGAAAATCACTTTCCTTGATACTCCAGGTCACGAAGCCTTTACGGCAATGCGAGCCCGTGGTGCCAAAGCTGCCGATATTGCCATCATCGTGATTGCAGCGGATGACGCTATCATGCCGCAAACCAAAGAAGCTATATCACATGCACAGGCCGCGAACCTACCCATGGTATTTGCTATCAATAAAATTGATAAAGAAGGGGCCAATCCCGAAAAAATAAAGGAACAACTGGCAGGTATGAATATCCTAGTTGAGGACTGGGGAGGAAAATATCAAAGTCAGGAAATTTCAGCCAAAAAAGGTCAAAATGTTGACTTGCTTCTTGAAAAGATTTTACTCGAAGCTGAAATCCTGGATCTGAAATCCAATCCCAACAGGGAAGCTTCCGGTACAGTCATTGAAGCCTCTCTTGACAAGGGAAGAGGTTATGTAGCAACTGTATTGGTACAGGGCGGAACTTTGAAAAGCGGAGACCTGGTTGTTTCCGGTCAGTATTTCGGTCGTATCAAAGCAATGTTCAATGAAAGAAATAAAAAAATTGAAGATGCGCCACCTTCATCACCTGTATTATTACTTGGATTGAATGGTGCGCCTCAGGCAGGAGAAAAATTTAAAGTGTTTGAAGATGAGAGTGAAGCCAAGGAAACAGCCAACAGACGTGGTCAGCTGGCACGTGAACAGGGTATTAGAACCAAGAAGCATATTACACTGGATGAAATCGGCCGCCGACTTGCACTCGGAAACTTTAAGGAACTCAACCTAATTATCAAGGGTGATGTGGATGGTTCAGTAGAAGCCCTCAGCGATTCACTTCAAAAACTTTCTACGGAAGAAATAGCGGTACGAGTGGTTCATAAAGCCGTAGGCGCCATTACAGAAAGTGATGTGTTGCTGGCTACAGCCTCAGACGCTGTAGTTGTTGGTTTTAATGTAAGGGCTTCCGTTCAGGCTGCAAGACTTGCCGAAAATGAAGGCGTACAGATCAAGACATATTCCATTATTTATAACGCCATCGAAGAAGTAAAAAGCGCTATGGAGGGAATGCTTGAACCCAAGATCCAGGAAAAAGTGGTGGCCAATGTGGAAATACGAAATGTATTCAAATTCGATAAGGCAACCGTTGCCGGTTGTTATGTGCTCGATGGAAAAATATACCGAAACTCCAAGATCAGACTGGTTCGCGATGGTATCGTGATTTATCCGGTAGGCGAAGGAGCTACGGCGGAACTCGCTTCCCTGAAAAGGTTTAAGGACGATGCCAAAGAAGTGCCTTCCGGAATGGAATGCGGACTGGTAATTAAAAACTACGCGGACTATCACGTAGGTGATATCGTGGAAGCTTATGAAGAAGAAGAAGTGAAGAGAACATTATAATTGTTAATGGTTAATTGTTAATTGTATTCCAAATTGACAATTAACAATTAACAATTGACAATTAGAGAGTGTATTTTTGAACGTTTCAGATTTGAGTTTATGAAAAAATTACTTTCTGCTGCCTGTTCCCTACTGGTTTTTTCAGCCGCAATGGCTCAGCAAAAAGTAGTTGCAGATAAAATAGTAGGTATCGTGGGTGATAAGATCGTACTGAAATCTGAAATCACAATTGCAAACGAGGATATCAAAAGACAGGGCGGACAGGAACAGGATGCCTGCACGATCCTCGATGGAATGCTTGTGCAGAAGGCCCTTGTTTTACAGGCTGAAAAAGACTCCATCCCTGTAACTGAGGAGGAGATTGACGCAGAGATCGATCAAAAAATACGCTATTTCGAACAACAGTACGGAAGTAAAGAAGCCCTTGAACAAATTGCAGGAAGGACCATCTATCAGATGCGTGAAGAGTTCCGCCAACCTATCAAAGAACAGCGCATGGCACAGGGTATGCGTAATAAGATTGTAGATGGCATTAAGATAACTCCTACTGAAGTCAAGGAATATTACGAAAAGATACCCAAGGACAGCCTATTCTTTTATGAATCAGAACTCCAGATCGGACAGATAGTTATATATCCGAAAGCGAGCCGTGATATTGAATTGCTTGCCATTGATGAACTCAATGAATATAAAACACAGGTAGAAAGCGGCAGTAAAAGATTTGAAACATTGGCTTCTTTATATTCTGATGATCCAGGAAGTAAAGATAAGGGTGGCATGTACCAGATCAACCGTATGGAAAAGCAATGGGATCCCGTTTTTCTGGCAGCTGCTTTCCGTTTGAAAGATGGCCAGATTTCGCCGGTTATAAAAACTAAATTCGGATACCATATAATACAGATGGTGAGCCGAAATGGCGATGACGCTGTTATTCGGCATATTCTGCGTATTCCACAAATCACTGAAACTGAATCAAAAGAAGCCACCGTTAAATTGGATTCAATCCGGCAGCAATTGGTTTCAGGGTCAATTGGATTTGGTGAAGCTGTATTAAAATACAGTAATGATGAAAATGCCAGGTTCACAGCGGGCATGCTCCTTGGCCGCGATGGATCAAACTACCTGAAAATCGATGAACTTGATAAAGAAATGGTTCTACTCCTGAAAAAGTCCAATCTTAGTGCGGGACAATATTCAGAGCCTGCCGTATTTACTGATGAACGTGGTAAAAAAGGCGTTCGCATCATATATCTCCTTTCAAAATCAGAGCCGCACAGGGAAAACCTTAAAGACGATTATAACAAGATCGCCCTGCGGGCTCTCGAACAAAAAAAGAATAAAGCCCTTCAAACGTGGTTTCAATCCAGAATTGCCACTTATTATATCATGATCGACGGAGATTACCGAAATTGCAGTAATCTTTCAAAATGGCAAACCCGTCAGTTTACCAGCGCGAATTAAAGTGGAAAGAAGGCTAACTGGAAGAAAATTTGGACACAATAATTCGATTTTCATTCTGTTATAGTAAATTACAAGTAAGTAATTTGAAGAAAAGTCTGGAATATGGTTGAGAGCCACTTGAAAACACCGGAAATGATTAGCATTTTAATAGCGGACGATCATAAACTGATAAGAGAAACCTGGACTTATATCCTGAATAGTGATTCCCGTTTTAAGGTGGTCGGAACCTGCTCAAATTCAGAAGAGGCTGTAAAGATGAGCAAACAGAAACATCCTAATGTGGTGCTCATGGATATCAACATGATTCCATTTTCAGGAATCGAAGCCACCCGTCGCATCAAAGAAGTTTCCCCACAATCCTTTGTTATTGGCGTCACCATGCATTCCCAACCCTCTTATGCAAAAAAGATGATGCAACATGGCGCAAGGGGTTATGTAACAAAAAATTCATCCCGCGAAGAAATGTTCAATGCAATTGTGGAAGTAGCTAAGGGAAATAAATATTTATGCGAAGAAATCAAGGAACTTATTGCTGAAAGTAATATAGATCCTGCTTCACTTTCTGCAATAAATTCCCTTACAGAAAGGGAAATGGATGTTGTAAACCTGATCGTTCAGGGAAGTCAGTCCAAAGATATTTCTACCAAACTGAACATATCAATTAAAACAGTTGAGGTACACCGCCATAATATTTTTAAAAAATTAAAGCTTAAAAATGCTGTTGCACTGATTCATTTTATGAATAACAGCCCCATTGTAATGTGATTTACAGCGCCTCATAACATAACCACGATTAACAGGCCCTTGCATGGCCGATTCAGAATTAGCCTTTCCCCGGAACCCCTCTTTTCTTCATTTAGTCAAATTCGATTACCTTTGCGCTTCACTTTCGTTGAAGCGCATCCACTCATCAGGTTTTGGAGCCAGAAAACGGAAAATTGCGCGTCGGAACCGGGTATACGACGCACTAAAAAAGAAAAAATTGAGCGACGAAATTAAACATGAATGTGGATTGGCATTCATAAGACTTCGCAAACCTTTCTCCTTTTATCTCCAGAAATATGGTACGGCATTGTATGGCTTAAATAAGCTATACCTGCTCATGGAAAAACAACATAACCGGGGCCAGGATGGTGCGGGAGTCGCATCTGTAAAACTGAATATTGAACCCGGTCATCCATTTCTCCACCGAATTCGCAGTAACAATAACCAGCCCATTGCCGATATTTTTTCAAAAATCAATGACGAAGTAAAGGATCTTGAAAAATATCAGCCCGATATCATCAAACATCCCGGACTTCTAAAAGGTCATATTTCAGTAATGGGTGAACTTCTGCTCGGACATCTCCGCTATGGCACCCAGGGAAAAAATAATGTTGAATTCTGTCATCCTTTCATAAAAAGGGATACGATCCCTGCCCGTAATCTTGCACTGGCAGGAAATTTCAACCTGGTTAATACCGATGAATTATTTGCATTAATAAATATTGAGCCAGGGGAATTTCAAAAGCAGAGCGACCTGGCAGCCATGATGGAAGTAATCCATCACTTCATTGTTCAGGCAGACGAAGAAATGCCAATAGATTTGGATATTAAAAGAATATTGCAGAGGGCGCTTCCTCTTTTCGACGGTGGATTTACTGTAGGCGGACTTGTTGGTAACGGAGATGGATTTGTTTTCCGGGATGCTCATGGTATTCGTCCGGCTTATTATTTTGCCAATGATGAGATCATTGTTGCTGCCTCGGAACGTTCCGCCATACGCACTGTTTTCAATGTAGGAGAGAATGAAGTTCTGGAGCTAATGCCCGGCAATGCGCTGATTGCAAAATCAGACGGCCGTTTTTCTGTGGAACAAATTATACCGGCTAAAGAACGCCGCGCATGCAGTTTCGAACGGATCTATTTTTCCAGGGGAAGTGATGAGAAAATTTATCGTGAGCGAATTGCCTTAGGGTATAATCTGAGCGAGCAAATCCTGAATTCTGTTAATCACGATCTGAAAAACAGCATATTTTCCTTCATTCCCAATACTGCTGAAGTGGCTTTTTATGGTATGTGGAAAGGACTCGATGATTATCTGAAAAAAGTTATGATCGATCGAATACTTTCATGGGGAAGTGACCTGTCTGAAGAAAAACTTTCGCAGATGATCAACCGGAAAATCCGGATTGAAAAAATTGCAACCAAAGATGTAAAGATGCGAACTTTTATTACGGCCGATGCCAGTCGCAATGAAATGGTTCAGCACGTGTATGATATTACTTATGGTACTGTACAAAAAAACGTAGACACCCTGGTTGTGATTGATGATTCCATTGTTCGTGGAACCACACTAAGGGAAAGCATTGTACGAATGCTGGCAAGACTCGAACCAAAAAAAATTATTATCGTTTCATCAGCACCCCAGATTCGGTATCCGGATTGTTATGGTATCGATATGAGTAAACTGGGTGATTTCATTGCCTTCCGTGCGGCTATAACCCTCATGCATGAACGAAGAAAGGAAAAATGTCTTACAGAAATGTATGAACATTGTAAGGAGCTGGAACGTATGGGACAATTGCATAATGAGAATATTGTACGACAGGTATATAAACCCTTTACCACGCAGGAAATCTCCGATAAAATTGCAGAACTGATTACACCCCCGGATATTCATACACCCGTCGAGGTAATCTACCAAACCATCGAATCCCTCCATGAGGCCTGTCCTACCAATACCGGCGACTGGTATTTCACCGGCAACTATCCCACGCCCGGTGGCAATCGGGTAGTTAATAAAGCCTTTATTAATTACATCGAAGGGAAAAACGTAAGAGGTTATTAAGCCTTAGGCTTAATAATGTGGCTAATGTGGAAATAAAATTCGTACACTTCTTTTAGATCCTCCAAATCGTTGCCTTTATTACGGCTCTTAATTTCTCTAAACCCAGATCAAAATCATTTCTGCTTACAATTGAAACTCAGAGCCTTGGCTACTGATAATTTAATGTATAAATTCTCCTAACTCCTCATTATCATTAAAAATTCAACTCTCACATCCACACATTATTTACAATTCCACATTAGCCACATTAAATAAAATAAATAAAAAAGGTCCCCATAAATGGGGACCTCTAAAATGATTTCGTATGAAATAAGTTTAACTTTTGTGTTCGAGCAGGTTGAAGAACTGATCAAGTTGTGGCAGGATCACGATTCTTGTACGACGGTTAGCAGCGCGGCCTTCGTTTGTATCATTTGTCATTAAAGGAACATATTCTCCACGGCCGGCAGCAGTCATTTTAGCTGGTGGAATTCCGTAGGTTTTTGAAAGAATGCGAACGACAGAAGTTGCTCGTTTACAGCTCAGATCCCAGTTGTCGATTAAATCAGGATGTCCGCGATAAACTTTATTATCTGTATTTCCTTCTACCATGAATTCAACATCAGGCTGGTTTTTGAGAACGGCTGCAACTTTAGCAAGAACTTCTTTAGCACCTTTCGTTACTTCATATCTTCCGCTCTTGAAAAGCATTTTGTCGGAGATGTCAATAAAAACAACCCCCTTGTCAACTTTAATATTGATGTCAGAATCATTTCCGCCGACGGCGCCTTTGAGGTTCATAACCAAAGCCATATTCAAAGAATCCTTATGAGCCATAGCGGCCTGCAGGTCGCGGATATACGCATCTTTGGCACCTATGTTCTCCAATGATTTCTTGATACTTTCAGCCTGTGAGCTGGAGATAACTGACATGTCTTCCAGTTGTTTCAGAGCCTGTGTATTGTTTTCTCTGAGGAAGGCAATTTGTTTGTTTAATTCGTCTATCTGTCCCTGTAAGCCTGTGTTTTTAGAAGTAAGGGAAGCTGTCGCATCGTTACAATTCTTCAGGTCGCCCTGGAGTTTTGCATATTCGGCGCTTAAAGAATCAAAGCGGCCCTGCAATTTGGCCTGCATTTCCTTAAATTTTTTGGTGCTTACGCAGGAGAACATGAATAGTGACGAAACTGCGAAAAGTAGAATGTACCTAAGCTTCATAAGAATCATTTTAAGATAAGTTAATGAATAATCGAGATGCTATAAAAATATATAAGGCAAATAGCAATTGTTGTACCAATCCAATGCCAGTGCTTATTTTCTTTAATTAATACAGTTTTGATGAATACGAAATCGGGATGCATAAGGTAGGGTGTACGGCCTGAAAAGCAGCTTTAGTCCGGCGAAGATATGTGAAAAAATAAATTCCAATGCATTTCTGTCCTGAAAATTATTTGGATCTTCTTTCCCAGATTATTGAATTTCTTAGCTTTAATTCCCTAATTTATCTGCATGAAATTTTCTTTATACGTATTCCTGTTGATCTGTTGCGTATTTATATCCTGTAAGCTAATGCACCCCAACAGGGCTATACGGGACAACAGAGCCTTTGGGAGGGTCCTGAAAGATTATTATAACGACAGGATGAGATATTTTCCAGTTGAAGCCACCCAAAACGGCGATAAACGCTATAATGATCAGCTACCTATAGATTTTACAGATAGCTACCTGGATACCCTGCACAATTTCTATGCGATTTATCTTAATAAAATCCTCGATTTTGACCGGGAGAAATTTAACCAGAATGACCAGATCAGCTATGACATCATTCTCCGTGAGCTTAGAATGGACCTGGAGGGGATAGAATTGCATCTGGTTATCAATAATGTAACGATGCCCAATATCCAGTATATACCCTTTAACCAGTTTGAAGGAATTCCCCTGTTTCTGGGGCAAATGGGCAGTGGCAGTGGTATTCAGCCTTTCAAGACTGCTGCGGATTATGATAACTGGATTAAAAGGTCATCTCAGTTTGGCGCCTGGACGGATAGTGCAATTGTATATTTTAGAAAGGGATTGCAGAACGGGTATATTCTTCCACGTTGCCTGGTCGGGAAAATGATACCAGAAATGCAGAATATGGTAACACCAGATTTTACCAAAAGTATTTTTTACACTCCCATAAATATTCTGCCTTCCGACATAAGCGATTCGGAAAGGATAAAGATTAAGAATAACCTTTCCAATGTAATAGTTCAGGTAATTATACCATCATATAAAAAGCTGGCTGATTTTTTTCAAAACGAATACCTGCCAAAAAGCCGCACCAGCATTGGCTTTGATGCATTGCCGAATGGTATAAAATTATATGAATACCTGATCCGCTACTGGACGACTACCAATAAAACTTCCGAAGAAATATATCAAACAGGCCTCTCGGAAGTTAAAAGAATAAAAATGGAAATGGAGACGATAAAAAACCAAACTGGTTTTCACGGCGATCTGCCAGCATTTTTTTCTTTTATGAAGAATGATCCCCGGTTCATGCCCTACAAATCACCACAAGAAGTACTGGATGCTTTTAAAAAAATTCAGACAACTATTGATCCCAACCTTAAAAATCTGTTCGGTCACACCCCGAAAATGAAATTTGAAATCCATCAGACTGAAGCATTTCGTGCGGCAAGTGCCAGTGCGGAATATATTCAGGGTGATCCGGGAGGTTCAAGACCCGGTATTTTTTATGTTCCAATTCTGGACCCCGCCAAATTCAATAAAATCGGTATGGAGTCTCTTTTTCTGCATGAAGCCATCCCTGGGCACCATTATCAAAATTCTCTTCAGATGGAAGACACGCTGCTTCCCATGTTCCGGAGATTTTCCTGGTATGGGGCATATGGAGAAGGTTGGGCATTATATTCAGAATCTCTTGGTAAGGAATTGGGCCTTTACACCGATCCATATCAACTAATGGGCGCACTGGGAGATGAAATGCACCGGGCCGTCAGGCTGGTAGTAGACGTAGCCATGCACGAAAAAAAAATGACGAGAGAACAGGCAATAAAATATATGATGGATAACGAAGCAATCAGTGAACAGGGCGCCACTGCTGAAATAGAAAGGTATATTGGTAATCCGGCCCAGGCCCTTAGTTATAAAACGGGCGCCATGGTAATAAGGGAACTCAGAACCCGCTACACCAATGAATTGGGAGATAGATTCGATATCAAGGCATATCACGATGAAGTTTTGAAAGACGGATGTATGCCGCTGGATGTTTTCGAAAGAAAAATGGAAACCTGGGAAATGAATCAGTAGATTTTCAGTTTCCCTGCTTCATATATTGGAAGTACGTTGGCCAGATTTGGCTCAAGGCAATAGCGTATATCTTTTTCCAAACCGTAAGCCATCAAACGGTTAAAATGGGAAGCATTATTTTTTTGCATAAATTCAAAAAGATCACCTGAGGCTTTATTGTAAAGGTTTGCAGCAATATGAGAGGCATCGCATTCAATATTGAAATGACCGCTGATTCTTTCAATCAGGGCGCCGGCAAATAACGCGTCTTCAATATTAATCCGGTCCTTCCACGCTGCGCAGGCAAGGATAACATTATTTTTTTGCTGAAGAAGATATTCAGTAACTACATCCAGATTTACAAAAGAACCTGTAACAATTTCACGCGCTCCTTTTTCCAGGGCCATGTGAAGAAGACGTGTGCCATTGGTAGTAGTAAGTACCAGAATTTTCCCATTGATAAATGGACGGCTGTATTCAAAAGGAGAATTACCATAGCTAAGGCCTTCTGCAATTTTTCCGTCTCTTTCTCCCGCAGTAACACAATTGATCTGGCGGCCGAGTTCAATACATTTTGCAACGCTGTCAACAGGAATAATATGGCGGGCGCCGTTGAATAAAGCGGTAGCGATGGTGGAAGTTGCACGTAGTACATCTATAATCACTACCGTGGCCTGCGATGCATTATATAAATGCAGTAAAGCAGGAGACATTGAAGTATATAGAAAAGGTTTAGCGTTGGGCATCAGTAAAATAGAATTCATTAAAATAATAATCACACTTACCGGAATAGTTTCGGCGGATTAAGATAGAAATGGAAGTTTGACAACACGGGCAAGTAAAAGTTTATCCCTGACTTTAATATAAATCTTTGTGTCCGGGTTAGAAAATGTATCCCTTACGTATCCCAATCCGATGGCCTTATTCAAAGAAGGCGACTGTGTTCCGGATGTAACTTCCCCAATTTGCATTCCTGAAAAATCCTTTATCTCATAGCCGTGCCGGGGAATCCCTCTATCCATAACTTCAAATCCTACCAGTTTTCTCTGAATTCCTTCTTTCTTCTTTTTTTCAATCTGTTCCCTCCCCACAAAGGGTTTTGTGAAACGCGTGATCCAGCCCAAACCTGCCTCCAGAGGAGAGGTTGAATCGTCAATATCATTCCCATATAAACAGTAACCCATTTCCAGCCTCAGGGTGTCACGTGCAGCAAGTCCCGCGGGTTTTAGTCCCATTGGTTTTCCGGCTGCGAAAATGGCATCCCATATTTTATTGGCTGAATCTTGCTTGTCTTCAAAATAAATTTCCACACCACCGGCACCTGTATAACCTGTAGCACTGATCAGGACATTATCTACACCTGCAAATGATCCTTTTACAAAACTGTAATATTTCAGGTTCATCAGATCCATGGATGTCAATGGCTGCAACATACGGGTTGCATTGGGCCCTTGTATAGCCAACAGACAGGTTTTGGAAGATATATCTTCCATCAATACTGATTCAGTATTATAACTGCTGATCCATTTCCAGTCTTTTTCAATATTCGCGGCATTTACAACCAGCATATATACTTCATTCTCACGGATACAATAAACCAGAAGATCATCTACTATACCGCCTGATTCATTCGGAAGGCAACTATATTGTGCATTTCCGTCTTTTAATTTTGAAGCGTCATTTGAAGTAACCAGTTGTATCAATTTAAGCGAGCCTGGTCCTTTCAGAATAAATTCACCCATATGGCTCACGTCGAAGATGCCAGCATTATTGCGAACTGTCAGGTGCTCATCGTTAATTCCCGAATAACTGATCGGCATATTATACCCGGCGAATTCAGCCATTTTAGCACCCAGTTCCAGGTGTTTATGTGTAAAGGGTGTATTTTTCATAAACCTTTTAAAGATTAAGAAACCGAGCGCGAAATTAAAACTTGCCTTTCAGGCAGCCAATAAAAAATAGTCACGCCGAGGGCGTGACCATTTACTCATTAAAATGTTCATATCAACTCATGCTGGTTAACAGGGCAATAGTCGCGATGGATTCAGGAACCTTATTTTCATTTGTACCAGAAGGATCAGCAACCTTTGTAGCGGCTGAATTGGCTGTTTTTGGTTTATGATATCGGTAATCGTTTGAACTATCTTTTTTCTTATGATTGCTATCCTGTTCAGATTTCTTTTTTTGTTCTTCATTATTATAACTGTCCTTATAATTTTTATTGGTTCTTTCCAATCCGCTTTCAGTCATAATATATTCCACTTCTGTATCCCAGGAGTTCGGATAATCATTTTCTGAGTCATTCCAATCTATGTTGATCCCATTATTTCGCCAACTCCTGTTATTTATATTAAACCATTTGTAGTCATCTACATTACTCTTTAATAATATTCTTTTACCAACCGGCATTTCAATTACCACCAACACCTGCTGATTGCGGAATTGTTGTTTGGGTGTTATGGCAAAACCACGTGCGAGCGTAAGCAGGCTGTCGTTTTGTTCTATTGGAAAATCTATTTGTGAAGCCAGTTCACGCGCTTCAGTTGAACTGTTTCCACGACTGAGCCTTTCGCGGCGTAAATGCCAGGAACTGTCCTTGCTTTTGACAATATCTACCCGAACCGTATTCAGTGTCAGGCTGTCTTCATTTAAATTAAAGAACGGTCCTTTGTGACGCCAGTTAACTCCCATCCAGTCGGAATCAATGAAAAAAGGTTTTGAATCATCTACCTGAACAATCAGCCTGCCATTTGAAGGTGTTGTAATTTGAAAGTCATCATTTACTCCGGATCTTGTGCTGAAATGCCTGCTGATAGTGGCAATCAAAAAAATGAAGCAGATCAGACCAATTACCCAGAGGCTTCCGAAAGTATATCCTAAATAATTGTTGCCACTCCTGGCGCCAATTATGCGGCGTATCAGCCATGTCAGGAGTCCTACTACAGGCAGGACAAAGAATAAAAGAAGTACTGTCCAAACCATTATATTCTGCCAGAAGCCATGAAAAATATATTCCTTTAACGGGAGTATGATTCCTCCTGAAAAAATAACCCCAATCAGTGCTGCGATTAAGGCAAAAGTTATTATAACAGTTACGAATAAAAAGAAGGCTTTAAAAAGTACGCCGATTGCATGTCCGATGCCCTGACGCGGAATATTTACAGAAGAAATATCTTTCTTTATTCCGGTTGATCTGTATTTCATTTCACTTCCAAATTCTTCGGCTCTTTGTTTCATTTCAGCACCTACATTGGATGCTTTTTGTTTAATGCCTTCCAGGTCGCTTTTAATAGTGTTTTTAATGGATTCCAGATCTATTTTTTCTCCTCGCATCTCCAGTTTTTCCGATGCAGTCCTGGCTTCGGGGAGAACGATCCAAAGTATGATGTAGATGGTGGTTAACCCTCCTCCAAAACCATTGGCAATAAATGAAAATGAACTATCAAAATCGAACCAGATATGACTAAATATGGAGCGAATGATTCCAAATATAAGTGGAAGACAAAATATGACACGGGGAATCCAAATATCAATATTAAAATAAGCAGCGAGACCGCTGGCTACTCCGCCAATTACACGGTGATCAGAATCCCGGAAAAGCCGCTTACGGATATTTGTAACCATGGATTTCGGTGGAAGAACAACCCATAAAATAAGGTATACCAAAATGCCTGTCCCGAAACCGAGGGTTAATAATGTAAAAATAATTCTTACGACGGATGAATCTATTTTTAGGTAGGCAGCGATACCACCACAAACCCCTCCCAGCATTTTATCATTTTCAGAACGATACAAGCGTCGTGGTTCGCTGGCTGTGGCTTCTTCTGCGAATGCTGAAGAAGTTCTGCTGCCGGCATTATCATTTGTGCTTGTATTTTTTTCGTCCTGATCAAAATCTTCCGGACGGCCCATACTTGTGATGATTTCATTTACGTCGGCGTCCGTGATACAGGTGGCGCCTTTTTTAAGGCGGTCAGAAAAAAGTTCTGCAAAACGATTTTCAATATCGTTCACGATTTCATCGGCACCTTCTTCACGTGCAAAATGATTTTTCAAACTCTCAACGTATTTACGCAAAATATCATAAGCTGTTTCTTCAATCGGTATGACCCGGCTGTGAAAGTTTATGTTGATGATCTTTTTCATTGTATGCTTATTTGGAGATTGTTAAGGTTTGATTTATTGGTTTTCAGATATTCTTTCGCTTTTATTTGCCAGGGCATCCACTGCATCGGCGAGTTCTTTCCAGGTAGTTTCAAGTTCCCTGTAAAACGCCAGTCCCTTTTCGGTAAGGGAAAAATATTTGCGTGGGGGGCCCGAATTGCTTTCCACCCAACGATAAGTAAGCATATCCGCATTTTTCAATCTGGTAAGTAAAGGGTATAAGGTTCCTTCCAGGATATTCAGATTCGCCGCTTTCATTTCTTCAACGATATCCGAAGGATAAGCCTCTCCACGACGGATTATTGAAAGAATACAGAATTCCAGAATTCCCTTGCGCATCTGGCTCTGTGTATTTTCTATGTTCATGATCTAACTTTTAAAATGAATGATTTCCGCTTGCGATACAAATATAAGGATATATTTAGTACTATGCAAAACAAAGTACCATAGCAGAGTCAATACTTTTTATAGTAGTTTAGATAATTGCCTGTATTTTAATGGTTTATCCAGAATAAAATATTTTTAAAAAAATTATTTTATAGCTGTAAAACGAATACATATGGGAACCTGGGGCTATACCCAATCAGAAATGAACCTCAAAATATTTTTCCAAAATGATCCGATATTGGCTTATTGACAACGATTTTACAAGGTTCTGGAATAGCTTTATAACAGTCTTATATATGCCTTAAAATAGTCTTGGGAAAATAGCCTTTGATGGATGGTTTATAGTAAGTGGTACATGAAGGAAAACCATCAACTATTGACCATTTACCATCAACCAATTAGAATTCTGCATTCTTTGGAGTTCTTGGGAAAGGAATTACATCACGGATATTGGTCATCCCTGTTACGAACTGAACCATGCGTTCAAATCCAAGACCGAAGCCCGCATGAGGGATGGTGCCAAAACGCCGGGTATCAAGATACCACCACATTTGATCGATGGGGATATGCATTTCTATCATCCTTTTTTCCAGCATTTCCAATCTTTCTTCTCTTTGTGAACCACCCACGATTTCACCGATACCCGGAGCCAGAATATCCATGGCTGCAACAGTTTTACCATCATCATTCTGCCGCATATAAAAGGCTTTTATTTCTTTTGGATAGTTTGATACGATGACAGGTTTCTTAAAATGTTTTTCTACGAGCCAGCGTTCGTGTTCACTTTGGAGATCCGTGCCCCAGGAAAGTTCATATTTGAATTTTTTCTTCTTGTAGGCCTGGGACTGTAGCAGTATATCTATTGCCTGGGTATATGTGATTCGCTCGAAATCCTGGCTGACAACAGATTCCAGCTTCTCAATCAATCCCGTTTCACTGCGTTCTGCCTGTGGTTTTTGTTTCTCTTCTTCAGCAAGTCTGGAGTCCAGGAATTCAAGATCAGCGCGGTTATTTTTCAACACATAGGTAATCAGATAACGTACAAAAGATTCGGCCAGGTCCATATTATCTTCCAGGTCGTTAAAAGCTACTTCAGGTTCAATCATCCAGAATTCAGCAAGATGTCTGGTTGTATTTGAGTTCTCCGCCCGGAATGTGGGACCGAAAGTATAAACATCTGAAAATCCCATGACAGCCAGCTCCCCTTCAAGCTGACCGCTTACTGTAAGATTAGTGGCACGGCCGAAAAAATCCTCTTTAAAATCTACTTCTCCTGACTCATTTCGTGGAGTATTATCGAAGGGCAGGGTGGTTACCTTAAACATTTCGCCGGCACCTTCGGCATCGGAGGCTGTAATGATAGGCGTATGGAGGTAGACGAAGCCCCGCTCGTTAAAAAACTGATGCACCGCAAACGCCAGTGCATGCCGCACCCTGAAAACGGATCCAAATGTGTTCGTCCTAAACCTCAGATGGGCAATCTCTCTTAGAAATTCAAGGCTGTGTTTTTTAGGCTGAAGTGGAAATTTTTCAGGATCACTCAGTCCCAGGATTTCCAATTTTATGGCTTTGAGCTCAACCTGCTGACCTTTTCCAGGTGAAGCTACTAGTTGTCCTGCCGCCCTAACCGAAGATCCCGTCGTTATCTTCTTTAGCAGGTTTTCATCAAATGTCCCAAGTTCGAGGACTATCTGAAGGTTTTCATTCGAGGATCCGTCATTTAAAGCAATAAACTGGTTGTTCCTGAACGTTCTCACCCAACCCATTACAGTTATTTCCTCTATTCCCGGCAACATCCCCAGGGCATCTTTGATTTTAACTCGCTTGTTGAACATTTGATATATCAGGCTTTCGGTTGAATAAAGAGGGCAAAGATAATCTTTGAAATATTTTTTTAGATTTTCCGTTTTTATACTATCATTGCAACGGAATCAGGCTGATTTGTTCTTATCCTTTGCTCGCAAGCGTCAGTTTTAGTCATTCCGCTCGTCTTTAATCAAAATACATTCACAAATTCTTTTCCTACAGGTCAGTGCTAACTGCTGTAATTCTCAAGTTTTATTATGTACGACATACTCCAACTAAACGACATGCTCGTTCCCGAACTGCTCGATATTGCTGAGCAGCTGAAAATCCCCAACTCCAAAAAACTCGATAAACAGGAACTCGTTTATAAGATATTGGATAAACAGGCGCTTACGCCAAGTGAAAAAACTGATGGCTTTGATGGGGATGATAAGCCCAAACGTAAGCGCATTGTAAAAACAACAACTGCTAATTCAAGCGAAGAGGCTTTTGTAGAAAGCGGCGACACGTCACCAAAATTAAAAAGGCTGGAGCCGAAAAAAGATCTTAAGAAGAAAGAGGAGAAGCCCCTCGTTAAAAAACTACGCAGGAAAGAAGACGAAACTCCGGAAGAGAGCCAGGCATCTGCTGAGTATCACAAACCCCAGCCTCATCCGAGACCCGAACAGCCTGTTCAGCGTCGTGCGGAAGATTCAGAACAATCCGATGAATCAGAAAGTTCCCAGACCGACAATAGCCAAAACGAAAACCAGGAAAACGGGAATGAAGAAAACGGGTCTTCACCCGAACAAAATCGTCCTGGAAATGGTGACCAGCAACAAAAAGTTTACCCTCAGCGTCGTAATGAAAATTTCAATATTGAATTTGATGGCGTAATCCAGGCAGAAGGTGTTTTGGAAATGATGCCAGACGGATATGGATTTCTGCGCAGCAGTGATTATAATTATCTTTCTTCACCCGATGACGTATATGTCTCTCCTTCACAGATAAAATTATTCGGATTAAAAACAGGTGATACTGTTTACGGATCAGTTCGTCCTCCAAAAGAAGGTGAAAAATATTTCGCCCTGCTTAAGGTGGAAACCATCAACAATAAAACGCCGGAAGATGTCAGGGATAGAGTTCCTTTTGACTACCTCACTCCGCTTTTCCCTTTTGAAAAGCTGAATCTTTTCGTTAGTCCTTCAGATTTTTCAACCCGGATTATTGACCTGTTTACACCTATTGGTAAAGGACAGCGCGGTCTGATCGTATCACAGCCGAAAACGGGTAAAACCATGCTGCTGAAAGCCGTGGCCAATGCCATTGCCATTAACCATCCGGAATGTTACCTGATGATTGTGCTCGTGGATGAACGTCCGGAAGAAGTAACAGATATGGAGAGATCAGTACGTGCGGAAGTGATCGCATCTACCTTTGATGAACCAGCAGAGAAACACGTAAAGGTTTCTACTGTGGCATTGCAAAAAGCAAAACGTCTCGTTGAGTGCGGCCACGACGTGGTGATACTGTTGGATTCCATCACCCGCCTCGCCCGTGCACATAATACAGTTGCTCCTGCATCCGGTAAAGTGCTGAGCGGTGGTGTTGAAGCCAATGCAATGCAAAAGCCCAAACAGTTTTTTGGCGCCGCCCGTAAAATTGAAAATGGTGGCTCGCTTACGATTCTCGCAACAGCTCTTATTGATACAGGATCCAAGATGGATGAAGTGATCTTTGAAGAATTTAAAGGAACGGGTAATATGGAATTGCAGTTAGACAGAAGACTGGCCAACCGCCGTATCTTCCCAGCCATCGACCTGGTTGCTTCTTCAACTCGACGTGATGACCTTTTACTTGAAAGAGAAATTCTTCAGCGTATGAACCTGCTTCGCGTTTATCTTAATGATATGAATACGGAAGAAGCCATGAACGAATTGCTGAAACGCATGCGCGGAACGAAAAGCAATGAGGAGTTTTTGGCGAGTATGAACAGCTGATTTTAATTGTTATTTGAAAATGGTTAATTGTTAATGCCTTACTTTCCCCGTTAACAATTGACAATTGACAATTAAAAAATGAGGTGTTCCCTATGTTTAATCTTCGTATGTGTTAATTCAGTTACAAGTTGTACACCCGTAATTGATCTGATGGATTCCATCATTTCCGACATCAATTCATCACATACAGAATCTCCTTTCAGGAGCCAGAAAAAATCCAGGTTTCTGAATTCAGGTAATAGAAATTCCCCGTCGTACTGATTATTATATAAATAATGGGTGAGCGTTTTATGTGGTTCAGGGCATTCATATACGGTAAAAAAATACTGTCTTTTTTTTCTTATCATCGGTATCTCTATCTGGTTAGTAATTCTGAAGTCGAGCCGCATCTGGCGGTTCAGCTGCCAGCAGAAACGATACCCCTTCAATGGTGCTACAATACCAAGGAGACGGGAGTCATTAAAAAAATCTCCTTCCATATTATTCATGTCCAGCTTTAACGACTTCATAGTTTTATTTAAATTGGACCGCTGCCTTCATCTCTTCCTCGCCTCTTAAAAATTCTACCGTTGTCTGATCTCCGCGATTGAATTTGGATAATGCTTCCATATATGTTTGCAGAGAGATCACTGAATAATCTCCCAACCTGACAATTATATCGCCAGCTTTTAATCCTGCTTTTTCCGCGGGCCTTCCCTCACTAATCGCATCAATGCGCAGGCCGCTTCCTGAAAAGCTATAGTCTGGCATAAGACCGAGTGTAACATTAAATGCAGGCGCCACACCAAATTGTTTATCCCTGGTTTTTGCAAAAACCGGTTTGTTCATTCCATCCATCTTTTGCGTAATCTCATATATCAAATGGATTACCTCCATCTCGCCGATGTAATTTATTTTATCAGGCTGGTCAGTCGGTTTATGATAATCCGGATGGATTCCTGTGAAGAAAAATAATACCGGAATATTCTTCAGGTAAAAAGAAGTATGATCGCTGGGTCCCGTTCCACTAGAGTCTGCATTCAGTACAAATATTTTTTTATTCATCGTACTGCTGATCAGTGCAGCCCACTGAGGTGAAGTCCCATAACCGCCAATCGTCAGAACATGTGAGCTGTCGTTCAGTCTACCGATCATATCCATGTTCAACATATAACTGATCTTTGATAAGGCTACTGATGGGTGTTCAGTAAAATATTTCGATCCTATAAGCCCGGATTCTTCGCCCGAAAAAGCAACAAACAAATAATTTGTTCGCAGGCCTTTTGTTTTTTTCAACAACCTGCCCAGTTCCATAAGCGCCGCAGTACCACTTGCATTATCATCTGCACCGGGATGAATCATTTTTTCCTTGCCATGGTACAAAGAATTACCGTCTTCCCCATAACCAAGATGATCATAATGTGCCCCGATGACAACAGTATATGGTGCACCCATATCAAGGAACCCAATCACATTATGACCCCATCGTCTTTTCTCGGACATCTGCACATCTATTATCACATCCAGCGATTGTGAAATATCTTTAAGATATTTTTTTCTTCCTGCTTTCGTCACATAGAGAACGGGAATTTTTTCAGGTTTTATTCCTTCTGCAGGATCAAAAACAATTCCATCCTCCGTTTTTGAACTGTTGTAAAAAATAACCGCAGTGGCACCCTTCCCTTCAAATAACCTCGTTTTTTCGCGAAGCAGTTTTTCCATATCAAAATGCGGATTGGAGAAAACAGCTTCCACTATTTCTTTCAGATCATAAAACCAGGGTGATCCGCTTTCCTGAAGGGCGATAGCTGGAGAGCCATCTACTTTACCGGAAGCACTAAAGGGTAAAGGAATAAATTCTGTATTCAGAATAAGATCCGCATTATTAATCGTGAACCGGGTATGACTGATGTCCCTGCCATCATAAATTTCAAATCGCTGAAGATAGGTTCCGCTGTCTCCCAGGGGTTTGAGTCCCGCTTTTATAAAGCCTCCGATAATATAATCTGACGCAAGTGTTTCTCCGGTTGTGCCGGATCTTCTGCCCTCCATTTTGGCGTTTGACAGCGAACCAATATCTGTTTGAAGTTCAGCGACAATTTCTTTATCAGCTTTGCGAAGCTTCTGCGAATTGGCGAATGGAGAGAGTACCTGGAAAAAAATCAGGAATAGTAAAATGCTTCGCGTCATGAAAATTGATTTACGAAGTACCGGGTACAAAGTTATTGGAGCGTTGCCATTTCTGTATAATATGAAATTACAGTTACTTTACAATATATATCCTGCATGCATGAAAATTGTTTTTACGATTTATCTTTTTATTATTTCCACGCAGGTATTTCCCCGTACACTGATTACCGGATCAGGAAGAGGTGCCATCATTCAAAATGATATGAATGGTTTGAAACCAGGCGATACGCTGGCTATCCGTTCAGGATTATATGAGAAAGGTGGTTCACTATCTAATCTCACAGGGATAACAATTATAAATTACCAGGGCATTGTTGATTTCGGGAAAACTGTATCTCTGGGAAATCTCAAAATGGTAACTATTTCTGGTGCAGGGTGGAAATTAGAAACCTATGGCATTCGTTTCCGCAATTTCAGGGGCGACGCATTTATTCTTCATGCTGCCTGCAGTTCACTTAATATATCATACTGTGAATACCGCAACCTGGATGGGACAGCTTTTGATGCAAGTCGCTTTTTTACTGCTTATACAGGCGACTCCTCCACATTTGCCCTTTATAAAACTACATTCAATTATCAGAAACTGGTTCATTCCGGACCTCTTTTTACCGGAAGCTGGGCTGCAAACGCAGCTTTTCAAAACGTGGTTGACAGCATTGCATTCCTGCACATTATCGTGGATTCAACCAGCAGTGATGTTTGCCAGGTTCTCGGACATTCCATCTACCACATGCTGGCAAGTCACTGGCGGGTTACAGGTCCCTGCCCGAATGGGAAACACGATGCAGGTATATTTCAGACATCAGGAAATGGTACAATCTGCAATGTGTACCGTAAAGACGGATGGGGTTATCTATGGCGGGTATGGAACCTGGGTCTCAACGGCCGGGCAGATAGTTATTTATACAATTGTATCGACCTGAATACAAATAATTACGGAACGATAGATACAAGAATTGAAGCGGGTGATACGACGACCGGAAATAATATTCCCTTTATAAAGGGTGCAAATATGCATGTCCTTAATAATACGATCGGTAATAAGAGATCAATCAATTATGTTTCTCAGCTCGTTATAGCAGGGACTTTTTGTTCAGAAAATGGATACCTGCTGGAAGTAAGAAATAATCTTTGTTTCAACACCGTATCAACCGGTGCAGATCCGATCATCAAACAGAATACTTCGGATAAGCTCATGGATACGAGTAATAACCTGTATGTTAAAGATCCCATTGCAGCCGGGATCCTGATAGATACCATTGAATGTAAATTAAACCCTTCGGGACCCGCGATAGATCATGGCATTAATTTTTCATTCATTCCCACGGATATTGACGGAATTCGGCGTCCGATTGGTAAATCATCGGATATTGGTGCCCGGGAGTTCCCGGATGTAGCTGTTTCCCCCGGTCCAGATCATGGGGCAGGTCCTGAAAAATGGTTGTTTTTCGTATTAACCACCTTCCTTGCGGTGATATTTGCCCTGGTCTACAGGAATAGGAACAGGGAGAAGCCAGAAAAATCCCGTTTGCCATTTCAGGGTCAGCCCCTAAACACGGGATAAACCTTTCAATTCTTTCATGTCATAAAATATTTCCTTTACTTTTGCAGATTAGCCTTTTCCCAACTGAACAGCGGGTTTCAGGCTAGTCGAAAACAGAATAGTTGAATGGCCCTACCGCACCTTATTAAATACGTGTACACGAACGGAACTGATGAAGTAATCCGACGGGGAAAAAAAATCCATGCGATAGGATACGTCGAACTCATTGAATATGATGAATTGTTCGAAACGGTCACTTTCCGTATTAAGGATGACAGTTATTCCACCTATTATAAAGTTTTTGTACAGAAGTTTCGTGATGCAAAATCGCTTTCTGTACGTTGCAGCTGCCCATATAATTTGGGCGATATTTGCCGCCATGAAGCAGCCGCTCTAATCCAGTTACAGGAACTTCTTGACCGGAATATGCTGAAGGCTGAAGAGGTAAGGTATGATCAATCGCATACAGTTATTAAAATGAAGTCGATTGATCTGAAAACTATCCGCCTGCTTTGTTCCCGTGAAGTTTATGAAGAAGCAGGTAAATTCTTGCAATCCAAAAAAGCAAGCATTTTACTGGCGGCCGATGAAACCGTTAAAGCAAGTGTTGAACTGGATGGGAGAAAATACCCTGTGCTTATAAGAAAAAACGAAGAGAGAAATTTCGATACCAGTTCAACTTATCCCGACACAGACCATCCGCTTTGTTTACCCAAAGTGATTTTATTTCTTCAGTTATTGCAGGCCCATGGTTCTTATTATTTCGACAGTATCCGTAACTGGGATAAGGAAAAAAATAAACTTCTGGAAGCATATGGTTATTCGCTTTCCGACGATCTTTCAGGAAAATTTGAATTCTCTTATAAAGATGGCAAGCCTTTCCTTCGTGTATTGGATATTTCCATCAAGCGTGTGAATCCGGCCGCATTATCAAGACCGAAACCTGAACTTGAAAAAGAGGTTTTGGAAGAAGTAATGGAACCAGAACAAAAAGCAGGTTCTGTTCAGCGCCTCGGAATAGTATTCAATTTCAATCACGAATCTTACCCCGGCTTTCTGCTCGATGCCATAAGTGGCGAAAGCAATGAACAACAAAACGCTTATGTAGGTAAGGTTGAAAAACTCGAGCTCGCTAAATTTGTTAACACCGAAAAATTTAATGAACCCGACCGCCAACTGGTTTTTTCATTGCGTAAAACACAGGAGCAGGAAGTAAATAAATATCTGAACCGAAATTCCCCTTTCAGCGGAATGTGGGAAAATATCATTCATACCGAAGGCGAAGAACTGCCCGACGATACCAAGGCGCTAATAATTGAATATTTACATCCACGGTATCGAAAATTGTTCAGTGAGCTGTACGAAAATCCTTTTATCTTTTTTTTAAACGGTCATAGGCCCTTTAAAACTTCCAACCTGCAATCAGTAAACCTTTCACCTGACCCGGTGATCCCTTCATTCAAGGTTACTGTAAATAAAAACAATATTGAGATAAAGGCATATACAAAGATCACGGGACAATCGATCGACCTTACACAGAATAAATGCAATAGCCAGGTTATTTTATTTTTTAATAACTATCTGTATCTCTGGGAAAAACCGGAAGACATTGCAGTAGTTTCCAAATTCAACGATGGGAAAATGGTTTTTTCCAAGTCCGACTGGCCTGAACAGTTGCGCAGTTTTGTGATACCCCTTCAGAAAGATTACCATGTTGAATTCGAAAACGATCTTATCCGGGAAGTGAAAAGCGGGGATCCGGAAAGAAAAATCCTGCTGCAGGAAAAGGGAGATTATTTATTGTTCCAGCCCGTCTTTTCATATAAAGGTTTTGAAACCACTTCAATTGGTAAAGATCAGCTCCTGGTACCGGATGGCGATAAAGTTCTTCTCATCCAACGAAACAAAGAGAAGGAAACAGCTTTCATCACACAGCTACAGTCACTACATTCACAGTTTATCCAGCCACAGGGCTCTTCAGGACTGGCTTTACGTGGGAGTGATGTTTTAAAGAATAACTGGTTTTTTCTCTTTATGGATGCCATGCAGGAAATGAAAGTAACTGTACATGGTTTCGATGCATTAAAAAATTTCCGTTTCAACACCTCCAGGCCACAAACAAAAATCCATATCAGCAGTAGTACCGATTGGTTCGACGCGCGTGTGGATATTATTTTCGGTGACCAGAAAGTTACCATTGCAGATGTAAAGAAAGCCCTGGCCAATAAACAACAATTTGTTCCTCTCAATGACGGCACTTTGGGTGTGCTGCCAGATGAATGGGTAAAAAGATATGCCCTGCTTTTCCGCGTTGGAGAAGGTAAAAGTAATGAGCTGCGTTTGTCACGCTATCACCTTAGTGTAATCGATGAGTTGTATGAAAACAGGAATGAGGAAGAACTGATCATCCACCTGGAAAAAAAATACGAGCAACTTAAAGAATTTAAGAAAATTAAGGAGATTGATCCTCCGTTGCACCTTACCAATATTCTACGGCCCTACCAGGTTCATGGGTTTCACTGGTTAAATTACCTGCATGAAGTAAATTGGGGAGGAATTCTCGCTGATGATATGGGTTTGGGTAAAACCATTCAGGCGCTTTCATTCCTGCATCATTTTAAGTACCATTACGGAAAGCTGCGCGCATTGGTCGTTTGTCCTACCACCCTGATCTTTAACTGGGAAAATGAAATTAAAAAATTTGCGCCGGAATTGACATACAGGATCCACCATGGCGGCGAACGCTTAAGAAATAAAGAAGCACTGAATGATTATGAAATTATCATAACCACTTACGGCACCCTTCGCAGTGATATCAAGCTGCTCATGGATATGCCTCTGGATTATGTGGTGCTGGATGAATCGCAGGCTATTAAAAATCCTGCCAGCAAAGTAACCAAGGCAGCATGCCTGCTGCGCGCAAAACACAGGTTATGCATGAGCGGTACTCCACTACAGAATAATACCTTCGACATATTTGCACAGATGAATTTTCTGAATCCAGGCATGCTTGGAAGTATTGAATTTTTCAGACAGGAATTCGCCATTCCTATTGACAAATTTGGAGATCCTGACAGGAAAGACCATCTGCGTAAATTATTATACCCTTTTATTCTCCGCAGAACTAAGGAACAGGTTGCCCGGGATCTGCCTGAAAAAACAGAAACGATTTTATTTTGTGAAATGGAGGATGAACAACGTAAAGTATATGATGCTTACCGGAACGATTACAGGGATAAAATTCTGGGTACCATTGAATCCCAGGGTATCCAAAAATCACAGCTTACTATTTTACAGGGACTTATGAAACTCAGGCAGATCTGTGATTCACCTGCTATCCTGAATGAAACGGAAAAATATCCGAATCATTCCATCAAACTCGACGAGCTGGCCCGCGAAATTTCAGAAAATATCGGCAATCACAAAGCCCTGATCTTTTCTCAATTTCTCGGCATGCTGGCTCTGATCCGTGAGAAACTGACCGAGCTTGAAATTCCATATGCTTATTTTGACGGAAGCACGACAGCGCCTGACCGCGAAAAAGCGATTCGTGAATTCCAGGACAACGACAGTTGTCGAGTTTTCCTTATTTCACTTAAAGCGGGTGGCGTCGGGCTCAACCTCACAGCGGCCGATTATGTTTACATCGTAGATCCATGGTGGAATCCAGCTGTAGAGCAACAGGCCATTGACAGGACTCATCGCATTGGGCAGACAAAAAATATATTTGCTTATCGTATGATCTGTAAGGATAGTATTGAAGATAAAATTCTTCTGTTGCAGGATCGCAAGCGAATCCTGGCTAAAGACCTGATTGCAGATGATGATGGATTTGTAAAGAGTCTTTCCCGTGAAGATGTGGAATACCTGTTTAGTTAAGCCTTTTTAAGCCTAAAGCCCAAAGCTTAAAGCCTAAAACTGGTTTAACGGTATTAAACCTCTTCTAAAATGAGCGGGATCTAAAAAGAAGTTTTGGGCTTTAAGCCTTGAGCTTTAGGCTTAACATAATAGTCTCTATTTCAAGCAGAAAACGACAGTATTTTCCCTATTGCATCTCCCTTTTTTTTATATTAATTTAGACCTCAAATCCATTGCTATGAGAAGCACCATTTTAACCCTTGCTTTCCTGCTGAATGCTGCATGGCTTTTCTCTCAGGAAGATGTTTTCTCCAACAAGACTAACGTGGCACTAGAAAAAGTGATCCGTGATTATCCCAACCGTTTCCATAATATTCGGGGTGATATGATTTCACAGCATGCACAGATGTCGGAATATAAATCTACTATTTCCGTTCCGGGCGCGAGCTATTGCAGTATTCTGAAATATACCGTCGCAAATAATGATGTCTATAACTGGAACTGCACTACGTTTAATTCAACAAACTTTATGCAGGCCCGTGCCAGGTTTAAAGAAATATATGAGCAGATAGAAAACACCATCATTAAGATAGAAGGGCAAAAACCATTTATCCTGAATGCGCAATACCGTACACCGACAGAACTTCACAACTTCAATTCGATAAATTTCGAACTGCTTCCAGTAGTCGAAGAAATGAGAAATGTTAAGATCGACTTAAGTCTCGAAAAGGAATCGAATATCTGGAAAGTAAAGCTGAGCGTTTATGAAGGTGAGCGAAGGTATAGCGGGTCTACTGCAGCTATTCAATAATTCAGATTCCTTATGACATTCGGTTGCGGTTGACCGTTAGCAGTTGGCCGATTAAAATTATCAACCACGGTCAACGGTTATACCAATAAAACATATTCTTTAAGCGCCGCTTCAATCTCTTCCATCTTGAAAGGCTTGGAAATGTAGTTGTTCATTCCGGCGTCGAGACAACGCTCTTTATCTCCTTTCATCGCATCAGCCGTTAAGGCAATGATGGGAATCTTAGACTGCGATGTCTGCATTTTTCTTATTATTCTCGTAGTCGTATAACCATTCATCTCCGGCATGTTTACATCCATAAATATCAGTACCGGATCATAATGAGGCAGGGCTTCTATCACTTCCTTACCATTCTGCATCTGGATAACATCAAAACCCATTCTCTTCAGTACCTCGGATATAAGCATCATATTAATCGGATCATCATCCACAACCATAATACTGGCAGCCTGCGTAATTCTTTCAATGGATCCAAATGACGGATGCAGGGAATCATTCTGCATATTTTTTTCAAATAGTGACAGCAAAGTACTGTTGAGTTCGTGCAGTTTTACCGGCTTAGAAATAAATTTATTGATGCCTGTTTTATCGGCCTCATGCTGGTAAAGGTTTTTTTCCAGTGAAGAAAGCATGAGAATAACAGGCTGGCCAGCGCCGGGTATTGATTCCTTGATTTCCTTTACAAGGTTGATACCATCCATTCCAGGCATATGATGATCAGTGATGATCAGATCAAAGGGTTCTCCGGATAATCTGGCTGATTCGATTTTCAACAAAGCATCCTTTCCATTGGAAGACGTTTCACTATATATCTGGAAATAACTCAGGGTTTCTTCCATCAGATGCAGGTTGGTGATATTATCGTCTACCACGAGCACTTTTTTTAATAGTGGTTTGGGTTGAAGTTGAATTTCAGGCTGATCATTAGCCACTTCAAGTGGCAAATGAAGAGAAAACGTGCTTCCTTTTCCCGGTTCACTTTCAACCATAAGTTCTCCATGCATGAGTTCAGCGAGACTTTTCGAAATAGCCAGTCCGAGGCCGGTTCCACCATATTTCCTGGTAGTTGAATTATCAGCCTGTGTAAAACTTTCAAATATCTTTTGAAGTTTATCTTTTGGAATTCCGATGCCGGTATCTTTTACCTGGATTATGAAATTCAGATATTTCTTTCCTTCATTTTCATATACATCCCCCTGTTTCCGTATTGAAACGTATATTTCACCATCTTTGGTAAACTTAATCGCATTCCCCAGCAAATTCACAATAATCTGCCGTATGCGAACCGGATCGCCTACAAGCTGGGAGGGAATATCATGATCAACTCTGTATAGCATTTCCAGTTTTTTCTCAAATGCTTTGAGCGTTAAAATATCCATGGTTTCTTCAACGAGTTCATCCAGCTTGAATAAAGTATTATCGATAAGAAGTTTTCCAGCTTCAATACGGGAGAAATCGAGAATATCATTGATGATTTCCAATAAACCGTAGGCCGATTTTTTTACGTTCTTCAGATAATCACGCTGGTTTTTTTGCAATTCTGTAGTGAGCACCAGGTCGGTAAATCCAATGATCCCGTTCATCGGGGTGCGGAGTTCATGGCTCATATTTGCAAGGAATTCGCTCTTGGTGCGATTTGCTGTTTCCGCAAGATCCCTTGCCTGGATTAACTCGTCTTCGATTTTCTTACGTTGTATCGCTGCGCTAAGTGAAGATGCAAAAGATTGAAGAATTGAAAACTCTCCGTCTGTCCATTCTTTATCTTTTGCGAATTCATCAAAACCGACAAATCCCCAAAAGAAATCATTTACAAAAATCGGTATCGACAATGTTGCGGAAACATTTGCCCTTTCAAAAATATTCAGGAGCCGTTTATCGGTTTCTTTCCAGCGATAGCTTACAAACGGGCGATGCTCAATAAGCGGTCTCACAATCGGTTCAATGGTCTCGAAACTCAGGTTAATCATCCGGGGATTATTCAACCGGGATTCATAGCCGGCGGCATTCCATTCATTTATAATAGATGTAAACCATTTACCGGTTTCTTCCTCGAATTTGTTTTTAAAAACGTAAACCCGGTTTATCTGGGTTTTAGTTCCCAGGATTTCAATACCTGATGAGATGGCCTGATTTAGATCCGTATTACTCAGCAATAAATGCGTTGCCTGTGAAACCGCATAAAGTAACTGATCCTTTGTTTTCAGTTTCTCCTGTGCAATACGTTGTCCCGTGATATTTCTTGAAGTGCAAACCAGCTTGATTACTTCGTTATGATCAACAATGGGTTTTATAATTGATTCCAGCCATAAATAACTTTCATCCTTTTTACGAATCCGGTAACGAATGATCAGCGACTCCTGGTTCTGAAGGTCCTGGCCTCTTTCCTGTTTGAAAAACTTATGCCGGTCATCCGGATGCACATAATCTAATATAGCCGTTCCGATAACTTCTTCTACTTCATATCCGAGTACATGGGTCAAAGAAGGAGACAGGTACCAGATGGTACCGTCGGCGGCATGTACGCTGATAATATCTTCAGAATTTTCTGCGAGAAGACGAAATTTCTGTTCACTATTTACAAGAGCATTTTCAGATTCTTTCTGTGCCGTGATGTCCTGGGCAATGCCAAAACATCCATTCACATCCACTACTTTTCCTTTAAGGAAGAGATACCTCATCCAACCCTGGCGGGTGATGACACGAAATGAAAATGAACTTTCATAACCTACATTATCA
The DNA here is from genome assembly GCA_035937535.1 of Puia sp. Lineage (GTDB taxonomy): Bacteria > Bacteroidota > Bacteroidia > Chitinophagales > Chitinophagaceae > Puia. The sequence goes on along the minus strand of DASZHV010000054.1, from coordinate 43,249 downwards.
CGGTTTAGAAATATCTCTCCGAACTCATCTTTTGCAGTATTGAAATCTTCCGGTACTATAAATTCTTCCAGAAAATCATTTAACAAAAGTTTTCCTGAAAGATCTTCTTCCACCACAAGCAGTTCTTTGAATTCATTGCCAAGCACGATCTCCTGGGTTTCAAAATCAACTTTCCAGGATCCCATCTTTGCATATGTCATAGCATAGGAAAGGGTCTGAATAGCTTCTTCTTTAACCTCCTGCGCGATAACCTTATCGTTAACATTTAGTCCGATGCCCTGTATTTCCTTCACCTGACCGGTTTCATCGCTGAGGGCAAGAAATTCCCAATCCGTCCAAACAAATCCACTCGAATTTTTATAAGGCTTCCGGATCAGCAGTTTCACAATCTTACCCGGGTTATTCCAGCATTCATTAGCCACTTCACGACAGCGAACCATGTCTTTCGGAAAAATGGTTCCTATAAAGAGTTTATTCATCACTTCTTCTTCTTCATATTCAAATGCTTTGAGAAAAGCCTGATTGGCATAAGTGAAATTTCCCTTCCGGTCTATTCGGATCAGGTAATTGGTTTGGGACTGGAGCAGTGAATCCAGGTGCTTTTTTTCAACCTGTAAATCGTTCTTGGCTTTTTGAAGATCCCTGAAATTCGTTTCTCCTCTCTTAAATGCCGGTTCCAGCACCAGGATTATCAGACATATGATGGCAACGACCAGAGAAAGGAATTTTCCTACTTCGATAGCAGAGGATTCTTTATTTTTCTCGGTTAAGATAACCGTAAACTGATTTGTAATATCCCGCATCATGGGCAAATACTTAGCCTCACTTTCGATCAGCCGTTGTAGATACATTCGTTTATTAATGCGGAACACGACCGAATCTTCCTGACAAAGATCCTGGCCAATATTCTCAATGCTATTGTAATAAGGATTTATATAGGAAAAAAGGATCCGGATTTTGAAAACATGTACAGGAAGGGGAGTTTTAGACTCTTCAACCCTTTTCAGAAGTTGCTCCTGTTGAATTTTAAATGTAGAGAGGGATGACAGGAGACTATCTTTTATTTTCTGGGTTTCCGCTTCGCCGTATAGTCCACCAGCTATAATAGCAGCCTGCTTTGAAATAATCTGGCTGAGGGTCTGTTGCCTGCCGGATAAGGATCTGGCTACTATAAGTTCTTCATTTTCAGCTGATTTTTTATTTACCAGGTAATAAGCAAAGAAATTACACAATAAAACGGTTGCAAATAAAACGATGGAAATGCGAACTAACTTACGGAAGGGGCTCTGCATAGTAAAGGATTACTTCCTTTAACGCTGAAACCGTGACTTAACTTATGAATTATACCTAAAAAAAACCCTTATTAACGCTCAAGGCTTAATGCCTAACGCCCAAGGCTTAAGGCAAGCAACGGCGTTAAGCGTTAATAGTTGATAACCTGTTCCTCCATAACAGAGGGTAGTTCACGAAATTCGTATTGTTGATTCCTTAACTGTGGTTTAAATCCAGCTTCTCTTATCGCCTCCTGGATAGTCTTACTTGTAAACCTGTGGGGAGCGCCGGCAGCACTTACAACATTTTCCTCCAGCATAATACTCCCAAAGTCGTTGGCACCGGCATGGAGGCAGACCTGGGCAGTTTCTTTGCCAACTGTAAGCCAGGAAGCCTGTATATTTTTAACATTAGGAAGCATTATGCGGCTCATTGCAATCATTCTTATATATTCTTCAGGTGTGGTCAAATTGTGCACGCCACGGATCCTGGCTAGTAATGTATCAGCATCCTGAAAGGTCCATGGAATAAAAGCCAAAAATCCTTTTGCGTCCTTTGGCTTCGCAGACTGCACTTCTCTTATACTTATGAGATGTTCAAATCTTTCCTTAATAGTTTCAACATGGCCAAACATCATAGTAGCTGAAGTGGTTATATGTTGCCGGTGTGCTTCTCTCATGATATCAAGCCATTCCTGTGCGCCACATTTTCCTTTACTCACCAGCCTCCTTACCCGGTCTACCAGTATCTCAGCTCCCGCTCCCGGGAGTGAATCCATGCCCGCGTTACGAAGGGCGGTAATAACCTCCTTATGTGATTTTTTTTCAAGTTTACAAATATGTGCAATTTCAGGCGGCCCGAGCGTATGCAATTTTAACTGGGGATATCGTGATTTGAGCTCACGAAATAAATCTGTATAAAAACTCAATCCAAGATTTGGATGATGGCCCCCTTGCAATAATAACTGGTCCCCTCCCCAACGAAAAGTTTCCTCAATTTTCTTAATGTAGGTATTGATGTCCGTTATATATGCATCCGGATGACCTGGAATTCTGTAAAAATTACAAAATTTGCAATTCGCAATACAGACATTGGTGGTATTTACGTTCCGGTCAATCTGCCAAGTAACAGTGCCTTGTCCTACCTGCTTTTGCCTAAGCTGATCGGCTACATACATTAGATCTGTTAAAGGTGCTTCTCTAAAAAGCGTCACGCCTTCCTCTACAGTCAGGAATTCAAATTGAAGAGCCCTCTCGTACAAATTAGACAACACCATCCCGAAATGGATTTATAAAATTATTATTTCGCAGCCCATGCTTTTGCTTTAAACTTTATTTGAACGTGCCCCGACGCTATCCTGCTTTCATGGGATGGGGCAAGCCCCCGGTGCTTTAGAAAAGACGTTGGGTTTTAAGCATTAGGCTTATGAAAGCAAATTTATGATAGCAATTTTTCAAATCAATATTTATATAAGCGGAAGGAAAAGCTGCCAAAATTATTGTAGATTTATAAGGTAGGTTTTGCGTAAATCTATACCAGACTAACGACCGCTTTTGAATTATGAATATCGCCGACAAATCGAATTCAGTTTGTTTCAATGTTTCTATGGGTAAAAAGTTCAGCATTTTTCTCCTGGCCCTGACATTATTTACAAGTGTACACGCACAAAAAAATTCAAATCCCCCTTCAAAGCTGATAACCCAGATCCCCTTTACGACTTTTACAGGTGGCGTAGTGGTGGTCAAGGCTCAGCTGGTTGGTTATCCCGACACGCTGAATTTTATTATGGATACAGGAAGCGGAGGTATTTCCCTGGATTCCATAACATGCGTCCGGCTAAACATAACACCGGTTCTTACTGATAAATTTATAAGTGGTATTGGAGGAATTAGGCAATTGAGATATGTTAACGACCGTAGCCTGCTCATAGGTGGCCTGAAAGTTGACAGTCTCAATTTTCACGTAAGTGATTATGATATCTTAAGCAGTGTATATGGTGACCGCATTGATGGGATTATTGGATTAAGTTTTTATAACAGGTATATTGTTAAAATTGATTATGACAGCAATCAGATGTATGTTTATTCCAAAGGAAATTTTAAATACCCGAGAGGCGGTTTTACTTTAAAACCAAATATTGTAAATCTACCTATAGTGGGTGGTTCCCTTCGGGATGTCAGGGATGTGAACGTCAGTTTCTATTTTGATACAGGAGCCGGACTTTGCCTGCTGCTAAACTCAGATTTTATAAATGATAGTTCCATACTGAATTCGGAGAAGAAACCGCTTCCAACACAAGCTCAGGGAATGGGTGGTAAGGCAAATATGAAGGTAACAACGATGAAAGAATTCAAACTGGGTCCTTACCGTTTCCGGAATATTCCAACTCATATTTTCGATGATGCATTCAATGTTACTTCTTATCCCTTCCTTGCAGGACTGATTGGCAATGACGTTTTACGAAGGTTTAATATCATTTTAAATTATGATAAGAGAATTTTCTATTTAACCCCCAACTCACATTTCCGCGATCCCTTTGATTATTCCTATACCGGTCTTGGCCTGTATTGGATTGAAGGTGAAATCCGTGTCGGCGACGTGATGAAAGATTCTCCTGCCGATAAAGCGGGATTCAAGGTAGATGATGTCGTAATTGGCATAAATAACAATATGTCCCAAAATCTCCAGCTTTATAAATCTATGCTGCAAAACTCTGGCGAGCGTGTGAAAATCCTCGTTAACCGCCCTGATGGCGGTGGCATGCTCGAGCTGAATTTAAAAGTAAAAAGCATCCTTTGAATTCTTTCATCCCGGTTATTTAAGTCTTATTACCTTGCACTTCTTTTTAAAATAATTGAAAGACTAATTCCATGCAGATTGATTATAAAAAATATATACTTACTAATGGGTTACGGTTTATAGTGCACGAAGATCATACCACGCCTATGGCTGTACTAAATGTTCTCTACGATGTTGGTGCACGTGATGAGGACCCTGGTAAAACAGGTTTTGCACATTTATTTGAACATTTGATGTTTGGCGGATCTGTGAATATTAAAGACTTTGAAAGCCCACTGCTGATGGCCGGAGGTGAAAACAATGCATTCACAACCAACGATCTGACCAATTATTACATTCAGTTGCCTGCCGAAAACATTGAAACAGCCTGTTGGCTGGAAAGTGACCGAATGATTTCCCTTGCATTTAGTGAGAAAAGCCTGGATGTACAGCGAAAAGTAGTCATTGAAGAATTTAAAGAGCATTATATAAACCGTCCCTATGGAGATGTGGCCTTTAAATTAAGGGAGCTTGCCTATAAAATACATCCCTATCGCTGGATGACCATTGGTCAGGAACTTGCACATATTGAAAACGCAAAGTTGTCTGACGTCAAAGCATTCTTCCAAAAACATTATTGTCCCGCAAATGCAATACTTGTGATGGCTGGAAATATACAGGCAGAAAAAGCCCTTGCACTTGCAGAAAAATGGTTTGGTAGTATACCATCCGGAGAAAAATATATCCGCCACCTTCCGGCTGAACCGAAACAGGAAAACACCCGGATTCAGGAAGTAAAAGCTGACGTGCCTTTGGATGCCTTGTATAAAGCTTTTCACGTGGGATCCAGAACGGATAAATCATATTACGCGATGGACCTGATTGGTGAGTTGCTCGGAGGCGGAGGTTCATCCCGTTTATTTCAGACGCTGGTAAAAGAGAAAAAATTATTCAGCAACATAGAATGTTATCATTTCGGATCCTCCGATCCTGGATTGTTATTAATTGAAGGCAAGCTGATAAAAGGAACATTGATGAAAACGGCTGATCAGGCCATAAGGGAGGAGCTCGATAAATTAAGTTCGACGACCATTGAGGAAAAAGAATTGATGAAAGTGAAAAACAAAACGGAATCTGCTATCCTTTTCGAAGACATGAGCCTGATGAATCGAGCATCCAATCTCGCCATGTATGAATTGATGGGAGATGTTGCATACATGAATACAGAACTCGACAAATATCTGGAAGTAACAACAGGAGAAATCCGGGATCTTAGCGCTTCTATTTTTGATGAAAAAAACAGCAGCACTCTGTTTTATTACAGTAATAATTAACTTTTGAATCTATACTTATGTTGAATCGCAAATCTGCGCCGGAAATTACCGATGCAGTAAAATTTCAGTTAAGCCTTCCGCCCAATCAAAAAATAACACTACGGAATGGAGTTGATGTTTTTCTCGTAGACATGGGAACTGTGGATACCCTGATGATGAATATTGTATTTTATGCTGGAAATTGTTTTGAGTCTGAAAACCTGGTTGCAGCAGGAACGAATTTCCTCCTTAAAAACGGAACACGTTCAAAAACTGCTTTTGAGATCAATGACTACTTTGAATATTATGGTGCGTACCTGAACCGTCAGGCCAGCCATGAAACCGCTGAGCTTACGCTGCATTGCATGAAAAAACATTTTGCAGAATTGTTGCCCGTGGTTTCCGAGCTCATAGCCGAATCAATTTTTCCCGAAGAAGAGCTCGGTATCTACATAAAAAATATGCAGCAACGACTTCAGGTGAACCTTCGAAAAAATGATTTTATAGCAGGGCGACTTATCGAAAGTTATCTTTTCGGTCCTACCCATCCTTATGGTAGATTTAGTTCCTTAGAAGACTATTCCGCGCTTAACATAGATGGAATTAAGAAGTTTTATAATAAATATTATCTGGGCGGGCGCTGCGTGATTTTTATTGCCGGTCCGCTACCCTCCGATATCCATAAGCTGATAGAAACCCATTTTGGAAGTCTTCCTCTTACTGGTTCGGCAAAACCTGATATACAAAATGCGATCATTCAGCCGGCTGCAGAAAAAAAATACCGTATCAACAATGATCCCGATAGCGTTCAGGGGGCTATCCGGATAGGCCGCAATTTTCCAAACAGGCATCACCCTGATTTCCAGAAAATGCAGGTTCTGAACAATATATTCGGTGGATTTTTTGGTTCGCGGTTAATGGCTAATATCCGGGAAGATAAAGGCTACACTTATGGAATTCACAGTTACCTTCTCAATCTCACGCAGGAAAGCGCTCTAATGATTTCAACGGAAGCGGGAAAAGACGTGACAGAAGATACTATACGGGAAGTCTACCTGGAAATGAAGAGGCTATGTGATGAACCGGTTCATGAAGAAGAATTAAAGACCTCCAAAAATTTTATGATCGGTACCTTGCTTGGTGACCTGGATGGACCATTCCAGGTTGCCGGCCGATGGAAAAGCCTGGTTTTAAACGATCTTTCGGAAGAATATTTTTACCATGGAATTGAAACCATAAAAAATATTCAGCCCGAAGAATTGCATGAACTGGCAAATAAATACCTGAATGCATCCGATTTTTATGAATTGGCCGTATTTTAAAGGGATGGATTCAGTATTTTCACAGGATAAAATTTGCAGTTATGAATATCATTTTAAGAATTATCATTTCTGCCGTTGTTGCTTTCGCTTTATCCTATATATTGAGCGGCGTGCATATTCAATCTTTCATAACTGCACTTATCCTGGCCATTGTGCTGGGGATATTAAACCTGTTTGTCAAACCCATCCTGATCATTCTTACTTTGCCAATAACCATATTTACATTTGGTCTTTTCTTATTTGTGATCAACGCGCTGATCATACTGCTGGCTGCAAAATTCGTCAATGGATTCCGGGTTGACGGATTTTGGTGGGCCCTCCTTTTCAGTCTCCTGCTCTCGGTTCTGACTTCTTTTCTTTATAAAAAGTCTACACAAAAGGCAAATTATTAGCGGGTCCCCTGATTTATTAAAATTATACTGATTGTATGTTTTTCGACCGCAAAGATTTTTCCAATCAGATTTTGCTCGATCTCTACCGGACCATTCTTTTTCCACGTTTGATTGAAGAAAAAATGCTGGTCTTACTGCGACAGGGAAGGATCAGTAAATGGTTTAGTGGAATAGGTCAGGAAGCTATCTCGGCTGGAGTTGTATCTGCACTCGCCCCAGACGAATGGATAATGCCCCTGCATCGCAATCTGGGGATTTTTACAGGAAGAAAAATGCCGTTACAAAAACTCTTTTTACAATGGCAGGGTAGCCAGGAAGGATTCACCAGGGGCAGGGAAAGAAGTTTTCATTTTGGCTCCCGGGAACATTATATCTGCGGAATGATTTCACACCTCGGTCCCCAACTTGCACTGGCAGATGGGGCCGCACTGGGTTACAAATTAAAAAAGCAACAAAAGTTGGCAGCGGCATTTACAGGTGAGGGTGGAACAAGTGAAGGAGATTTTCATGAAGCATTAAACCTGGCTGCCGTTTGGGATCTGCCCGTGATATTTATCATAGAAAATAATGGATATGGTTTGAGCACCCCGGTAAAAGAACAATTCCGCGCCAATCGGCTTGCCGATAAAGGAATTGGTTATGGAATGGAATCGGTGCAAATTGATGGCAATAATATACTTGACGTTTATGATACCATTAAGGGTGTAAGAGAGTATTGTATCCGGGAACAAAAACCCTACCTGGTAGAGTGTATGACTTTTCGAATGCGTGGACATGAAGAAGCAAGTGGTACAAAATATATCCCCGCTGAATTATTTGAAGCCTGGAGTAAAAAAGATCCTGTATCCAATTACGAAAACTGGCTGGTTGAAACTGGTATATTGTATGAAGAAAAAATAAATGAAATCCGAAATGAATTCCGGTCAGTCATAGAAAATGCTATCTCTGTCAAAGAAAATCCGATTATCCCGGATATGGAAAATGAAATAAATGACATGTATGCGGAAACACCGGAATTCAATGAACCCGAAATACGACAGTTGCCCGACCTGGAAACAGCTCCTGTAAAAAGATTTATAGATGGAATTCGCGACGGTTTATGGCAGAGTATGGAAAAACATGAAAATCTTGTCCTTATGGGCCAGGACATCGCAGCGTATGGGGGCGCCTTTAAAATAACAGAAGGTTTTCTTGAAAAGTTCGGAAATGAAAGGATCCGCAATACTCCATTATGTGAAAGCGCCGTTGTAGGTGCTGCATTGGGACTCTCATTGGAAGGATTCAAGTCGGTAATGGAAATGCAGTTTGCTGATTTTGCTGCAGTCGGATTTAACCAGATCGTAAATAACCTCGCCAAAATTCATTACCGATGGGGACAACCCGCAGATGTAGTCATTCGAATGCCAACAGGAGCCGGCGTGGGTGCAGGACCTTTTCATTCCCAAAGTAACGAAGCCTGGTTTACCCATGTGCCCGGACTTAAAGTAGTATATCCTTCTACGCCTGCTGATGCAAAGGGATTGTTGAATGCCGCAATTCTGGATCCAAATCCGGTATTGTTTTTTGAGCACAAGGTTTTATACAGGAGTATCAGCGGACCACTTCCTGAACGATACTATTATATTGAAATCGGTAAGGCCAATCTGGTAAGTATTGGAGAGGAGATCACTATCATTACTTATGGCGCAGGCGTTCACTGGGCGCTGACACTGGCCGATCATAAACCTGAAATTTCATTTCATATCCTGGATCTCCGCACCTTGCTTCCCTTGGATTACGAAGCCATTCGCGAGGCAGTTGCAAAAACAGGTAAAGTAATCATATTACATGAAGACACACTTACTGGAGGCATTGGCGGAGAAATCAGCGCCTGGATCGGGCAACATTGTTTTGAACTGTTGGATGCACCGGTACTACGCTGCGCTTCTCTGGATACCGCGATTCCGTTTAATATTGAATTGGAAAAAAAATTCCTTGCCAATGCACGCTTATGGCAGACCGTCGAGCAGTTACTCTCTTATTAAGCCTAAAAATTCTTTTTAGATCTCCCTTCGTTTTACAAAAATTTGGATTCAATGTTAAACCATTTTTATGCTTTAAGCTTTCGGTTTATATTGGCTTCATTTGCTTTGAATACGCGCAGGAAATTTTCACCCAGAATTTTTTTTATGTCTTTTTCACTGTATCCTCTTTTGAGAAGGCCTTCTGTAATTTTAGGATAATCTTCCACTCCATCGAGGCCTTTGGGTGAAGAATCTATTCCATCAAAATCAGATCCCAATCCGACATAGTCAATTCCCACCAGTTTTACAATATAATCAATATGATCCAGCAGCAGCGAAAGTGGGGGGCGCATGTTTTCATAATCTGTTTTATATGTTTTGGAATAATAATCGTAGATCTGGTACTCCGTTTTTTTCAATGCGGCGAGCGAGTCGTGTTCGGGCCGGTGTAGTTTTAAAAAAGCGTTTATTTTTTTGTAATACGTTGAATCCAGGAACCCTGAATAAAAGTTAACCTGAATCACACCACCATTTTTTGCGATGGCTTTGATCTGATCGTCTTTCAGGTTGCGGAAAACCGGGCAAAGCGAATAAACCGAGCTGTGCGAAGCAATTACAGGTTTCGAAGTATTCGCTATCACATCCCAAAATGTTTTTTCTCCGATATGTGAAACATCCACCATCATTCCTAACTCATTCATTCTTTTAACCACCTGCTTTCCAAAAGCATTCAGACCATAAGGTGTAACTATAAACGCGTGCTGGGTTTCTTCCATGGCTGATGTGGACCAGGACGTGCTGTTATTCCAGCTCAGTGTCATATAACGTACACCCCTTTTGTAAAAACTATCCAGGTAGTCTAAGTTATCTTCAATCATATGACCTCCTTCAACACCTGATAAGCAAGCAAGTTTATGTGCCCTGACTGCCATAAAAAGTTCTTTATAAGAATAAACAATCTGCATGCTTTTAGGATTTCTGGCAACAATCGCATATAGCGAATCTATTTCCCGGTTGGCATAAGCAAATGCGGATCCTTTACCATAATGCTCATCACAAAAAATAGAAAATATTTGCACATTTATGCCACCTGCCTTCATGCGGCTCAGGTCGGATTGTGTAATACCTTTCAGATTTTCATCAAAGACCACATGATCTTCTACTGCCTTGCTCAAAAAATCATTGTGAGTATCAATAAGGATGGCATCAAAATGGATTTTTTTATAAGACTGCGCCCTTGAAACAATTTGAATCAGCAACAGAAAATAAATCAGGTAATACCTCATATTTTTGGAGTTTAAAGACAGTTCCCTAAATGTAAAACATTCACTTCAATGGATCTTGAGACCATCAGAAAATATTGTTTGGAAAAAAAATCCACTAATGAGTCCTTTCCTTTTGGTGAAACCACCCTGGTATTTAAAGTGAGCGGTAAAATATTTTTATTAATGAGCCTGGATAGTATGCCACTGCAGTTCAATGTAAAATGCGACCCGGAAAAAGCTGAAGAATTAAGAGAAACTTACAGCTCAGTAATCCCGGCCTTTCACATGAATAAAAAACATTGGAATACGATCGTCCTCAATGGCCAGGTCAGCGCTAAACAAATTAGGGAAATGATTGATGATTCTTATTCGCTGGTAGTCCGGACCCTTCCCCTTAAAGAAAGAAAAAAACTTGGGAAACCCTAATGGTAATACCTGTTACGTTCTATTTCTTCTTTTACAATATCCGGCACAAGATACCTGATGGATTTTCCTTCTTTTAAAATATTACGGATATGGGTAGCCGAAATCTGTAATAAAGGCGCTTCGAGTATATATGTCTTTGCATTTTTATATGGTGGAATATTTTCAAAACCCGCGCGTATATAAATATAGAATTCTGTGTTTTTTAATAATAGTTCATGGTTCTTCCAACGGGAAAGGTTTTGATAACTGTCACTACCCATGATGATTGAGAAAATATTTTTTGGATATTTTTCATTCAGGTAGGTCATCGTATCAATAGTGTAAGATGGTTTTGGAAGTTTAAATTCAATATCTGAGACCCGTAATTTTTTTTCACCGTCGATGGCAGACTTGATCAGGAAAAGACGATGGTATTCGTTTAAAAGTGCGGCAGCTGGTTTTAATGGGTTTTGTGGAGAAACTACAAACCAGACCTGATCCAGTAAGGTAGATTGTACTACATGATTGGCAATAATCAGGTGGCCATGATGAATCGGATTAAACGAACCGAAATACAATCCAATTTTCATGTAATAAATTGTAATTCAATGTTTTATATAGATTATTAAACGGGTATAGGATCTACGAAAATATTCTCGGCCTCATCCAGGCGAAGGCTTAACTGGTAACCGGCAACAGCAATAGAAATAGGATCACCCAGGGGTGCTATTTTTTCTACTTTAATTATTTCTCCAGGCACACAACCCATTTCCATTAATTTTAGAAAAACTTCGTTTTTTTCAAAGGAGTGAATTCTAGCGCGGGCTCCGGTTCCTAACTCAGAAAGTCTTTTCATTGTAATAACAAAAGTAGTTTTGTTGGGTCAATCAGCTTTACGATTTTCGGAAATGACATGATCAAAACTAAGCCCTCCGTTCGATTACATTTTCCTTCAAAATTCAACTTAGCCTATAGAGGAAGACTTAAGGCTTTTTCCGCCTCAATTTTTAAGAAGGAGAAAAAGTCGCTTAAGTCATTAAATATCATTTTTTGCGACGATAATTATCTGCTCGAACTCAATCAGGAGTTTTTAAAACATGATTTTTATACTGACATATTAAGTTTTCGGCTTTCCCCTCCTGGGGAACCCCTTGTTGCAGAGATCTATATTAGTATAGACCGGGTCAGGGATAACGCCAAAAATCTGAATTCTCCCTTTAAATCAGAGCTTTACCGTGTAATTTTTCATGGAATTCTTCATTTCTGTGGATATAAGGATAAGACGCATTCAGATATTCTGAAAATGCGGGCTATGGAGGATAAATGGCTTAAACGCTATAATCATATTGCTTAAATTCATCAATAAGTAGTTTCAGTTGTTCCACGTGGAACAACTTCCAAATCTCCAATAAGATCAATTAAGCCGTTTAAAAACAAACTCTGCTTTACCTTAATGATACCTTATCAGGTCTAGTGGCCTGTCTTACATGTGTCAAACCTGGTTGGTGTTTCACGTGGAACTTTCATTATTAATTTAATTTTTTGATTTGGGATTTATGCTTAAAGCGCTAAGGTTACAATAGAGTAGTTTTGCACCATGTTTTCAAATTATGACTTGATAGTAGTTGGGGCTGGCCATGCAGGCTGTGAAGCAGCTGCGGCGGCGGCTAATATGGGCTCAAAGGTCCTTTTAATCACCATGAATTTGCAGACTATTGCCCAAATGAGCTGTAATCCGGCTATGGGCGGGGTAGCTAAAGGTCAGATCGTGCGTGAAATAGACGCCATGGGTGGTTATTCCGGAATTGTAACCGATAAAAGCATGATTCAATTCCGTATGCTTAACAAGTCAAAAGGGCCGGCCATGTGGAGTCCGAGAGCGCAAAATGATAGGATGCTTTTTGCCTCAACCTGGCGTGAAATGTTGGAAAAAACAAATAATGTTAGTTTTTACCAGGATATGGTAAACGGCCTGATCATCGAAAAGGGGGTGGTAAAGGGGGTTGTTACAGGAATGGGCAATAGGATATTTTCCAAATCAGTGGTATTAACGAACGGGACCTTCCTGAATGGAATAATTCATATTGGTGAAAAACAATTCGGAGGAGGCAGGATGGCTGAAAAAGCAGCCACCGGCATAACAGAACAACTTGTTAGTGAAGGTTTTGAATCAAGTCGCCTTAAAACCGGCACTCCGCCAAGAATTGACGGAAGAAGTTTGGATTACACAAAAATGGAAGAACAGAAAGGGGATGATCATCCTGTTGGGTTTTCCTATCTAAACATTACTCTTCCAAAAGAGCAAAGAAGCTGCTGGATAACCTATACTAATCCAACCGTGCATGATATTTTAAAAACCGGATTCGATCGGAGTCCTATGTTCACAGGGAGAATTGATGGAATTGGCCCTCGATATTGTCCTAGTATAGAAGATAAATTAAATCGATTTTCAGATAAAGAAAGACATCAGTTATTCATCGAGCCAGAAGGGTGGAATACGGTAGAAATTTATGTTAACGGATTCAGTACATCTTTACCCGAAGAGGTGCAATACGAAGCTCTTCGTAATATCCCTGGATTTGCACATTTTAAAGCCTTCCGTCCAGGGTATGCTATTGAATATGATTATTTTCCGCCTACTCAACTAGGACATAGTCTGGAGACCAAAATAATCAGCAATCTTTTCCTTGCCGGACAAATTAACGGCACAACGGGCTATGAAGAAGCGGCTTGCCAGGGTTTGATGGCGGGAATTAATGCACATCAAAAAATCAATTTTCTTGAGCAGGTTATTTTGGACAGAAGTGAAGCATATATCGGGGTCCTGATTGATGATTTAATAAGCAAAGGGACTGAAGAGCCATATAGAATGTTTACTTCCCGGGCAGAATTTCGTACTTTATTAAGACAAGACAATGCGGATATCCGTCTAACAGAAAAAAGTTTTAAGTTCGGATTGGCTTCTATTGAACGCCTTAAATTGGTAAATCACAAGAAAAATGAGGTTACTGAAATATCTAAAATTCTACAAAATTTCTCAGTAGATCCAAAAGACGCTGAAGAACTGCTTAGTGAAAAAAAGATGTCCCCGCTACTTCAAAAACAAAAGGCCTCTACCCTGCTTTTAAGGCCCAACCTTGACCTTAATGCTCTACGCTTGGGAATTCCCGAGTTGTCTGACAAACTCCGGAATTTTGGTTCTTATGCCCTCGAACAGGCAGAGATTCAACTTAAGTATGAAGCCTATATCAAGAAGGAAAAAGAACTTGTAATGCGGATTTCGCAGTTAGAACAGCTTTCTATTCCGGAAACTTTTGATTACGATAGACTTTCTGCGCTTTCAATGGAGGCATTGATCAAGTTCAAAAAAATAAAACCCCGGACACTCGGACAGGCAAGCAGGATCAGTGGTGTAAATCCAACTGATATCCAGATTCTCATGGTTTATATGGGACGTTGAAAATTATGAGTTATGGGTTATAGGTTATTGTTGAAAGCGCGGATCAGAAATAAATTTATACTTCATAACTAAAGATTGAACTGCCGGCTTATGTCCAGCATCCTATCAATAGGTTTTCTGCTTTTCTCTAGAAGTTCATCAGTCATTTGAATTTCCGGCGTTTCGTATTCCATACAGAGATACAGTTTTTCCAGCGTGTTCAACTTCATATAGGGACAATCATTGCATGCACAATTCGTTTCCGGCGGAGCTGGAATAAATATTTTCTCAGGAGATGAAATTTTCATCTGATGCAAAATTCCGGATTCTGTTCCGACAATGAATTCCTTTGCGGGGCTCGTTTTTGTATATTTCAGCAGTGACGTTGTAGAACCAATAAAATCAGCCATTCTCAACACAGGTTCCTCGCATTCAGGGTGAGCAATAAATTTTGCATTTGGGTGGCGTATTTTTAATTCGCTTATTTTCTTCACACTGAAAATTTCATGAACGATACATGAACCATTCCACAACAACATATCCCGACCCGTTTTCTTTTTCAAATAAGCACCAAGATTTTTGTCTGGCGCGAAAATGATTTTTTGCTCTGCGGGCAGGCTTTCAATAATTTTTTCTGCATTGGAAGAAGTGCAGATAATATCGCTCTGAGCTTTAATTTCAGCAGTGCAATTAATGTAGGAAATAACCAGGTGCTCAGGATGGTCTTCTCTGAAAACGCGGAATAATTCTTTCGGTGCAGAGTCGGCAAGAGAACAACCTGCTTTCAGATCTGGCAACAATACTTTTTTATTTGGGTTTAATATTTTAGCAGTTTCCGCCATGAAATGAACTCCCGCAAAAACAATTATATCTGCCTTTGTTCGTTCTGCTTCTTGTGCGAGCCCCAGACTGTCGCCTATAAAATCGGCTGCATCCTGTATATCTGCATCCTGGTAATAGTGTGCAAGCAGAACGGCGTTTTTTTCCCTTTTCAATTTTTCAATTTCTGCAAAAAGATCCAACGCCGGATCAACTACTATATCAAGGAAACCTTTCCGGCCTACCTGCATCCTTGCTTCTTCGATGTTAATAACTGACATAGTATTTAATAATACATTATTTATATTATATAGAACTATTACTATTATAAGACTGGTTATGTGGAAAACCAACCCTTCATGAATACAATTTCTAAAATATTTTTTATTGTGCACCCTTATACACATTCTCTCCACAGCCACTTATTCATACTGGCATTGGTTTGTATTCAAGTTCACAATCCATCACAAAGAATCGGATCTGGAAAACTATTTAATAACAGATTTACAAATAAAACCCTAACAACTGGCGCATTGTTCACGGTCGGGCTGGACAGAATTAATATTTATGATTATATACTCATTCCTTTCACAGAAAACGGGGTCAGTTTAGGGTGTTTTTCCACTAAAAAAACCATTTATACCCAATACTTTGTGCAGGAAGGTTCCACTGATCCCAGGTTGTTTCACGGTATTTTTAAAGTTTTTCAGAAGAACCCCTAACCTATAGCAAAGAAATGCCATTTCAATGAGTGTTGGTGCGCGTTTGCGTGTTTTCCACAATTTGTTCATAACCAATTTTCAGCTATTTTTGCCATCCTTTCAAAAAACCGACTATATATATATGTCTATCATCCAGAAAATAAGGGATAAAGCAGCATGGCTCGTTTTTGGGCTTATTGCAGTGAGTCTGATTGGATTTCTTCTCATGGACGCTTCTGTAGGCAACCGGCGAATGGCAGGAGCCACTTCCGGAACAATTGGAATTATTAATGGAGACAAGCTTGACTTTGCTGATTTTCAGAAACAGGTTTCAGAAAACGAGGATCGGTACAAGAGCCAGGGATATCCCGTGAATGATATGCTCACACAGAATATCCGTGAAGAAATCTGGAAACAATTTGAAGATAATGCAGTCCTGGCTACCGAATACCAAAAACTGGGAATTGACGTAAGCGATAAAGAATTAAACGATATGCTGGTTGGTCCAAATGCTGTTCAGGAGATCCGCAGAGCTTTTACTGACCCGAATACCGGAATGTTTGATTCTCAGCAGGCTGCAGCAAAGATTAACCAGCTCAGAACCATCTACAGGGCAAATCGCAAAACGGATCCTAACTATGCCATGGCCCAGAATTTCTTCGAACAGGCGCTTCCACAATTCGTCAAATCGAGGGAAAGAGAGAAATATATTTCACTCGTTGCACTTAGCACATATATTCCAAAATGGATGATTGAGAAAACCAATTCAGATAATAGCCAGATAGCTTCTATTAACTATGTAAAAATACCTTACCAGACGATCCCGGACAGCACAATAAAAATATCCGATGAAGAAATACAAACATACCTCTATAATCATAAAGCACAATTCACGCAGGAAGAATCCCGCGTAATCAATTATGTAAGTTTCAGCGCTGCCCCGACATCTGCGGATAGTGCGTCTATTTTGCAGCAGGTTCAATCACTGAAGCCTGAATTTACTACGACTAAGGACGTGGAAACATTTCTTGCTAGAAATGCTACGGAAATAAATTTTTCTGATACGTACACGCCCAAATCCAAATCGACCGGCCCGAGGAAAGATTCAATCATTACCTCGCTAAAAGGAGCGGTTATAGGTCCATATTTGGATGGAAACAATTATGTTTTGGCAAGGATTATGGATATTAAAACACTTCCAGATTCCGTGCACGCCCGCCATATTCTTGTAGGTCTTGTTGATCCGAAAACGAATCAGCCTAAAATGGAAGACAGTACTGGAAAACATAAAATCGATAGTCTAAAAGCACTGATTGATAAGGGACAGCGTTTTGACAGTGTGGCTTTTTACAATTCAGACGACCAGGGAAGCCGTATTAAAGGTGGTGACCTGGGATATTTCGGACAGGGACAAATGGTTAAAGAATTTGGTGATTTTAGTTTCAATGGGAAAAGGGGGGAGATGAAAATCGTCAAGACCCAGTTCGGTTATCATTTAATTGAAATCCTTGATCAGAAAGATTTCGAACCAGCTTATAAGATTGCATATTTCGCCCGTCGAATTGAACCAAGCCAGGAAACAGATCAAAATGCTTCAGGCCTTGCTAGTCAGTTTGCAGGTGAAAACCGGGATAAAGTATCTTATGATGCCGCAGTAAAAAAGGGAAACCTGCATTCAATCAATTCTCCGGAAATCAAGCCAGTGGATTTTAATATCCAGGGTCTGGGATCGAGCCGTTCATTAATCCGCTGGGTTTATGGCGCGAAACTGGGAGAAGTATCTGAATCCTTCCCGGTAGGAGATAAATATATTGTTGCAATTGTTACTGAAATAAATCAAAAAGGAACAATAAGTCTGGCAAAAGCCAGACCGATGATTGAGCCCATACTAAGAAATCAGAAAAAAGCAGAGATTATTTCAACAAAAATCGGAACGACCGCTACCCTGGAAGCTATTTCATCCACTATGGCACAGCCGGTTAGCCATGTAGATAGTCTTCAGTTTGCATCACCCTACATTCCAAATGTTGGTCCGGAACCTAAAGTTGTCGGATATTCTTTCGATAAACAACTGACCGGAAAAGTGGTTTCAACACCAGTAGGGGGGAATGAAGGCGTTTTTGTGTTGAAAGTTGAAAATGTTAGCGCCAAGGCGAATTATAACATTGATGTTGAACAGGCCAGGCAATCTATGTTGCAATCCCAGGAATCTCTCATACAACGTGCTGGCACAGATGCGCTAAAGAAAAAAGCAAAAATCGTAGATGATCGCAGCAAGTTTCTTTAAACCAGAACTGAAGGCCTAACATTTAACGCTCACGGGCGCGAAAATAACCTGTTCCCATAATTGGCCGTCAGCCTTAGGCCTTAAGCTTCAAGCTTAATATGTAACTTTATACTCTGAATTATGGCAGAAGAAATAATAAATAAGGTAAGTCAAAGTGCCCTCTTAACATTAGATCTGGAACAATTCTTTCCACAAGAAAAAATCAGAATCTTTGATTTGAAGCCATTTCTTTTTATGGAACTTATTTTAAAAGAAAAGGATTTTCGTGCTGCATTATTAACTATCGACTGGACAATTTATACGGATGAAATAGTTGGTATTTATTGTTCTGCTGACGCTGTGATTCCGGTATGGGCCTATATGCTTGTCACCAGTTATCTGCAACCATATGCAAAGGAAGTAATCTTTGGAGATGAAACAATGGTTATGCGACAGGTAATTACGAATCGCATTCATGCATTAAATCTGGAAGATTATAAGGACAAGCGGATCGTTGTGAAGGGTTGTGGAGATAAACATATCGGTGATTTTGCATACCTGGAAATTACCAAACTTCTCAGGCCGGTTGTAAAATCAATTATGTATGGAGAACCCTGTAGTACGGTTCCGGTTTTTAAAGCATCGTCCCCCTCAAAATAAGGGTAGCAACTGAAAAATAGATAACCAAACCTGTTACATCCACAAGGGTTGCTACAAAAGGCGCAGAAGATGCTGCAGGATCGGCACCTAATTTCTTAAGAATGATTGGTAACATGGAACCTGAGAATGTACCCCATAAAACCACGCCAAGAAGGGAAAATCCAACAGTGAATGCAACAAGTAACCAGTGTATTCCATAGTCATAAAAATGGAAGCGTTGCCAGAAAAAAATTCTGGAAAAACCAACCAGTCCCAGGATAGAGCCCAAAACAATACCAGAGAATATTTCTTTTCTCATAACGTACCACCAGCTGCTGAACTTAATTTCTCCCAAAGCCATCGCGCGGATAATGATAGAAGATGCCTGAGAGCCCGAATTTCCACCACTGGAGATAATTAATGGAATGAATAGGGCGAGAACTACTGCTTTACTGATCTCACCTTCAAAATGACCCATGGCTGTGGCGGTTAGCATTTCTCCCAAAAAAAGTATAACAAGCCAGCCAGCACGTTTTTTCACCAGGTGACCAAAAGAAATAGTCGTATATGGTTCCTCCAGGGCTTCGGAACCTCCGATCCTTTGAATTTCACGGGTATTTTCTTTTTCCGCAAGTCTTAATACATCATCTGAAGTAACGATACCCAGCAGCACGCCCGTTTCGTTGATAACCGGAAGGGCAAAGCGGCTGTTATTTTTAAATATCCTGATCGTTTCGGTTTGTGCATCGTTTACCGAAAGGGCGATGAACTGCCGATCCATAAGTTTTTCGACAGGCGTGGAAGGA
The DNA here is from genome assembly GCA_035937535.1 of Puia sp. GTDB lineage: Bacteria > Bacteroidota > Bacteroidia > Chitinophagales > Chitinophagaceae > Puia. Next base: position 23,829 of record DASZHV010000054.1, on the reverse strand, counting down.
TCGACAATTAATAATTCTTTGATATTAATATCGTCTATGAGGACACCCTTATCGTCAACGACAAATAAAAAATTCAGGGTTTCGGCTGCTTTTCCCTGTTTACGAATGATATCCAGCACCTGCTGTACGGTATCCTCAGATTTTATGGCCAGGTAATCAGGTGTCATCAAACGACCCACGGACCCTTCGGGATAACCCAGGAGTTTAAGAGTTTCTGCCCTTGTTTCGGGAGCCAGAATTTTCAAAAGTTCTTTAACAGCATTGCCTGGCAAAAGTCCAAGGAAAGCTGTTCTGTCGTCAGGTTGAAGTGCATTGAGCAATTCTGCAGCTTTCTCATCAGGAAGAGATTTGATGATTATTTCCTGCTTTTTCTTTCGCAGAAATTTAAATACACGCGCTGCATGAATGATGTCGATATGCTGAAACAGTTTACCAGCCCAGTTTGTATACTTGTTTGCAAATTCAATAATATCCCGGGATGAAAGTTTGTTCAACTTTACAAAATCCGTAATTCGGTTATTTTGAAGGAGGTTTTTAATATCTTTTAAATTGGGCATTATTTTTATTGATTTTGCAAAGTTCTGAATTTCGGAATATAATATTCCTGTCTCAGTTTATATTTCAAAAACTTTACCCTGTTCACGACTCGACCGACTGCCAACAGCTGCATGCGTACCCGCTCCAGAGAATTTATACCAGTATTGGTTTTTATTATTTATTAATTCTGCCATAATTGATTTCCATGATTGGAGGGTACTTTCACAATAGATAATTTCCTGCGCCTCTTTTTCATTATCCGAAGTCGGGATTCCTAACTCTGCAAGCCTCTGTTTCCATTTTTCTTTTTCTTCAGGTTCTCCTTTAATAAATACCATCCACGGGGTTGCAGAATACCCTGTTGATTTTTTAAAATCAGATTGTAGATAGGCCACGGTCCGGCTGAACCGAACCCCCGCTATTAATAAATGGAGATGAAAGGAAGACATGTTTTTACTAAAATGTTTTTTCATGAATAATTCCATCGCGGAATAAAATATTTTAATATGTCGAGAATCTTTTCTTGTGCTTTCTCCTTTGAAATGAATAATCGTCGATTGTGATAAATAATAATTTTTGTAACCAGTCTTGCTGATCCGGATACTGAGGTCAATATCTTCCGCATACATAAAAAACTGTTCATCAAATCCGCCAGTTAAATCAAGTACAGTTTTTTTTATCATCATAAAAGCCCCGGATAAAATGTCAACGGCATGCGAACTACCTTCATGCAGATGACCCATATAATACCCTGAAAAAAATTTCGATTCTGGAAATAACCTGGTGAAACCGCTTACCTTAAAAAAAGACGCCCATGGTGTAGGGAAACCTCTTTTGGATTCTTTTAAATAATTACCTGATCCATCAATCATATGCAGGCCGAGCGCACCCGCATCCCCGGTAGATTTGAAAAAAGACAGGCATATATCCAGGCAGTCCTCCGCCAGTATCGTATCCGGATTCAAAAACAATATATACTCACCGGAACATTGAGAGATTGCCTGGTTATTTGCTTTAGCAAAACCAGTATTTTCATTGTTGCGAATGAAATGAAATGCAGGAAATTGTGGGATCAGAAAATCCAGGCTTCCATCAGATGACGCGTTGTCAATAATAAAAACTTCAGTAAGGCCATCGGTTAAAGGACTCCCGTCAATTGCCTTTTTTAATGAATAAAGACACTGTTCAAGAAAAAATTTAACATTGTAAGTAACGATGACAACAGAAAGAATCATCCGGCCTGCATTGACGCGAAGTACGATTTTTTCATGTATCCTGCAAAATGTAAGTATAGGGCATCCTTCGGGCTGCCCCTGCTTCATTATATTTGCACCATGTTAAAAACCACCCTGATCAAGGCCGCCGAACGGGCTGGCGGAATCCTAAAGCAATATTACGGAAGCAATTTTCAGGTTTCAAATAAGGAAGGGGTAAATAATCTCGTTACTGAAGCTGATCATGCGGCAGAAAAAGCGATCATAGAAATTATCAGGGGCGAATATCCGGATCATTATATTTTAAGTGAGGAATCCGGAGATATGCCAACGGATTCCTCATATAAATGGATTATAGATCCCTTGGACGGCACCGTCAATTTTGCACACGGCCTTCCGATATGTTGTGTATCCATCGGGCTGGAACAGGAAGGAGAAATGATGATGGGAGTGGTTTATAATCCCTTTTTTAACGAGTTTTATTTCGCTCAAAAAGGTTATGGGGCAACTTTAAACAATCAGCTAATTCATGTTTCTGATGAAACACAGGTGGAAAAAGCATGCCTGGTGACAGGTTTTCCCTATACCTATTTGGATGAACCCAACGGGCCGCTTGAAGTATTCTCGAGGTTAATCAGAAAAGGGGTTGCGGTCAGGCGACTGGGATCCGCCGCTATGGACCTCTGCTGGGTGGCTGTTGGAAGATTTGAAGGCTTTTACGAACACAAACTAAATGCCTGGGATAGTGCAGCAGGTTTTTTAATTGTAAAAGAAGCAGGTGGAAAGGTTACCGACTTTAAAGGGGCACCGTATTCTCCCTACCAGCCACAAATCGTAGCTACAAATGGAAATATTCATGCAGAATTGCTGCAATGGATAACGGATAGCTTACCAAAATAAACCTGCTCAAAATGATTAAATAAATAATAATGGAACCCCGTACGGAAATATCATCATTGGGTGAATTCGGGCTGATAGATCATCTCACCAAAAATATTGAAATTAAAAACGCATCGACTATTCTCGGCGTGGGTGATGACGGGGCTGTGATTGATCATTTCGGTAAGCAAACCGTTTTTTCCACAGACCTGCTAATTGAAAATATTCATTTTGACCTTATATATACCCCGCTTATGCACTTGGGGTATAAAGCGGTTGTAGCGAATCTGAGTGATATATATGCAATGAACGCAACACCCACGCAATTGTTGATTTCACTTGGTTTCAGCAATCGTTTTAGCCTTGAAGCCCTGGATGAATTTTATGAAGGGGTATATGCTGCCTGTGATAAATATGGCGTTGATCTGGTCGGTGGCGATATTTCATCATCGCAAAAGGGATTTATAATTTCAGTTACAGCCATAGGTGAAGTTGCTCCTTATAAATTTGTACAACGTTCTACTGCAAATAAGGGCGACCTTTTATGTTGCAGTGGTGACCTTGGAGCTGCTTACCTGGGGCTGGTTTTTCTGGAAAGAGAGAAAAAAATTTTCCTCGAAAATCCAAATGTCCGTCCTGATCTGGAGGGAGAAAAATACGTAATTGGCCGCATGCTTAAACCGGAAGCTTCAAAAAAAACAATTGATTTTTTCGAAGAGCAGGGGATCATACCTACTGCGATGATGGATATCAGCGATGGGCTGAGTTCTGAAATCCTGCACATTTGTAAACAAAGTGGGTTGGGCTGTGTGTTGTATGAAGAAAAAATCCCCATAGCAGAAGAAACGAGAAATGCAGCTTTTAAATTCGAATTGGATCCAACGGCCTGTGCGCTTAGCGGAGGGGAAGATTATGAATTGTTATTTACGGTGAAACAGGAAGATTTCGAAAAACTGGTTTTAAATGAAAACGTCAGCGTTCTTGGCTATATGACCAACCCGGAAGAAGGCAAAAAGATATTTACGAAGGGAGGAAATAAATTTGATATTACAGCCCAGGGCTGGAACGCATTTACAAAATAAGTATTCTGAGAATGATCCGGAAACTGAAAACTAATATATGGATTTGTGGAGTGATATGCATGGGTGTTTCCTGCATGTCTTCACGCAATATATATGATCCACAAAAAAAATATTCACCTGCAGTTATCCAGGCTGACTACACCCTTTTTCGCAATATTCTGGAAACGACGCATCCCAGCATCTATTGGTATACTTCGAAAGATAGTATGGATTATTATTTTGAAAAGGTGGGTAAACAACTAAAAGACTCGATGACGGAAACTCAATTCCGTGACCAGCTGGCTTATATGATTTCAAAACTTGATTGTGGCCACACTACCATGAAAGGTTCAAAATCATTCAGCAGATATGTAGATACAGCATCTTCAACGGCATTTCCATTCGCCTTGAAATTCTGGTCCGACACGATGGTGATCACCGCCAACCTGAGAAGAAATGACCCGATATTGCAAAGAGGAACTATTGTACAATCCATAAACGGATATAATGCGCGCGCATTGACCGATACCCTTTTCAATTATATCACGACGGATGGATATAGCATCAATGGAAAATACCAAAGTCTCAGTACCGGATTTTCGTTTGCCAACCTTTATAAAAACGTTCTTGGACTAACCGATTCTTTCAAAATTCAATATATAGACAGCATGGGTAATGAAAATCAGGTGTGGATACAGCCATACGATTACAAGGCTGATACTATGAATAAAAGTTCTTTGAATCATGGTCCACCGGCTAAGGGGAAGAAGAGTCCTGGAAAAAAGAAAGAAAACCCATTCTTTTTTTATTCTTCTGCAAATCTTCAACTGGATACAGTAATGAAAACCGGGTTCATGACCGTTGCCACATTCGACCGGTCGAATCACCTGAGGAGATTTTTCAAAAGATCATTCAAAATCATTCATAAGGAACAAATAAAAAATCTCATTATTGATGTCAGATCAAATGGAGGCGGGGATGCCGGACTATCCACTTTGCTTACGAAATATATTATTGATCATAAATTCAAATTGGCAGATTCCTTATATACGATTAAACCCCCTGCTCAATATAAAAAGTATATGGAGAAAAGTTTTTTATATGGAATGCTGATATCGCTTGTTACGAGAAAAGAAAGCGATGGCAAATATCATTTCAGGTATTTTGAAAAACATTATAATTCTCCAAAGAACAAGAATCATTACGACGGGCAGGTTTTCATTTTGATCGGCGGGAATTCATTTTCAGCAACCACACTCTTTGCGGGCGACCTGAAGGGCCAGAAAAATGTAACACTTGTAGGAGAGGAAACGGGTGGTGGTTATTATGGAAACACTGCCTGGATTATTCCGGATGTCACCCTGCCTAATACCGGTCTCCGGTTCCGTCTCCCACGCTTCAGGATGGTCATCAATAAAGACCGTATCAAAAACGGGAGAGGCATCATGCCGGATGTGTGGGCCTTTCCCACTTCTGATGCAATTCGTGATGGCATTGATTTTAAAGCAATGAAAGTAAGAGAGCTCATTGCACAGAAAGATGCCTTAATAAATCATGATCCGGAAAACAAATAAAAAAGTTGAAAGTTATTTTAATCTTTTGTTTAATATTTTATTCACTGACTGTTAAAGGTCAGGATTCACTTCAACAGGCAAGACTCAAATCTCTGCAGGGTAAGATTGCAAGTTTTTCCACGTTCGCTAAAAAAGATTCGCTTTTTCTGATTTGTTTTTGGTCCGCATCATCAGACGAAAGTATCACTGAGTTGAATTCCATTAATGCGAATCTGGAGAAATGGCAAAATATGAAGTCATTTCGATTTATGGCTGTTTCTGTGGACGAAGGAAAGTCCGCGAACAGAATAAGGCCCACATATAATATGAATGGCTGGACTTTCGAAGTATATGCTGATATCTACGGGGATTTGCGCAGGGCACTCCATTCAAATAATTTCCCGCAGAGCATGATTGTTTATAAAAACGATATCATTTATGAGCAATCAGGCTGGACTGAAGGGACCGAAAATTATTTAATCCAGCGGTTGCTCTCAATGAAAAACTGAGGTAACCAGTTCCAGGGTTTTCTTATTGATGATATTGAAATCGGCATGCTGTCCCACTCGTATTTTCCCAAGGAACGGATCTTTCATTAGACCGGCAGGATAAGTTGAACACATTTTTATGGATTCTTCCACCGGGATACCTGCCTGCTGAATGGCATTTTTAAATGTTGACATCATAGTCATACAGGACCCTGATAATGTACCATCCGGCAAAGTATATCGGTTACCCTGAAATACATGATGATAATAACCTTCTTCAATAGAAGTAACTGCATCAGTTATAAAAAACAAACGCTCGCCCATTATTTTTTTGCTAATGCGTACCGATGTAAAATCAACATGTACTCCGTCGCAAATAATACTCGACATTACGTTAGGGTCATCATATATGGCACCTACCATCCCAGGCTCCCTTCCCTGCATGGGGGACATGGCGTTGAAAAGATGAGTAGCAGCGGGAACCCCCATTTCGAAAGCATGACTCGCCTGGGTATATGTTGCATTACTATGCCCCACAGAAACGAGGATGCCATTATCCATTAATAGGTTTATGATTTCGTCATCACATTGTTCAGGGGCCAACGTAATCATTTTTATAATGCCCTTTCCTTTTTCGAGCAAAAGCTCAACTTCTTCCCGTCCAGGTTTTTTAATGAACGCTTCAATGTGTGCACCTTTTTTAGCCTTGCTGATCCAGGGACCTTCCAAATGAAGACCAAGTAGTCCTTTTTTCCCAGAAGTCATATAGGCGCCCACGGAGTCGATACCCTTCAGGAAATTTTCCATGGAATTGGTAGCCATGGTAATTAAAAAATGCGAACAACCCCCGGAAACACAGTATGCGAAAGTCGCCTCCAGTGATTCTGTATTCAAAGAATTTGAAAACAATTTTCCATTACCCCCATATAATTGGAGGTCTATAAAAGCAGGCGTGATCATACAACCAGGAAAAAACTGAGTTTCATGTCCTAATGGAAGAAATTCCTTAGGAAGAATTGCGGTTATAATATTGTTCTCAATAATTATAACCTGGTCAGTCATCATCTCGTTTCCTGTAAATACTTCGTCTGCCTGAAAAGCCTGCCTCATAATTTATGGTTGAATGAAAAACTCGTCAGCATCTCGCCAAAAAGGAAATTTTACCCTGACTTCTTCCAGAGTTTCACGGTCCAGCACATGCGAAAATATTTCTTCTTCCGATTTTAAAATTTTTATAGGATCACCCAGTGGCCCTACGATCATGGATTCACCAGAATATTGCAGGCCATTGCCATCAATACCCGTACGGTTCACACCAATTACATAACATTGATTTTCTATGGCCCTTGCCTGCAGCAGGGTTTTCCAGGCATGACTTCTTACCGAGGGCCAGTTGGCCACTACAACCAGCAGATCATACTCGGGTTCCTTTTGGGGAGCATGATGTTTGGATTGACGTAACCAGACAGGGAATCGGAGGTCATAACAAATTTGAAGGTTGACCTTCCACTTATTTACAGAAGCGATCAGGCGTTTTTTCCCTGAGTTAAAGTGCTGGTCTTCTTTTCCATATGCGAATAAATGTCTCTTATCATAATAACCGTATTCGCCGGACGGAAGCATCCAGATCAGGCGGTTGTAATATGAAGCAACCCCCTCTGTATTCTCTCTGACGATAATGCTGCCGGTAATAATTGCACCTTTTTTCCCTGCAGTTTTCCGCATCCATTCTACACTGGGGCCAGCCATTGTTTCTGCCAGGGATTCCTTTTTCATACTAAAACCAGTGCTGAACATTTCCGGAAGTATAATTAATTCAGGATTGTCGGGTAATCCTTCAATTTTTTTTTGAAACATATCCAGATTTGCCATTTTATCCTCCCAGTGAAGAGAAGTCTGAATTATTGATACTCGGAGTTTGGACATACAAAATGGGTTATTCAGCTGCAGTTCCGGTTGTTTTATCATCGGGAAAAGTCCAGGTATTGATGAGGGCAGTTTCAAAACCCCTTTGTAGCAGGAATTGCTGCCATTTGCTTTTCTTGGCAAAAATATTCTTTTCGTATCGGAGCGCTATCCATTTTTTTGCTGCCAGACGATTAAAACCGGCCTCATAATCTGCTTCATCCAAAGTTTGAATGGCTTTTCCAATGCAAAATTCGCTGATCCCCCGCTGACGGAGTTCATATCGAATTTTCTGCCTTCCCCAACCCTTTATATGTGATTTTCCTGAAGCAAACTGTATAGCGAATCTTTCTTCATTAAGGTATCCTTCTTCAATCAGCCGTGAAATCAGCTCTTCCACTTCTTTTTTGAATAATCCAAGGGAATAGAGTTTTTGCTTAACCTCCGAATGACTGCGTTCCTGGTATCCACAATAATGTTTTAGTTTCTGAAGCGCTTTTTCAGCCGAAATTCTGCCTTTGGAATAAGATGAACCTGAATCTGTCATAGCACCAAATATAAATAAATACACAAGTTATTCTAGGGATTTTCACCCTTCTATATTCGCTTCTGGCTCTAAGAAAAAAATCAGTAGTTTCGTCCCAAAGTCCCGATTCATGAAGTTTATTGTTTCGTCCTCGGCTTTGCTCAAACAATTGCAGCAGATCAGCGGTGTTATCAGTGCAAATACCGTACTGCCTATACTGGAAGATTTTTTATTTGATGTAGAAAAGAACAAACTTACGATCGTTGCGACCGATCTGGAAACCGTGATGAAAGTTCATATGGAAGTGGAGGCCCGCGAAACCGGAAAAGTTTGTATACCTGCAAAGATACTGTTGGATTCACTTAAGAACATTTCGGACCAACCTCTGGCATTCACCATCGATAAACAATTTTCGGTTGAAATCACCAGTGATAACGGCAAATACAAGGTGATGGGAGAAAATCCTGATAATTTTCCCAAAGATCCCTCAGCAAATGAAACTACTTCATTTGAAATTTCTGCTTCTGTACTGGCTACTGCTATAAACAAATCATTGTTCGCTGTCAGCAACGACGATCTGCGTCCTGCAATGACAGGTGTTTTGGTAGAAATGAGCCCTGCTTCCATCCAATTTGTAGCTACAGACGCACATCGTCTGATTCGTTATAGAAGGTCTGATATTTCAAGCACTAAAACGGAATCCCTTATTGTTCCGAAAAAGCCATTGAATTTATTAAAGTCGACACTGCCCAACTCAGATGAACACGTAAAACTTACATATAATAGCAATCATTTATTTGCAAATTTCGGTGGATTACAAATGAGCTGCCGCCTGATCGATGCACGTTTTCCTGATTATAAAGTAGTGATACCGGCGGACAATCCATATAAACTAACAGTTAACAGGAGTGATTTTCAGAGTGCTCTCCGTCGTGTAAGTGTCTTTAGTAATAAAAGTACTAACCAGATCGTACTGAGTATTCATGGTAGTGAATTGCAACTCGCAGCACAGGATGTGGATTTTTCTTTTGAAGGAAATGAAAGAATGAAATGCCAATATACAGGAGAAGATATGTCTATCGCCTTTAATGCGCGATTCCTGATTGAAATGTTGAATGCTACGGCTTCAGATGAAATCCGTGTTGAATTATCTACACCAACAAAAGCAGGAATTATTAAACCGGTTGAACAGGATAAAGCAGAGGACCTGCTGATGCTGGTCATGCCTTTAATGTTAAATAGTTAAACGGCTTTAATTTTTGTTGCACAAAAACTGAAAAGGTTTCAGCTCCTGTTGTCTTACAACGCGCTGAATATAGCGGGTTCCCCTTAATATTTTGTAACTGGTAAGATCAAAAACTTCGTGAGCGACACAAAAGGTTTCGAGTGTTTCGTACTGGAAAAGAAGATCGTTTAATTTCTCGAGTTCGCAGGCCATGAACTGCTCAGTAACGAATTCATCTTTCATAAGAACAAGTAAATCTCTATCCGGTGTTTTCATTGCAATTAGATTTTAGTATCCGACCATACCCTTGTTGACGCCACAACCACATTTTTTACTACTTCCTCCAATGTGATTGTTGGAACTACAACTTGCGCCTACAATTGTAATCATAATTAATAAAAAGATCAATAGGGTAAGCGGATTTTTCATAGATTTCATTGCTCTAATTTATAAAAATTTGCGGTTAATTGCAGGTTTTTGTCCCTGTTTTAGAAATTTAACATGAATCAAAAAGGGCCTGTTACCGTGCTTCTTGCACCTCTGGACTGGGGCCTTGGTCATGCAACACGCTGTATTCCAATTATTAAAGAATTAATACATCAGGGGGCCCGGGTAACGATAGCAGCCAGTGTGAGTCAAAAAACCCTGCTAATTGAGGAATTTCCCCTGCTTGAATTCATTGAAATTCCCGGGTACGAAATACGCTATAAAGGGGGTTTTTTACTAAAATGGGCTCTTCTATTACGGATTCCGATTCTCCTGAAGCAAATAAAAAAGGAAAATAAATGGCTTGAAAAGACTGTTAGGAACCGTGAAATAAATGCTGTTATATCAGATAACCGTTACGGTCTTTTTCACAAAAAACTGTATTGTGTATTTATCACGCATCAATTGAATATACAATCAGGATTACGATCTCAGGAATTCGTTGGCGGTTGGCGGTTAGCCATTGGCAGGTGGGTTGATAAGAGAATTTTGAAATGGAATTATAAGTTCATCGGGAAATTTTCTGTCTGCTGGATACCAGACCTGGCAGAAAAAAATTCTTTATCAGGAAAGCTGTCTCATCCCATAATTCCTCCGCCCTTTCCGGTGAAATATATTGGTGTATTGTCGAGGTTTAAAAAGGAAGAAAAAAAGATTATAAGTAATTCACTCCTTATTCTAATTTCCGGACCAGAGCCGCAAAGAACAGAATTTGAAAATATTTTATTCGAACAGTTGGTAGGCTTAAGCATGCAAATCGTTGTAGTCAGGGGTTTACCCGGTACTGAAATTTCCATTCCTTTAGAAAGGGAGGGATTAAAAATATATAATCACCTTTCTACTGACGAATTGAATGAATTGCTGAACAGATCTGAATTTATTATTGCAAGAAGCGGTTATAGTACCATTATGGACCTGGTGAAGCTGAAAAGAAATGCTATCCTCGTTCCTACCCCCGGACAAACAGAACAGGAATATCTTGCCCGTTATATGCATGAAAAAAAATGGATGTTTAGCGTTCCGCAAAAAAAATTCAACCTTAAAAATATTTTGAACATTTATCAGAAAATGGAGATGAATTTACCAGGCATACCTGAATCAAACTTATATCATTTGGTGAAAGATTTTTTAATGGAGATATCCTAAGGAGAAAAACATCAATACAAGTTTTATGATTGGAATGCTTTAGGCATAAGGCTTTATTCTGGGCTGTAAAAAAACAAATAGGTATTTTCGGACCTGGTAAAATCTTTCCAGGAATTAATGTCGGAAGTCACGGCAAACACGCTACAGGTTGACATATGACTGATTTGGGTATGGCTAAGGGAAGAAGCAAAATCAGAGATACCAGGATTGTGGGAGAATAGTGCAATATGATGATTCGAATCATCTAACTTATGGATTAAATCCATGAAGTTTTCAGGGGAAGCATGATAAAGCGATGGAATGAAAAGTATATCCTTCAACTTACGATTATATTCAGCAACAAATAATTCAGCAGTAGTTTTCGCACGAACTGCCGGACTTGATACAAATTGATCGATTGGAATCTTCTTTTTAAAAAGTTTCCTGCCCATCTCAGCGGCTTCCCGAAATCCGCGTTCATTTAAAGGACGATCAAAATCTGAAGAAAAGCCGAAAGAATGCGAACTTTTCGCGTGCCTGACCAATATTAAAGTCCTCATTTTCCAAATAATTTGGATGAATAAATTTTTTGGAATATTATCATATAAAAGTATAAAGATCTAATGGTAAATTATTTATACACGATTCAGTGAAATTACGTGTCTATTTAATTATATAAAGGTAAAAAATCGGGCCACAAACGTGATTTTCCGTGGGCTTTTACGAAATCCAATTCATTTATTTTATTTGCTTTCCATACAATAAAAAACATAAGTTAAAACATTGTTTAAATGAAAATCAAATAATATTTTAGTAATTGATCCGTTTTTGAAATACCCTTGAAAAACCCAACCATGCGAAACAAATATCGTGTGTTATCCGCAGCCTTGTTATTGTCATTTTCTCCCATTTTACATTCCGGAAATGGGCTTATGGCAAATCCAATCAAAAAATATCCGGCGCCGATTACACTTTCCCACAATTCTGTTGAATTTGAAGCTGAAGTAAGCAATTTATACTGTCAGATGAATCTGGAAGAATCAGGTCTTCATCGTGAAGTGTTTGAATATGCATATAAAGGATACCTGCGTTTACTCGACGAACACAAAATCATGAAAAGTAATATTATAACTATTTGTGATTTCAGCCAGTCTTCAAGGAATCGTAGATTATATATAGTGGATCTGGAAACCAGAAAAATACTCGTCAATACATATGTTGCCCATGGACGGAGATCAGGGGGTGAGTATGCGAATACATTTTCTAATAAATGGAGCTCCCATAAAAGCAGCCTGGGTTTTTATGTTACTGAATTAACATATTCAGGTAAACATGGCCTGGCGCTAAAAATTCACGGACTTGAAAAAGGATTTAATGACAAAGCCGATAGGAGAAACATTGTTATTCACGGTTCAAAATATGTTGGTGAGAAATTTATACAATCGAATAAGTTTAATGGCAGAAGTTATGGTTGTCCGGCCATCCCTAACGAAGACGTGAAGGAAGTAATTGAAGACATGAAGGGAGGTTCCTGCTTCTTCATTTATCACCCTACTAAAAAATACCTGACTGGTTCAAAAATACTGAATGGTTAACCGGACGTAGACTCCGATGGTTTGAAGGTGAAAAAGTCCAATTTAGGTTCGTACCCTATGATTGGGCTTTTCTTTTATATATGAATCGAAAATTTACGTAAGCATTTCGTCTCATTTTAAAAATATTTGCTGCACGGAGCGGGAATTTAAATTAACCAGGCGACCGATTGCGCTAAGATCCCCAGTAAAAACCCGCTAATCATTTCAAAACGATTATGAGCTCCCAGTATCAGACGTGATGAACATACGATTCCAGCAATCAATACCGGAATTGCGAGATAAAGTCCCGACGCATATACATCCTGTCGGCTGAAGATAATTGCAAAACCAACTAGTCCACCCATGGCAACTGCATGGAGGCTGACTTTATAAAAGATCGTGCACATCCATGCACCACAAACTGCGAGAAATGTGCCGAGAACAAAATGAGCAGCAACCGGTGGCGTGTCTGGCAGGTTTCTAAATACATAACTCGCCCAGAAATAAAAAAACATCGTTACGATAAAACCTGCCAGTCTATCCTGGCGATTTTCCAAAGACAAGCTCCTGATCAACTTAAGTCGCCAGGCAATGAACAAACTCAGGCAGGGGAAGAATACCGTAAATAATAACATACTTAACATACGCAGATTTTTGGTATGAGGATCAACGCCTTCAAAAGCTGACGGATGTAAAAAAATCAGAAAAGCGAGTATGTACGTACTGATAAGCAGGGGATGAAACAGGATAGAAAAAAAATGAGCAAAGAATCGAAGCCCACGGGATGGATGAGGTTCTGTGGAAGATGTTGAATATTGATACGCTTGTATACTCATTGGTTGGCGGTTGGCGGATGACTGACCTTTAATTGGCGTTCAGCGTTAGGCGTTCAGTTTTAAGCTTTTTTAGGCTTTGGGCTTTAAGCTTTACGCTTTTCACAACTCCCTTCTAAGACGTGCAACAGGAATATTCAATTGTTCACGGTATTTTGCAACGGTTCGGCGGGCAATATTATATCCTTTTTCCTGCAGCAACTCGGTTAACCTTTCGTCGCTTAAGGGTTTCTTTTTACTTTCATCACCAATGAGGTCACTTAGAATTTTTTTCACTTCACGGGTAGATACTTCTTCTCCGCTGTCAGTACTAAGAGATTCACTGAAGAAGAATTTCAGCCGGTAGGTTCCAAATTCTGTTTGCACAAATTTACTGTTGGCCACCCGGCTCACCGTGGAAATATCCAATCCGGTTCGTTCTGCAATATCTTTCAGAATCATCGGTTTGAGAGAGGTTTCATCACCGGTAATAAAAAATTCATGCTGATAATCCATGATTGTCTGCATGGTATTGATCAGCGTTTGTTGCCTTTGTTTAATTGCGTCTATAAACCATTTAGCCGCATCGATTTTTTGTTTGATGAAGAGTACGGCTTCTTTTTGTCTTTTATCTTTTTTTGAACCGCGGTCATAGTCCTTTAACATGTCCCGGTAACCATCGCTAATACGCAGGTCAGGTGCGTTCCTGGAATTCAGTGTGAGCTCAAGCATCCCTGCGTTATTGAAAATAAAAAAATCAGGCACTACATATCCTTCCCCTTTGCCTGAACCACCGAGATTGCCGCCTGGCTTGGGATTGAGCTTTATAATTTGACGGATCACATCCCTGAATTCTTCTTCATTAATGTTTAGTCCGCGCTGAATCTTATCATAATGTTTCTTTGTAAATTCATCGAAATATTCTGAAAGTACGCTTATGGCAAGCTCTACGCTTTTCGCTTCCGTCTTTTTTCTTTCCAGCTGAAGCAATAAACATTCCTGCAGGTTACGTGCAGCAACTCCTGGTGGATCAAATTGCTGGATTCGTGTTATGATAGATTCCACTTCGTCTTCTGTACTTTCTATGTTTTGCCTGAAGGCCAGATCATCAACAATGGAAGTTGTTTCACGTCGTAGATAACCGTCGTCGTCAATACTTCCGACTATCTGTTCAGCAATCTTACGAGTCCGGTCATCGAGTTTCAGCATACCTAACTGATCCAGTAACATATCATAAAAACTCGTTTCAAGTTTATGAGTGACGGATTGTTTATCTTCCGCATCAGGATAATTTTCGTCTCTCAGTTTATAGTCGGCCACATCATCGTCGTGATCATTCACGTATTCGCTTATATCAATATTATCGTATTCATCCTGTGTCCCTTCAGGTTCAAAATCATCTTCCGTTGTTTCAAATTCATCTTTGGAATCTTCAGTTAAACCATCATCATGATCATCTTCTGCTACTTCCAAAGCCGGGTTTTCTTCCAGTTCTTCCTTAATCCTTTCTTCCAGGTTGGCAGTAGGAACCTGAAGCAGTTTCATGAGCTGAATCTGCTGGGGAGATAATTTTTGGAGTAATTTCTGCTGTAATGATTGACTTAATGCCATCTTTGAGGGGTTATTGTCGGAAGTGGCAATTTTAAAAAATCTGCCCATTCCACAAAAATCGCGCCGTAAATTTACATACATTTATGAAGAATCGGCCGGAACGTCTTATTTGTTTTCTTGTTGTCTGGTTGACAATGTTTTCCTGCATTTCGGGGGAGGGGCAGAATATTTCGAAAAAGGTAGAACTGACACCTGATTTTAAGCATTTATGGCTACCTGGAACAAATACTGCAGAGAAGGCATTTATGGCTCAAATGTGGGGTCGGAGAGGCGATTTGGACCTATCCTGGGGGATAATATTTGCGATATCCGTCACTGGCCAACATTATACCATTCCGCCGGATATTTATTATATCCAATCAGGCTTTTTCTGTAAAAGGGAATGGGAAATCGAAAAAGCTACTCATATACCTCTGCGATTCAGGCTAGGCTCGCTTGCTGATTGTAATGCGCTTGAGGGGAAGCACTAGCCAGCACTTTTTTTATAGCGGTTACGATCCCGGAAGCCTTTTCCCGAAGCTGATCTTCGGTCCATGACAGGCCGATGGCCGTACTTATGCAGCATCCCATTACAGCATCGCTTTTGCCAAAATCCTGGGTTTCAAGCTTTTTAATGGCAGTAATTTGATCTGGACTTAAGCGATTGAGGGTTTTTTCTGTTTTCAGATGATCCCATTTGCGGATATAATGCCAGTTATGTTCAAACCAATAAAAATTTCCACCAAAGATCTGTCGGGCTTTCATTTCTGATACAACCGCTTCGGTTAGTTCCCGGCTGGGCATGAACCAGCTAAGAAAAGTATGGCTATCGCCGGCGGGGTCAGGTATGGTCCTGAATTTTAGACCTGGTATTTTTGAAAGTTCTGCCTGCAAAAACTGATGATTTTTCTTTTGAATGAAAAGAAAGTTATCCAATTTGCGAAACTGCGCTAATCCGACAGCAGCATGTAATTCTGAAATCCTGTAATTATATCCGATGAAGGGATGCTGCTCTGCACCGCGGTCATTTCCTATATGGTCATGTCCGTGATCAGTATACCCATCACAATTTGTATAAATCTTATTATTATTTGTTAAAACAGCACCGCCTTCGGCACACGTTATGGTTTTAACGAAATCGAATGACAGTGTTCCTGCATCGCCAATGGTACCGAGGTATTTTCCTTTATAAGAAGCTCCGATACTCTGGCAGGCATCTTCCAGTAAAAGAAGTTTATGGTCGCGGCAGATTTCCTGAATTATATCCATATCAGCCATACTGCCGCACATATGCACTGGCATTAAACAGCGTGTCGCGGGTGTTAATGCTTTCCGTACGGAAATGGGATCCATAGTCAGTGAATCATTTACATCAACCAGAACGGGGATAGCACCTACACTGAGTACGGCTTCAAAACTGGCAACAAATGTGAAAGAAGGCATGATTACTTCGTCACCAGCCCCAATGCCCAAAGCCGCGAGTGCGGTTGAAAGTGCAGAGGTACCACTGGAAGTCAGCTGTGCATATCCGCAATTGAACCGTGTGCAGAGCGCCTGTTCCAGTTCACGGGATTTCCAGATACCTTTGCGTGCTGCATCAAATCCGTAACGCATGAGGATGCCCGTAGACAATACATCGCTTACTTCTTTACGTTCTTCTTCACCAAAAAATTCAAATCCTGGCATGATTGGGTATGATTATAGATGTATATCAAATATGGTTATAAAGTTAAAATCTTTTATCCTGACAGCCTTATTATTTGCGGTGCTTTCCAGAGTAAGCGCTCAGGTTCAGTCAAATCCGGACGATAAGTATCAAAAATCCCAAACTATTTCACTATTAGCTGGTAAATGGTATTTACAACGTGATTTTACAAATGATTCCGCCAACCTTCGTATTCCCGAAATAAAGTTTGACATTATGCAAAACCGGTTTTCAGGAAGCACAGGATGCAACCAGATGTCAGGCAGTTTTATGGTTAACGAAAAAACTTTGCATATCAGCGATAAAATGATTATTACAAGAATGTTCTGCCCCGGTTATGATGAAATGAATTTCTTAAAAAACCTTTTGAGGACAGACGGATATCATTTTGAAAATGGCTTGCTAATCTTGACTTCCGGGAACTCAATAATCTCGCGCTGGAGCCGTATACTTACCACACAGAAATGACCTAAAGAGGCAAGGTCAATTAAACAATATTGGAATAATTTAACTCGTGGATCTGCCAACGGCAGTTCGTAAATTGCAAGCATGCAGGATTATCTTAAAGGATTGAATGAAGCACAGAAAGAAGCTGTTTTGCATATAAACGGTCCACTGATGATTATCGCCGGTGCCGGAAGTGGTAAAACCAAGGTACTGACAACAAGAATTGCTCATCTGCTCTCAAATGGTGTAGATGCGTTTAATATCCTGGCTCTCACTTTCACCAATAAGGCGGCAAAAGAAATGAAAGAAAGGGTTGAACGCATTCTTGGCAATAATGAAGCACGAAACCTTTATATTGGTACTTTTCATAGTGTTTTTGCCCGGATTTTGCGAGCTGAAGCCCCCAAACTGGGCTATCCGCATCATTTTACCATCTATGATACTGACGATGCAAAGAGCGTGGTGAAAACAGTAGTGAATGAACTTAACCTGGACGATAAACACTATAAACCCAATATCGTTTATAACAGGATTTCCCAGGCAAAAAACGGATTGATTTCACCAGGTGAATATGCATTGGATTATTATATCCAACAGGAAGATTTACGTAGTAACCGCCCTGCTATCGCGCAGATTTATGAAGCCTATGCCAAACGTTGTTTTAAAAATGGTTCCATGGATTTTGACGATCTGTTACTAAAATTTTACGAACTGTTGAAAAATTTTCCGGAAAGCCTGCACAAATACCAGCATAAGTTTAAGTATATTTTGATTGACGAGTTTCAGGATACAAACCCTGCGCAATATGAAATAATAAAGTTGCTGGGTGCGGTGTACGAAAATGTTTGTGTGGTGGGTGACGACGCTCAGAGTATTTATAGTTTTAGAGGCGCAACCATTGAAAATATTTTACAGTTTCAGAAAGATTATGAAGATGTAAAAGTGGTTAAGCTGGAACAGAATTACAGGAGCACACAAAGTATCATAAAAGCCGCCAACGAAGTGATTAAGCACAACAAGGGGCAGATTCCAAAAAACCTGTGGACTGAAAACATGGAAGGTGAAAAGATCCGTCTCGTGAGAACGATGACCGACAATGACGAAGGAAAATTCGTTGCCGATACTATCCAGGAACAAAAACTCCGCAATCATTTTAATAACCGCGATTTTGCGATTTTATACCGCACTAATTCACAAAGCCGGGCATTTGAAGAAAGTCTGCGCAGAATGGCTATTCCATATACCATTTATGGAGGTATTAGTTTTTATCAGCGTAAAGAGATCAAGGATTTTATTTCTTATCTCCGTGTAATTGTAAATCACAATGATGAAGAATCTTTAAAAAGGATTATCAATTTTCCTGCACGCGGTATTGGTAAAACATCGCTGGATAAATCTATACTTCTGGCCAATGAAAAAAATATTTCTATGTGGGATGTGCTTAACAACGCAGCCTCGATGGGATATAAAGCCGGCACCCTTGAAGCCATAGAACAGTTTGTTCAGATGATTAAGAGTTTTGCAAGCATGCTGAATACGAAAAACGCCTATGAAGTAGCAACGCACGTTGGCAAACAAACAAATATTGTAAAGGAATTATTCAACGATAAAACTACGGAGGGTCTTGCCCGTTATGAAAATATTCAGGAGTTATTGAATAGTATCAAGGAATGGGTAGACGATCAGCAAAATCGCAGTATCATAGACGAAGATGGCATTCTGATCGACAATATAAACACACAGGAGACACAAAAAGGACAGGCAAGCCTCTCCGGTTATTTACAGCAGATTACATTGCTTACCGATACAGACCAAAAAGATCCGGAGGCAGATACGGTGAAACTGATGACGATTCATGCAGCGAAGGGCCTTGAATTCAGTTGTGTATTTGCTGCAGGATTGGAAGAAGCTCTTTTTCCAAATGCCATGTCCATAAACACGAGAGAAGAGCTCGAAGAAGAAAGGCGTCTTTTTTATGTTGTGATCACCAGAGCAAAACATAAACTCTGGATTACTTATGCGAATTCACGTTACAGGTTTGGAAGTGTCATACAAAATGACCCCAGCAGATTTATTGAAGAAATACCTGAAGACCAGTTGGACCGAAGTTATGCTGGCGGAGGAATAAAAAATCAAATCGGTTCCTGGGCAGGCAGACCTGCCTATGATCGTCTTAACCGGGGCTATGGAGCCAATGATGATTCAGCTACGAAAAGTCGCGAGTCATCCAAACCAAGTTATATATCTTCTTCAGCTAAGTCGCCGGCACCGGTTCATATTCCTTCTCAGGATTTTGTACCAAGTGATACGAGCGATCTTGCAGCCGGGGATAAAGTGGAGCATCCGAAATTCGGATTCGGTGAAGTGATTAGTATGGAAGGATCGGCGCATAATCCTATAGCGACGGTAAACTTCAAGCTCGGGGGTGAGAAAAAGATTATGCTGAATTACGCTAAACTTAGAATTATTAAAGACCAGTAAATGTCATTGCGATAGCATGCTTTGAGCATACCTTTGTCAAATAAGAGGAAGGTCTCTATAAGGTTCCTATATTGTCTCTGTAAGTATGGCCTATTTTAGCTTTAAAACTTCGCCTACTGTTTTCTTTTCACTCCCGGAATATATTTTTTTACCAGAAATAACGACGGGTCTTTTCAGAAAGGTATATTCCTGAAGAATTAAATCGCGGTAGTCTTTCTCTGTGAGTTTTTTGTCTTTCAGCCCCATGGCTTTGTATTTTAGTGCTCTTCTGCTGAATAGCGCCTCATAACTTCCCATCAGATCTTTCATTTCATCTAGTTGCGCTGCTGTGATTTTTTCCTCTTTGATGTTTTGAGATGTATATCCTTTTTCAAGAAGATCTGCATCTTTGATAATCCTCTGGCAGGTACCACAGGTAGTAACACAATAGACTTTTTTCATTATAAATATTTATCGGTTCAATAGCAATTTCTGGAATTCCAGTGAATCGCCGTTAAAGACATTGAAATCAACAATCGTATAACAACCATTTACCCTGCCTTTTTCATTATACTGCCAGAAACTCCAGCTCCTGTAAATGCGGGGCTGTGAAGGCTGAAGGTAATGCGCAGCCCATAAGAGGTAACCATCGAAATCGTCCTTCAGATACTTTTCATAAAAATCAACATTGGTATAGATAATGGGTGCAGTTCCATAATATGTCTGTACGGTTTGCAACCATTCTTTTGCACGCTGCCTTAATTTATCCGGAGGCACTCCATAAGTTTGTTCAATATCCAGCACGGGTGGTAGATCTCCCGGCAAAAGATTTACCGAGTTGATAAAATTCTCCGCCTGCGCTTTTCCACTTTTAGTTGCAAGAAAATAATGATAAGCACCGCGGATCAATCCGGCTTCCCTGATTTTTTTCCAATTGCGGCTGAACATCTGATCTTCATTTCCCAATCCTTCTGTCGCTTTAACAAATACAAAACTGATATGCACATCCTGAACCTGCATATTTTTCACCGATTGCCAGTCGACGACTTCCTGATATTTCGAAACATCAATACCGTGAACTGAATAATTCACCGGGATATCGATGCCGAACTCAGGGTATTCTACAAATGATGTTCTTTTTTGTAGTACCCATTGAGCGAGTATTACAATCAACATGATGATAATAGCGGTACTGAACATGAAAACGATAATCTTCCAGATCCTGCTCTTCTTTTTGGCCATTAGAATAAATAAACGTTTGCAAATATAATCAGCCGGGCGACGAAATAACAGTATAAGAGCTTCCAGCTTTCCACATTTAAAACTAATTTTACTCAGTATATGGCCAATTTCAATCTGAATGATACGATCAATCTTTTTTCCAAACTGAGCATTCGACGCTTCTGGAACGGAACCCTTGTATTATCCAGTTATTATTTGAGTAAATGGACACGAAAACCGATTCAATGGGGTGTACCTGTATCCATTTCTTTCGAACCTACTACAAGCTGTAATTTGCGATGTCCGGAATGTCCCAGCGGACTCCGGTCATTTACCCGTCCGCGTGGTATGCTGGAAAAGAATTTTTTCCGGCAAATGATCGACCAGCTTGCACCTGAATTATTGTATCTCACTTTTTATTTTCAGGGAGAGCCCTATCTGAATCCTGATTTTCTTGAAATGGTAAAATATGCCGGTTCAAAAAAAATCTACACGGCCACATCAACAAACGCCCATTATCTTAATGATGAAAATGCACGCATGACGGTGGAAAGCGGACTGGACCGCCTCATCATTTCACTCGATGGTACTACGCAGGAAGTATATAGCCAATACCGTGTGGGCGGCGAACTGGAAAAAGTGATGTCGGGAACAGCCAATATAGTAAAATGGAAAAAGAAACTAAATAGTAATACACCCTACATATTCTTTCAATTCCTGGTGGTAAGACCTAATGAACACCAGCTACAGGAAGCAAAAGAGCTGGCAAAAAAAACAGGAGTTGATGGCATTCGTTATAAAACAGCGCAGATATATGATTATGCCAATGATCCGAATCAACTCATTCCACAACATTCCACTCTTTCGAGGTATAGAAAAAAAGCTGATGGAAGCAACGAATCAAAAAACCCAATGCAGAATCATTGCTGGCGTCTCTGGCATTCGCCGGTTATTACATGGGACGGACTGGTGGTGCCCTGTTGTTTTGACAAAGATGCAAATCACCGGATGGGCGATTTGAAAAATAAATCTTTTAAAGAAATCTGGAAACAACCCGAATACCTCGATTTTCGCAGGAAAATATTAAAGGGCAGGGCAGAAATAGATATTTGTTCCAACTGCAGTGAAGGAATAAAAGTCTGGGGAGACTGAAGAAAGTATGGGAGTATGGGAGTATGGGAGTATGGGAGTGGGATTAAGTTTATCAAATTATTTTATGACTTTAGAGAAAGAAATTCATCAGAAGGTATTTCGATCAGAATATCAGAAATCAACTATAAATCTGATTTATACATTTAACTGGGTAAATGAAAAAGTGAATAAACTTTTTGAACCCTTCGACATCACGCAGCAGCAGTTTAATATTTTGCGCATTTTGCGGGGTGCAGGCCAGCCCCTGTCTACACTGCAGATCAGGCAAAGAATGCTTGATAAAATGAGCGATACGAGCCGCATTGTCGACAGACTCATTAGAAAGGGATTGGTTAAAAAATCAATTTGTCATGAAGACCGGCGACTGGTTGACATATTACTTACAGACAAAGGGAAAAAGTTATTACAAACAATGGATGGATTGAATGAAGAAATGGAATCGATATTTAAATATCTCAGTGAAGAAGAGGCCCGGCAACTGAATATTCTCCTCGATAAAATAAGATCGAGTGAAAACGATCCGGAAGAAAAATCAGCTGAAACCCCGATTACAGGTTAGATGCCTATGAAACGATTCATCTTTGTCTTTTTGCTATTCTGTTCCTGCATTGCTTTTTCCCAACCTAAATATGAATTCAGGGCGGTGTGGGTTGCGACCGTAGAAAATATTGACTGGCCCCGTCCCGATGAATACAATACTGAACAACAAAAAGCGGAATTCATCCGACAGCTTGAGATGCATCAACGAAATGGAATGAATGCAGTAATTGTTCAGGTTAGACCCGCATGCGATGCATTTTATCCTTCTGTTATTGAACCCTGGAGTGAGTGGCTGACTGGTAAGCAGGGTAATGCACCAATTCCATATTATGATCCTCTGGAATTTATGATCAGCGAAACCCATAAAAGAGGCATGGAATTTCATGCCTGGTGTAATCCTTACCGGGCAGTCTTTCAGGTAGCACGTACAGTTGTTACATACAAACGGGTTGGTCATAAACGACATCGTATTGTCAAACATATCAAACAATCATCCATTGCTCCGAACCATGTAAGTAAAATGCACCCGGACTGGATTATAACTTATGGCGATACAAAATACCTGGATCCGGGGAATAAGGATGTTCAGGCATATGTCACTTCCGTAATACGTGATATGCTTAGCCGTTATGATATTGATGGCATTCATTTCGATGATTATTTCTATCCATACCGGATTGGGTCTGTTGAATTTCCTGATAATGCTTCTTTCATGAAATTCGGTCAGGGTATGGATAAAGAAACCTGGCGAAGAAGTAATGTAGATTCAATCATCGTCATGCTGAAACGTACGATCAGCGAGGTGAGAAAAACCTGCAAATTCGGAATCAGCCCCTTTGGTGTATGGAGAAACCAGTCAAAGGATTCATTGGGAAGCGATACACATGCTGGGCAAACCAATTACGATGATCTTTATGCAGACATTCTTCTTTGGTTAAAAAATGGCTGGATAGACTATGTGGCGCCTCAATTGTATTGGGAATTTGAACAGAAAAATGCACCTTTTGGTGTTTTGCTTGACTGGTGGAACAAGAATCATTATGATCGTCCCTGTTATATCGGGTTGGGTATTTACCGTGCGGGTTCGAATATATATTGGAAAGATAAGGACCAGCTTCCCAGGCAGCTGCGTGCGATACGGGATCTTCCGGGTATTGGCGGACAGGTTTATTTCAGCAGTATTTCATTTTATAGAAATGCATATGGGTGGAACGATTCGCTACGCGAAAATTTCTATAATTATCCTGCCCTGATTGCACCAATGCCATGGATCGATAGTGTTCGGCCGTCCATCCCCGTGGTACGTACCAGTAATAAAAATGATTCATT
>DASZHV010000053.1:0-14580 GCA_035937535.1 Puia sp. | reverse complement strand
ATCCGGATGAGTTTGCAGAATATCGCGATATCGGATATGAACTAGGGCTTGACTATGTGGAAAGCGGACCGCTTGTTCGCTCTTCATACCATAGTGAAAAACACGTTCTTAAGGGATATGGAAGGAATATTTGGTTGAAGGAAAGTTTAATTGCTTAGGGGTCTTGTCCGGCTATATCATGACGATACAGGGTTCGTGTCTGCTTCGGGGATTCTTTGCACATCCTTCGGGAGTTCTTTGGGAGTTCTTCGGGAGCTCCCGAAGGATTCAGGGAGGATTCCCGAAGGATTCCCGAAGAAAACAATAAAAAGACAGGTAACAAATACGAATATTTATTTCATAGAGGCATTCAACTATCATCCATTATCTGAAACCATCAAACCCGATTAAGGGTGTGGTGGAGGAGGAGGTGGTGCCGGAGCACCCGGAGGAGTTGGAGGCTGACCCTGATGGCCAGGTACACAAGCTGCCAAAAAAACTATAAATGCAACGGCCAAAATAAACTTTTTCATATGTAATGATTTTTAAAATAATACCAGTCTTGCTGGTCAGTTATATTCTAAAAAATCATGCCATCTATGCAATATCCCAAACCAGCGCACTGGCACCTAGAATGGCTGCATCCGATTCACGCAAATGGCTTACTAGGATCTTTACCCGGTTTTGAAATACCTGGATCAGGTTGGCCTCCATATGCTCCCTGGTTGGTTTGAGAATGAAATCACCTGCTTTGGTTAATCCGCCAAATAAGATAATCGCTTCCGGACTGGAAAACATTACAAAATTGGCAAGTGCCATTCCAAGGATTTTACCGGTATATTCAAAAATTTCGCGGGCAACTTTATCTCCCTGTACCGCTGCATCATATACTTTCCTGGAATCAATTTCATCTAAGGGAATTTTCCGGAGCAGGCTTTCTTCCTTTGAACTTGCCAATACCTCCTTCGCAGTAAGCATGACGCCGGTAGCAGAAGCGTAGCTTTCCAGAGACCCGTTTTTACCAGTCCCGT
This sequence comes from Puia sp., assembly GCA_035937535.1. Classification (GTDB taxonomy): domain Bacteria; phylum Bacteroidota; class Bacteroidia; order Chitinophagales; family Chitinophagaceae; genus Puia. Next base: position 13,570 of record DASZHV010000053.1, on the reverse strand, counting down.
CATGGTAGCGGCCATCGGGTATAATGATCGTGTGTCCGAGTTCACCGGCAAAACCATCATGACCCAGGATCAGGTGCCCATTTGCCACAATTCCGCTGCCAACACCGGTTCCCAGGGTAATCATAATAAAATCCTTCATGCCTTGTGCGGCGCCATACATCATTTCTCCGAAGGCGGCAGCATTGGCATCATTTGTAAGAATACTGGGTAATTGAAATTTATCCTGTATCAACTGGGCAAGGGGAACAATTCCCTTCCAGGGAAGATTTGGAGCGTACTCGATGGTGCCGGTATAAAAATTTCCATTTGGAGCCCCAACACCGATGCCCCTTATCCTGCCTGATCCCCCTACAGATTGTACAAGAACTGAAAGTTTATCATACAATTCATCAATAAAAGTTTCAACTCTTTTATGCTTCTTTGTGGTCAGATCTCCTGAAAACAAAACATTGCCAACCCTGTCCACGATACCAAATTTGGTTCCAGTACCGCCAATATCAACTCCAATAGCCAAAGGCTCCATGGACGCAGGTGTAGTAGTTGCTTTTGACATGAATGATAATTAACTAATGACTACCGATTTGTTCGTCAAAATTGAGTCCCTGTGATTTTAAAACGCTCTTAAGTTTTAAAGCCAGCCATGCCAGAAATGCAAAACAAACAGCTGCAACTAAATATGAATTATGCATACCAATTCCCGGATTATCCCCTAATGCACCTTGGAATGGAGGAATAACCGCACCACCAAGGATCATCATAATTAGAAATGCAGAACCCTGGCTTGTATACTTTCCTAATCCTGCAACACCTAATGCAAATATGCATGGCCACATAATGGAGCAACACAAACCACCAGCCATAAAACAATAAACTGAAAGGAGGCCGTTTGTAAAAACACCGGTTAGCATGGCAGTTGTTGCCAGCGTGGCCAATGTCAATAGCGTTTTTACGGGTTTTTCCTGACCAAAGAAAAAAGCTACGATTATTACCAAAACACAGAATGAATAGGCATACAGGTCGCTAACATCATTCCCTTTCAATCTGTTTGCCAGCAATACCACGGCAAAAGCAATAAAGGGAACTACAACTGTTGCGATTCGTTTACCCATCTTAGATAGATTAAAAACACTGATGGCGCCTGTCCAGCGGCCAATCATCAGGCTTCCCCAATAAAGTGAAATATATTTTGAAATCTGGCTTTCATTCAGTCCTCCTGCAGTCAGGTAGTTCTTCGTTTTAAGTAAAGCCCCGAAGTTGTTATCAATGGTCACTTCGACCCCCACATATACAAAAATTCCAATCATGCCATATATCAATTGAGGATATTTCATTGCGCCCCACCCATCACTGCTTTTTAAGGCAATCTGGTTTGAATAAAACAAGGTAACCAACACAACAATGATGGTTGCAATCAGAAGGGGTGCCTTACTGATTTCAGTGAAATGACCGACAATAATGATTGCTATGATGAGTCCCGTCATCGTCAGCAGGGATTTCGAAGCCTTTGCAGCACTTTCAAATTTTTCATCATTTTTTCCTGCTGGTAACTTTGAAAAAGTGAAAATCAGGGCCACTAGTGCAAACACAGCCGCCACGATCATATACAGTGACTTTACAGAAGAAACCGAAGTATCATCAGGATCGGCGTTTAGTGACCCGAACAGGAAAAGACTCACGATGATGGGTCCTACCGTGGTTCCAAATGAATTTACACTACCACCCAGATTCAGACGATGTGAACCGGTCGACGGATCACCAAGCATGATTGCGAAAGGCTGGGCGCAGGTCTGCTGTAAAGAAAATCCCAGCGCAATGATAAATAACGCAACTAAAATGAATGTAAAATTGCCGAAAGCTATCGTTTCACCTTTAAGAGAAGACACAATAGCATCTACTTTGTCGGCATCAAAACTGGCAGAAAGTTTAACAGGAACACCATCAACGATTTTAGTATCCCTGGCTGGTGCGAATGGCCCATTGAGGTTTTTTAAGATAACCGGATCATTTAAGAATTTTTTCCCAGCCTCATCGTTTCTTACAATCAGTGAATAAGAATCCTTTACTTCCTTTTTCAAAACGATTACCTTATCAGAAGTTACATACTTCTGGTCTGTTTTAAAAGCTTTAATTTCCTGAACATGCTCGTCAATTGGCTTTAATGTTTCTCCGCTCACTGCAGGAATCATCAGTAGCGCACCGGCAATAGAAATACCCAGTCCGATAATGATCCCCTTCTTGTATCCGATTTTATTTAATATATCGCTGCCCCGGGCTGCCGAGAAGATATAAAGAAATAAAGATCCAATAAAATAGGCTCCGTAGAAGGCAGTTCCGATCAATTGGGACTCAAACTGACTGAGATTGTAATAATTTTTACAAAATGGAATAAAAATACTTTGTGAAGCTGCGATAAATCCCCAGAAGAAAAAAACCAGAACTAATGTTGCAAGGGCACCGCTGTTAGTGGTTTGTTTGGTTTGACTCATGAGCAGGCAAGCGTTTAAATGAGAGTTGAAAGTAGTTAAGTTTTGGCTTGATGAAAAATTTTTTCATATGGCATGAGAATCCCTGAATCCTTCTTAAATTGATCTTAATTCCTGCGTTCGCCTTCATACATAACTTCGTTTCATGGAGATTTTACATGTTTCAGCTGAGTGCTATCCGGTTGCAAAAGCCGGAGGACTAGGAGATGTAGTGGGAGCCCTGCCCAAGTACCAGATGGCTGCCGGACATATTGCGAAAGTGGTGATGCCAATGTATCGGACTAAATTTCTATATAACAATGAATTCGATGTAGTTCATAAGGGTTATACCAACTTGGGAAACTGGTGGTTCATTTATACGGTTATCAAAGATCGAAAAAATATTCTTGGCTTCGACCTCTATATGGTTGATATAAATGGACTACTCGACCGGGATAAAATTTATGGTTACGATGATGATTCAGAACGTTTCATTGGCTTTCAGATAGCTGTGGTAGACTGGCTGGCATCATGGAAACATCATCCGGATGTGGTGCATGTACATGACCATCAGTCAGCGCTTATTCCTTTTATGGTAAAACATTGTTACCGCTATCAGAACCTGCGGGAAGTTCCAACCGTACTTACTATTCACAATGCTGAATACCAGGGATGGCTTAGCTGGGACAAAAGTTATTATATACCAGCATGGGATACCTGGAAATCTGGTTTACTTGAATGGAACAAAAGTATCAACGCCCTTGCTTGTGGCGTTCGCTGCGCATGGAAAGTGACAACCGTTAGCTGGACTTATCTGGAGGAACTTCGCTGGTCAGCCAACGGACTGGAAGCCCTGTTTGAATATGAAAAAGGAAAATGTTATGGAATCCTGAATGGTATTGATACAAAGGTCTGGGATCCTGAAGCAGACAGTTACCTTGAACATCATTATAATATTAAATCATATACCGAAGGCAAAACAAAAAATAAAGAAATAATTTGCAAAAGATTTGGACTGGATATAAATAAACCACTCATCTCTTTTATCGGAAGACTGGTTGGCGAAAAAGGTGCCGATCTGTTACCACAGGCTTTCGGGGATTCATTTTATTATATTGGAAGAAAAATGAATTTCCTGTTGCTGGGTAGCGGAGCCCAATATATTCAGGACAGCCTGGAAAGGGTGAGTACTTTGAGTGAAGGCGATTTTAGTATATTTATTGGTTATGATGAAACCCTCAGCCATTTAATTTATGCCGGCGCCGATTTCATCATGATGCCGTCGCGCGTAGAACCCTGCGGGCTAAACCAGATGTATGCCATGCGTTATGGAACCATACCTATCGTAAGGACAACCGGCGGTTTAAAAGATACAGTAAAAGATTTCGGCGACCCGGATGGATATGGAATCCGGTTCAATAACGCGATTGTAGGAGATATCACCCATGCCATCTGGCGCGCAGTACAATTATATCAGGAACCACTTTTAGTAGAAGAATTGAGAAGAAGAATGATGCGACTCGACTTCAGCTGGGAAACCAGCATGCAACAATATCTGGCTCTTTATGCTTCGCTATAATAATGAAAGATTAAATCAGACTTTATGTCAAAAAAAGTATTAGCTGTTATTTTAGGAGGTGGTGCAGGAACCCGGTTATATCCATTAACTGCGAGCCGTTCCAAGCCAGCTGTTCCCATCGCCGGTAAATACCGCCTGGTAGATATACCAATTTCGAATTGTCTTAATTCAGGCATCGATCGCATGTTTGTACTAACACAATTCAATTCAGCTTCCCTGAACAGGCATATTAAAAATACTTATCACTTCAGTGCATTCAGTTCAGCATTCGTGGATATCCTTGCAGCTGAACAAACACCTGATAATCCGACCTGGTACCAGGGAACTGCTGATGCTGTAAGACAATGTCTACGACATCTGGGTCCTTTTGAAAGCGAATATATCCTTATACTTTCCGGGGATCAGCTCTACCAGATGAATTTCATGGATATGCTGAATAACCATATCAAACAAAATGCGGAGATAACCATCGCCACTATACCGGTTGCCGATCGTGAGGCATCCGAATTTGGCATTTTAAAAAAAGATGATAAGGGTTTCATAACCTCCTTTATTGAAAAACCAAAGAAAGATTTGCTAAAAGATTGGACCAGTGATACAGGACCTGTCATGCAGGGCCAGGGAAGATACTACCTGGCTTCCATGGGGATCTATATTTTCAACAGGCAATTGTTACAGGACCTTTTACAAAATGAATATGTGGAAGCAACGGATTTTGGTAAAGAAATTCTGCCACAGTCGATCAACAAATATAAAGTGGTCAGCTACCAGTATGATGGCTATTGGACCGATATCGGAAATATTTATTCATTCTTTGAAGCAAACCTGGGACTCACAAAAGAAATTCCTGATTTTAATTTATTCGATAACAACAATCTTATTTATACAAGGGCACGTATGCTTCCGCCTGCAAAAATTAGCGGAACAACACTGGAGAAAACAATTATTGCAGAAGGATGTATCATCAATGCGTCGCGCATTGAAAGCAGTGTGATCGGCATCCGGACAAGGATTGGGATTGGCACCACCATTGTAAGCAGTTACCTGATGGGTATAGACTATTACGAAACCATTGATGAAATCAGGCATGACAGAGAACATGGTTTGCCCTCTGTCGGAATCGGGGACCGATGTTATATCCGTAATTGTATTGTAGATAAAAACTGCAGGATAGGGGATGATGTAAGAATTAATGGCGGATCGCACCTCGAAAATACCGACCATTCATTGTATACCGTAAAAGACGGAATTGTGGTTGTCAAAAAAGGTGCAGTTATTCCAAACGGATTTGTGATATAGTATTTAACGATTGCTATGGCCACACATACTGCAGATGTGCAACAAAAGCTGGTTGAAAAACCAAGACTTTCTGTTTTGCAGATCTTTACCATGAGCTTTGGCTTTCTGGGGATCCAGTTTGGATTCGCCTTACAAAACGGAAATACAAGCCGGATACTTCGCTCCTTCGGTGCCGATGTGGATCAGCTTCCTGCTTTCTGGCTAGTAGCTCCGCTCACCGGAATGATTGTTCAACCGCTTATCGGCCATTACAGCGATCGTACGTGGAACCGGTTGGGCCGAAGAAAACCATATTTTTTAACTGGTGCGGTTTTAACCTGCATAGCACTGCTGATTCTTCCCAATTCCGGTTCTTTCTCTTCTGTAATACCTGCACTGTGGATTGGTGCGGGCATGGTGATGATTATGGATACTTCCATAAATATTGCGATGGAACCCTTTCGTGCACTGGTGGCAGACAACCTTCCCGACAAACAAAGGACACTGGGATTCAGTATACAAACTTTCCTGATCGGACTCGGGGCTGTATGCGGATCCTATTTACCCGAATGGATGGGCAAACATGGGTTCAGCTTGCAGGCAGGCAGGAATGGTGTGGCGGATAATATCCGTTATTCATATTATATAGGCGCGGCGGTTTTGATGATTGCCATTTTAATAACTGTATTTTTTTCCAGGGAATATAAACCGGCAGATTACGAAAAATATCATGGCAAACCGGATCAGTCACATAAAAGATCGGGCATCCGCGAAATTATTTATGATTTCCGTCACATGCCCAAAACTATGAAGCAACTGGGCCTTGTTCAGTTCTTTTCCTGGTTCGCATTATTTTCCATGTGGGTGTTTACGACAGATGCTGTGGCGACGCATGTTTATGGGCTGACCGGAGAATATGCAAAGACGGTTGCCTATAATGAAGCAGGAAATAAAGTGAGTTCCGCCTTCGGAGTTTATAACCTGGTTGCCATGTTTTATGCACTCCTTCTTCCTGCTATTGCCCGGAAAATCGGGCGTAAGGCAACACACGCATTTTCTTTAATGGCAGGCGGCGCAGGTTTAATCTCTATTTTTTTAATAAAAGATCCTGCCATGTTAACCTATTCAATGGTTGGCGTAGGATTGGCCTGGGCCAGCATCCTGGCTATGCCCTATGTAATTCTGTCGGGTTCCATTCCCGCAGGCAAATTGGGAATTTATATGGGTATATTTAATTTTTTCATCACCCTCCCGCAAATCGTGAATGGAGTATTCGGCGGCATGATCGTGAAACATATTTATGGTGGCCAGCCCATTTATGCAATAGTTCTGGCTGGATTCTTTTTATTCTGTGCCGCCATCAGCGTGCTGTTTGTGTATGATGCAGGTGATATACGTATCAGCAGGAAACAACAAAGACTGGCTGCATCATGAAAAAATTCATAGTATTCCCCATATTATTTTTCTATTATTTCTGCTTCGCACAAAATGATATAAAAGTTTATCCTTCCAGCTGGTGGGTAGGTATGAAGAATCCGCATCTGCAGCTGATGATTCATGGAAAAAATATTGGGAGAGCAAATTATAAACTGGAATATCCTGGAGTGAAACTGGATAGTTCATTCAGATTAGTAAACCCGAATTATTTATTTCTGAATTTAACCATCGGATCAGACACCAGGCCGGGAATTATTAAAATTAATTTTAATGGCGGTAATTATATTTTGAATTTTGCATTGGATCAACCCGCGCCAGGGAAAGGATCTGCCTATGCACGTGGTATTCAGTCATCCGATTTTATTTACCTTCTTATGCCAGACCGCTTTAGCAATGGCGCTCCTAACAATGACCATTATGCGAATATGCGGGATACTGTTGCAGACAGGAATAACCCACTGGCCCGCCATGGGGGCGACCTGCAGGGTATCATCAACCACCTCGATTATTTTCAGCAGTTGGGTGTTACGGCCCTCTGGCTTACGCCGGTGATTGAAAATGATATGCCTCTTGAAAAGGAACCTAATGGCTGGCTTAGTGGATATCATGGTTACTGGTTCACCGATCATTATGAAATTGATAAGCGCTTCGGCGGAAAAGATGCTTATTTAAAATTAGTTAAAGCTGCACATGCCCGCGGACTTAAAATAATTCAGGACGCAGTTTATAATCATATCGGTGCATCACACTGGATTATGGACGACCCTCCATCTGAAGATTGGATAAACCGCTGGCCTTCATATCAGGGTACCAATCATAGAGAGCAGGCTGTTTTTGATATTCATGGTTCAGCAAAAGACAAAGAAGTGATGGAAGCCGGATGGTTCGTTCCCCACCTGCCGGATTTGAATCTCAGAAATCATTTCCTTTCAACTTACATGATTCAGCAGGCAATATGGATGACGCAGGAATTTCAGCTTGACGGATGGCGCGTGGATACATATAAATATTGTGACCCCGTTTTTATGAACAATCTGAACGCTGCACTTGAAAAAGAATTTCCTTCAATTACATCGTTCGGAGAAGCAACAGTTAATACAGTGGCAGCCGGCGCTTATTTCTGCAGGAATAACCTCAATGTCTCCTGGAAAAGCAACCTTACAGGAATACTTGATTTTCCAGTTTGTTACGCGATGCTGAAGGCAATGAAGAAAAATTATGGATGGACAAATGGCGTAAATCGTTTATACACAACCCTTGCTGAGGATATGCTTTATCAGAATCCCATGAACAATTGCATTTTCCTTGATAACCACGATATGGACCGGTTTTATTCTGTGGTAGGCGAGGACTGGGCTAGTTTTAAAATGGGAATCGGTTTACTCCTTACAGAAAGGGGCGTCCCTCATTTATATTACGGGACAGAAATTCTCATGAAAAATTTCAAGAACCCTTCTGATGCCATGGTAAGAGAGGATTTTCCAGGAGGCTTCGAAGGAGATCCCCGAAATAAATTCCTGTCCGCCGGAAGAACCGACAGTGAGAACCTGGCTTTTAATTATGTTTCAAAACTGGCGAATTTCAGAAAAACTTCTTCAGCCATGGGAAATGGCGCCCTTATGCAATACATTCCTTCCAAAGGAGTCTATGTCTATTTTCGTTACGATAAGCATCAAACTATTCTCTGTGCCCTGAATTCGGATACTGTTTCTGCAAATCTGAATTTTCAGGATTTTACAGAAAGAACAAAAGGATTTGAAACCGCTACGGACATAATAACTGGTACCAGTTATCCCGCTTCTGAAAAAATGATTATACCAGCCCGTTCCATTACAATACTGGAACTAAAAAAACGGTAGGCTGACAATAAGATCGTACATTAGTAATGATGAACGATCTTATAAAAGAATATGAGCATACCCATTTTGTAGATTCCACGAAACCTGTTTGGAATTACTCCCTTTTTTCTGATACAGATATAAGTAATTTTCAAAACGGGACACATTACCGCTTATACGATATTTTCGGCTCACATGCCCGTGAAGTGCTGGGAACCAAAGGATATTATTTTGCAGTCTGGGCGCCCAATGCGACAGCCGTTTCAGTTATAGGTAATTTCAATCACTGGAACCCCAACAGCCATCCTTTATTTGTTCGCCTGGAAAAATCAGGCATCTGGGAAGGATTTATTCCTCATGTAAATCGTGGTGAAGTTTATAAATATCATATCCGGGGTTTTAATAATTCTGAAACCATCAAAGGCGATCCCTTTGCACATTTCTGGGAACAAAGACCAAAGACCGCTTCCATAACATGGGATCTTGATTATAAATGGAAGGATGAATCCTGGATGAAGACCCGTAAAAAACATAACGGACTTGATCAGCCATGGAGTGTTTATGAAGTTCACCTCGCAAGCTGGATGCGTCCACATCCTGACGACGAAGAAACTTATAATACCTATGACCAGATCCGCGAACGTCTTGTTCCCTATGTAAAAGAAATGGGATTCACCCATGTGGAACTGATGCCAGTTATGGAATATCCATATGATGGCAGCTGGGGATATCAGGGAGTCGGTTATTTCGCACCAACTTCGCGATTTGGCGACCCGCAGTCTTTTATGGAACTGGTAAATGCATTTCATGAAGCGGGTATCGGTGTTTTACTCGATTGGGTTCCTTCACATTTTCCTTATGACGCGCATGGGCTCTATATGTTCGATGGTGCAAATACATACGAGTATGCCGACATGCGAAAAGGATATCATCCCGACTGGAACAGTTATATTTTTAATTATAAAAGAGGTGAAGTAAAATCTTTTCTGATCAGCAGCGGTCGTTTCTGGTACGAGCTGTTTCATGCAGACGGAATTCGCGTAGACGCCGTGAGCTCTATGCTGAAATTAAATTATTCCAGAACAACAGGTCAATGGGAACCTAATGAATTCGGAGGAGACGGGAACCTCGAAGCAATCGCATTCATCAAGGATTTAAATGAAACCCTTTACAGGGATTTCCCGGACACACAAACCATTGCGGAAGAAGCGACAGACTGGCCAGGAATAAGCAAACCAACATTTGCTGGTGGACTTGGATTCGGCATGAAATGGATGATGGGCTGGATGCACGACACCCTGGATTATTTCAAGGCTGACCCACTGATGCGAAAAGGACTGCAGGATAAGTTTACATTCAGTATGATGTATTTCTATGATGAGAACTTCATGCTGCCTTTGAGCCATGATGAAGTAGTACATGGTAAATCACCGATGTTATATAAAATGCCGGGAGATGACTGGCAGAAATTTGCGAACCTCCGGCTTATGTATTCTTATATGTTTACGCATCCGGGCGGGAAGCTTCTTTTTATGGGAAATGAATTCGGCGCAACGGATGAATGGAACCATAAGAGTGAACTGCAATGGTATCTGCTTAAATATGAACTGCATTGGAAAATGAAAGACTGTGTACGGGACCTCAATCACCTTTTGAGGAATGAACCCGCGCTTTTTGAAAACCAGTTCAATGTTCTTGGATTTGAATGGATCGATCTCAACCATCGTCAGGAATCGGTGATTGTTTTCATGAGAAAGGGTAAACTTCCTGAAAACGATATACTCGTGATTCTCAATATGACACCAGTAGTGCGCAATAACTGGAAAGTATATGCGAACGGCAAGTCAAAATGGAATGAAATTTTTAACAGCGACGAAAGAAAATATGGCGGATCCGGTGACATATTTAACCCGGAACCCATTGTTACGCTTGTCGACAAAAACGAAAACAGATATGAAATAAATGTCCATCTGCCACCACTGGGTGCAGTTATTCTGAAATAGATCTGCTTTTATTCTTTTGATGAATTACCAAACCTAAAACCTTATCTATGTCAAAAGATCATTCAAAGAAAGCCAATAATAAAGATTCAGCAATAATATTTAAAAAGTCGTCGAAAAGTCTTTCCTCCCTAGTATTTGAGCTTATCAAACCTTATAAAAAATGGCTGCTTCTGATATTCGCCGCCATGTTACTGGAAACCGCCATGAGTCTTTTAGGCCCCTGGCCTTTGAAAATTATAATTGATAACGTAGTTGGTCATCATGCTTTACCTTATTGGCTGTCCTGGATTAAAGATCTGCCCTTTGGTTCAAATAAAATGGCCATCGCCTCAGCAGCTGCTATAGGATTGGTTTTAATAGCACTGATAGGAGGAATTGCAGGTTATATCGATAATTATTATACAGAAAGTGTTGCACAATATGTAGCGAATGACCTGCGTCAGAAAGTGTATCATCATCTGCAACGTCTTTCACTTTCCTATTATGATTCACATCAGATCGGAAATATTCTGAGTACGATCACTTCCGATGTTTCAACTATCCAGGGTTTTGCTTCATCTGCACTGCTTAGTATTCTAATTGATGCTCTCACTATAGTTGGAATGCTAGGACTCATGTTTTATATGAACTGGGATTTTGCCCTGGTAGCCGTGGCCGTTACACCACTGCTTCTTTTATTTGTATCAAAGTTCAAAACGGCTGTGAAAAAAGCGACCCATGAGGTAAGAACACAACAATCCACCATGGTTTCAGTCCTTCAACAGGGTCTTGAATCTGTTCGTGCTGTAAAAGCTTTCGACAGGCAGGATCTGGAAGAAACGCATTTGAAAGATGTTAGTATGAGTACTGTCAATGCTTCCCTGAAAGCAAGAAAAGTCAAATCACTTCTTTCCCCGGTTGTGGCTATTATTGTCTCAGCCTGTACGGCATTTGTTCTTTGGCGTGGAACGCATTTAGTCCTTATAGAAGCTATGACACTGGGGGGTCTGACTGTATTTCTTTCTTACCTCAGTAAATTTTTTAAACCAGTGCAGGATCTCGCTAAAATGACAACTTCAATTGCCCAGGCTTCAGTAGCGTTGGAACGTATCCAGGCCATTTTGGATACAGATACTATAATACCACAAAAACCTGATGCAAAAGAATCCATAAACCTAAAAGGCCATATAGATTTTGAACATGTTGCTTTTGCATATGAGGCAGATGCACCTGTTTTGAGTGATGTGCATTTTTCTATTCAAGCCGGACAGAGGATCGGCATTTGCGGACCTACCGGAGGAGGAAAATCAACTGTTGTAAGTCTTATACCCCGTTTTTATGATCCGACGAAAGGAAGAGTGCTGATCGATGGAGTGGATATTACAGACTACCAACTTCATGGGGAAAAAGGTATACGCGATCAGATTGCATTTGTATTACAAGATACGGTTCTTTTTTTCGGATCAGTCAGGGATAATATCGCTTATGGAAAACAAGGCGCGACTCAGGAAGAAATTGAAAAAGCCGCTAAACTGGCAAATGCAGATGAATTTATTGCAAAAATGCCACATGGTTATGATACAATGGTGGGAGAACGGGGACTCACGCTTTCAGGCGGTCAACGCCAAAGAATCGGAATAGCCCGGGCCATTATTCGTAATTCACCAATACTTATATTGGACGAACCAACTGCAGCACTTGATACAGAATCGGAAAAACTCGTCATGGAAGCACTGGAACGTTTGATGACCGGAAGAACTGTAATCATCATAGCTCACAGGCTCAGTACTATTCGCGACGCAGATAAAATCGTAGTGTTAAAAGGCGGCTTTGTTGCGGAAGAAGGGACGCATGATGAACTCGTGGCCATGAATGGAATCTATGCGGAACTTTATCATATTCAGGCAGGAACAGCACCTTTAGTAGATTCAAAATCAAACTAATCAAATCATTTTAAAATAATAACCGGTATGTCTAAGTCAAATTTTTCCAGGACAATCATTGTTTTGCCTGATGATACAAAAAAGCCAATAGTGGATGCGATCGTATCGGCGAAAAAGTCCATCAAGATTAAAATGTTTGTTTTTTCTGATCCTGATCTGATTAGTGCTACCATTGAAGCTAAGAAAAGAGGCATTAATGTACAGGTAATGTTAAATCCGGCGCGCAGGAGCGGGGAAGAAGACAATGGAGATACACGCAAACAACTGGAAGCTGTCGGAATTGAAGTAAAGGACAGTAACCCTGCATTCGGTTTAACACACGAGAAATCGATGGTTATAGATGATGAAATTGCTTTTATAAAATCCTTAAACTGGGCAACTAAGAACCTGACTGTCACCCGCGACTATGCGATTACTACCAACCATAAACATGAAGTGGATGAGATTGTCGCAGGGTTCGTAGCTGACTGGGAAAGGAAAGATTTTGATCCGGGAGAACACGCCCATATGATCTGGTGCAAAGGAAATGGACGGGACCGTATTGCCCGTTTTATTGATGAGACCAAACACACATTATTTGTTCAAAATGAACGCTACCAGGATTCTGTGATCATTGAAAGACTTGTAAGGGCCGCTATGCGTGGAGTAAAAGTCCATATTATGGCTCGTCCTCCTCATTCACTGAAAAAAGATAAATTGGTGGAAGCCGTAGGCGGTTTGCGTATAATGGATGATGTAGGAATTAAAGTACATACGCTCAGGCATCTCAAACTGCATGGTAAAATGCTGATTGCAGATGGCAGCCGGGCGATCGTCGGTTCCATCAACCTGGCTCCTGGAAGTTTTGACGACAGAAGAGAACTTGCCATAGAGGTCCACGATGAAGACATCGTAGAAAGACTACAGCAAATAGCCCATGAGGATTGGAAAAATTCACATCCGCTGGATCTTACAGATGAAGGCCTGATCTCTGATTTGGAAGAAAAGGGTGAAGGCGGTGATGAAAATCTTGGACTAAATCTTAAGAAAAAGCATGATGATGATGATGATT
>DASZHV010000052.1:0-5928 GCA_035937535.1 Puia sp. | reverse complement strand
ATTGAAAAAAGAGTCGTCCCATAATTCCTTTCCTTAACAAATAGTGGAAAATCCTTGTAGCGGTTGCGTGGTGTATGTTCCAGAACAAACCAGCCGTTCTTCTTCAGAAAGTTTCCATCCACGATATGTACCGGAATCTGGTCAATGGTCTCCAGGGCATAAGGGGGGCCGGCAAAAATGAAATCGAACTGTTCCTTATTATTTTTCAGAAACCTAAACACATCCGAAGGAACGATTTTCATTTGGTTCAGCCCGAGAGTTTCTGCAGTTTTACGGATGAAGTCAAGCATCTGGCTGTCTTTTTCCACAATGGTAAGATCGCCGGCACCGCGGGATGCCAGCTCAAAACTGATGCTGCCGGTTCCTCCAAAAAGGTCCAGGGTTTTCAGGCCTTCAATTTCACGGTTGGACTGTAGAATATTAAACAAACCTTCCTTGGCAATATCTGTAGTAGGCCTTGTATAGGGCATTTTTGAAGGCGGATGAATCTTTCTGCCTCCCCACTCTCCCCCGATTATACGCATATCGTCATTTTCAAAAGAGAGGAGAAAAAATGATTGGGAAACTGCATGAGTTCGTCCGTCATTTTTATACTGTCTTCCATGCTATCGAAGCGGATATTCAGGAAATACAATTCGAGGTCCTCATAAAGTGCAGATTTTTTCTCAACCATTCCTGAAAGTTCCAGCACAAGTTCCTCCCTGCTCATTTTGAGCTGGTGGCAGCAGTTCAGCAAATTGTATAATACATCTTTTGAATCCTGATACTCGAAATGCTGAATAAGCTGCAATTGCCCTTTTTTGCAAACCATCAGAAGCATTTTATCAGGATAGAAGAACGCTTTCATATAAGTAGGATCTTCTTTTGCCGTAAACATTTTAAAACACTTTAGCTGCAGGCTGTAAAAATGCCAGAACCGGGCATTCTGAAATTTTTCCTGCATCAGAAAATGAATCCGGGCAGGAACACGGTAAACATTATGAAATTCAAACCAGGGAATTTTTTCATCCAGCACGAGGTCATTGCTGAGATCACCATAAATAAGGTCGGTTACCGGTCTTTTCATATCGGAACCAAAAAATTTTTCAGGGATCAGGTTACTCTCGGGGAAATTATAAACAAGGAATGTTTCACTTGCATTAAACCTGCTTAAAATAGGATCGGTTTCCAGGATACCGCGTACGATTGTTTCGGGTTCATTTGTTTTGAGCTGGGGCCATTGAAAAACCTTGATAGCCACCGGGCGCATACCACGGACATTTAATAAAACAAAAATCAGCGAACAGGCCCCCACTTCAATAAGCAGGCGGCACTGGGTTGGATCCTCGGCATGGGGATCATCATTATGTATATCAAAATCAGGTCTGATGGTCATAAAGCGGATCGCAATAATACTACAATTTGGCGGATGGAAGGCCGGATTATTGCCATTCAGTAAGCAATTGGCGGGCAATCACTTTTACTCTTATATCGTCATAAATAAGGTCTGGCATGCCTAAAAGAATCCGCAGGTAGGCAGTCGCTTTTTTATCCTGGCCCATGCGGTGATAAGAACGTGCCAGCTCATAATAATTCAGAATAAATCCGGGATTTAAAGAACGGCTTTTTTCAAAGTCAGCAATGGCTTCTTCCAGGCTCGCATCTGGCAGTCTGCCATAAAACATCCTGGCGAATGATCTTTCAGCCATGCTGAGTTCACTAACGTCATAATTCCACCTGCCCAGAATATGATAAGCCCTGAAATTTGACGGATCAAGACGAATTGCATTCTCTGCATAATGCTTTACGTCCTTTGCCATGATTACACGTTCCTTTGTGGAAGATACCCTGCTTATCCTGCCCAGCGCAAATGCCATGGCACAATTAGCTTCTGAAGAATTTTGATTTACACTCAATGCTGCAGCAGCATAATTTTTTGCTGCGATAAAATAGGGACGCATTTTTTCTTTATCAATCTGTCTCGCCCCTATCCTGGAACAAAGTTCACTGCATTTCCAGAGAGCAAGCAAGTTGGCAGGTTCGTACTTTAATATTTCAGCATATTTAAGAAAGGCCTCATTTTCATGAAAAGAGGATTCCTGTTGCTGCGCTTCTTTCAGAAGCTGATTCAGATCCTGAGAAAATAACAGGCATGGAATGCCTAAGAAAATTAAGGTAAGCAGTCGAAGCATAATGAATTCTTACTTAAATGAACGGTGCATCGTTACTCCTACCTTACCGACAAAATGTTCTATGGGTGCCTGCAATTTAAAAACGCTGATTCTGATCTCGGATACGGCTGGAAATTGATGTTTGATGTTTAAGATAATACCCTGGCAGATTTTTTCCAAAAGAAATACAGGTTCCTTCATTTTTTCCTGTACTATCTTAAATAAATTAACATAACTGATAGTATCTGAGATCTTTTCGAACACATAATCAGAATCCGGATAAGAAACACTGAGATTTACTTCAAAAGAATTCATGACTTTTCTCTCTTCCTCATAAATTCCATGGTGTTCATAAAAAATAAGCTGCAGAAGTTCAATAGTGATCATAAAATCCAATTTCTTATTTTGGCTGAAGCGACAGCCAGCGTTCTGCATCCAGGGCAGCCATGCATCCGCTGCCAGCTGCTGTTACAGCCTGCCTGTAAATCCTGTCCTGCACATCTCCTGCGGCAAAAACGCCTTCAATATTTGTTCTGGTACTTCCCGGAACGGTTTTAATATAGCCTGTTTCATCCATGTCCAGCCAATCCCTGAAAATGGCTGAATTGGGCTCGTGGCCGATGGCTACAAAAAATCCATTTATTGGGATGGTTTCAATGGTTCCGGAAGCAATATTATTTATACGTACTCCTTCCACTCTGACATCACCAAGTATTTCTTCCACGACTGAATTCCAGTATATTTTAATATTGGATGCTTCTTTAACACGCTGTTGCATAATCTTGGATGCACGCATCTGATCCCGGCGTATGAGCATGTGTACGTTCGTTGCAAGTTTTGATAAATACAAAGCTTCTTCTGCCGCCGTATCTCCGGCTCCCACTATGGCCAGTTCTTTTCCCTTGAAAAAAAATCCATCACATACTGCACAGGCACTCACACCATATCCGTTGAGTTTTTCTTCACTCGGAAGCCCCAGCCATTTTGCTGTTGCGCCCGTTGCAATAATTACAGAATCCGCTTCGATCAGTTTTTCATCATCTATCCAAACCTTAAATGGTCGTTTTGAAAAATCCACTTTGGTGGCAAGACCATAACGGATATCTGCTCCCATACGGCTGGCCTGCTTTTCAAAATCCACCATCATTTCCGGACCCTGTATCCCGTTTGGATAACCAGGATAGTTTTCAACTTCAGTGGTTATTGTAAGCTGACCACCGGGCTGAATTCCCTGGTATAGCAATGGTTTTAAATTGGCACGTGCAGTATATATCGCCGCAGAATAACCCGCAGGACCTGATCCGATAATCAAACAATGAACCCGTTCTGTTGATTTATTTTCCATAAAAATTCTAATCAAAATTCTTCTGATAAGTTAGTCCTGATTTTAGGCTTTAAGCTTTAGGCTTTAGACTCGAAGAGGGACAAATTTAATCGTAAATGTTGATAAAGAAGGTCGTGCAGATGACGAGTTAAAAAGTAAAAAGTAAAAAGGAAAAAGGAAAAAAATACGGATAATAATAAAACTGAAAGCGTAAGGCGTAAGGCGTAAAGCATAAAGCGTAAGGCGTAAGGCGTAAAGCTTAAAGCAAAACAAACTGGAACAATTAGGAGTGTGGAAGTACTTCATGAATAAATAAAAAAACCGTCCCGCAATCAGCAGAACGGCCTATCTTTTTCCTTTTTACTTTTGAATTTTTCCTTTTTACTTTTGAATTTTTCCTTTTTACTTTTGAATTCTTCCTTTTTACTTTACCCCAGGTACGCTTTTAGCGCACTGCTATACCTTGCTTTCTGAAGGCGCTTGATGGCTCTTTCTTTGATCTGACGGATTCTTTCCTTGGTCAGGTCATATTTCTGTCCGATTTGCTCGATGGTAACACCGTTTTCTCCATCAAGTCCGAAATAAGCATTTACGATTTCTGCTTCACGGGGACTCAGTGATTTTAACACCCGGCGGATTTCAGCCCGAAGGGAATCTTTCATCACATCATCATCTGTATCATCCCCGCCTTCCAGCAGATCACCCATTGCCACATCTTCAGCTTCGTGTACCGGGGCATCCAGTGAACTGTGACGTGTATTACTCTGGAAAATATTATTTATTTCTGTTTCGCTCATTTCAAGCAATTCAGCCAGCTCTTCCGTACTTGGCTCACGTTCGTGCTCCTGTTCGAAAGCCATATAGGCTTTATTGGCTTTATTGTATGTGCCAATTTTGTTCTGGGGAAGACGTACAAGACGACCCTGTTCGGCTAAAGCCTGCAGGATAGACTGACGGATCCACCATACAGCGTAGGATATGAATTTGAAACCCTTGGTTTCATCAAAACGCTGGGCGGCCTTAATCAATCCCAGGTTTCCCTCATTGATCAGGTCACTCAGAGAAAGACCCTGGTGCTGATACTGCTTTGCCACAGAAACCACAAAACGAAGGTTTGACTGGGCCAGTTTGTCCAATGCCTTCTGATCTCCCATCTTAATCCGCTGAGCGAGAATGGTTTCCTCTTCCGGCGTGATCATGGAGATCTTTGAGATTTCCTGTAAATACTTTTCAACCGCCTGTGAATCGCGGTTAGTAATCTGGGTAGCAATTTTAAGTTGCCTCATAATGGATAATAATAATTGTTGACAAATGTCTTTGTCGGATACAAATCAACGATATAACAATGCAAATCGCGGAATAGTTGATAAGGGTAGGATTAAATATGTTCCGCTCATGTACAGGCACGAAAGTAATACCCAATCGCGGAACTTCATAACCTTTCTGAAATTAAAAAACATAAAATTTGGTAAAACGAACTTTTTAGTTATATATTTGATCTAACAACTAAAAAACTAGTTATAGTATTTATTGACGTGCAAAGTGATTTCCAAATAGAAATCCGCCAACCGCCAACCGTCAACCGCCAACCTAAAAAATATGGTAAAAACTTTAACAAAATCAGAAGAACAGGTAATGCAGGTCCTCTGGAAACTCGGGAAGGGGTTTTTGAAAGAAATTATTGAAACAACGCCCGAACCAAAACCGCATTCCAATACCATTGCAACTATCCTGAAGATCCTGGTAGAGAAAGGCTTCGTGGAATACACCGTACATGGTCGAAACAACATGTATAAGCCCCTGATTTCCCAGGCTGAATACGGCAAAAAATCGGTCAACCAACTGATTAAGGGATATTTTGACGGCAGCCCTGCCCGCCTGGTATCCCAGTTTATAAGTGACCATAAATTGAGCGAAGCCGAACTGGAATCTTTACTGAAACAGATTCAACAAGCAAAAAACAGTAAACCATGAATATCCTGATCTATCTAATCAAAACGGTCCTGGTATCCGGATTGCTGTTAGCATATTATTGGCTTTTCCTGCGAAATCGCTTTTTTCATGGATTCAACCGGTACTATCTATTATCGATTCCTGTCCTCGGCTTTTTACTCCCGGCCTTACACCTGAGCCTTCCTTCTTTCTGGAATCATGCAGCATCCGGATCACCGATCCTTTTACTCGGGGTTGGACAAGGATCAGTCGAGGAGGCCGTGACAATTTATGCCAACCAGCAGTCAGGAAAAGGATTTTCCCTGGAATTCATAATGGTCATTTTGTCCCTGCTCATAACTGCATTTCTATTTATCCGTTTTTATAAATCCATCCGTTTTCTTTACCAGTTGCGAAAAGAAAAACCATTTCTGATACTGCCCGAAGCAACCGTTTATTTCGTTTCTGAAAAAGGAACCCCCTTCTCTTTTTTCAAATCTATTTTCTGGGGAAAGGAATTGG
>DASZHV010000051.1:0-44462 GCA_035937535.1 Puia sp. | reverse complement strand
CATGAATTGAATGTGGATCTGGAATGGCCATTGCAATACGTCCGCGCTAAAAAATCTTGAGGCAAAAAGCAACCGTCAACCGTTTTGCGCTAAAGGAACAGTGAAAGAAAAAACACTTCCCTTTCCTGGCTCGCTTTCGATTAATAAGGCGCCTCCGTTCCTTGAAAGAAAATCCTTACTTAGCATGAGGCCCAGCCCGGTGCCGCTTTCTTTTGCGGTTCCATTGGTACTATAGTAATTATTTTCCTGGATCCTTGTCAGGGCTTCATGATCCATGCCGATTCCATTATCAATTATGGACACCCTGCAATAAGGAGATTCTTTTTTCATTCGTATAATGATCGCACCCTGCTCAGGTGTGAACTTAATAGCGTTGGAAAGAAGATTTCTCAAAACCAGGGTCACCATGTCTTTATCCGCAAAAACGAGTAATGATTCTTCCATTTCACGCTTGATTGAAATCTTCTTGGTTGTTGCCTGCAATTGATGAACATGAATGGCATCATCTGTAATTTCTTTCATATTCAATTCGCCGGGTGAAATATTGGCCGATTGCATCTGGCTTTTCACCCAATGAAGTAGGTTTTCCATCAGACCGGTTGTATAATTCAGGTCACTGACTACATCGGGGATAATGGCTTTTATTTCCTTCCCGCTCATATCCAACTGCTGCATACTTCTGAACAGGTTGCGTAGTGCATACATCGGCGTTTTCATATCATGAGAAATCACCGAGAATAGTTTATTTTTCAGGGAATTCAATTCACTTAATTCCGTTGCTTTCTGTTCTATTTCTGCTTTTTGCTTTTCAATTTTTTCATTCTTCTCTTGTAATGCTCTATTCGCGTCAAGAATTCCGAACTGGTATAAATTACTTTCCCTTTTTATCAGGAAGAGTGCGTAAAAAATGAATAGGATCGCCGTTATCTGGTTAAATAGATAAAGAAAAAAATTGGTCGTATGTAACTGGTAATTATAATCTTTATTAATAACCACGAGTACGAAATAGCTTATCATCGAAAGGCCAACTGAAAATAACATATGGCTTATTAGAGGTAGAAAAAAAACAGCCAGGATGCCGTTAAGAATAAAATATAGTTCAACACCCAGATTCATTCCACTCATATAGACGATAGAAGTTACTAGCGGATATAGTATGAAATAAGTGATCATACCGGCTTCATAACGAAAATAAAAGTTAAGGTATAATACAACCAGATTCACCCAGGCAGGGAGACTGGCCACAAAAAAAGATGTAATTGGAAATTTAAAATTTCCAAAAAAGCACATTAATGGAACAATTACACCAGTAACGAATTGAAAAAAATTAAGCTGGTTAAAAACACGTAGTTTACCTCTGTCCAACTCGTCCATTGTCCTGGTAAATCCAAGCGATTTAATTTCTTCGAGAAAATGTTGTGATTTTTGAGAGAAGGCTTCTATCCGGTCCTGCAGTGATCTATTTTTTATCTGATCGTAACTCTTTGATAATTTTTCTTTCCAGCCGCTAAATACCCGACCAAAAACTAATATCCTGGGTTTCCTATGTACAGAATTGGATTTTCCGTTGCTTTTCATTCAATATTGGTCTTAGGACAAACCAATTTAGACATTTATTATGAAAAGGACAAATTAGGCTGAAAGCTTAAGGCTTAAGGCTTAATGCATAATACTTAAAGCAATTTAGAAAATTGAAAATTTGGAAGATTTGAGTTTGATTATCACGGAATAATTAAATTAAAAAGCATCCGTCATTAGACGAATGCTCAAGATAGATTCTAACTTAAATCCCTTAATATTTTTAGCTTTCTTTGACCACCGGAGCTTTAGCGAAGGCGGTTGGATTTAGGCCTTTACAGGCGTTTTTTTCTTGGCCTTTTTCAAAGCAGCTTCAATACCCTTGCTCAGGTTATCGAAAGTAGGTTTCCCATTAAACATCTCTCCGTTAATGAAGAAAGCAGGAACCGTGGTCACCCCTTTCTGGATTCCTTCCCGCAGGTCTCCCTGAACCTGCCAGCCATAAGTCGCATTAACAAGGTGATCAAGGAATTTCTTATTGGAAATACCAGCTTCCCGCGAATGTAATTTCAAACTGGTAGTACCAAGGTTATGCCTGTTATGGAACAAAATATTATGCATTTCCCAGAATTTACCTTCCTGGGCAGCCGCAACGGACGCTTCACCAGCTTTTAGGCTGCGCTGATGAATCTTCGTAAGTGGAAAATGCCTGAAATTAAACCGGACCTTCCCCTTGAATTCTTCCATGATCTTTTTAACCACTTCGTGCGCCTTGGCACAGTCTTCATTTTCATATTCCCCGAATTCCATCAGGGTAACTGGCGCAGTATCCGGGCCAACAAACACATCTCTTGGTTCAATAATTTCTATGATCTCTTTCTTAAACGCCATAATATATTATCCTTTAAATTTTTATTCTTTGCTTAATAACAGATTTCCTGCTGGAAAGTTGAGTAAAAAGCCTCCGAGCCAGACTAACTGGCAGGAGGCGGCTAAAAATAGGTATTTTAACTGAAAAGTCTTACATATTTTACGGTAGTGGTGCAGGTTAATAAATTAGTTAACAACTTATTAAGATGCAATGCCAGATTTCTTCCTTTCTTCCTGTTCATTTCGGAACACAACGATACCATCAAATACGTCTACCAGCACCGGATGTGAATGATCAATTTCATCTGCTAATATCTTTTTACTCAACGGATTAACGATCGCTTTCTGGATAAGTCTTTTTAATGGACGGGCGCCGTACTGTGGGTCATATCCGTTCTCTGCAAGATAATCCATGGCATATTCGGTAAACCGTAAATCCACCCCGTTTTTTTCGAGCATCTTAGACAGGTTGTCAAGCTGGATCCTGATAATCCCTTTGATTTCCGCTTTAAGAAGGGGCTGAAACATGATAACCTCATCAACCCGGTTCAGAAACTCGGGGCGGATAGTCTGACGAAGTAATTCCATTACTTCAACCTTTGTTTTTTCCACCACATCTTCCTTATTCGCTTCGGTTACATTTTCAAAATTAGCCTGAATTATCTGGCTTCCTATATTACTGGTCATAATGATGATGGTATTTTTAAAATTCACCACCCTGCCTTTATTATCAGTTAATCTGCCATCATCCAAAACCTGAAGTAAAATATTAAATGTATCCGGATGCGCTTTTTCAATTTCATCCAACAATACAACACTATAAGGTTTACGACGAACGGCTTCCGTTAACTGGCCACCTTCATCATATCCAATATAGCCTGGAGGAGCACCAATCAGACGGCTGACCGTATGCTTTTCCTGGTATTCACTCATGTCAATCCGGGTCATCATACCCTCGTCATCAAAAAGATATTCCGCCAGCGCTTTGGCTAATTCTGTTTTACCTACTCCTGTTGTACCCAAAAAAATGAATGAACCGATCGGACGTTTCGGATCCTGT
The DNA here is from genome assembly GCA_035937535.1 of Puia sp. Classification (GTDB taxonomy): domain Bacteria; phylum Bacteroidota; class Bacteroidia; order Chitinophagales; family Chitinophagaceae; genus Puia. The sequence goes on along the minus strand of DASZHV010000051.1, from coordinate 41,014 downwards.
AATCCCGCGCGACTTCTGCGGATAGCATCAGCGACTGCCGTTATGGCTTCATCCTGCCCCACTACCCTTTTATGTAATTCTTCATCCAGGTTCAATAATTTTTGTCTTTCACTCTGAAGCATTCTGGATACAGGAATGCCCGTGGATTTAGCAACCGCTTCCGCGATATCTTCTGCATCCACTTCTTCTTTTAAAAGGCGTTTTTCTGTGCTATTTCTTAGTTGGGCAGAATATTCTTCAATTATTTTTTCTGCTTCTTTTATTTTTCCATACCGGATCTCGGCTACTTTTCCATAATCACCTTCTCGTTCAGCTTTTTCAGCAGCGAGCTTTAATGCTTCGATATCGGCTTTTGCATTTTGAACTTTTTCAACTAGTTCCTTTTCCTGTCTCCATTTCGACATTAAAGTATCCCGGTTCACACTCAGATTTCCTATTTCAATACTAAGCTGACGTAACTTCTCATCATCATTTTCTCTTTTAATCGCTTCGCGTTCTATCTCCAGCTGACGGATCTGTCTTTGCAACTGATCCAGTTCTTCCGGCATAGAATTCATTTCCAGCCTGAGTTTAGCTGCACTTTCATCTATCAAATCGATGGCTTTGTCCGGAAGAAAACGATCTGTAATATACCGGTGGGATAATTCTACAGCAGCAATGATCGCTTCATCTTTAATTCGAACATGATGATGGGTTTCATATTTGTCCTTTAAGCCACGCAAAATTGAGATTGCGTCTTCAATACTGGGTTCATTGATCATTACTTTCTGGAATCGACGTTCCAGAGCCTTATCTTTCTCAAAAAATTTCTGGTATTCATTCAGTGTTGTCGCACCGATCGCACGAAGTTCTCCGCGGGCCAGGGCAGGTTTCAGAATATTGGCAGCATCCATGGCTCCTTCACCGCCCCCTGCACCGACAAGTGTATGAATTTCGTCGATGAATAAAATAATTTCACCATCGCTGCCTGCAACTTCTTTAACAACGGATTTTAAACGTTCTTCAAATTCCCCCTTATATTTAGCGCCTGCTATAAGCTGACCCATATCCAGGGCATAAATTATTTTAGATTTCAGATTTTCAGGTACATCTCCGTTAATAATACGGTGTGCAAGTCCTTCTGCAATAGCAGTTTTACCAACACCCGGTTCCCCTACCAAAATCGGATTGTTTTTACTTCTTCGTGAAAGGATATGCAGGGTTCTGCGAATTTCCTCATCGCGACCAATTACCGGATCCAGTTTTCCCTGGCGTGCAAGTTCATTTAGATTTCTCGCGTATTTATTCAAGGCATTGAATTGTGTCTCCTGCGTATTGGAAGAAACCGTTTCGCCTTTTCTTAATTCCTTAATCGCACTGATCAATCCTTTTTCAGTCAGACCTGCATTCTTCAATAATTTGGCAGTGCCATCATTTCCCTGTATAAGAGCAAGTACCAGATGCTCCGGAGTAATAAATTCGTCCCCGAATTGCTTCAAAACACCGGCCGCCCGCAATACAATATTGTTTGCATCCCTGCTTAAAGATTGTGCCGGATCAGTTCCTTCCACCTTGGGTAATTTCCTGATCAGATCTTCAAGCTTGGTTTCAAGTACTGGTATGGTTACGTTATTTTTCTTCAGGAGATACTCCACGGGAGAATCTGTCTGCTCCAGCAACGCCTTCATCAGATGTTCCGTTTCAATAGTAGGGTTATGTGCATTAAATGCCAGCTGCTGCGCCTGCTGGAGAGCTTCAGAAGCTTTTATGGTAAAGTTGTTTAAATTCATTGCTTATTATTTTAAATCAGTAAATATGATTCAAAAGGTAAACCATTTACAAATCTCTGAAAATCTGTCATATAAATCTATTTCAACATGCCGGGTCTTCAGCTGCATTTGCCTTTGCATGTTAATCTGGCTGAACCCAAAGGCCCAGTCATCCAAAACCATACCTTCCAGTTCCCCTGAAATGGATGCTTTTCTTACAGCCAATCAAAAACTTTTCGGAAATAATATTATAGCCCTCGCTTATAAAAATGACAAAATCATCTATAAGAAAGAACTCGAAAAAGAAATCGGAGATTTCAACGGAAGGATCCAGGTCCCTGCTGGTGTAGCAAGTCAATGGCTTGTCGCTGCTACGATTATGGCTTACGTTGACGATGGCAAAATATCTCTTGATGACAAGGTTAGCAAGTATCTTCCCATATTCGCAAAATATATGAAGACTTATATCACGATCAGGAACTGCATTAGTCATACAACTGGTATTCAGGCAGATCCTCCTGGACCATTGGGACTACTTCAGAAATCTAAATACCCTGATCTGGAAACCGAAGTGAACTCTTTTGCTTCCAAAAGAGAAATTGAAACAAACCCCGGCACGGAAATTTATTTCAGCCAGATAGGTCCGGATATTGCAGCCCGATTACTTGAAGTTGTTACGAAGAAAACATTCGACAGGATTGTTCAGGATAAAATTCTTCGTCCCTGTAAGATGCGGGGGACAAGTTTTACCAATGATAATGGTGTAACGAGTAATGCAGCCGATGGAGCTATTACAACAGCAAATGATTTTATTAATTTCCTGGCAATGATCCTGAACAAGGGAACTTTTGAGGGGAAAAAAGTATTGAGTGAAAACTCAGTTGCAGAAATGGAAACCATTCAGTTCGCGAAACTACCTGTAAAATATATGCCAAAGGAAGCTGCAGGTTTAAAGACAGGGCTGGGTTGTTGGATTGAAAATGGTAGCGTCGTAACCTGTTTAAATATGACAGGCTTTTATCCATATGTTGACCGCAACCTGAATTATGCGGCCCTTCTGGTTCCACTCAAACCTGACGAGCCGAAAAAAGAACTTTATACAGAATTCAAGCAAAAAATGAACGCAGCGTTTGGCGGCTCATCAAAATAAATGCCAGCACTCCCATACTCCCATACTCCCATACTCCCATACTTTCTTAAATGTACTGATTGATAATATTCTCCAGCCATTCCTGTTTTCCGCTGATTTGACTGGGTTCTCCATTTGTTAAAGCAAAATTCCTCAGATCTTCAAGGCCCAGCCTTCCTTCTTCAAATTCCTTTCCTTTTCCTGAATCGAAAGAAGCATATCTTTCTTTTCTGAATTTTTTATAAGGTGAGTGACTGAGGATCTGATCCGCAATTATAAGAGCACGTGCGAAGGTATCCATACCCCCGATATGTGCAAGGAAAAGATCTTCAGGATCGGTTGAATTTCTTCTGGTCTTCGCATCAAAGTTTACACCACCACCTCCAAATCCTCCGGCTTCCATAATAATTAGCATCGATTCGATAAGTTCATTCAGGTTCATGGGAAACTGATCTGTATCCCATCCGTTTTGGACGTCCCCCCGATTTGCATCAATACTTCCCAGTAAACCTGCGTCAGCCGCTACCTGAAGTTCATGCTGGAATGTATGCCCCGCAAGTGTTGCATGATTCACTTCAATATTTATTTTGAAATCCTTATCCAATCCAAATGATTTTAAAAACCCAACTACAGTGGCACAGTCATAATCGTATTGGTGTTTGGTAGGTTCGCATGGTTTGGGTTCAATAAAAAATACGCCCTTGAAGCCTTGTCCACGTGCATAGTCTCTTGCTTTACCAAGAAATCGTCCCAGGTGTTCAATCTCCCTTTTCATATTAGTATTAAGAAGCGACATATATCCTTCTCTCCCGCCCCAGAAAACATAATTCTCTCCATTCAGTGCAATCGTTGCATCGATGGCATTTTTAATCTGGAGGCCGGCGTAGGCAAGTGTTGCGAAATCCGGATTAGTTGCAGCTCCATTCATGTATCGCGGATTAGAAAATACATTAGCCGTTCCCCAAAGCAGTCTTACACCACTAGCTTTCTGTTTTTCTTTAGCATAATCCACCATGGTTTTTAACCTCTTTTCGTATTCCACTGCAGAACTTCCTTCATCAACCAGGTCGATATCGTGAAAGCAATAATAAGGAACGCCCAGTTTGGTCATGAATTCGAAAGCTGCATCCATTTTATCCTTTGCAGCCCGGACGGCATCTCCTGATTCATTCCATGGAAATCGTTTGGTGCCAGGTCCGAAGGGGTCACCGCCTGTATTGCAGAAGCTATGCCAGTATGCTACCGCAAATTTTACATGATCCTTTAATTTCTTCCCGGCGATGATTTTATTTTCATCATACCATTTAAATGCGAGCGGATTATCTGAATCCCGTCCTTCAAATTTTATTTCTCCAATACCCGGAAAAAATTCTTTTTCTCCTTTAATGATATTCATACATTTTCTATTTTTAATTTGATATGAGTATGCCGTTTTTTACTTTTTATTTTTTACTTTTTAAAATATCTTCCAGTCCCCTCTTCCACTGATTATAAATTTCTTTTATTCGTTCCGTATTATTATTATCCGGCTCCACAAGTCTGATTAATTCCATTCCCCTGTAACAGTCCCCAATCTGCTTGTAAAATTTTTTTCCGTATCCAGCAGCCCTCGCAGCTCCAATGGCACCATCAGAATTGTACAATTCGATAGGGCATCCGCTGCAGTCAGCAAGAGTTTGCGAGAACAACCTGCTTAAAAACATATTGGCATTTCCAGCACGGATACGATTCATTGAAAGTCCCATGACCTGCATGATTTCTGCACCATATAGAAGCGAAAATACAATGCCTTCCTGTGCCGCCCTTGCCAGGTGGTATTTGTTATGCCGGTTAAAATCCAGCCCTCTGATATGGCCCCCCGGATTTTTATTTTCCAAAATCCGCTCCGCCCCGTTGCCAAAAGGATAACAACTGATCCCTTCTGCACCCATAGGAACTAAAGCTGCTCCGGCATTCATGGTTTCATAGGATTCATCCGGAAAAAATTCGCGTCGCAGCCAGCTATTTAATATGCCTGTACCATTAAGGCACATGAGTATCCCATACCTGGGATTATCCGTTTGATGATTTACATGAATGAATGAGTTCACACGTGATTTCGGATCATAATCAGGCTCACCGACAATTCCATACAGTACACCTGATGTACCTGCAGTTGCAGCGATTTCCCCGGGCTCCAGTGCCTGAAGTGAAAATGCATTATTTGGCTGGTCTCCGGCCCGGTAACAAACTGCTGTACCTTCCGAGATGCCAAGGGCTTCAGCAGCTGCTTTTTGTAATTTCCCCTGTTCACCGAACACCGGAACACATGGTGCAAGAAGAGATCCGTCTATTCCGTAATAGTCGAGGAGTGAGTAGGCAATTCCGTTTTCTTTATAATCCCAGAAAATCCCTTCTGATAAACCTGTAACTGTTGTCACAGCTTCTCCTGTCATCTTTAAGGCTATGAAGTCGCCGGGCAATAATATGCGAACTGTCTTCTCATAAATTTCCGGCTCATTTTCCTTCACCCATTTCAATTTGGAAGCAGTAAAATTTCCAGGAGAATTTAAAAAATGTTCAAGACAATAATCATGGCCCATTTGGTCAAAAGCCTGTTCACCATATTTTACACCCCGGCTATCGCACCAGATTATGGCGGGACGCAGTGGCTGATTATTTTTATCTATACAAACTAATCCGTGCATCTGATAAGAAATTCCGATTGCGCCGATTTCGTTCTTATTATAATGAAATTTCTGATGAAGAAGCCTTGTTGCAATTATCAGCTCCTGCCACCAGTATTCGGGATCCTGTTCAGCAAATCCGGAACGGGGAGAATGAATTTTCATTTCTGTTGAAGGTGAAAACGCTGAAGCCATGAGTTTACCGCTTTCAGCCTCAAGCAGTGCTGCTTTTATCGAAGATGAACCCAGATCGTATCCTAGAAAATATTTCACGGCAGGTAATGAGGATTGCAATATAACAGATAATTATTATTCTGTAGGCAGTTTTAAGAGACCAACAATCTGTTACTTTGCGATTTAAAGTTTTAACTATGCTGGAGTCAAAGTTTCAGCCGCTGGCACCATCAAGTGTCTTCCGGAAACGTTTTGCAAAAAGTTTCCTGCTGGGGTTGGTCATCATGTTAGTATGCTTATTGATTGGGGTGCTCGGATATCATTTTACTGCCGGTATTGGCTGGCTGGATTCATTACATAACGCCAGTATGATTTTGAGCGGAATGGGGCCGGTTGTAAATATAGAAACAACCATTGGTAAACTATTCTCTTCCTTTTATGCCTTGTTCAGCGGGGTAATTTTCATTACGAATATCGGTTTCATGCTGGCACCCGCCATTCATCGCTTTTTCCATCGTTTACACGTTCAACCTGGAAAAGAAAATTCCTAAAAAGATCAATGGATCTTTTTAAATACAATCTGTTCGTTTTCTTTTTTAACCACATAGGCAAAAAAGTCACGAAGAGTAGAATATTCATCCACCGGGAAAAAAGCTTTATTAAGCTTAAGATGTACCTTCATTTGAATATTATTTTCACCTTTTTGAATAAGGTATTCAAATAATCCTTCATTTTCATTAAAAGCTACCCTTGCGGATTTTGGAAGCTCATCGACCTGGTAGCCAGCAGGTATTTCCATATTCATCAAATAGGTATTGTCTATTTTATATGGTATTTCTACCGGAAAATGCCTTTCTATGGATATAAACGGATTTGTTTGATAACATTGATTCATCATAGGATTGAAATAAATAATATCTCCTGATAAAAGGTTTTTCAAGTCAAAATCATAGTAAATACTTAATGGATAATCTTTTTTATTTAGTGAATCAATTCTGAAATTTTCTAAACCCAGCATGGATCCATTTAACGTTTGAATTTTTTCCCAATAAGATTTTTCAGAAGAATTTTTGATTTCCTGCCGCCGGTCGAATGAACCGCTTTTGCCAAAAGTGCTTTTCAGACTGCCTGACAGTTTGCCTTTTTCATCATTCGTAATGAACACACTTGTTAAATTTGTTTCATTGATCGAATCCGCAGAAAATAACAAAGGCAGCGGCTTTTCCTGATTCATGATATGCCCCCATCCATTATAACACGCTACCGGCAACTGCCCGTAACCGTTATATGGCTCGCTGGCGTCCAGTGTAACTAATTTATCTCCCAGATATGCAACACAAATCACATAATTATATTCATCAATAAAAGGGTAGACCGAACTGGCCATACCTTTATCCCTCGTGCTGAGTATGAGGGGATCGGCATGTATGTTTTCATGCCTAAGCATGGCTGTGAGCAATAAATTAATCTCAGCCACATTGCCTTCTTTTTTATTGAAAACATCTTTTAAAGAATTCTGGGTCCAGATGCTATTTTTGCTATAGCCCTCTTTATCGACAGATTTAAAATTGTCCCGGACATAGCTATAAATCATCCGGGCTTTTTCATCGTTTGAACTGGCGCTTGCAGTAATTTCTTTGAGTTCATCTTTCATCCAAAGATTTACCCTGTCAAGGGCTATTCCAAAATCTTCATCTTTCAATAAGTATTTTGAAGTAGAACTCCAGGTTTCCAGGTAATCATGCCTTTCTGAAGTATAGTAGTCGGTTACTACTTGAAAATAATTCAGCTGAAAAGAAAGTTTCGAACAGTAATTTTTAAAGCTTGTGATGAAGGGCTCCTTGTGAAGCGCCGGAACATTTTTCATTACCCACCTGTGCTCAATAGAAGATCCGGACACATTGATAATTCCACTTCGATTTATACCGTTTTCAAATTTTATCAAATAGGATCCGAAGATATCTTTAACGGTATTTAAGTAAAATTGCTGATCTCCCTGAGCGACCATTACATAGTGAAAAGGAGGTGGAATGGTTACCAAATATTCACTCCATAAACATGGAAATTCTCCCTGAAATTCCCAGGATCCTAACCTGAAGTAAAAAGGCGATTTAACTACGTACTCCAGGTCATAAATGGACCCTTCTTTCATAGCAGGCATTGAAAATTTTTTTCTAATCAGGTTCTTGTTGTAATTCTCAGTAAAAACAGACTTTTCATCCAATTTAGTTTCAGTCATCACGCCTTTTTCCAGATTAAAAGTGGAACCCTTCACTGAATAAAGTTTTTCAAAATCTTCCTGATCATGATACAAGTCAATACTGTAATTACCAATATCAAATCCATTTTTATTGATGATTTTCACCCGCATATATCTTTTGAATACAAGTGTGAAATCTCCATGGTTATTCCCTTCAAAACTGGTATTACCGATATCTGAGATGATTATTGCATTTGATGAAGAATCAAATTTTTCGGGTGTCTTGTTGAAATCTGCCCGGGTAATATTTCCGAATTGATATTTTGTGATATCCTGTCCATAAACATGGAACAGGCACAGGCTTAGAAAATAAATGAAAAGACTGCATTTTAATTTTTTCATGTTTTTAGTGGGTACCAAAATTTTGTAAAGGGTCAGAGAATGGAAATAAAATAATAATCAATGGATCTTTTTAAATACGATCTGTTCATTTTCTTTTTTAACCACATAGGCAAAAAAGTCCCGAAGAGTAGAATATTCATCCATCGGGAAAAATGCTTTATCAAGTTTAATGTGCACTCGCATCTGGAAATTATTTTGGCCCTTCTGAATGATATATTCAAATAATCCTTCGTTTTCATTATAAGCAACCCTGACAGATTGAGGAATCTCATCTATCTGATATCCTGTTGGAATATCCATCGTGAGCAAATATGTCTCGTCAATTTTGTAAGGCATCTCTACTGGATAAAGCCTGTTCATGGATTTAAATGGATTCGTTTTATAACCTTCGTTTAGCATCGGGTTGAAATAAAGAATATCTCCGGATGAAAGGCTTTTTAAATCAAAATCGTAATGAATGGTAATAGGAAAATCGTATTTTTTCAGTGAATCCACCCCAAAATTTTCTATTGTTACATCCGACCCATATTCAGTCTGAATTTTTTTCTCATATGCTTTTTCCGTGGAAGTATTTATTTCCTTTCTGACTTCAAACGATCCGTTTTTTCCCAAAACACCGGTATAACCACCTGATGGTTTACTTTTCTCATCATTAATAATGATTACGTTGGTTATAGTTGTTTCACGCATGGAATCAGCAGTTAAATATATAGGCACCGGCATTTCTTCATTAATTACATGGCCCCAGCCATTGTAACAACTTAAAGGTAATTGTCCATAACCGTTATACGGCTCGCTGGCATCAAGGGTAATCCACTTATCTCCAGGGTGAGCTTCACAAATCACATAATTATATTCACGAAGCAGGGGATAACTTGGGTCTGCAATACCATTGTCACGCGTACTCAGAATGACAGGATCAGCTTTTATATCCCCCTTCCTTAGCATCGCAACGAGTAATAGGTTTATCTCTGATACATTGCCTTCCTTTATTTTAAAAACCTCTTTTAAAGAATTGTGTGTATATATAGCATTTTTACTATAACCCGGTTTGTCTACGGCTCTAAAATTATCCCGCAAATAACTGTATATTTTATAGGTCTTTTCATCTTCTGAAATTGATCCCTGGATTATACCCTTAAGTACGTCAGTCATCCAGTTGTTATCATCATTCAAAGTCTTCCCGAAATCCTCATCGTCCAGCAATGATTTGGAGCTGGTATTCCAGGTCGAATTTTGGTCATGCCTTTGTCCCTCTTTACTCCATTGAACATATTGCAACTGAAATGTCATCTTAGTGTAATAATTATCAATGGTTGTAGTAAAAGGCTCTTCATGAATTGCGGGAACATTTTTTTTCACCCAGCGTCTATATGTTGAACTTCCATCAATAGTATAAGAATCATCACTACCGGTTCCGTTGCTTTCACGCACTATATAAACCAGATTAGCGTCCTTAGTTTCATCAATATCAAAATGACCGTCACCCTGTAATCTCATTACATAATGCAAAGGTGGTGGAATAGTAACAACATACTCACTCCATAAGCGGGGATATTCTCCTTGAAAAGACCAGGGCATTAATCTGCGATCAAATGGTGATTTAATGGTGTATTCAATATCGAAAATGGAGCCTTCTTTAAGTGCTGGAAGGGTAAATTTTTTCTCATCCAGGGTTTTATTATATTTCTGAGTGAAAATTGATTTATCGTCCAGCTTTGTCTCAGTAATAAGGCCTTGTTCAAGATTAAAAGTGGAGGCTTTTAATGAATAAAGTTTTTCATAATTTCCTTCCCTATCATGAAAAAGATAGATTTCGTGGCTACCAACGTCAAAACCATTCTTATTGATAATTTTTACCCGCATATAATGGGTGAAAATAAGCGTAAAACTGCCTTTATTATTTCCTTCAAACTTTGCGATTCCGATATCCGAAATGATCACTGCATTGGCTCCAGAATCAAATTTCTCGATACTAAGATTAAAATCTGCCGCAGTAATCTTTCCGAATTTATAGTCTGCTTTATCCTGGGCCTGTACCACATGCAGATAGAGGACCCCAAAAAAAATTGAGAAAATGCTTTTTTTGATTTTCATGGCTGTTAAAGTTAGAAGGGTTGTGTTAATTCTTTTTTACCAGGACTATACTTGTATGGTCGGCATCGTATATTTCATTATAAAATTTTACCACATCCCCATAATCCTTCGCTGGGAATCGACCGCTGAATTGCACAAAGTCGCGGTAATACAATATCTTATCCCCGCTAATTACCATTCGGTTCATATAATTCCCAAATTTGCTTTTAAGAAGCAGGTCCGTAGATTTGGATTCCATTTCGTAACCAGGAGGAATTGAAATCAGAATTGAATCGATATATTGGTATTCTTCTTTAAGTTCAACATCGAGACGACGGTCTTTATCTTCTGTTAATTTTATACCTGACCGTGAAAGTATATTTGGATTGATAAATATCCTCTTCCCGCTTACTTGTGCGTAATCTTTTACAGTAATTTGAATTGATTCATTTATTATGGGCAGCCGTTTGGAATAATCTTCCTGATAGTTAAATGACAAAACATCATATGTAGGCAGATTATACCTTGATTTTAAAATCTTCAATTGCTCGTCCTTAGAATTATGATGAATCATTCTTTCTATTCCATCCTGGCAGAAAGCCTTGTAAAGTGTTTTACTGTCCAGATTAAGATTACCATCCATATCCAGCACAGCAGACATTTTTCGAATCCGGATATTGTCTGGCAACAAATAAGCAGGTGTATGCACGAGTTTGCCTCCATTATCCTCCACTAATAATCCATATCGGTTCGAAGTAAAATTACTCAAATACCCAGGAGGCAGATACTGATCCGTACATTCCAGCCAGATGGTGTCTTTTTCCAAAGGCACGCAGCAGATAATATGGTTAAAAGGATCATAAGTAAAATCTTTAATAAAATCCTCGTCCCGTTCTCCGCCTTTAATTACAACTGCATTTGCCTTTATTCCCGCTTCTTTTAAAATTGCGACCATAAAATTGGAAAGCGCCTTGCAATCACCATATTTATTTGTTGCAACATAAGATGCTTCTGAAGCCTGCCAGCCTCCTATTCCCAATGAAACATTGATATAGTGACTATTCTGTTGAAGGAAAGAATATAATACTGCAACTTTCTGTTTTGGGTCCGTTATTCCTTTTGTTAAATCATGAACCTTTTGTTTTGTCTCTTCGGGGAGCACATCTCTACCTTTTTGAAGGCTACCATAAAATTTTCCAAATTCATTCCAGGATGTCATATTTCCCTTATATCCTTCAAGATCTATCTCACCAAGTGAAATCAGCAACTTGGGAGCATATATTACATAATCAGCTGAAAAAGGCATTTCATCAAAGGCAGTAAGACCCCGGATCTGCCATGTATATGATTTTTTAAACCCTTTATCAATTAGTTCAACAACTGGTTCAATCTTTGAATTTAGCATCCTGTATTTAAATTCATAATCATTGGGTGTTATAATAGTATATCTACTCAATTCAACCGAAGATTTTAATGAATTTTGAGGCGCCCAAGCACCAATTCCTAAAAATCCATTCAAATCGTCTTCCTCTTCATATTCCACTGTATATGGGTACATGTTATAAGAAAATCTTCCCACCTTAATACGGTCATCACTAATGAAAGTCATTCCGTCATTATATGGCAAATCTTCCATGTCCTTTTTCTTATAATGCCTTATCTCTCTCCCGCTGGCATCATAGAGATAAGCGCTTATGCTATTAATTAAACGAGAGTTCTTATTATAATAGTTAATATAGGTCGCATATCTTTCTCCTTTTTCATTCAGAATAGTATAAACAATATGTTTTCGTGATGTAGCTTCTCCCGCAGATTTTATATCCCATATCATTTCATCCAACCTGACAACTACATCGGCATTTTCTCTTAAAGAATCAGGTATCGCTGAAGCTGGAAATTTCTGGCTCATGACCAGATTTGTTTGAAGACAAAGAATTAGTACAACTATCAGCTGTTTTACAGGTAAAACATTGAATTTTGTATTGAATCCGCAAAGCAAGGGAAGTTGCGTCATTAGGTTTATTAGCCCGGACCTGGGTTGATTTAGAGGATTAACGTTATGAAAATATAAAAATTATCGCAGGAAATTCAAATAGGTTTCATGAACATCGACGAAAAAACCCAATTCATCAAGTTTCTTGCAGCTAATGCAGGCTTTGATTTTTGTGGCATTGCAGCGGCGAGGGCTCTGGATGAAGACGCCAGAAAGCTTGAAAACTGGCTACAGCAGGGCAAACAAGGGCAGATGCATTATATGGAGAAGCACTTCGACCTAAGGGTAAACCCTTACAAGCTCGTACCTGGTGCGAAATCTGTCATCTGTTTTCTGATTAACTATTTTCCTGATACAGATCAAGAAAAAAATATTCCAAAAATATCAAAATACGCATACGGAAAGGATTATCATGATATCATCCGCCCAAAACTTCAATTCATTCTGATGCGGATGAAGGAAAAATTTGGTGATTTTCATGGACGGGGATTCGTGGACAGCGCCCCCGTGCTTGAAAGATCATGGGCCGTGCTCAGTGGTCTTGGATGGGTTGGTAAAAACGGAAACCTTATTCATAAAAAAAATGGATCATTTTTTTTCATTGCAACCCTGATCGTGGACCTGGAACTTGCCTACGACTCCCCGGAAATGGCTGATTACTGCGGCACCTGCACACGATGTATTGATGCTTGTCCAACACAGGCCATCGAAAATGATAAAGTGGTGGATGGCAGCAAGTGTATATCTTATTTCACCATTGAGTTAAAAGATCTTCTTATTCCCGATCAGATGAAAGATAAATTCAGCGACTGGATGTTTGGTTGTGATATCTGTCAGGATGTTTGCCCATGGAACCGATTTTCTAAGCCAACAAATGAATCAGATTTCTCTCCTATCCCCGAAATTCTTCATTACAATGAAAAAGATTGGGAAGATCTTACAGAAGATGGTTTTAAAAAGATATTTGCTTCATCCCCTCTAAAACGAGCAAAATACCAGGGCATCAGGAGGAACTTGCATTTTCTTAGAAATAGATGACCTTGATCGATGACCGTTGACCGATGACCGGCGTTACGTGTTATGCATTAAGCGTTACGCGTTAGGCGTTAAGCCTTCCTATCTTTGGCCGATGAAAGAATCCCTTAGTGAGCGAGACATAAAAGTAATCTGGCATCCATATACGCAACACCAAAACTTCAGCTTTCCCATTCCTATTGTAAAAGGAGAAGGGGCATTACTTTTTGATGAAGACGGCAATTCATATATCGATGCCATCAGCAGCTGGTGGGTAAACCTACACGGCCATGCTAATCCCTATATCGCTGAAAAAATATTCAAGCAGGCTTTGTCGCTCGAACAGGTCATCTTCACCAATTTTACGCATGAACCTGCTGTTCTGCTCGCCGAAAGATTAATCCAAATCCTCCCCGAAAAGCCAGCTAAAATTTTCTTTTCTGACAATGGATCCACAGCAGTAGAAGTCGCTTTGAAAATGGCCATCCAGTTCTGGCTCAATAAAGGTCTAAAAGGGCGAAATAAAATCCTGGTTTTTGAACACGCTTATCACGGCGACACTTTCGGCGCCATGAGTGTAAGTGGTCGTGGACTGTTTACAGATGCTTTCAGGGAATTGCTATTTGACGTGATATTTATCGAAACACCGGATGCCGAAAACCTTGATAAAATAAAATCCATCGTAGAATTCCATAAAGAGCAAATAGCAGCATTCATTTATGAACCACTGCTGCAAGCCGCTGGCGGCATGAGAATGTATGAAGCAAAACATATGGACAACCTGCTGGGCTTTATCCGTTCACAAGAAATACTTTGCATCGCTGATGAAGTACTAACGGGATTTGGAAGAACGGGTACCCTGTTTGCAAGTGAATCTATCCATTATCCGGCGGATATGACCTGTCTGAGTAAAGGCCTTACCGGAGGGTTCATGCCATTGGGAGTTACAGCATGCAGCCAGACTATTTTCGATGCATTTCTAAGTGATGACAGGACAAAGACATTCTTCCACGGTCATTCATATACAGCAAATCCCCTTGCATGTACCGCCGGACTTGCAAGCCTGGATCTGTTATTGGAAAAATCCTGCCTGAATCAAATAAATGAAATTCGGAATCAGCACGAACAATTTGTCCAAAAAGAATTATCCAAAGTATCTGGTGATTATTTTTTAAATATCAGGATCCTGGGAACAGTTCTTGCTTTTGAATTAAATTCGGGAAAGAATGAATATACCAACCAGGTTGGCACTGAAATCATGAATCTGGCTTTGTTGCAGGGTATTTACGTTCGTCCGTTAGGGAATACGGTTTATTTAATGCCACCATATTGCATAAATACAGAACAATTAAAAAAGATTTATCGGTTTATTTTAGAAATCCCTTTTAGGCTTAAAGCCCAAAACTAGTATGGGAGTATGGGAGTATGGGAATGCTCAAAATCAATAATTAATAATCAATAATTAATAATTATTTTGATTCCAGTTCATTTCTTAATCTCAGCAGTGAGTTTTCCATCTGTGGACCCAATTGTTTGTCATAAAACATACTCGCCAGTTTTTCCCAGGGATACCATTTGATATGAAATTTCAACGTCCATTCCAAAACCATATGACCTTTCTCTTCCTTAAGTACAAATTCTCCTATAAAAAATTTATTCCTGTTACTCCAGCGCGTGATGACCGTATCCGGCGTGGCTTTTAAAAGTTCGACCTGAACATATATTTTATCTATATAATTTGAATCCATGCGGCCATGCGCATAACTGACGCTTCCTGCATATGAATTATAAAAAAAATCATTCCAGCTGTTCCATTCCCTGAGATCTTCAATTTTTTTATAAAGCTGTACTTTCGAAGTCCTGATTTGAATCAATCGGCTCACCGAAATATCTGAAGGAAATAGTGCAAATAAAAAGAGAATAACAAACGAAAAAATAATCAGGCTGGCAATAATCAGTTTCAAAACAAAGATTTGTGCGGGACTATTCCCATTTAAAAGTTTTAATCGCAACGGCATATATAATAATGCTCCACAATAATAAAATGCCGATCTGTTTGCCACAGTCCATCAGGGAGGCGCCTTCGAATGCAACATTCCGCATAGCATCATTCAATTGTTTCAAAGGAAGGAGTTCGCAAAATCCCTGAAGCCATTTGGGAAAAGCAGTGGTTTGGAAAAAAGTACCACCCAACAAAAACTGTGGCAGGGTAAAAATATTGGCGAATGGCGGTATGGAGCTTTCGTTTTTTGCCACACTGCTGATGATAAATCCAAATCCCATAAATACAATAATACCAATAAAACTAAGTGCCATCATTTCAAGAAAAGTCACAAATCCATTAATCAGTGTGAAATGAAAAAAATAATGACCTGCAAGTATGATCACAATAGAAGTCATCATTTGAAAACATACCCTGCTTAATGCTTCTCCTAGTACAATATTTTTCCGGTTAATCGGAGTGGCATAAAACCTTTTTAATACCAGGGTTTGTCTAAGATTAAAAAAAACAAAAGCGACGCCAAAAACAGCGGAACCCAGAAGTGAAAAACCCAGCATGCCCGGTAATATAAAATCGATCATAGTATATTCCCTGCCGGTAATCTCCGGTAATTCCTGTACGCTTATTATTTTAAACTGGTCAGGAATTTTCCTGTCTTCTATCATCATGATAGTTTGCGCAATGGCCATTTTTAAAATGGGATATTGGTCTGCAGAAGCGGATGAGGTTTGTGTTTTGATTCTATTCTGTGTAAATCCTGCAGGTGATTCGGATGAATCAATAGAAACAATCGCAGCAATTTTGCCTTTCGTTAATTCATTTAATAAGAAACTACTGTCTTTTAATAACAGGAGATTATCCTTGTCATCTTTTTTCTGAATTCGCACAATACCTGCCTGCAAGGCGCGAATGACATAGTTGGAACTGTCAGCCGGATTTTTTAACGCTATTGTAACTGAAGTTCCACCTCCACCGATAAATCCAAATACAAGGATAAACACCAGCGGAAAACCAAGACTGAATATGATTGCTGAAGGACTTCTGAACATAGCCTGCAAACTGGCCCTGGTGATGGCCAGCATGGCCCGGAACTGACTATACGATTCACTCATGGTTCTTTTGTTAGGGTCTATGGAACCAGACTAAATTCAAAAGGAAGTCTCGTCTGCGGTACCCCCGAAATGGATTGATAATCTGAAATCATTTTATACCACCTGGCTCCCTGATCCCCCAGGTCCTCCCGAATAGTCTTTATTTTTATTGTCTGCCTGTAATTGTTTAGCAAAAGGTCCAGGAAATTTTCCGGTTCAGGATATTCATGCAGGCGATAAGTTTTTAGTTTGGCCATACGTGCAGCACAATCCAACGCATCCTGTACGCCCCCAATCCGGTCTATCAACCCAAGCCTCAGTGCTTTTTCTCCACTCCAGACCCTGCCCTGTCCGATACTGTCTACATAAACAATTTCTTTATTTCTTCCTGCAGCTACACGCGACATAAAATCATGATAAATGGAATCCACATCATTCTGCATAAATCTTTTCTGCAAGTCCGTCATAGGCTGGTACATTGTAATAGCATCAGGTTGTTTTGCTGTATGTACACCGTCAAATGTAACTCCAAGTTTATTCTTGAAAAATGCTTCTGTATTAAATAACATACTGAATACACCGATAGACCCTGTAATAGTCATAGGGTCGGCAAAAATGCTGTCAGCATTGCATGACAAATAATAACCACCGGATGCAGAAACATCTCCGAAACTTATCACAACAGGTTTGTCCGCCTTTGCAAGTGTAAGTTCCCGCCATAGATTTTCACTTACCATGGCAGATCCGCCACCGGAATTAATGCGAAGCACAATGGCTTTAACGTCGTCATCCAGCCGCGCTTTGCGGATAATCTGCCGGTAAATATCCTGGCCGATTTCTTTCTGACTATTTCTTCCACCTACAATATCACCCTCTGCATAGATCATTGCGATACGGTCCGATCCTGAGCCTTTTAGTTTTGTTTTAACAGCTTCAAAATATTTCCCCAGGGGAACAAAATTTATGCTGGTAATGGATGATGCTTTTATTTTCCCTGCGATTTCTTGCAGTACTTCGTCATTATATTTTAGATCATCCACCAATTTGTAGGTAACCGCATCTGCAGCAGTCTGAATCAATTGCTCATCCACACAACGTCTCAATAAAGCACTATCCTGTCCCCTGGTTTTGGCAGTCTGATCCAGTATATGATTGAATATATCTGTGAGCAGTTCAATTACCTGTAAACGGTTTGCGTCAGACATTTTATCAGCTCTCAGAGGTTCGGTAGCGCTTTTAAATTTCCCGGCATAAAAAATCTCAGGTTGAATTTCCAGCTTATCAAGGCTTCCTTTAAAATAGGCCATGCTGCTGGTAAGCCCTTTCCATTCCACACCACCTTTTGGATTACAATAAATCTTATCGGCTATATTGGCTGCATAATAAGCTTTGAGAGGAATAACATCGCCATAAGCAAAAATAAATTTGCCGGATTTTTTAAAATTCAGAAGTTCATTACGAATTTCTTCTGAAGTTCCCAGGCCGTTCTCATTTGAACCCGCTTTAATATAAATGCCTTTCACCGAGCTGTCGGTTTTCGCATAACGGATCATGCGCAGCACATCATACACACCAGGCGTATTATAACGGGTTTCACTGAATCCGGCCAATGGATCCACACCTGGTTTCTCACCGAAAGCCTGACCAAGATCCAATACCAAAACCGCACTGGTGCCAATCTCTTCACGCGGAGCATTGCCGATGCCACTGATAACCGAACTGATAAAACCCATTGTAAAAAAGAAGATAATAACGGAAAAAGCGACCAGGGCAAGCAGGCTCGCTAAGAATATTTTAAAAAAGCTGCGCATGCGCTTTCTGTTTTGATGATTTTAAAATTAAAGATATTTGAACCGGATTAAACGATTTATCCATGAACATAGCTTATTTGCTGACAGGTGGAAACGAGGGCGACAGATTCCTTCATATGCAGCAGGCACGGACAAATATAGAACTTATTTGCGGTCAGCTTCTACAAGTTTCATCTCTCTATGAAACCGAGCCTTGGGGAAATACGGACCAGCCTGATTTTCTCAATCAGGTAATTCTAATAGATACAAAGCTAAGTCCGGAAGAATTATTGCGTGCCATTTTATCAATTGAAAAAAAGGGCGGAAGGAAAAGAACCGTTAAGAATGCACCTCGTACTATCGATATTGACATTCTTTTTTACAATGATTTGATTCTGGAAAAGCCTGGTTTAAGTATTCCCCATCCACGGATTGCGGACCGGCGTTTTGTACTCGAACCTCTAAATGAAATTTCGCCGGAATTCATACACCCCGTTATTGGAAAAACCATTCATCGGCTCCTGTTGGAATGTAAGGATGAATTGGCAGTAAAAAAAATAGGTTGAGCTGTATTTAACAGCAGGGGATTCATGATATTTACAGTTCATGAATTATCATTTTATTGCTGTGGAAGGAAATATCGGTGCAGGGAAAACCACGCTTGCCCACTTGCTGGCCCGTCATTTCAATTCCCGCCTTATTTTAGAGGCTTTTGCCGAAAATCCATTTCTTCCTAAATTCTACGAAAATCCAAAGCAATACGCTTTTCCGCTTGAACTTTTCTTTATGGCCGAGAGGTATAAACAGTTAAAAGAACTGGTTCATACAAAGGACCTCTTTCAGCGTGTTACGATTTCTGATTATATATTCTCGAAATGCCTGCTTTTTGCCAAAGTAAATCTGCCGGATGAAGAATTTCATCTTTATCAGAAACTTTTCGACATCATCTACCAACAGTTGGTACAGCCTGACCTGCTTATTTACCTGCACACACCTGTAAATCAGCTTCAGAAAAATATTCGTAAAAGAAACCGTTCCTATGAACAATCGATTCCCGATGACTACCTGTTTAAACTCCAGGAGACTTACACGAGTTATATTAAACAACATGGCATCAAAACATTGTTTATAGATGCAGCCAATGCTGACTTTCTGGGAAATGAAAAACATTTCAGTATCATCCTCGATGCACTTGAAAAGGATTATGAGCCTGGCCAACATTATTTCACGCTACCCTGACCCGAGTTTATAAGCTAAAAATCTCATGACAAAGGATCATCCCTACTTCTCTCCCCTGGATGCAATGAGGATTCCGGAATTCAGAAGCCTGGTTATTGGTCGCTTTATTTTTATTATGGGATTAAGGATGATGAGCACCCTGGTGGGCTGGTGGATATACAACCTGACAAATGCACCTCTGGCGATTGGCATTGTCGGTCTGTCTGAATTTATTCCTGCCGTATCTTTTGCCTTATATGCGGGTCATATCATCGATCTCAGTGAAAAACGAAAACTCATTTTGCGCGGAGTCAGCCTGTATGGTTTGGCCGCCCTGCTAATATTAACCCTGTCTACTCCCATTGGCACATCTAACCTTAATCCGCATATTATAGCCATTTGTATTTACCTGATCATTTTCGGTACAGGTGTTATACGTTCCTTTACCGGCCCGGTTTTTAACGTCATGTTGGCTCAGGTGGTTCCAAAAAATATTTTACAAAATGCGATCACCTGGAATACCAGCGCTTTTCTTTCTGCATCCATAGCAGGTCATGCCATCGGGGGATTCCTGATAGCCGGTATTGGCAACACAGGGACTATGATCGTGGTTGTCATGCTCGTTTTCATTTCATTTATTGTACTGACAGCATTGAAAAGAAAACCTTCACTTAATGAGCGGGGCGAGAAAAAAACCTGGGATAGTGTAAAAGAAGGATTGTCCTTTGTATTCAGAACAAAAGAATTGCTTGCCGCCGTTTCATTGGATTTATTTGCTGTATTGTTTGGTGGCGCCGTAGCATTGATTCCAGTTTATGCAAGGGATATCCTGAAGGTCGGAGCTCGTGGATTTGGATTTCTGAATGGCGCTTCAGACATGGGTTCGGTAATTATTGTTATTATCCTGACCTTATTCCCGATTAAAAGAAAACAAGGTAAAAAACTCCTGTATGCGGTTGCCGGATTCGGTACCTGTATTATTGTATTTGCCCTTTCAAAATTGTTCTGGCTTTCATTTGGTGTTTTATTGCTTAGTGGTATCATGGACGGCATCAGCGTAGTAACAAGGGGAACCATCATGCAACTAAAAACACCCGACCAAATGCGTGGCCGTGTAATGAGCGTCAACTCGATGTTTATCAATTCAAGTAACGAACTTGGCCAGTTTGAAAGTGGAATCATGGCCAGGCTCCTGGGTGTGGTTCCTTCTGTTGTTTTTGGCGGCTGCATGACCCTCATGGTTGTAGTATTTACCTGGTTCCGGGCGCCTTCTTTAAGAAAAATGGAATACTAGAACTTAGGTAACTTTAATAAAAACTTCCTGTTATGAACCGCAGGTCATTCGTAAAAAAAGCCAGTTTTGGATTCGGGGCCGTCCCTCTCTTGCGGAAAGACTGGCTTACCAGGTTTATGCAGGACAATCCCTATAAAATGAAAATGCTACGGAACGACATCGGCATTTTTACGGAAAAAGGCGGGACAATCGCATATTATATTTCAAAAAAAAATATTGCTTTTGTAGACGCAGAATTTCCTGAACAATCCAAACACCTGATAGATGCTTTACAAAAAGATCCTGCTAAGCCGTTTGAGATCCTGATCAATACACATCATCATATGGATCATACTGCCGGCAATATTTCCTTCAAAGGAATCATAACCCATGTCGCCGCCCATACGAATTCATTACTAAACCAACAAAGAGTTGCAAAAGAACAAAACAAGGAAGCACTTCAGCTATATCCGGATATTACTTATGGTGATACCTGGGAATACAAAAAGATGAAGGAAAATATCAAGACTTACTATTATGGACCAGCTCATACTAATGGAGATAGTATTATTTTTTTTCCACACGCTAATATTGCCCATCTGGGGGATTTAGTTTTCAACAGGCGCTGGGCATTTATAGACCGAAGCGCGGGTGCTTCCATAAAAAACTGGATCATTGCACTCGAAAAAATTCAACAGGAATTTGACAGTGATACGCTTTTTGTATTCGGCCATGCTTTTGATCCGGAAAAAGTAACTGGTAATAAAGCGGATATTAAAGCCATGCAGGATTATCTAGAAAACCTGCTTGCATTTGTAAATAGCCAGATAAAAGCCGGAAAAACAAAAGATGAAATTATTAAAAATACAGCCATACCTGGTGTAACAGAATGGCAGGGGGATGGTATTGAACACGGATTACAGTCAGCTTATGAAGAAGAGATAGAAGGAATCATTTGATTTTTTCCAATAGTCCTTCCATCACAGAAACAACGATCGGACAAAAACTACTATTTTTAAGTGTAAGTTTTGGTCTTTTTAAAATCACATCCTCATCTGTGTAGGGAAATCTCTTACAATCAGAAGGCCTGTCCTCATATATCGTGCAACGGTTATCATTTCCTAAAAAGGGACAGGGTACAGAGTGCGTCACATAGTCCCCCTCCTCATCAATACGCAAATACTTTTCAATAAAAACACTTTCTTTCAGTTGAAGGGCTTTAGAGATCCGTTTGATATCGGGTTGTTTAAACCTGGGAGAATATCTTTTACAACAATGGGCGCACTGGAGACAATCAATTTGCTTAAATGCCATCTCATGAAGTTCCGGGATCTCTCTTAAAACTTCTTTTTTGCTGGCTTTCGCCAGAAAATTTTTATATAATTTCTGATGCTCTCCTGAAATTTTTTCCCAATTCTGCAGTGTAACTTTTGACTGACTTGCCATGGTGCAAGTTAAATATGAATTATGGGTTATAAGATATGAGTTATGGGATATGAGTTATGGGATATGAGCTATGGGATATGAGTTATGGGATGTGAGCTATGGGATATGAGTTATGGGATATGAGTTATGGGTTATAAGATATGAGTTATGAATTATGAGATATGGGTAATAGGTTATGCCAATGTATTGATTTATATTTTATACTTATTCTTTACAGTGTAATTCATATCCCATAGCTCATATCCCATAGCTCATATCCCATAACTCATATCCCATAACTCATATCCCATAACCCTCCATATGTGAACAGTTCATAAATTGAACGTTTCATATTACCTTTGCGGATCTTTTGATCCAAACATCCCTGATATGAATTTATTTGAGAAACAGGCAAACGAGTTTAGGCGTAGACATATAGGTTCCAATGATGCTGAAACCCAGCAGATGCTGAGCACTATCGGAATTAAAACACTGGATGAATTAATCAATAAAGCCATTCCTGCAAGCATACGGAATCCTGAATCTCTTCATGTAACAGAGCCGGTTAGCGAAGCTGAATATCTGGATCTGATTCGTGAAATCGCTTCAAGGAACCTGGTTTTCAAAAATTATATCGGTCAGGGATACTATGATACCATTACTCCATCAGTCATCCTCCGGAATGTATTCGAAAACCCTGGATGGTATACCCAGTACACGCCATATCAGGCAGAAATTTCTCAGGGCCGTCTTGAAAGTTTGTTGAATTTCCAGACCATGGTAAGTGACCTAACGGATCTGCCCCTTGCCAATGCTTCCTTGCTTGATGAAGGCACCGCTGCTGCCGAGGCAATGATTATGTTCTTTAATCTGAAAAACCGTGACCATCAGCATGTCAGTATACCAAAGTTTTTTGTCGATCAGGCTATATTTAGACAAACCCGCGACGTAATCGCCACTCGTGCCGAACCACTGGGTATTGAGCTGGTAACCGGGGATTATGCAAAAGCCAGTATTGATGAATCATTTTTCGGTGCAATCGTTCAATACCCAAACTCAGAAGGGAATATTCCGGACTATAGAACCTTCATTAGAAAAGTACAGGCTGCAGGTGGATTTGTAGTGATGGCAACCGACCTGTTGGCACTCACGCTTCTTACACCTCCTGGAGAACTCGGTGCGGATGTTGCAATTGGTTCGGCCCAGCGTTTTGGCGTTCCTATTGGTTTCGGTGGTCCTCATGCAGCATTTTTTGCAGCAAGAGATGATTTCAAAAGAGCCATTCCCGGAAGAATTATTGGCGTAAGTATGGATTCCCATGGAAACCGGGCTCTGAGAATGGCCCTTCAAACCCGTGAGCAACATATTAAAAGAGAGAAAGCGACTTCAAATATTTGTACCGCGCAGGCATTACTCGCCAATATGGCTGCTATGTACGCCGTATACCATGGCCCGCAGGGTATAAAAGATATTGCCACCAGAATTAACATCCTCTCCCACTCATTGTCAGAAGGTCTTCGTGACCTGGGATTTGAAATCACACATGAATATTTCTTTGACACGATTCGTGTAGAGGTGGATCAACCGGAAAAAATCAGGGATATCGCCGAAGGTTGTAGACTGAACTTTTATTATGAAGACAAGGGCAGCCTCTGCATTTCCATCGGAGAAAGTACCAGCCAGCGGGATATACTTGATATCATATCCGTTTTTGCAACTTATGGCGAACAGGATGAATCTGCAATTCTCTTTGATTACGAACTACAGGAAGAAATTATACCAGTCGCCCTTAGAAGAAATTCGGCTTTTATGAGCCACCCGGTTTTCAATACTCATCATAGTGAAACAGAAATGATGCGCTATCTGAAAAGCCTGGAGAATAAAGATCTTTCTTTGAATACTTCAATGATACCACTTGGCTCCTGTACAATGAAGCTCAATGCTGCCAGTGAACTGATACCTGTGAGCTGGCCGGAATTCAGTAAGATTCATCCTTTCGCTCCCCCCTTCCAATGGAATGGCTATCAGAAAATGATTCTTGAACTGGAATCCTGGTTAAGCACCATCACAGGTTTTGCAGCCACTTCCCTCCAGCCCAATAGTGGTGCACAAGGAGAATATGCAGGACTTCTTACAATCAGGTCCTATCATTCAACCCATGGTCAGGAACACCGGCAGGTAATGCTGATCCCTATTTCTGCCCATGGAACCAATCCGGCCAGTGCCGTGATGGCCGGAATGAAAGTGGTGGTTGTGAAAAGCGATGATGACGGACATATCGATATCCACGACCTGAAGGAAAAAGCTACTCAATATAAAAACGAACTCGCGGGACTGATGGTTACTTACCCATCCACCCATGGCGTTTTCGAAGAAGGTATAAAAGAAATCTGTCAGATAATTCATGAAAATGGCGGACTTGTTTATATGGATGGTGCGAATATGAATGCGCAGGTTGGTTTGACAAGCCCGGGATTTATTGGCGCTGATATATGTCACCTGAACCTGCATAAAACCTTCGCCATTCCACATGGTGGTGGCGGACCTGGGATGGGGCCTATCTGTGTAAATGAAAAACTGAAACGACATCTGCCTGGTCACTGGACAAATCCCGATAAAACAGGAACAGGTGCGGTTAGTGCTGCCCGTTATGGTTCCGCGAGTATACTGCTTATCAGTTATGCATATATAAAAATGCTGGGTACATCAGGCATTCGCCAGGCAACTGTCTATGCTATATTGAATGCGAATTATATGAAATCCCGTCTGGAGTCTTATTATCCCATTTTATATACAGGACCGAATAATACATGTGCCCATGAATTTATTGTGGACCTAAGACCTTTCAAAACACAGGCCGGCATAGAAGCAGAAGACGTTGCCAAAAGACTTATGGACTATGGATTTCATGCACCAACACTCAGTTTTCCTGTGCCTGGGACCATGATGATCGAACCAACGGAAAGTGAAGATAAAGCAGAGCTGGATCGTTTTTGCGATGCTATGATTGCCATCTATCACGAGATACAGGATATAGTTGACGGGAAAACAGATAAAAACGATAATCCCTTAAAAAATGCGCCGCATACGCAGTTTGTGATTATTGCCGATGAATGGAATCACACTTATGGTCGTGAGAAAGCAGCTTTTCCATTACCTTATACAAGATTAAATAAATTCTGGCCATCCATCGGCCGGGTTAATAACACGTACGGTGACAGGAACCTGATCTGCACCTGTGAACCGGTGAGCAGCTATGAGAGTGTGGTAGTGTGAAAGTGTGGTAGTTTGGTATTGCTCACAATTTAACTACCACATTACCACACTACCACACTTGTTAGTTAGTTAGTTATTGTCCAATGATCGCTGGTATTGGCGCCAGAATTTTACTGGTTTTACGACTAAGGTAAAATCGCCTGGCATAAATAAGACGATAATTTCCTACAGCAGCTGTATAATGATAAGCAGAACTTGCACCCTTCATGAAAAGTTCAGTATCCACCCATAGTACACTAAGACTCCAGACATCCCCATTGTAGCCCACACCAGCATGTAAATTATAATTCGGCCTGAATCCAAAAAAATCTGCTTTAGTATTCAGTGTTGTAGAAATTTCAGTTGAATACCTAAATGCAAGGTTGATTGTAGCCGAACCCAGAATAAAGAAATGTTCTTTAAATACGAATGTATAAGCATAGCCAATGCCGGGGCCGAAACTAAAAAAATGATATTTATTAATGGCCAGTGCATTGGCATTCGGATCAATCGCGTTTGGTGTAAGGCTGCTATCTCCATAAAAAGACCCATAATAAATTTCACCTCCAAATAAAATGGAGCCTGCTGATTTTCGCTGCCATTCATTTTGCAAAAGACCTGCCTGATATGAAAACTTTGTATCATTTAGCGCACGGTAAAAAGCAAATCCAATCAAACTTAAACCGACGTCTGGCCTTATATAAAATTCATTTCCCGCCGGAGCCGCAAGGCCCTGCGGAGTTAAATAATATCCCTTATAGAATTCCCCGAGCAAATCTATATTCCATTTTCTCGCATAGAAATGTCCCTGCAGGTCAAGGTATTTGGTATTGCCTTTTTCATTGTCAGGATTGAATTTACTAATACCGATAGCGATATTCAGTGTAAATGCATGATAGGTTGCTCCGATCCCGATATTTAGTGATGTTGTTGCCCTGTACTGAAAAGGAGTGGAAGGTGACGGCGGATTAAAACTTAATACATTATATTTCCTTGAGAGATAGCCCCTTGCAGTAAGCATGGAGCGATACGTTTTGTAATAACTGGTATCGTGATCATCCTGATATTGCTGGCTTTTGGCAAATGAAAAGAAAAGCGAAAATACCAAAAGCAGTCCGTATGACTTTTTCATCCTCCTGTACATTTATTATTTCGGGATTGAACCCGCCTGCTCATCACACTCTCACATTCTCACACTTTCAGTGTCGCCTCCTTATGTTCATCAAGAAGATTTAATTCCACAATCGTGGTTTTGCCATCATCGCTTTCCCGGTACATTTGAACAAATTTCCGCTCAAATAAAATTTCACCGTAGGTATAAGAAGTCCTTTGTTGAACTATATTAGAATAGACGTCGTCGAAACCGCGAACCGATACGTAGATTTCCAGATCTGCAGTTTTCATATCCCCACTGTTATATTCAAATAGCGGACTATCTGAATTTAAAGGATGGACAACTGTCCAGTTCATCGGCAGGGATTCTACGTGACTTCTTTCCAGATCCAGTTCATAGAATCTATAGTTGTTCTTACCATTTTCATCAACCAGTAAAGCCGCATTTACTTTGATATCCATGTTTGTCAGGGTATGATGGTCCTTGTAAGTTACAAATCTGAACATCAATCCAGTTCCACCCTTATATGGGCTTATCAGGGCATTTTTACTGAAAAGGAGGAAAGCTTTTGGTTTTGAAAATCGACCGTATAAAAGACCGGTAGCAATGGCAAATGACAGTAATCCTAGCATTGATTCTATGGCTGCCACAGAATTCGCTGCATCACCCGTGGGATTAACTCTTCCATAACCTACAGTTGTAAATGTTTCCGTACTGAAGAAAAACGATTCTTTAAAAATTTCCAATGGAGTAACAGCTATCATACCCTGAAACTGGGCCTGCCCTATTAAAAAATATATACAGGCAAAAACAAAATTGACAGAGAGATAAAAGATAAAAAGAGTACCGTAAAATTTCCAGACAGGCATGTTCAACATCGTATGAAAGAGGCTGAACCGCTGAATAAAAGGAAGCCCTTCTTTTTTAACATTGAAGGTCCCGTCGCGATTTACAAACCGACCTCCGTAGTCATCCGGATTGTTTCCAAACCCTGTATCGTTATTTGCTTTTAAATGTGGATGTTTTCTTGTTAGCGCCATTTTTCTATTCGTTTTGTAGCAAATTTAATATAAGCTTAGTATTTATGGCTTCTTACCTGCAATTGCCTGAATTGAATCTAAGTGTTTCACCAATACAGAAAGCGTATTGGCTGAAAAGGATTTACAGAATCCGGTAAGACAATATTCAACGAGATAGCAATTGCTTTTAAATTATCATCTGCTTCGGTGTGATCTTTTACCATCATTGCTCCATAAGTTTTTACACGCAAGACGGACGCATTATCCTGGGCAATTTTTCCCAGCTCTACTTCCATCATAGTGCCATTGGCTGCATTTACTGGGAAATTTGATGCAACTGACTGTACAGGTTTTACTTCCTTATTTACAGTTTTTGCATTATCTACTGTATCCTGATGTTGGGCGTTAATATTACAGCTAAACAATCCCACTCCAAGACCCAGAAATGAAAAAAATAATAAAGTTTTCATATGTTTAATTTTAATGATCAGATAATCAGACTGTTCAAAGTCCAGACCAGTCCATAATCCCTTTTTTTTCATTCTGAATGCTTGTTTTGAGTAAAATCAGGGACTTACTATGAGGATGACCTGAATCATTTTAAATAAAGCTTATCTCCTCCCCCTTTGCATAAAGGAATCATTGTTTTAATTTTATCATATGGCAATGCAGTTAAATAAACCAGGGGCTGTCGAAGAGCAGGCTTTTGACACTGATTTACTAACCGATGAGGAAGCCCCTTACAGCCTGGTTGTCTGGAATGATGAAGTCAATAGTTTTGACTGGGTGATTCAAACATTGATTGAAGTTTGCCATCATTCAACAGAACAGGCAGAGCAATGTGCGATGATCATACATACCCAGGGAAAATATGCAGTGAAGCAGGGAAGTTATGATGAATTAAAACCTTTGTGTGACGCCATTACGGATCGTGGTATTGGCGCAACGATCGAAGTATTATCCAACACCTGATTTCTATTTTTCAAATTCCTAATTCCTATGTCATTAATCGCCCTCGACCAGGAGATCCGGTTTCCCCCCGTGGAAATGGCTGATGAAGACGGTCTGCTTGCCATTGGAGGCGACCTTTCAAGAGAAAGATTATTGTATGCATATCGCAACGGCATTTTCCCGTGGTATGAAAACAAATATATTCTCTGGTGGTGCCCTGATCCACGTTTTGTTTTATTTCCGTCGGAATTGAAGATAAGTTCCAGCATGAAGCAATTGTTGAAGAAACATCCTTTCGAATTCTCTGTCAATCGCGATTTTAATGCTGTAATCAGTCAGTGCAAAGCCATTACGCGTCGCGGCCAGGACGGAACCTGGATAACCGAAGAAATGCGGAATGCTTATAACGACCTTCACTTTGCAGGGTATGCCGTCAGTGCTGAAGTGAGGATGAATGGCGAGCTGGTCGGTGGATTATATGGTGTGCGCCTTGGGAAAATTTTTTACGGGGAAAGTATGTTCAGCAGGCATAGTAATGCAAGCAAGTATGCATTCATTAGTTATGTGGATCAATTGAAATCAGAAGGTGTAGAATTAATCGATTGCCAGGTATATACTTCACACCTTCAATCTCTCGGAGCAAGAATGATTCCAAGGAATCAATTTATTAAATTGGTGAAAAAACTTGTTAAGCCTAACGCGTAACGCTTAACGCCTAAAGTTTCTTCACTCCTATACTCCCATACTCCCATACTTTCTTCTCAGGCCATTTCTCAGCATAGGTATAAACCAGTCCGCGCATATAATCATTTTCAGGGTAGGCAGTCAGCCGCTCTTTGAGGGATTCAAGATCCTGAATTTGTAATTCTTTATCCAGCCACCCCATTCCATAGAACCTTCCGTTTTCTATAAGTACACAGCTTTCTTCAGAAGAATCCCTCCCCCGGTCCCTTATTATAAAAGAAGGAAGCATTTCCTGTAAGGATTGCAAAGCTGCCCGGAGCCGTTGATTATAGTCCTTTGCACTTTCCATTTGTTTACAGGCACCATGACAGGAATTATCTGTTAAACCCGAGCAGTTTTCATTCCCTTTCCCGATAAAACACAATTTGGGGCAAAGTTCAAATTGTGATACAAGCTTTCGTAAAACCTGCCAGCCTTCTGCAAGGCCGTTGAAACTATAATATGCAGTCAGGTTTTGTTTTTTCTTTTCGATTGTAAGCCGAAGGTAGCCCGACTGGTCCTCGTAAACATAAAGTCCATATGTTTGTTCAAATCTTTTAAGGCTGCGGTTATAAGCCGGCCAAAGACGCCGGATTTCAATGCATTCAAATAGAAATGCCATCAGTTCAGTTCCGCAATCCTGCCAGGAAACGGAATAAATATTCCGCAGAAATTCTTGTTTACGGAGTCCTGGATTATTATTTGAAAAATGACTGCATACCCTGCTTCGAAGGTTTTTTGCTTTTCCTACATAGATTACTTTCCCCTTCTGATCATGGAAATAATAAACGCCCGGTGTATAAGGAATGGATGCTATTTGCTCCGAAGGCAGGTTGGGTGGAAGGTATTGCTCCCGACTCTTACCATGTAACATATGGCGGACCGCCCCCTGACTGTCATGCATCATTATTTTTTCGAAAAGAATAACTGTAGCATCGGCATCCCCTCCCGCTCTGTGACGGTTGAGTATGGGTATTGCCAGTTCACGGCAAAGCTTACCTAGGCTATATCCGGAAAGTCCTGGGAAAACCTTTCTGCTTAACCGTACTGTACAGAGCTTTTTTACATCCAGTTCATAACCACAGGATTCCAGATGGTATTTTATAAAAGAATAATCAAAATTTACATGATGAGCAACGAATATGGCATCTTTCAGCATATCATAAACATGTTGGGCCACTTCAGAAAATACCGGGGCCCCCTTCAACATTTCCGGATGAATGCCGGTAAGTACCTGAACATACTGAGGAATGGGCGATTGGGGATCAATCAGGGTTTCATACCTGTCTACGATCTTTTTTCCATCATATAGCACAATAGCCAATTCAGTGATGCCGTTATTAGCAGCATAACTACCTGTCGTTTCTATATCTACGATTGCGTACATGGTCGTTTAACCCGGAATAACTTTTTGCTAATAAAGTTAGGATAATCACCCTTCAGTTACCAGAAAATAACTTATTTAAATATAATTTTTTCCGTACTCTTTGAAAGCGTACGTCCGTGCTTTATTAATAACACCTTAAATTCCATTAAATGAAACACCTTCACATTGGACATGTAGGAGAGCAGGCAACCCTGGCAGTCGTAATTGCCGTGTTGTATTTCTGTGCTATCATGTTGTTTTCTTATGTCTTTACACTTGCTTAAATAGTTTATTGTAAATGGTTGATGATTAATGGATTTTACTGAAAATCCATCCATAAACCATCTAATATCTACCATAAACCCTTAAAAGACTCCGTACGACAACTCCGGCTTATCCCGGAGTTTTTTAATTGGGTACCCCACCTATCCACTACTCATCCACCACACATCCATAACCCAACCCCCATAATCCATAGTCAATAATTAATAATTAATAATCCATAACCCATAATTCGTAACCCCTTGACCCTTTGGGGCAAACCGTAAAAAAACTGCCAAAACACTAGCATCTCAGAAAAAAACAGTTTATATTTGATCTTCGTACGGCCGCCAACCGTAATTTTTCTCCCTGGCATCCTACCCATATCGTAAGATAAACCGACACGAGTTGATGTTATCTTGACCCTTTGAAACAAATGTTTTAAACATGGTTTCATTTAAAATTTTTCATTTATGAAAAAAGTGCTTCATTCAATTCATTTGGGAGAAAATGCGAAGACAGCTTTATTTGCCTTTGGATTTCTTGCCCTGGTAATGCTGCTCTCCTATTTATATTGGTTCGCATAATAAGTAACAGGGCCCTTAAAACTGATTTCAACTCCTCTATTACCTAGTTAAATGAGGATGATTTCATTTTATCTTATTAATTAAAGTTTCTACTGATCAGTGGAGACTTTTTTTTTGAGCATGCTCCTTTCCATCCTTCTGACCGATTAACTAACTTTGCAGTCCTTAAAATGGATGCCCACGGATGGAATTAACCAAACATTACGAACCTGCCGGAACTGAATCCAAATGGATTACTCATTGGAATGCAAGAAAGTATTTTAATAGCTTCCCTGATAATCGCACGCCATATACTTTAGTAATTCCTCCTCCTAATGTCACAGGCGTTCTGCATATGGGGCATACGCTTAATGAAACCGTCCAGGATATTCTTATCCGGCGCGCACGCATGAGCGGATTCAATGCCTGTTGGGTACCAGGCAGTGATCATGCGTCAATTGCTACTGAAGCCAGGGTTGTTTCCATGCTTAAAGACCAGGGAATTGACAAAAACAGTTTATCCCGTGAAGCCTTTCTGAAATATGCCTACGAATGGAAAGAAAAATATGGATCCATTATTTACGATCAGATCGCAAAATTAGGATGCAGTGTTGACTGGAACCGGGTCACATTTACCATGGATGATCATTACTACCGCGCTGTTATCAAAATTTTCGTCAAACTATACAACGAAAAAATGATCTATCGCGGCGCTCGTATGATTCATTGGGATCCGGCAGCTAAAACAGCATTGAGCGATGAAGAAGTGGAATATAAGGATATCGAAGGAACGCTCTATTATATAAAATACCTGGTTGCCGATTCAAAAGAGTTTATCACCATTGCAACACAAAGACCGGAAACTATTATGGGCGATACCGCCGTTTGTGTTAATCCAAATGATCCAAAATACCGTCATTTACTTGGAAAACAAATTATTGTTCCCCTCGTAAACAGGAAGGTTCCGCTGATTACAGATGAACATATAGATATGAACTTCGGAACGGGTGCTTTGAAAGTAACTCCTGCACACGATATAAACGATTATAATATTGGTTTAAAGCACGGACTGCCGGTTATTGATACTTTAAATGAAGACGGAACTCTTTCTGCGGCAGCTGAAATTTTTGTAGGCATCGACAGGTTTGAAGCCCGTAAAAAAGTAGTGGAAAAACTTAAAGAAGAGGGACTCATTTTGAAAGAAGAATCTTATTCCACAAGACTTGGGTTTTCACAGCGAAGCAATGCCGTCGTGGAACCCCGGATATCAACACAGTGGTTTGTAAAAATGAAACCCCTGGCGTTACCTGCACTCGATGCAGTTCTCTCAGGAAAAATCCGGATTCACCCAGGAGATAAATTTCTGGCCACATATAAATACTGGCTCGAAAACGTAAAGGATTGGTGTATATCACGACAGCTCTGGTGGGGACAACGTATCCCTGCCTGGTATGATTCAAAGGGAAATTTTGTTGTTGCGGAAAATGAATCCCTTGCTTTGGAAGCTTACCAGGATCAGTATGGACTTCTGGCAGTACAGGAGGAGCTTGTCCAGGATCAGGATGTTCTCGATACATGGTTCTCTGCCTGGCTATGGCCTATAGAAGTTTTTAAAGGAATCACCAATCCCGGCAACCCGGATTTCAAATATTATTATCCTGCATCAGTATTGGTAACGGGCCAGGACATTATTTTTTTCTGGGTGGCACGGATGATCATGGCCGGACTCGAATTCAAAAACGAGATCCCATTTCCGGATGTTTATTTTACCGGAATGGTAAGAGATAAGCTTGGAAGAAAAATGAGCAAAAGCCTGGGGAACTCACCTGATCTCCTCCGGTTAATCAATAAATACGGAGCTGATGCTGTCCGCTTTGGAATAATGATTTCCGCACCTGCGGGTAATGATCTTTTATTTGATGAAGCCGGCCTTGAGCAGGGAAGAAATTTTAACAATAAAATCTGGAACGCTCTTAAATTGGTACGCATCTGGGGAGATAAACTAACATCCGATGACCTGAAAATATCTGAATCCGATCCAGGGTCATTTGCAGTACAATGGTTCGACAATCGTTTCAACCAGGCAAAAACGGAAATTAATAGGTTACTGGAAGATTTCAAGATCAGTGAAGCATTAAAGACCATTTATTCCTTAATCTGGGATGATTTCTGCAGCTGGTACCTGGAATGGGTGAAGCCTGGCTATGAACAACACCTCAATCAGGTCTTCTACGAAAAAACGATTTCATTTTTTGAGGAATTACTCCAATGGTTACACCCCTTTATGCCTTTTGTTACGGAAGAAATTTACCACCAGTTGCGTAATCGCGCTGATGGAGATGATATTTGCATAAAACAATTTAAACACGTTACAACTTTTAATGAGCCCTTACTCGAAACGGGTGAAAAACTTCGCATGCTCCTGAGCGTTGGACGCGAATTCCGTCAACAACAGCAGCTGAAAAACAGCGAGATGATTGAACGTTTACTTATTCCGGTGGAGATATTTGGCAAAAATGTTAGTCTCTATGCAATCATAGTCAAGCAGCTTAACTGTCGTAAAATTGAATATTTATCAGGTCCTATCCCAAACGATCCCGGTATCCGGGTAATCCCATTCCTGTCCTATCAGCTGGGATTTGAAAGTCCACAGCGGGTAGATGAATCCAAAAGAAAAGAAGATCTGGAGAAAGAACTGATATACTATAAAGGATTTCTCGACTCGCTGAACAGGAAATTATCCAACGAACGATTCGTTCAAAATGCCAGACCCGAAGTCGTAGATCTGGAGAAAAAAAAGAAACAGGATACGGAGGAAAAGATCGCGGCCATCTTGCTTACTCTTAACTCCTAACCCAAGTATGGGAGTATGGGAGTATGGGAATGAAAAACTCAGCATCAAATTCTGAATTAACGACTCTTATTTTGAAATTTTCAATAGGATTAACTTATTTAAGTGTTCGGGTTCTTCATTCCCATACTCCCATACTCCCATACTCCCATACTACTTGATGGTTTCCATGACCTCATAGTTAATAGGTACCGTGAAACTGATAGCTCCTCTTTTTACGCGAATGCTGCCTTCCATCCGGACCTTGATTTTATTATCATTCATCAGCATACTGAGTGCACTGCTTAGAAGTAACTTCGGGCTTACACGAAGGTTCAGGGGAACAAAAAAAGTGTCTTTCTTTGGAATATTGATCGTTGAATCCATAACATAATGGTTAGCCAGCTTGTTGTCGAGGAAAACATTTACATCGCCTCTTTTCAATTCCATTACAAATGTATTCGGATTGTAAAAAGCGAGTTGTGTATGTAACAAAGCTGAATCCATACTGAAATTCTCAACAGAAAAATCGCGGAAACCCAGATATTCAGGAGCCTCCGGTTTGCTGCAGGACACGAGGCAGAATAATCCGGTCAGGAATAAAATACAGGAAATAGTTTTCATCTAAACGCAATATAAATGATTTCGCCGGGAGCAGGCAGACATTAACTTTGTTGCAACCATTTTCATTACTCCAATTACAATAATATGTTCATTATTGAAAATGAAGTTCTAAAAGTTGAAATTGCATCAAAAGGTGCTGAACTCCAAAGTATCCTGAATACAGTTACAGGGATTGAATATTTATGGAATGGAAATCCTGCATTCTGGTCAAAACGATCTCCGGTATTATTTCCAATTGTCGGCAGCCTGAAAAATAATACTTACTACTACCAGGGAAAATCATTCCAGCTGCCCCGTCATGGATTTGCCAGGGATATGGAATTCCAGTTGGAAAAACAAGGTTCGAAAGAAATAACCCTGTTATTGCGAAGCAATGCGGAAACCAAAACGAATTATCCATTCGATTTTGAGTTCCGCATTCGTTATCAAATCCGGGGCGATGAACTCAGCGCCGAATACCTGGTTACAAATACCGGCTCCGGAATGCTTATTTTCTCAGTAGGCGGTCACCCGGCATTTCGTCTGCCTCTGACCGCAGATACAAATTTTGAAGATTATTTTTTAAAATTTGAAGAAACAGAAAATCTTTCCCGCTGGCCCATATCCAGGGATGGACTTATTCAATTACAACCCATTCCGGTACTCGAAGATTCCAATCGGCTCAATCTGAAAAAATCACTTTTTTATCAGGACGCTCTGGTTTTTAAATATCCTGCATCATCTGAAATTTCATTAATTTCAGGTAAAACTCCCCATGGCATTCTGCTTCAAATGGGAGAATTCCCTTTCCTTGGTATTTGGTCATCCAAAGACGCAGATTTCATTTGCCTGGAACCCTGGTGCGGAATAGCAGATAGTGTGAACAGCGATCAGCAACTGGAACACAAGGAAGGAATGGAAAAAACAGCTCCCGGCAAAGTTTTCAGCCGGCAGTGGCGCGTCAAAGTTTTTTAAATTTATAAATCGTGATGGACGGCGAAGAAGTTCGCTGTTTTATTACGATATTTAGCTTCAAATCAAGGTATCTGTCACGCTATTTCAATATAATCTACACAAGCCTGAAAATGGCGCTCCAGGAATTCCGTTCCAATAAGCTTCGTACGTTTTTATCATTGCTTGGAATCACATTTGGAATTTTCTGTATTATCAGCGTACTGGCAACTATCAACAGTATGAAAACAGCCGTACAAAATGATATTAAAAGCCTTGGAACAAATACGGTTTTTATTGATAAATGGGAATACCGAAATGATAATAATTACCCTTGGTGGCGCTATTACAAAAGACCCACGCCCAAGTATGAAGAATTAAATCAATTAAAAGACAGGGTTCCCATTATTCAGAATGCCACATTCATGACGCAAATGCAATCTGTATTAGAATATGGAAATGATCTGCTAAATGGAATTAATTATTATGGAGTAACGGACGACTTTGCCAAAATCGAACATTTTAATATTGGATATGGCCGTTACCTGCAACAGAGCGATTTTGACCAGGGTGCAAATAACCTGGTGATCGGATACAATGTGGCGGAAAAAATATTTGGCAATCCGGAAATTGCAATTGGAAAAACAGTCCGGCTGAATGGTGGCAAACCAGGCATCGTAGTTGGCGTAATTGAAAAACAGGGTCAGAGTTTGTTGAATATGTGGCAATATGATGATTGTGCTATCATGCCCAGTAAGTTTCTTAGGCAAATGATCCGGAACGACGATGCAAACCCGGTAATTATTGTTGAAGGAAAAGAGGATGTGAGCATTCCGGCTTTAAAAGACGAACTGAACGGAGCCATGCGCTCCATCCGTAAATTATCTCCCAGCCAGGAAGAAAATTATTCCCTCAACGATATTGAATCCTTCAGCAAATTCATGGACAGTATTTTTTCAAATATCAATGTCGGTGGGTGGGCAATTGCTGCGCTCTCCCTGATCGTCGGTATGTTTGGCGTTGCCAATATTATGTTTGTAACGGTTCGTGAACGCACCGCACAGATCGGGTTAAAGAAAGCACTGGGCGCCAAAAAAAGCACAATCATTTCAGAGTTTCTGCTAGAATCTTCTTTCCTCTGTATCATTGGTGGACTATTCGGCATGATTGCTGTTTTTATACTCGCAGCTATATTCTCCAGCATGTTCAGCTTTAAGGTCTTTATACCGATGGACATTATCGGTCTTGCTGTAGGCATTTGCCTTTTTGTCGGCATTATTGCAGGAATCATTCCTGCTGTCATTGCAGCCCGTCTCGACCCTGTAGTAGCTATCCGTTCAACAAATTAATTCCATCTTCTCTGTGGTATCTTTGCACTTTAAATCGTAGGATTTGGCTATCACTTTATTAGGTATTGAGTCTTCATGTGATGAAACTGCGGTGTCCGTATGCAGGGATGGAATCATATTATCCAATATTATTGCGAGTCAGGAAATCCATAGCCGTTATGGAGGAGTGGTGCCGGAATTGGCAAGCCGTGCACATCTGCAGAATATTCTTCCGGTGCTGGATCAGGCCCTGCTGAAGGCAGGTGTCTCACTGGCAGGTATAGACGCCATTGCATTTACCCAGGCTCCGGGACTAATAGGGTCTCTGCTTGTGGGTGCCCAGATCGCAAAATCAATCGCCTTTTCAAACAATATTCCATTGATTGCCGTACACCATATGCAGGCACACGTTCTGGCAAATCTTATCGGGGGAAAGGAAAATCCCGATACTGTACCTGGTTTTCCCTTTTTGTGTTTAACCGTCAGTGGAGGCCATACTCAGATTGTGGTTTGTGAATCTCCATCCTTCATGAAAATGATCGGTGAAACCACCGACGATGCAGCGGGTGAAGCTTTTGATAAGTCCGCCAAAATCCTTGGTCTCCCTTACCCTGGCGGTCCGCTCATTGATCACTATGCTGCTTTGGGCGATCCCCTGCGATTTAAATTTCCCGAACCTCAGATACCGGGATTGAATTTCAGTTTCAGCGGACTTAAAACAGCCATTTTATATTTTATTCAAAAAGAAAAAGCTAAAACACCGGATTTCGTTGAGAATAACATGCCCGATATTTGTGCATCCATACAGGGACGGATCATTTCTATCTTGCTAAATAAATTAAAAAAGGCAGCTTCTCAAACAGGTATAAAAGATATTTGCCTTGCAGGCGGTGTCGCGGCCAATAAAGGATTGCGAAAATCATTTGAAGAAACAGGTTTATCACTTGGATGGAAAACTTTTATTCCTAAAATGGAATATTGCACCGACAATGCAGCCATGATTGCAATAACCGGATATTACAAATACCTGGAACAGTCTTTTTCTCCCCTATCAACTACAGTGACTGCCCGCGCAAGCTGGTAAAATTCGATTATGCCTAATCCTTATTTCAGGTTTAAACAGTTTACCATTCAACAGGACAGGTCTGTAATGAAAGTTTGCACGGATTCCTGCATCCTCGGCGCCTGGACCGGTGTACGTTTGCATGGAGCTAAAAGAATTCTTGATATAGGAACGGGAACCGGTCTGCTTCCACTGATGTTGGCACAAAAGTCTGATGCTATTTTTGACTGCATTGAATTGGACCTGGGATCTTTTGCACAAGCAGGAGAAAATATCCTGCGAAGTCCCTGGCCGGATCGTATCAGGATAATAGAAGGAGACGCACGCATTTATTCATTTCAAATTAAATATGATTTCATTATTACCAATCCACCGTTTTATGAATCAGGACTTCGCTCGCCGGAACAGAAAATAAATAAGGCCAGGCACGAGGAATCATTAACGCTGGATGAGTTGATTTCAGTAATCCGGTCCTGTTTATTGCCCGATGGTTCATTCAGTATCCTGCTGCCTTTTCATCGCAGTGATTATTTCGAAAAGCTGGCATCTTCAAATGGATTTTTTCTCAATGAAAAATTAACCGTCCGTCAAACTCCCGGCCATCCGCCTTTCCGAAGTTTATCTCTTTATGGAAATAAAATGCCGGAACAGAAGATTTTAAATGAACTGATAATTAAAAATTCAGACGGAAAAAATAGCAGGGATTTTTCTATGTTGATGAAGGACTTTTATGAGAACATATCGATGACGGATGACGTATAACCGTTGGGGGTTAGCCATTGTATTATCATCCCCATACCCCCATACTCCCATACTCCCATACTAAATAGTGTATTCCCTCAAATACTTGTACCCATCTGTAATATTTCCCTCCCTGACAATCGTCGCTCTCTCGATTACCGGTGATCCTTCTTTAAAAAGATCTTCCAGAACATATTTGATCAGTTGTTCACCAAAATAGCGGGAAGCATCCCGGGGAAGTTCATTTGGGAGATTTCCAACAGCCATGATATCGACGGATCCGTCTAGATAGGCTTTGGTACGTTCTTGGGTTTTTTTATTTACTCCGTAAACCGGGTTTTCCATACTGCCGTCTCCTAGATTACATGGAATGGATCCGTCTATATCATCCGTAATATCTGCAATGGTTTGAATTCTGAACCGGGGGGATAAAAGATCTTCCCATTCAAATAATCGCGGCATGCGTGGGTCCCAGTAAATACCATTCAGCAATAAATCCGAGTTCTCGGTATAAGGTTTAAAAAGACATTCATATGTTCCGGGATTTCCATGAAATTCTTCCCGGTGGTATGTTCTGTCTTTTTTATTTCGATAGAGTAAAGGACCTTTCAACTGGGTAAATACAGGGTAGGAAAAATTTCTTGAGAGATATTCATCAGGTTCAATTTCAATAATTCCAAGCAGGTTCATTACTTCAAGCAATCCATGCGCCACCCGGCCTGAGCCGGTAACTACAACTTTCAAATTGGGAAGTTTGATTCCAAAATATCCATGAATAAGCTGACGAAAACTGGGTTGCTTATAAACCCTGGGAAGTATATATTGATTTGTCCGGATGCCGTAAGCCATCATCCCGTTATGTGCGCCTACGATGCCAGCAAAAAAACCAAAACCAAGAATACGTTGTCCGTCTTCATGCTCCATGCATTCATAATCTATCAGGGTTATTTTTTTATCCAGGATTGCCCGGAATAGAGACCGGTTAAAAGGTTGCATTTTTTTTGTATGTGAAAACAAAAGATATTTTTTCCCGGGAATGAGTTTATCCTCCTGAATTTCTTTTATTCCAAACAAAAAATCACAATCGCTCAAATCTTCCATTATCACTACACCCGCCATTTCATATTCCTTTTCAGTATAACAGCGGTCCTTCGAAGGCTGGACGAATATTTTTAGTAAAGGAAAATTTTTCTGCAGCCATTTACATTGTGAAGGAATAAGCGCCACCCTGTTATCCGCCGGAATCTTCGTCTCCCGGATCAAGCCAATACGGATCATGAATACCTGTTTTATCTGGAAAGATATTCATTTTTAAAGTTTTTCAATATATACCCCGAACTGATTTAATTCTTAAATTTTCTTATGAAGAAGCAGGGAAAGATGAAAAACAGAAGGGCGTTCATATAAAAAAGGTAAACAACCATTGGCTATTTACCCTGGTACATGGTCTTCTAAATGACACCCGATTATAACTGCTTATTAAATTTTTCAACCACCTGGCAGTTGCCGTCTGAAGAACCTTTTACGGTAATCCAACCCTTACTATCTTCCAGTTTTACATAGTAATAAGTTTCAGACTCTGTATTTGTTTCCGTAATGCCAAATACTGTTTTATCAGGGAACTTTTTGTGGAGCTCCCATGCCAGGTGAATGGGAATCATGCTAACATCTTTATAATATCTTTCTGATTCAATAAAATTTCCATCGTGGTCATATTCAATTTCAGAGACCACATTGTTTTCTTTAAAATGAACAAAATAATGGTCTCCATTCTCATTCCAGTCCACTTTTTCGGCCATGGGGAATGCAGTCTGAAAGGCTTTGATAAGTTTTTCACTAACAGTTGCGGGGCCTTTGCCGGCCGTTGCATTCATTTGTGCGAGTAGCACAAACAGGCCGATGAGACCTGCTAATTTTGTTTTCATACATAATCGTTTTTGAGGTGGATAATCTGATATTCTACTCAATATATAACTGAACAACTGATAAAGTCAAGCAGTAAGGTATCAGCGGTGTTGCATGAAAAAAATAAATTAATTAAA
>DASZHV010000050.1:0-19594 GCA_035937535.1 Puia sp. | reverse complement strand
ATAAGAAAATACTTTGAAAAAATTCTGATCAATAAATTGAGCGCTTGCTTTAAAACTTTTATCGTTGGATGAAAGAATTCCTGTTTCCGCACGGGCTACCGTTGCATATTCAACTTCAGGCAATTCTTTTTGCATGTATTGCCCTAACAAACCCGGCGTAGAATGATATGTATCGATACCACCATCCGCCATGGGTGCCGTTTTTATTACCTGATACAACCGGCTGTCATTTGCATAAAATTTATCAACGCCCAGTTCGTCATTCACCCATAAAAAAATCAATAATACACAGGCTAAACCAGTGGATAACCCTAGCAGGTTAAGCAGACTGAACTGCTTGTCTTTTATAAGATTCCTCCAGGCAGTTTTTACGTAATTACGAAACATGGTAATGAGCTATGGGTTATGAGATATGGGTTATGAGATATGGGATATGGGTTATGGGAGATGAATTTTGTAATATCTCATATCTCATAACCCATAACTCATAACTAATGAAGTGCCAGTTTCGTGATGGTTTGATTTTCAAAACTATCTAAAAAGACACCATGCGAAATTGTTCGGATATGATACAGAATCAAATCAAAAAATGCTTCAAATCCGAACAGTCTCAGAAAGCACCATAATCATTGTTCGCTGATTTATACGATTTTAAGAATCTGGCACTTCATTAGTTATGAGTTATGGATTATGGGTTATGAGATATGAGATATTATAAAATTCATCTCCCATAACCCATATCTCATATCCCATATCTCATAACCCATAGTTCATTACCATGTTCCGTAATTACATAAAAATCGCATGGCGAAATTTATTAAGAAACAGGAAATCATCCTTCATCAATATCGCCGGACTCGCTGTTGGAATGGCGGTTGCCATATTGATCGGCCTCTGGATCTGGAGTGAGGTTTCTTTCAATAAGGACAATCGGAATTATGATCGCGTGGCTTCTGTAATGCAGAACCTGAATCAGAACGGGGAAATACAAACCTGGGATGGTTTGCCCTGGCCGCTGGCAGGAGTTCTACGAACTAAATACAAAGACGATTTCAAGGCTGTATCGTTGGTGAACTGGGTAAATTCTGTTCTTCAATACCAGAACAAACCATCAGCGCAAAACGGTTTATTTCTGGAATCAGAGGGCCCGGCCATGTTAGATCTTAAAATGATCAATGGTGAAAGAAACGCATTCAGCGATCCAAATACCATATTACTTTCCCAGTCTGCAGCCAAGGCTATTTTCGGGGACGAGGAACCGATGAATAAGATCCTTTTGGTTGAAAATGTGCCGGCAAAAGTGAGTGGTGTGTATGAAGATATGCCGGACAATTCTTCATTTGCTGACCGTGCTTTTATTGCGCCTTTTGAATTAAAGCTGAAGATTGTGGAAGCAATTAAACGAATGGAAAATCCCTGGGGAAATAATTCCTGGCAGATTTTTGTTCAGCTGGCGGACCACGCAGATTTTAAAACCGTGTCGGCGGAAATTAAAGACGAGAAACTGAAAAATATTCGTGAGGGAGAACGAATTGCAAAACCCCGGCTTTTCCTTCAACCAATGAGCAGATGGCATCTGGAAAGTGAATTCAAAAACGGAGTGAATACGGGCGGTCGCATCAAATTTGTGTGGTGGTTTGGTATCATCGGAGTCTTTGTATTGTTGCTTGCCTGCATCAACTTCATGAATTTGTCCACAGCAAGGAGTGAGAAGCGCGCAAAAGAAGTGGGTATCCGCAAAGCAGTCGGTTCTTTAAAAAACCAATTGGTTGTGCAATTCTTAAGCGAATCAGTTATTACTGCAAGTCTGGCTTTTATTTTTTCTGTCATCATTGTTCAGTTTTCACTTCCAATCTTTAATGCCATTGCAGGCAAAAAAATGATTTTGCCCTGGGGTAATGAGTGGTTCTGGCTGGCGGGTTTTGCATTCACGCTGATCACCGGAGTGGTCGCGGGCAGTTATCCGGCTTTTTATCTCTCTCATTTTGATCCGGTAAAAGTTTTAAAGGGAACTTTCACAGCCGGCAGGTATTCCGCTCTGCCTCGCAAAATGCTGGTGGTTGTGCAGTTCACAGTCTCCATTATTTTAATCATTGGTACCCTGGTTATCTACCGCCAGATTCAGTATGCCAAAAATCGCCCGCTGGGATACAATAACAATGAGTTGGTCTATATATCGACGCACATGTATGATCTCCACGGCCATATCGATGCGATCAGAACTGATTTAAAACAATCGGGTGCCGTGGTGGAGATTTCCGAGTCAGGTAGTCCAATCACTGAAGTCTGGAATTCTAACGGCGGCATGTCATGGAGAGGCAAACAACCCGGATCATCAAACGATTTTCCGATGAACCTGGTTTCCTACGAATATGGTAAGGTGGTGGGCTGGCAAATCATTGAAGGTCGGGATTTTTCAAGAATCTATGCTTCAGATTCAGCCGCATTTATCCTGAATGAATCTGCGGTGAAGTTTATGGGATTAAAAAACCCGATCGGAGAAAAGGTTTCCTTTAATGACGGAGTTGCCTTTACGGTGGTAGGCGTGGTCAAAGATATTCTTACGGAATCTCCTTACTCGGCCGTTCGTCCTGCCATGTATAGAATTTTAAGGGGAAACGATGGAGGTATGGTAATGATGAAGCTCAATCCTGTTTTAAGTGCACATGACGCATTAAAAAAGGCAGAGACAGTATTCAGGAAATTTATTCCTGATCAGCCATTCGAATACCATTTCACGGATGAAGACTTTGCCCGGAAATTCAGTGAAGAAGAAAGAATCGGCAGCCTGGCTACCGTTTTTGCGGTATTGGCTATATTCATTTCCTGTCTGGGTTTGTTTGGCCTGGCTTCCTTTATGGCTGAGCAACGTACCAAAGAAATCGGCGTAAGAAAAGTTTTGGGCGCATCGGTGTTCAGCCTGTGGCGGTTACTTTGTAAAGATTTTGTGGTGCTCGTTTTTATTTCTTTACTGATTGCAGCGCCCACAGCGTATTGGTTTATGTATAACTGGTTATTAAACTATCAATATAAAACAGGATTACCCTGGTGGATTTTTGCCACCACGGGTGCAGGTGCTTTGGTGATTTCGATATTAACGATAAGCCTGCAATCATTAAAGGCTGCCACAGAGAATCCAGTAAAAAGTCTGCGGGCTGAATGATTACGCTTCGCCTGTGCGTCGGCGGTTCATATTTGATCCGGGCAGATAGACTCCTGTCTGAAGTAGAACAGACAGATCTGATTATTATTCCACAGTTATGCGGAAATTTTCCCAGGCTGGTAAAACAAAACGCCGGCTTCCTGCCCTGGATCACTGAGAAATATAATTGCGGGGCGGAGATCGCGAGTCTATGCGCAGGCGTTTTCCTGTTAGCATCTACCGGACTCTTAAAAGGACGGTCCTGTGTGGTTCACTGGGCCAGCGTGAATG
The DNA here is from genome assembly GCA_035937535.1 of Puia sp. Lineage (GTDB taxonomy): Bacteria > Bacteroidota > Bacteroidia > Chitinophagales > Chitinophagaceae > Puia. The sequence goes on along the minus strand of DASZHV010000050.1, from coordinate 16,161 downwards.
AATTCAGAAAAATGTTCCCGGATGTTTTTGTGGAAGACAGCAAGATTATTACGGATGAGCGCGGAATATATACCAGCGGTGGAAATTATTCCTACCTGAATCTGATTTTATATCTGATTGAAAAATTCGCAGGCCGCGAAATCTGTGTATTCGTATCAAAAATGTTTGAAATCGAAATAGAAAGAAAAACCCAGGCGCCTTTTATGATTTTTTCAGGGCAAAAAGATCATGCCGACGGGATTGTAAGAAAGGCACAGGAATTTATTGAAATCAATTACAGGGATAAAATAACGATTGAAAGTCTTGCTTCTTCTCTGCTTGTCGGAAGAAGAAACCTGGAGCGCAGATTCAGGAAAGTTACATCAAACACTATCTTCGAATACATACAACGGGTAAAAGTTGAGGCCGTTAAGAAAGGTCTTGAAACAACCCGGAAAAGTATCGTCGAACTCATGATGGAGGTGGATTACCTGGACATTAAATTATTCCGGGATATCTTTAAAAAAATCACTGGTCTGTCACCAGCGGAATATAGAAAAAGGTACGGAATAGAATCTTCCACCCTGATTTTGTCGCATTAAACCAGGAGGTTGTTATTTGAAAGTCTAAGTTTACTAACATCTTTTAAAATAAAAGAATGAAAAAAATTTCCTGCTCATTCGTTCTGCTCCTCCTCACTTATCTTCCATCCTGGTCGCAACAAGAAAAACCCGAAGCAACACTAACAACGAATGCTCCGGTAAATAATCTCTCTTCTACAAAAACTGCTATTCGCCTTCTGGATAAAGATATTCCACAACTAATGGAAAAAGCGGATATTCCGGGCATGTCGATGGCATTGGTCCGTAATGGCGAGCTTGTTTGGACTGGTGCTTTCGGAGTGATGAACGCGGATACAAAAAAGAAAGTCACGAGTGAAACGGTTTTCGAAGCGGCCTCTTTGAGTAAACCTGTTTTTGCCTATGGTGTTCTGAAATTGGTGGACGAAGGAAGACTGAACTTAGATACGCCTTTGAATAAATACCTGGGGAACAACTATGATGTTGTTGGCGACGAGCGGATCAACCTGATCACTGCCCGGCGTGTTCTGAGCCATACTTCTGGTTTTCCGAACTGGAGATCTGATGGTGGATCAAAAAATTTGCCGATCCTTTTTATGCCGGGCGAAAAATTCAGCTATTCAGGTGAGGGCATCGTTTATCTTTCCGAAGTTGTAAAAAAAATTACCGGCATGTCCCTGGAGAATTTCATACAGCAAAAAGTCTTTCAGCCTTTGGGAATGAATTCAAGCAGCTATATCTGGCAGGACAGATACGATACGATAAGGACCAATGACCATGACGTGATCGGTAATGTTGATGAAATGCAAAAACCCAAAACTGGTCAGAGTGCCGGCAGACTGGCAGGAGGAAATGCTGCAGCGAGTTTATGCACGACGGCTGGAGATTATGCAAAATTTGTGATTGCTATTTTAAATGGCGACGGATTAAAAAAGAAAACCTGGGAACAGATGCTCACTCCGCAGATTCGCGTCGACCCGAAGTATCCACAGGTTGCATGGGGCCTCGGCCTGGGCCTTGAGACGATGGGGGAAGGAACTTATTTCTGGCACTGGGGCGACAACGGCGATGCGAAAGCTTATGTCACTGCATTTTTACCTCGGAAAGATGCTGTTGTATACTTTGCAAACAGTGCCAATGGCCTTTCGATCACGAAAGAAATTCTTGCAGACGCCATAGGTGGCGAACATCCGGCGATCGCTCACTTAGCTTATGATAGTTACAATTCCTCTTCACGAATCTTGCTCAAATCGATTATTGCGAGCGGTGCGATGAAGCCGCTGAATGAATACAGGGAACAACGCAGGAAGGACTCAGCGTTGATGATTGATGAATCGAAAATGAACGAGATCGGATATACGCTACTGCGGATGAAAAGGCTGGATGATGCGATTGAAGTCTTCAGGCAAAACACGATCGATTTCCCCGGCTCCTGGAATGTCTGGGACAGTTTCGCGGAGGCTTATATGGATAAAGGAGATAAGGCACTTGCCATAAAATACTACGAAAAATCTCTGGAACTAAATCCAGCGAATACTAACGGTGCCGATCAGCTTAAAAAATTAAAGCAGTGATAAATATTCCTAAGGCTGTATTGCTGGGTAATTCACAATTAGTTATTGCTCAGACTTATTCCAATCCAATCATGGATATCTTCCTCAAAGCTGCTAAAATATTTTGGAAATTTGCCACGGCTTTTTTGAATATTAGAAAGTTTAAGTTTATCGGACTCTGATGCAATATAATTGTTCAATATTTTAAAATAGAGAGCTAATTGTCTGCTTATTGTTGTGTCGCAACAGGTTGAAAAACGAAGTTCAGTAGTTTTGTTCCAAACTTTTGGCATTAAGCAAGGTTCGTGAAAACTCTCCTGAATAAAATGATATTCACTTTGATCTTGAAATGACCCATCATGTTGCGGAGCATTCAAATTCAGAAAATATTTTGGCGCTTTCTTACGCACTCCTTTATTAATTAATTGGAATTGTTTCTTACTTATATCCATAATCCAATAAAGAAAATTCGGGTTAGGATTATTATGTCCGGTGGAAAAGAAAATTTGTTGAGGAGTCACCGTCAAAATATATTCACCATCGATACATCGTGAACTCCAGTAAAAATTTATTGGCCTATTATCTGGGTCTACCTTTAATAGAGTTTTATTCTGAAACAAAATGGCATCAACGCTATCTGATAGCCATGAATTCGGAATATAGAAATAGTCTCCTTTGTCAATGGTATTTACTAATATGTATTTGTATGTTTGTTTTATCATGCCCTTTGGGCTGGCAATTTCATTTGTTTTTTCTATTTGTTTTTTTTGTGAATAGCAATAACTCGTTATAATGAGCAAACTGATAAATGTTATAACCGAATGTAATTTCATAAACAGGATGTAGCCAATCTTATTTAAGAATAGCAAGAATTAGTTTTGTTGCATCTGGTTATATTCGGCAGGATCCAAATCTACCATTGCATAACGTTTCACATTGTCAATAGTCATTTCGTCAATAACATTAACGAGGGCCTCAAAGTTTGAATCCTTTCCAGGTTTGATGATCACCATAAATTTTTCTGGGTTCGTTCTTTTCTTTTTATCAAGAATGACCTGACGGATTGTGTTTGCTTCTGAAGTACGCATTTGTCTGGGATCGTTTCCTTCATAATAGTAGATACGATTGTTAGCTGCCAATAAAAGAGTCAAAGCTCCGGATGCGGGTGTGGGCTGTCTCAACTTATCGGGAACTGATTTAGGAAGAAAAATCTTCAGCCCGGTCGGTTTGCTCATGGCTGTTGTGAAAATAAAAAACGTAATCAGCAGGAATCCAAGATCTACCATTGGAGTCAGATCAACTCTCGTTGACAATTTACCCGATTTATTCCCTGAACTAATAATTTCAGCCATGCAATTGAGATGTGAACAATTCGGGTTTCCATAAAAAATTAAAAATAAATAACAGGGATTGAATATATATTAACGAACTGGTTTGAAGACGGTAGTTAAATTCCCTTTGGGCGTGATGAGCTTTAAATCAAGTAAAAGTTTCCGGGCTGCCTGCTTCGACCTAGTCACTTCCGCATGTTGGCGTTTGAGTCCTTTTTGCTTATTTTGAAGTTCCTTCTTGTTCATGCAATTGTGATATGCTTGAAATAGTATGTGAATGCATATCCTAGCTTACTCGCTTCTTTTTCTTCGGGAGTCCAACTTTACGAATAACCTCGTTGGCCTTGTCAACCTTATCTTGAAATAAAGGCTGATTTTTTAATTTCTCCAAGGATTTGTTAATCGTAACGATTGGAGTTTTTCTCTTATTGAGTTCCTTGATATTCATAACTTAAATTTACAATAATTTTCTCTGAACTAAAAACGCATCGTATTCCGTGTCTTTCTCGAATTTTACCCATTCATCGTCCTTTAATCCAAATACCTGAAAATCATTCTTAATTTCTAAGAGATATTTGCCGATGTCCATTCTATAAAGTTTGGTTCTGGCCTTGGTACTACCTGTGGCAAAGATCCAAGCATCAGGATATTTATCTGTAAATGCATAAACAGTTGAGGCAACTGTTGCAAGAACCATATCAATGTCGTTGTTATTTGAAATTGTCTTATCATCAATTTCTACCGTCGACTGTCGTTTTTCACCAAAGGCAAGATTATATACATCCTTTAAATTGGTCTCGCTGTACTTTACAATTTTCTTAATTTGACCCTTGGGTCCACTACTAGTAAATTCAAAAACCATCAACGATTTCTCAGCCTCGAGCGGATATTTTGGAAGTTTCATAACTTAAGACTACGAAATAGTATGTTTGAATCGAATACCCGAAACCGGGTATCTATTCCTCTACCCTATACAGCGGCGCCTCATTTAATTTGAGCGATATGCCTTCGCCTTCCATGATGATTCCTCTTCCCCGGAAAGGGTGTTTTTACTCATGATATTTTAAAAACTGTAGTTTAACTTGGAATCCTTGCAATATTTGTAAACCCTTTTAGAGCAATTTCATTTATTGAAATAAATTTCAATAAATGAAATAATTGATCTAATTTCGTAACGGTCGAATTATATGATAATCATCGCTAAATCCGCCCTTAAAGCATTTATGAGGACCTATCCAGATTCGGAGAATGCATTGGATAAATGGTATGAGATAACAAAGCAAAATGACTGGAAGAATTTTAATGAAATAAAAAAATCATTTAATAGTGTTGACTCAGTTGGAAATGACCGGTATGTCTTCAATATTAAGGGGAATCATTATCGTTTAATCGCGCTAATATTATTTAAAGTGCGAACGGTTTTTATTTTATTCATTGGTACGCATAAAGAATATGATTTAATAGACGCCAGTACGATTACTTTCAAAAATTGAAATCATGAAGAAGAAAATCATTATCACTTCAAAAAAACAATACCATGAAACCATGGCAGGCATCTATGAACTGATGAATAAGGGAGAGGCTAATTTGACCAAATCACAACTCGAGAGACTGCGCAGGATGGCCGAAGCTGCTGAATTGTTTGAGGATGAAACTTTGGAGCTAAGACCTAATTATAAACCAGCTAATTTGCCCGATATGGTAAAGTTGGTTATGTTAGAAAAGAAGATTTCTCAGGGAGAAATGGCCGAGATTCTTGAAGTGGGTAAACCCAAATTATCTCAAATACTCAATGGGAAAAGAAAGCCTGACCTGGAATTTCTAAAGCATGCTTATAAGAAATTAAAAATAGACCCCACTTTTATACTGGAGCATATATGAGCGTTTCTGTCATAGTATCTTATTTGTGAATGATTCGGCCGCCGCGGGCATAGTCGATTTTAGTAAATCAAATCTAAAGAAGATGGGCGACAAAGCATGTCGTGCAACAGACTACCTCATCGTATCAAAATAACGGTTCCCGAATGGATGGTTAACGGTGCGCCTGGAAACTGATATTCCAGTTGCCATACATATACGCCGGCCGGCTGGTCGGTTCCCTGCATCCTCCCATCCCAACCTGATGAAGGATTGCGGCTTTCAAAAATCTTCTGCCCCCAGCGATTAAAAATGGCAAACCGAAACTGCGAAACCGGTGCATTATTCAGATTAATGGGCCTGAGCAAATCATTAAGGCCATCGCCATTAGGAGTAAAGGCATTCGGAACAAAAATTCCTTCCGTACATGGTTTTGGATTGACGTTGATGGTATCAGATCCGACACAATTATAGTTGTCAGTGACAGTTAGTAAATAAATGCCTGGCTGACTGACCATAATAGAAGAAGATGTTTCCCCGGAATTCCATGAGTATTTGTCAAAGCCGGGAATCGGACCGATCATGAAATTTGCATAGGGACATACTGCCGTGTCGGGAGGCAGAAAACCCGAAGGCGGATTAACAGTCTGATTCACGTCTGCAGTATCTGTTGTCGCGCATTGAAAACGGTCCGTTACGGTCACCCAATATTTACCCAGCGCCTGAACACTGATGGACTCACTTGTATTTCCCGTACTCCACAGATATTGTTTATACCCGGCGCCGGCATCGATAGTTCTCGGCTGACCTGAACAGAGAACAATATTCTTGTTAAGAAAAATAACGGGAGCATTGAGAGAAAGCACATGAAAACTATCATTGGCGACACAGCCATTCAAACCTTTTACGATCACACTATACAATCCGGCGCTTGAGACGACAATGGAATTAGAAACGGAGCCAGTACTCCATAGATAAGTATTTGAAATATTCCCAGCGTTTAATGAGATACCGGAAGATCCCGGACAAATACCCAAACTGTCATTCACCTGTGTTACAGAGGCATCCAGACTCAGTGTAAGCCTGGAAATGATACTGTCACAACCCTGAATATTCCGCAAAGTATCATTGAATAAACCTGCCTGATTCACGATTCGTCCCGACGGAAGTAAATAGTCTTGGCCCTGACATAATATGGCGTTGCTGTTTGTTATGACGGGTTTGTTTACTGACAGATTTAAAATCGTTACAATACTGTCGCAACCCAGCGAGCTATAGAGGGTGTCGTAATATGTGCCTGTTAGATTTACCTGCGTGCCGGAAGGTAGCGTGTAGGATTGTCCTCCGCAAATGGTTACGTTTCTATTATTGAGGGTACTCGAATAGACAACCAGATTAACTGTCGTGATCAGGCTGTCTCCGCATCCGGATACCGATTTCAAAGTGTCATTAAATATTCCTGATATGTTCACCTTCTTTCCTGATGGCAACGTATAAAACTGTCCGGGACAGATGCTAGCATTGAGCGATTTTTTCAAAATGCTTCCGGTTGTGGTATCACTGTATAAGGTGAGCTGGGTAGCGATGGAATTGGTTACTTCAACATAATAATTTCCCGGTATGGCAGGTGTAAATGTCGAATCGGAAATAATAGTGGCCTGCAGTGTACCTGCACTATTGTACCATCGGTAAATATTATTTGCAGGAGTACCACCAACCGAAACCCAGAGTTTGCCGCAGGAAACGTGAACAGGAATAATGGCCTGGGGCGCATACATTTTTTGCCATACTATTTTCTGAGCGACCATTTCCATACCCGCGAACGTGAAATCATTATAACCAAGGTACAGGTTTTGAAAATTAGAGCTTCCTGTAAAAACAGGGATCGTGCCGCTCAGCTGATTAAAATCTACCGTAAATGTCGAAAGATTGGGAAGGTTTCCAATAGACGTCGGTATGCTCCCGGTGAGCTGATTGAGATCCAGCTCAAGGTTATGAATATTGGTCAGATTTCCCAGGGATGCCGGGATGGTTCCTGTAAGTTGGTTCATTGACAATATCATTTCGTACATGTTGGAAAGATTTCCGAAGGAAGGGGGAATAGGTCCGCTGAACTGGTTATTCATGAGGTGCATGTATGCAAGGCTGGAAAGGTTTCCCAGTGAAGAGGGGATGGATCCACTCAGCTGATTATCCCCAAGACGCAACCAGACCAGATTGGTCAGATTGCCAAGAGAGGAAGGAATCGTACCCGTCAGTTGGTTTATTATGATAGAAAAGTATTGAAGGCCGATCAGGTTTCCAATACTATTGGGAATGCTTCCGCCAATGGAATTTTGATCGAATTGAAGCGACTGCAGACTGGTCAGGTTTCCAATGGTAGGAGGCAGAAAGCCTGTGAGATTGTTGTTTCTCAGATCGATTGTGTAAACGCGGTTGGTGTTTACCGTTATACCATACCAGGTAGCAACCGGCTGTGCCGTAAGCCAGTTTGTTTTGTTTGTCCATCCACTTCCATTTGTAGAATTGTACAGATCCACCAGGGTTAGCGAATCAGTCACATTTACCTGCGCCGTAACACGTGCGGCGGGGAATAACAGCGCTGCCAATATGAAAGGGTACAGAATTTTAAAAGGAGACACGGGCCGGGCTGATTTATTTGTTTTCCTGATCTAATGGTTTACCCTTAGAACAATAATAGGTATGGTTTACCATTGAAAGACTCTTCCTTTAACGTTTAAATGAGGTCTTAATTGTAATTTATCTGACGCAAAAGATTTTGCATTTGATACAATTTTCCAGCAGAGCTCGAAGAATCATTCAGGTTTTATTTAAGTGAAGAATAATGACCCAAAGACTTTTCGCTATTATCTGCTTTTGTTTTATATGCATTCATATCCACGCACAAGAAAGAAAAAAGATAGTCAGGAACCTAAATGAACTTGATAATGGAAGAAATTTTCCTTATCGAATCCTACACATAAACAAACTTCTCAACATCCAAAACTGTTTCTCCATCAAACCTATACGCTGCAAGATGACCTTTCTTAGCAACACTATAGTCCAGGCAACAGATGTTTCCTCTGTATAGCATAGGATTACCCCTGAGCCAGTAATGGCCAAAGAAAACAGGAATATAGTCTGGTTTATAATAGTCGGTATTTTTTAATAAGGATAAATCAATGGGCTCATCCTCCAGGTCCTTCATGGGTTCAATACTCAGTTGACTGTAGGTTGATATCGCTGGATCCTCCCACCATTTTATTCTCATTTCCTTTCTTTGCGTTCCGTCCTTGTCGGTAAAATAATGCCCCTTTGGCAACCTGATTTCCTTTCCTTTTAAGATGGTTTCAATGGCCTGGTAGAATTCGGAATCTTTGCCTGACGATAACTCAATTAGTTCGTCAGTCAGTTTTGATTGGAATAAATGATGCCGGAGGAATCTGATACTCGAATTATCCCAGGCTGCGTGCACCACGCGGAAGGAACTTGTTTCATAAAACAAAGGCAATGTCTTAAACCAGTCCAGGTAATCTTCGTATTCATCCTGCTTATTCTGGAATTGCCTGAGCGTTTCGTAGTGCTGGATAACATTCGCAATAGAATGTTTCCTCAAGTGGCCGCCCGATTTGTTCTTTGCGTGAAAGCAGAGTGCATTGTATTCGTGGTTTCCGAGTAGGGCCATGGCGTTGTCATTTTCGACCATTGTTCTGACAATGGCAAGTGTTTTTCTGATCTTCGGACCTCGGTCGATATAATCACCTACAAAAAATGCTTTCCTGTCCGGATGCCAATAATTCTTACCTTCATTTTCATAACCCAGCTTATCCAGCAACTTTTCCAGCTTGTCAGCATGGCCGTGTATATCGCCTATGAAATCGAACATATTCTAATTTTAATTTTCCAGCAGGTATAAAGGTGGGAACAACAATTTATTTAATAGAGTTTATATACAATTTTATAAATGCTGTCTAATGGGTATTCACCCTTCAATCCATAATCTTTAACCTGAAATTGTTCTTTGTTGGTATATATTGTTGTTGTTGATGTGGGTTGGTCTGTATAATCGACGCTATATTCTTTCTTTAATTTTCTTAGGTCAGATTTTTGAAGAATGTCCAGAATATTTTTTAATTCAATCTGGGTTAACGAATAAATGGTGTCTTTAAATTTTGGATTATAATAAGAAACTTTGCATATACTATATTTTTTTTCAAAATCCAATGTTGCTTTTATAGAAGGTAAACGATCAGATTCTACTCCAAAAACACTTAAATTCATTTCAATTTTTATAACAGAGTCAACTGGTTTTTGACTTGTAGAATTATTGGTTCGGGGGAACTTACAAAAACTAAAAACCAATATAATTGATAGATAAACTATTATTCTTTTCATGCTTTGATCTTGCAGCTAAACTAACGATTAGTGGCGTATGATAGCCATACTTTATGCATGTTTAAAAGTCACCAATTTTAGCTGACTGAAATTACTATCCGGGTTACAGAAGATGAGAAAGTTTATAGTATTGATATGTGACCTGTACCAGCTGCCCGACATCAGGAAGATGATCAGCATAGAATTTTACTAAGGTTTACGATTCAATAACAGAGGACGGCTTTACGACTTTAAGTAATTCGTCCCGTAAAAAGCCTTTTAAACTTAAATCTTCATCCAGAGATGGCCAGTGTATGCCTGTTCCATTACCAATAAACCTGTATTTCAGGACTTTGGCTTTAGAAGCTTTTTTCAAAGTGGGATAGGAGGATAAATTTGTTCGTATAACGAATCCGGTATTCAAAATGATATTCATGATATTTAGATCAGGGTGAATGTCCAGTTTTTTAATACGCAAATTGTTAGAAAATATCATTCCCTCAATCGTATCAAATTTATTTCCATTTTTAGCTAAATTATTCATTCCATTTGTTATTGAACAGTATCTTATTGGCAATTATAGTCTGTAAAATTACTCTTTTTTCCGAAGTTTTGAAACCTAACCAATATACAATTTTGACTGGGTTTATCCACGCTTTTCAAAATGCCTTTCCCTTTTCAAAATGTACATGAGGCGGTTCATCATTTTCCCTGCTGTAAAAGAAAAATCGAATTCCATTAATAGTTAGTAGAGTTGGCATTTTGTAAAGTTTATTTCACCTGGCTGGATTGCCGTAAATCATGTTGAAGTCGGTCAGCATTCGATTATTTAGCAATAAATTTTGAATATGGAAATAATTATTTCCATGCAAGCAGAATAGCCAAACATATTCCGGTCTGTCAAGATTAATGATTGTAAATCACCCTTCTTACCTGCTTTTATTTCTGGAAAATTTGGAGCTTTTGAATTTCACAATCCGAACATTTAAATAGTGCCTTATTCGGACATTAGGTTTAAGGAGATGTATAAAAAGGGTGTTTTTATCTACTGTCATACCTCCTCATAAATAGCCAATGTGGTAATAAAAATGCAACAAACAATTGTTATCAAAACTTACTATAATGGGAGTCATTCCAAATATTCAAATGAATCCAAGCCCAACTTTTGCCTCAGCCTACATGAAAACCCTTAGTACCTCGGTATTCTTTGGGCCCAACCGGAAGATTCCAGATCCAACAAATTATATCTGACAAAACATAAGGCGGTCACGACTGTGCACACTATATTCATTACGATGGTTATGATTGGAAAACCCAGAATTAAAATAATTGTAACTTTCTCCCGTTAAAGCATATTCACAACAACCGTGCATGACCAACAACCCCAAAATTATCTTGATTTGCTTTTTCTTATTCTTGGAATCTTTCACGTATGCTCAAAAGCCGGTTGTATACTATTTTTCAGAAATCGGGTTAACCATGTACATCCCGTCGGATTTTAACGTGATTGATGCTGCAAAAAATGAGGCTATCAATCAGCATGGTCAAAAATTAATGGAAGACGCCAACCATATGAAGGTAGATATATCTGAAACGAAAACGCTGATTGCTGCGCGAAAAAGTGAAAAGGATTATTTCAACGTAACTATTACTCCATTCGATCCGAAAAAAGACGGCTCGATAGATGAGTCCAATGCTAATGTATATAAGATATTATTTAAAACTTTTCATAGTAAGCTGCCGAATGCAAAAATTGATACTGCTAGCGGGGTGAAGATCGTCGGTGGCAAGTCATTCAGTGAATTTCTTGTGAAGATCTTGATAGATCAAAATACAACGATGTATATGTATTTATTATCAAAACTTTATGAAGGATACGATTTGGGAATTTCATATTTATATACAGATGAACCTACAAAGAAGCAGATAGCATCTACTCTCGATAGCTTTAAATTTGACAAATGAAGACTGAATTGCCTGCTGCAATATTCCAATGATGATCCGAATTTTTCAAATAGCCAATCTGAAAAACTCAGCTTTGTAACCATCTGATGGTCGGTGAGCGCGACCTCACTTTTGCCATTTCACGGACGGGTCAAACCCTTTCATTCCCTGATCAACTCATCCAGCGTCGCGTTAAATTCATTCTTGTACTTAATATAATATTCGCCCGAACCAGGTCCATAAAAACTGGTCTCGATCTTCCTCACCCTTCCCTCACGATCAAGTATAAGCGTTGTCGGGAAAGAGCGGATGGCGGTGAGTTGGGGAAGGGTCTTTTCAGCCTTTTGGTCATCGCCTGCCGTGACGCCGGTCAGCAGGATTGGATAAGGCACCCCGAGAAATTTTCGAAACTTTTCAATACTCGTTTTGGAACGAAGGGCATCTGTGCTGTATTCGTATGTCAATGCAATGATTTCAACACCTTTGTCATGATTTTCTTTATAAAAGTCAATGAGGAACCGGGTTTCGTCCAGGCAATTTGCACACCAGCTGCCCATGAGTTGAATGATCACAACCTTATGCCTGTACTTCTCATCGTTTATAGAAACCCATTTTCCCTGCAAGTCAGGAAAACGAAAATCTAGTTTGGTCTGACCTTCCCTCATTCTTGTAGGATCAATAGCATCCGGCGGCGGGATGCTATCTGTTCTAACTGCTATCCAGCTTTCCTTACCGGAGTATCCATTATAAAAAAAACCACCGGAGATTGAATTTTCGTTCGTGATCCTCGCCTCAAACAACCGGATATTGTCCCCGTCAAAACTTGATATTTTCAGTGAATCGCCGGTAACAATACCGTCGAGATAACGATAATCTGCCGATGGAGTCAGAAACGTACCGGTAAGATTGTTACCCTCCTGTGCAAAGATGGCCAGCGCCTTACGGGTTGTGCCATTTGCCCTGGTAATCGTTACATCCCATTTCCCGCTGATATTTTCGCCGGCCTTTCCCAAATTTGAAACATAGCGCAGCGAATCTTTAGCATTCGCTATGAAAGGCCAATGCTGGGTGTTGCCGGTAGTCTGTTTTAAAAATTGACCGTTCAATTTTTCATTGCCTTCCCTCCTTGCTTTGAACGACACTTCAAATGCAGGCAGCGAGAAAAATACCGAATCTCCTTTTTCTCTCCATTCGGTGACCGGAATTTTTTCGCCTGCGTTTTTGATATACCAGGTCTCCTGGTTATTTTTCTGCATCTGAATCAACTGAAAGAAAACCAGCTTACCATCCATTCGTTCCACCGAAGCCTGCCAAACCCTTGTATCTGGTGATTGGGCCTTTACTTTATGGAACGGTAATAAAAAGATGAAGAGACAAATGAATAAGGCGGCCTTTATAAATCGTGTTCCTGACAATTTCGGGTTACCCATAAATTCAGGGCTAATCGTTTAAGAAAGTTGCTTGAGATAAGCAGCACTCGGCGCCATAGTATCGAAATTCATTTCGACGTAAAAGTATTTGACGCCGCCGGTTTTAGCCGCTGCAAAAAATTCCTTCCAGTTGATGATTCCCTGACCAATGGGCACTTCCTTTTTATCCGCGGTCCAGTCGGATAAATGAGATGAAATAAATCGTCCCGGATATTTATTAAAATAGGTGGAGGCTTTATATCCGAGCGTAATCACCTGGGTCTGGAATTGCATTTTAACGAGCCCGGGATTAAACCTGTTCATCAGCGCATCATAGATCAGCTGGTTGTCCAATTTGGCAAATTCCATATGATGATTATGACAGCCCGTCTGCATTCCGGCTTTTTTTATTTTTTCTGCGGCTTTACTCAGTTTGTCGGCCGCTTTAAGCCAGTCATCCAGCACAGCAGTCTTCGGCAGGTCGAAGCTTGAACAGACCATCACAGACAATCCCAGCTGATTGGAGAATTCTATGCGCTGATCCAATTGATCCGTGAGTTCGGAAAATCCGAAGTGGCAACTTGGACAGCTGAGGCCGGCATCGTTGATGATTTTTTTCATGTCCGCCGGTTTTATTTTTGTCAACGGACCAAATCCCGAATCGACATAACCTTCCGGAGAACACATTTCTATCAGCTTATAACCTTCGGATGCCATGATTTTCAAAGTGCCCGGAAAATCTTTCCCGATCATATCGCGAACAATCCATGATTGAAAACCGAAGGGCTGTTCGATCACGAGTCCCATATTTTTGAAGAAAGCAGGAAAGGAAAGCCCGGATAAAGCCACGGAGGCGGTCAGTCCCATTCCGCTTTTACTGATGAATGATCTTCTGCTAAAATTTTTCATGATTTATTTTTAAAGATTAAATAGAATCAGGATCCCAGCCCTTGCGATAGTTACGGCTCAGCCATGCATTGGCCTCCGGATAGTTGGTGATCTTCACGCTGGCGCTGTCATATTTGAGCATTCGCCTGGTTCTTAAGGCAAGTGCGTATAAATTGACGGCCTCCGTGATGTATTCGGCCTCAACGAAATTTCCCGGATACTGTTTGCCTGATTTACATGCATCAGCAAAAAGAGTGAGCGCAGCCTGGGCCCTTTCTTCACGATTTCTTTTTTCCGGTACGGCAGCTGCGGGCTGCATTTTATTGCCTGAGATGATTTGCGGATTCTGAATATTGAAGCCGGCGAGAATTTTTCCTTTATCACCGACAAACATAATTCCTTCCTCGGGAAGTTCTTTATTTTCTTCCAATAATTCCATGGGGATTGGAGGCCGCATGCCACCATCATACCAGCAAAGATCTACTGCTGACCTTGAGCCATTGGCCGGATATTTAAAACGTACGGAACTGGCCATGGGGAAGGAAAAATTATTTTCTATTTCGTAAGGCACAGGGTCGTGCATGGCGCAGATATGACTGAGATTGGGTTCGATGATTGTCGGACTTGTCAGCTGCAGGGCTTTAAATACGACCCATAAACTATAGTGTCCCATATCCGCCATCGACCCGCCGCCGAAATCATACCAGCCGCGGAAAACCATATTGGTGTAGTTCGGAGAATAGGGTCTTTCGGCTTCGGGACCGAGCCAGAGATCCCAGTTCAGACCTGCAGGAACCGGTGCGGGTTCCGGAAGCTGCGCGTATTGTGGCCAGACGGGCCGGTTCGACCAGTTATGTATTTCCACCAGATTTCCGATGGCGCCCGCTTGGATCCAGCCCATGACGTCGGTCATGGATCCATTATGATCCCAGGGTATCAGATGAGTGATCACCTTACTGTCACGCGCCATCTGAATGAGTTTTTTTCCTTCGGTCAGGCGGTTGGAAATTGGCTTCTGCACAAGAACATGTTTCCCTCTTTTTATCGCCGCCATTGAAAACAAACCGTGCAGATGGTCGGGTGTAATAATTTTTACTGCGTCTACGTTTTTTTCTTTTTCCAGGAGTTCGCGATAATCGGCATACATGGCGCATCCTTTATAGCCCAGCTCCGGATGGACATTCGCATAGAAATTGTCGACGATGGATTTTCCATTTTCCCGGCCACCCGGAATGGTATTGTCGCCACCAGGTTGCCAGTCCGATTTACGGATGCCTTTTCGGATTTCATCATTCAGTCCGTCGATATCCCAGTCCTTATAACCAACCGCATCTTTATTCGGATCACAAACGGCCACCACTCTGATATACGGACTGGCCAGCATCGGAAGCAGTTCGCGAATGCCCTGCGTACCGATTCCCACATAGGCCAGTGTGATCACATCACTTGGGGCTATATAATTTTTTCCACCCAGCACATGCCGCGGAACGATGGTAAATCCAATGGCCGATGCTGCCACGATCTCCACAAACTTTCTGCGATCAAGGGAAGTTTTTGGGGCGTCAGGATCTTTTGAAACAGGCTTTGCGCTTTCCTCAGCAGGAAGACTGCTGTGATTGGTAGGTTTCATATAGCATATTTAGCGGTTGCTAAATATACTTTATTTCCGGAAGATGGAATCGGGATCCGTCGTACTATTATAGTCCGACAAAAAGAATACCGACAAAAACTAATCGACAAGCTAACAATTCGGAAAATTATTCTAATCATTAAGTAGCCCGGTCTGAATCATTCCCCTGCAATTACTTTTATTCCGTTCTCAAATTCTTAGACGGATTTGAAAGTGCAGCTTTTGCGGAATGAAAGGTTGCTGTAAGTATGGCTGTTATAATAATCAACAGAGCCGATAAAATAAACGGTATGGCCGATATGCCCGGACTATATGAAAATACTTTCAGCCAGTTACTCATGAAATACCAGGCAACAGGGAAAGCGATTGCTGCGGCAATCAATGCAAGCCAGAAATAATTCCTGGTAATTAATGTAATGATTTGTCCGACGTTCGCACCGAGTACTCTGCGCACGCTGATTTCTTTTTGTCTTTGTTGCGTGGTGTAAGCCGTTAAGCCCAGCAAACCCAGACAGGTAATCATGATCGTCAGGACAGCCAGCGAAGCGAAAATTTTTCCGCGTTTCTGATCAGCCACGTATTGCGAATTCAAACCTTCATCCAAAAATTTAAATT
>DASZHV010000049.1:0-14920 GCA_035937535.1 Puia sp. | reverse complement strand
TGCTTCAAATTGATAGGTTGTACTATGTGTGTCGCTGGTTGAACCAAATCCGACACCTGTACCAACAAACAATCTTACAGATTCTGAACCAGGGAAATAATACCTCACAGAAGGACCAATTGTTAAACTGTGATCATTGAAACTGCCAGATGATTCAGTAATGTAATCTGTGTTGAGAATGACCGCAAAATTACGGAAGGGAAAGAATCCGATTTTTGGATTTAAAGTAAAAATGGAAACAGAACTGCTGTTTCCAGATTCCGTTTGCTTAGTTGAAGAATAAGCAATATTTCCGCCTAAAAGCCAGCCGCCCTTCTCCGTTTGACTGAAACCGGCAATTGCAAGAACCATAAAGATTGCTGTGAAATAAATCTTTTTCATGATAAAAGTTTTAGGTGATTAATAAAATTCCTGAACAAACCTACCCTGTGGAATAAGCATTTTAAAACGGGTATTTGCTGATGTATGGATATATTTATTGATATCCAGTAATTAGGAATTCTAAAGGTGCATTTGGAGGAGAAAAACAATATAAATCGCTAAGGGATATGAAGTTTTTGCAGGAATCCATAAACTAACTGAATGCCATTATGGATTTTTCCTAAAGTTTACAGGCATTGAATGAGCAGACTACAAGAAAGAGCCGCCTTTATCCGGAAGAAAATAAAAATTCATTTATTGAAAAGAAATGCGCTCCCTAATATAACCTAATCGTAATGCGGCCAGAAGGAAGGCTTTATATTAATACCGCCCTGGTAACGGCAATCCATACATTTTTTCGGCGCGACAACCAGAGAAACAATGAGATCGCCTTCAAAATGATAAGGACCATAAGATGTGTCAGGATAATTATAAATTAATAAATTCAATTGATCCTGGAGGACCGAAACAGTCGGACATGACATTCCGGGGTTTGATTGCCAACCCGGCAAACTTTTATTGCTGATATATAATCGTTGTTCCTGAACAGAAGATGCTGAAATAAACCCAAAGGCCGGAATATTAGGATTTGTCGTACAACGGATATTGCCTTTAATCTGGGAGGGCTGTAAATCAAAAAGCCCCCCCAGTGATTGAGAATTTTTTTGTACAGTTAACCAGTAACTATATGCCTCTTGTGTTAACGGATATTGTCTTACAAGAAAACTGGATCCAATATCCATTGTTGGATCATTTTGTCCAATATTTGCTATCAACGCATGACTGATCACGTCCTGGCTCAGCGCTATAGAAGTACCTAGTATGATATTATTTGATGGGACAGTTGTCCAGCAGCTATGTGTACTATAATTTACATCATAGGGGTAGATTAAACCATTCGCTTCTCCCCATGGAGTTTCTAAAAAAGAAATATGTTTATAGGTCTGCAGGAAATCCCAGCGGTAATAATGTGTATTATTTTTTGTATCATGTGAACTGACGTAAATCATGACAGCCTGTTGGAGGGATACCGGATCAATGACCAGGTTCCAGGTAAGGCTGTCTATGGGTGGTGCCGATTTGGGTGTTACTATATCAGAAATATATTTATTTCCATCATTAGTGACAATTGACAACTGGTAGTTAAGTGTAGAATCCAGATTCAGAAGGGAACTGACATAGTCGCCTGTACCTGCTGTATCATACAAAATATAATCATTTCCGTCAGAGCATTGAATTGTTACCAGTGCATTTAATTCGGGAATTTTGGGAATTGAATCATTCAGATTGAGTGATCTTGTTAAGGTGAAAGTGGATGATACATTCATACCCGTATGAATGTATCCGTCAACGGCCAGATAGTGATTATTTCCCTTAATTGCAGGCGGATCGTATAATTTCCTGCACGAAAGAATTAATAGAAAAACGATGAAAATGAAAAAAGAAGGTTTAGCAAACAATTTCATGACCCACAGAAAAAATTAATAACCCAGCATTTAATATGTGAAGATACGCAGTCTCATCGTATGTCTAAGCCCATCCGAAATCTTAATTTCAATCAAATTGGTAATTTAGTTATCTTCAGAGGGCATTGAAGAATTCAGATAAAACGATTGTTTTGCTATTCATTGTGTCAACTTTTCATTATGGCCATACGTGTAGCAATTAATCATAAAACCGCTTATCAATACGACCGGTTTGTTTCCCTTTCGCCTCATATTTTCCGACTGAGGCCGGCCGTCCATTCGCGCACGCACATAGAAGCATATTCATTTAAAGTAACTCCAAAGGAACATTTTATCAACTGGCAGCAGGATCCATTCGGCAATTACCAGGCGAGGGTTGTATTTCCTGAAAAAACCAGGGAACTGAAGATTGAAGTGGAATTAATTGCTAATATGATCGTTATTAATCCATTTGATTTTTTTGTAGAAGAATATGCAGAGAAATTTCCTTTCAGTTATAAAGATCAATTAAAAGGCGAATTAATTCCTTATCTCGAAATAAAAGAAAACGGTCCCTTGCTGAATCAATGGCTCGAAGGCGTCGATACCAGCTCAAAAAATATAAATGACTTCCTGGTATATATTAATCAAAAGCTTAACCGGGATATCAAATATAATATCCGTATGGAGGCAGGGGTACAATCATGCGAAGAAACCTTATCCCTTGCCTTAGGTTCCTGCCGTGATTCGGCATGGCTGCTGGTTCAGATCTTCCGCAAACTCGGACTTGCTGCGCGTTTTGTTTCAGGTTACCTGGTTCAGTTAGCCGCCGATATAAAATCCCTGGACGGCCCCTCAGGTCCGGAAAATGATTTCACAGATCTTCATGCATGGACCGAAGTCTATGTTCCGGGAGCCGGATGGATTGGCCTTGATCCTACATCTGGTTTATTCGCAGGAGAGGGACATATTCCCCTGGCCTGTACACCAGATTATGTAAGCGCGGCACCGGTCGTGGGAGCAACGGATCCCTGCGAAACTGTCTTCTCATTTTCAAATACAGTTACCCGTATACACGAGGATCCAAGGGTTACAAAACCATATTCAGAAGAACAATGGGCAGCCATCCTTGCTACAGGTTATAAAATAGATGAAGATTTACTAAAAGGAGATCTGCGCATGACCATGGGCGGTGAACCTACTTTTGTTTCGATTGACGACATGGAATCTGATCAATGGAATACGGCTGCTGATGGTGCGGAAAAACGAATAAGGGCGCAGGATTTAATTTTCAGATTACGTTCACAGTTTGGTCCCAATGGTTTAGTCCACTTCGGACAAGGTAAATGGTATCCAGGTGAGCCACTTCCACGTTGGCAATACGGCCTGTTCTGGAGAAAAGATCATTATCCAATCTGGAAAAATATCCGATTGATTGCGAATGAAAAATTTGAAAAAAAATTTCACTGGCAGGATGCGGAAATATTCGCAAAAGAACTTGCCAGACACCTGGCAGTAAGCATCGACAATGTGAGCCCGGCTTTCGAGGATATTTTCTATTTTCTTTGGACAGAAGGAAAACTGCCACTTAATATAGACCCTTTGCAAACTAATTTGAAAGCTTCTGTTGAAAGGAGAACACTTGCCCAGTTATTGGATAAGGGACTTGACAATCCTGCAGGATATACTTTACCATTAAAATGGAACTACGACAACAGCAAATGGCAAAGTTGTAAGTGGTTGTTGAATCGGGATAATTTATTCCTGATCCCTGGCAATTCTCCTATCGGTCTTCGCCTGCCACTGGATTCTTTACCCGCAGTTGCAAAAGATAATGAACCACAAAAAATCGAACGGAGCCTTTTTGAAGAATTACCTGAGCTGGCGTATTTCCACGAAACAATTACCAGCCGGTACGGACTGGTATATGAACATCCTGCTCCCCTACAAAAAATAAAATACCGGGGCGACCATGTTAATGAAAAAGATAAAAAGAAAATAAAAGAAGAGGAAAAAGAAATCAAACCTTTATACGAAGTGCCTGTAATTAAAACAGCCCTCTGTGTGGAGGCCCGTGATGGCATCATTTATATATTCTTGCCGCCGATGGATTATCTGGAACACTACCTCGACCTGGTAGCATCCATTGAAGCTACAGCCGAAAAATTGCATATGCCGGTCAGGATAGAAGGTTATGAGGCGCCGCGTGATTATCGGATGGAAAGACTGGTAGTCTCGCCGGATCCGGGTGTGATTGAAGTCAATATTCATCCTTCTTCAAACTGGAAAGAGCTGGTTCATAATATTGATATCTTATATGAACAGGCTTTTTTGTCACGGCTCGGTACAGAAAAATTTATGCTGGACGGAAGACATACCGGCACGGGAGGCGGAAACCATATTACCATCGGTGGAGCCCGGCCATCCGACAGTCCTTTGTTACGCAGGCCAGACCTATTGCGGAGTCTCGTTACCTATTGGCAGCATCATCCTGGTCTTTCTTATCTTTTCTCAAGTGCATTTATAGGACCTACCAGCCAGGCACCCCGCATTGATGAGGGCAGGGATGAAAAACTATATGAGATGGAAATAGCTTTTAGTCAGGTTCCTGACGATGGCTTTGTTCCATTTTATCTTGTTGACCGGATATTCAGGCATTTGCTAACGGATATTACGGGTAATACCCATCGTTCGGAATTCTGTATTGATAAATTATATTCTCCCGACACATCATCGGGACGGCTTGGCATTCTTGAATTCAGGGCATTCGATATGCCGCCACATAAACAAATGAGCCTTTTGCAAATGCTCCTGATCCGAGGGCTGATTGCAAAATTCTGGAATAAACCTTATAAGCATAACCTGGTAAGATGGGGAACTGAACTGCATGATAAATTTATGCTTCCTCATTATGTTCACCAGGATCTTCAGGATGTGGTAAATGATCTGAATGAAGCTGGTTACCCTTTCCATTTAAGTTGGTTTGAACCTTTTTTTGAATTCCGATTCCCGCATTATGGAACGGTGAAAATTGCCGGTATTGAAATGGAAATCCGAATGGGTATTGAACCCTGGCATGTACTGGGTGAGGAAATGTCAAGTTCCGGTACTGCACGATTTGTAGATTCATCATTGGAAAGGGTACAGGTTAAATTAAAAGGCATGAATGATTCCAGGTACGTCCTTTTATGTAATGGCAACCGGGTACCATTAAGGGAAACCGCGATTCAGGAAGAATATGTTTGCGGGATCCGGTATCGCGCATGGCAACCACCTTCTGCACTGCATCCTACAATAGGAGTTGACACACCCCTCAGTTTTGATATCGTTGACACCTGGAATAACCGGTCGGTTGGTGGTTGTACCTATTATGTTGCGCATCCCGGCGGCAGACATTATGATTCCTTTCCGATCAATGCCTATGAAGCAGAATCCAGAAGGGTAAGTCGTTTTGGAGACACTTCACATACACAGGATGTATTGCGCCCCGCACCTTATATGGCAATTGTTGAACATTATATTGAACAAAACCGATTACCTTTTTTATGTGATCCGCCTCCTGCTGAGACAAATAAATCGTATCCTTATACGCTTGATTTGAGGAGAAAGCGGAAGGTGTAAGCTACCACCGCGGGTAATTCGTAATCCTGGCATTCCTAAGGCAGAGTTCATGAATGAACTGAAGTTTTTTAACAACGGGTTCCGATATTACAAATGGATAAAAATCAGAATGCCCCATACTGCGGTTTAAACTATTTACTGCGAATGTGAGGGGTAGCCACCATTTAATGATCTGGTTGAAATCCGTCATATCATATGGATCCTGCTGAATGCTCGCCTGTATCGATTTTGTATCCTGCACCATATCAGGCTGAATACGAATGCCAAAAGAAAACGCAGTTTCCAGTGTATCCATAAGATGCAGGTAGTGTGCCCAGGTCTCTGCCCAGTCCTCCCAAGGATGAGAGGCAGCATAAGGGCTTATATAATACTCACTCCAGTTCGGGGGAGCACCGTTTTTATAATAAGCTTCCAGCGCTTTGGAATAATCCACTTCTTCATCTCCAAAAAGT
Organism: Puia sp.; assembly: GCA_035937535.1. GTDB lineage: Bacteria > Bacteroidota > Bacteroidia > Chitinophagales > Chitinophagaceae > Puia. Next base: position 8,982 of record DASZHV010000049.1, on the reverse strand, counting down.
AAACGGCATTTCTCCAAAGCATCACTGTTTTTAATGAGCGATTCCCAGTAATAATGCCCAATTTCATGACGGAAATGTCCCAGTAAGGTTCTGTATTTTTCACCCAGATCCAGTTTGTGACGGACCCGCGCGGCTTCATCCGCTTCTTCAATATTTAAAGTAATTACTCCATTATCATGACCTGTAATTACTTTTTCCTTTGGCGAAGAATCAGCTAAAAAATCAAAAGCAATTCCCGTTTCTTCATTATCTCTTTTCTTACTCACAGGCAGGCGTAACCGAAGTAATGAATAAACCAGCCGGTGTTTGGCCACTTCAATATTCTTCCATCTTTTGAGGTTTTCTTCACTTGTCAGTGCCGGTATCACCCGGTTTAATTCACAGGCCTGGCAATATTCCGATTCTTGCATTGAAGGGACCAGCCAGTTACACGTGGCATATTCTGCATTTTTACAATAACGGAATTTCTCCTGTTTATTCTGAATATTTAAGTACAGGTGATCATCTTCCGGAACTAAAGTTATCAGGGAAAGTGCATTTGCATTGAAGCCAAGTGAATATCCGCAATGCAGGCAGATATTATTTTCGAAATAGATAAGGCTATGGCAATTGCTGCAGGTATAAAGCTTCATAATGAATTTTGTCTCTTAACATCCACAGATACCGTTAATTCATGGGACCCGCTGCTAAGAATAATACCTTCCATGGGTGCAATATCTGCATAATCCCTTCCCCAGCCAATGGTAATATGCTGATCCAAAACAATGCAACAGTTTGTTGGATCAAAATCCGTCCACCCCATTTCCGGAATAAAGACACTGAACCAGGCATGTGAAGCATCTGCGCCTATTAATTTCTCAACACCTTCCGGTGAAATTGTTTCAATATATCCACTGACATAACGGGCCGGCAAACCAACCGAGCGGAGACAGGCTATTGCCAGGTGCGCAAAATCCTGACATACACCTTTACGCTCCTTCATCACTACTGATAAAGGGGTTGCAATGGTTGTATGACCTGGCTTATATTCAAAGTCATTATAAATACGACTCGTTAAATCTTTTGTTGCTTCAAAAACAGATTTTCCGTTCCGGTAGGATTGCAATGCATATTGTAAAATCCCTTCGTTCCATTCAGTCATCGGTGTTGAGAACAAGTATTGCTTAATATCCATTGCATCGGTATCCAGGATTAATAGTTCCTTTTTTACTTCATCCAGTCCGGCATTCGGATAATCATGAGTTTTAGTATGGCCGGGATCCAATCTTTCTACCTCCGAAGTGACATGTACAGTTAATTCCCAATGTTCCTTCTCAATTGAAAAATAAATGACTTTATTACCGAAAAAATCTTCGTATTCATTGATCCGGTCGGGTTCTGGTTTAATATGTATGCTGGTATTCCTGCAAATCTGCTCCCTTGTATTTCGCGGCATGAGCCTTGCAATATTATGGCATAAACTTACAGGCTCCAGATAAGTATACGCCGTTGTATGTTCAATTGTGTATTTCACGTTTTTTTCGAATCCTGGTTTACCGGAAGATAATTGATTTTGGTGTCAGCTCATGTTTAAAAAATGCTTTCGAAATGACACCAGGAATGGCGGAGAGTAAGTTATACAAATCTGATAAAAATATTTCCAGGTTTTTATATCCTTCTTCATCCGGCGTTGCCAATTCATTTTTATTTGCCAGCTTTAACAGGGAATCGGCTTCAAATATCAATCGTTCATATTCAGTTGTGGACTGCCTCTCCCTGTTTTTTGGAAGATTATTGAGATAAGATTTCAGACGGACTACCTGGTAAGTCAAAGAACGGGGATTATTCGGATCAAAAAGAAGCAGGTCGATTACCAGCAGATTTTGCAAAGGCCTCCTGTATTTATACCTGTAATTCACAAGGCCCTCATTGCTCATCAGCACACTTTGCTGGAGATTATATTCCACCTGGTCGTTGTATTTTTTGACCATGGTAGTTTTCAGCATGGTGATGACTAAAAGGCTTTGTTCAATTTTTCTTCCCAGGTCCAGCATTATCCAACCCTGTTCACGTGAAATGCTCTCCCTGTTTAGTCCGATAAATGCCACCGTGGAGGTTATCAGATTATCAAGTGTATGGATCATTTGCAGGTGTCCATGATGAGTCAAAGGAATTCCATTTTGCAATTCTTCTTCCATTCTTCGGATTACCCGCCAGGTATCAGTTGACCAATGATCGCGAACTTCATGGATTGCCTTATGAAATTGTAAAAAATTAAACATGATACCGCCGGCTCTTTTTTCATTGAAAAGGATATCCTTTAATTCTTTCCAGGGATCTGCAAATATTTCTTCCGCCTTTTCGCCGATAAACCCTGGTAAAGTAAAACTGTAACGTGTAAATGCTTCGAGTAAATTTCTTTCAGTCTGCCGGTTATTCTCGGTAATCAATTTATTTCCTTCTGCTAAAAACTGCATCACTGTTCTCAGGAAACGTGCATTCCCTAAAACGCGTTCCGTATAGCGCCCAACCCAGAACAGATTTTCGGCAGCGTGACTGGGCAACATATCGTTAAATGTCTCGGCTGCTCCTTCCGGGCTCTCTTTAAGTACACTTACTACGCGTCCTGGTTCAGGTGAAATGATCCATGCGTCTTTACTAAAGCCGCCCATCTGACTCGAAATATTAAAGTTTCCAACATTGGCTGATGACCTTACCAGTCCTCCTGCCATCGCTACATATTCATCCTGGTTGCTGACTAAAAAACTTCTGAATAAAACTTTCTGCGGTACAATCCTTCCTTCAATCAAAGAAGGGCTAAATGAAATTTCCACTTTTTCCTGGCCAACATAGATGGCGGGATTTGCATTGATCTGTTCTTTACAGGCATATAGCTGGTCTGCTGAAAGAGAAGCACCGTCAATGGATGAACTTCCGGTTGGATTACGATATATTTTTTTTATGACCAGTGTTTGAATATTATCCAGTACATATTGAAGTTCCGCGGGCTGGCCACACCACCAGGAAGCAATCGTTGGTAAAATAAGGTCCTCCGATAAAAAATACTGTGAGACCTGCTGAAGAAAAGGCATCAGGCCCGGGTTTTCAAGAATACTGCTGCCAAGCGGATTGGCAATACTAACATTTCCGCTACGCACACATTGTAAAAGGCCGGGAATGCCGAGTTGTGAATCAGATTTCAATTCCAGCGGGTCGCAATAAATATCGTCAACACGGCGCAAAATGACATCCACGCGTTCAAGTCCCCCCATGGTTTTCAGCCAGACAAAATTATCTTTTACTATCAGATCATTCCCCTGAACCAGGGTAAACCCCAAATATGAAGAGAGATAGGAATGTTCAAAATAGGTTTCATTCTTTGAACCAGGTGTCAGGATGACGATACGTGGATTAAGATTTTTTTGTGGCGCTAATTCGTTCAATCCATTCCTGAGTGCGTTGAAGTAAGGGGAAAGATGACGCACTTTCAGTCCGTTGAATAACTCAGGAATTACACGGGTCATGGTTGTCCTGTTTTCCAAAGCATATCCGGATCCGGATGGGGCCTGTGTCCGGTCGTTTACTACCCAAAGTTTTCCTTTTGAACTTTTTGCGATATCGGCAGCATATAAAATCAGCCTGTGTTTACCCGGTTGCTTTATTCCGTTGCAGGGCCGTAGAAAACCTGCATGATTATAAATAAGTTCCATGGGTAAAATACCCTTTTTGATAAGGTTTCTTTCACCATAAATATCTTCCAGAATGAGGTTTAAAAGTTGTGCTCTTTGTGCAAGGCCTGACTCAATCGATATCCATTCCTCTTTGCTGATTAAAAATGGAATATTGTCTAACTTCCATGGCCGGTTCATTCCGTTCGGGTCACCATAAATATTATAGGTAACACCATTTTCCTTAAGTAAACGCAGGGTATCATTATTGCGATTACTCATTTCCTCGTCACCCAGTTGGGAGTAAGACTGAAAAAATGTTTCCCAATGCGGTCTTATCTTCCCATCCTCTCCTATTAATTCACCGTATGATTGATGAATATCGAAATAATCCCGGAAGATGGGGTTTGAAAGAAGATTCAGGTTCATTTTATCTGATGGGCTATAGCAGTCAGCGAACATCCGTTTAAAAATAGGTAAAATAGGGGTTATATTTAAGATCTGTTTTCAACATCCGGCGTGAATAAATTCTTAATGCATTCCGAAGGGATTCGTTTGGGTATCTAAAAAAAAAATTCATTACTTTAATAATTCATACTATTCGCATGTATTTACTTATAAAGAGGACATCTATTCTGGCGATATTGATTTCCTTAGTATCCTCCATTTCTTTATTGGCCCAAAACAGCAACAGTCTACCCCGTAGCACACCGGAAGCTGAAGGAGTTGCGTCTGCCGGTATAATCCGGTTTATTGAAGCAGTTGAGAAAAGCAATAATGAGTTACATAGCTTCATGATCCTTCGGCATGGTAAGGTAATCGCTGAAGGATGGTGGGACCCTTATAAGTCCTCACTTCGCCATACGTTGTATTCAGCAAGTAAAACCTTTACTTCGACTGCTATTGGGTTTGCGGTAACAGAAAACCGTCTCAAGCTAACCGATAAAGTGATTTCATTTTTCCCGAACGACCTGCCTGAATCCATTTCACCGAATCTTGCCGCACTGACAGTCAGGGATGTTCTTATCATGTCTGATGGGCAATTTCCGGAACCAACTTCTATTACAGGGACATCAAAGAACTGGGTTAAAGCATTTCTAGCCACTCCTATTGTAAATAAGCCAGGCACTGTTTTTCTTTACAATAGCATGGGCACATTTATGCTTTCTGCCATTGTGCAGAAAGTTACGGGACAGAAAATAGTTGATTATTTAAAACCCAGGTTATTTGATCCCCTTGGAATTACAGGAATGGATTGGGAGGAAAATATGATGAGTGTAAATACGGGCGGCTGGGGACTGCGTGTAAAAACAGAAGACATGGCTAAACTTGGCCAATTGTATTTGCAAAAAGGCGTTTGGAATGGGAACCAGATTATCCCTGCCTCTTGGATCGAAGAAGCTTCGGCAGAAAAAATCATTCAGCATCCTGATCTTGCTCAGTCTAAAAAAGATTCAAGTGACTGGGAACAGGGTTATTGTTACCAGATCTGGCGTTGCAGGCATAATGCTTACCGGGCCGATGGTGCTTTCGGCCAATTCATCGTTGTAATGCCTGATCAGGATATGGTTGTAGCTATTCAGGCTGAAACCCCCGATATGCAAAATGAATTGAACCTGGTATGGGACAATTTATTACCCGCTATAAAAAAGAATAAAATTCCTGAGGATCAAAATGCTCAATACGCCTTAAAAGCAAAACTATCTACGCTGGCCATCAAACCTAATTCCGGAAGTTTTTCTGCATTTACGACAAATAAAAATCTGAATAAATATTTTATACTCGAACCAAATGATAATCATTTTCAATCTGTTTCCATCCATATAAAAGACAGCATTTGTCAATTTATTGTAAATACAAATGCAGACACTTATAATTTGTATTATGGTGCGGGATTCTGGGAAACCAGACAAACGAATAAACCAGGGCCTTCCCTTGTATCTGCCTCCAGGGAAAATTGGGCCTTGCTTTCACCTTATAAAGTAGCTTCCGGTTTTTATTGGAAAGATGATCAGACCCTGGTAATGGTAATGCGTTATATCGAAAGTCCGCATACTGAAATAACCACCTGCCATTTTGATGGAAATAAAATTACTGTGGATATTGAAAGAAGTTTCGACTATGGATCGAAAAAATCTGAAATGACCGGGGTACTAAAATAATTATTTAAATCTTTCCGAGTTAATGTTTGTAATCGTATATCACATAACCCCAAGCCTCCATTTTCCAGGGTTTATCTGTTAATGTTTCCATTTTGCCGATAAAAATATTATAAAGATTCCCTGAAAGGGTTTTATCCTTTACAGTAATGGTTTGTTCTTTACCTGAAAGATTCAGAATAACCAGGACCTTATGGGTTCCCTTTTCACGAACATAGGCATAAATCGCTTTTTCATTGCCTGCGTTTATTTTCCGGAACGATGCATTTGCAGAAAGTGCAGGATTTGCTTTTCGAAGATTCAGAAGTGTTTTATAAAACTTAGCCCTGCCGAATTTTCCAAATACTATTGGATCTTTTTCGAAAAACTGGAGGGGCCGCAGAACAGGTTCTTCCTGTCCGCTGTATATGAGCGGTACACCACTTACCATAGTTTGTGTAAATACAGCAAACGTGGCGTGACTCCTGCCTGGAAAAATCCCATAGTCTGCTTTGTTCCAGCTATTCTCATCATGATTACTGGTAAAATACATTTGAATTGTATTGGCGGGATATGTCGAAACATTATTTTTTAGAATACTATCCAGCGCGAATGCCGGTCTGTCTCCTTTCGCGACTTCTCCCATTTTATGAAACATGCTCCAGGGATAAACAGCATCAAATCCCGATTCCGGCAGGTAGGCATTATCTCCTTCCGCCAGCATAAATATGTTTTTTATATCCCTTAACTGATGAATGCATTTGCGCCAGAATGCTCCGGGTACGTTCCAGGCCACATCACACCGAAATCCATCTATGTTTGAATTAACGAGCCAGAATTTCATTGCTGCAATCATGCTGTCTTCCATTACAGGATTGTTATAATCTAATTGTCGGGTATCGGACCAATCCTTTGCCATAGCTGCTTTCCCGGTACTGTCCTTTACAAAAAAATCAGGGTGTTCTGTAAGCCAGTGATTATCGGCTCCTGTATGATTAGGAACCCAGTCAATAATTACTTTCATTCCCTTCAGATGGATTTCATCCACCAAATCAATCCAATCCTTCATGGTTCCAAACTCAGGGTTTAATGAAGTATAATCAGAAACTGCATAATAACTACCAAGGGTACCTTTCCGGTCAAACTTACTGATCGGGCTCAATGGCATAAACCAAAGCGTTTGTACACCCATCGCTTTCAACCGGTCCAGGTGTTTTGCAAATGCTTTTAGCGTTCCTTCCGGGGTATATTGCCGGACATTCACCTCATATATATTTCCCTGCATAATCCAGGCGGGATGGCCATCAATTGATCTGGCTTTTTGTGTGGCAGGCTTTGAAGATTGAGGAAATGTGGAAGAAAATATAAAAAACTGTAAGAGCAGAAAACCGGCGAATTTTTTCATGGCAGGAAATTATTTATCCAGGTATCCTTAATGTTTTATTCTCTCAAAAATAAAGACTCCTTTTTTATTAGCTACAACAATATCAGGTAAACCGTCCTGGTTGATATCTTTTACAATAACCTGTAATCCCACACCTGAATTATTATCAATGAGGTGTGGAATCCATTCCGGAGATCTGCCAGGCCTGAATTCAAACCAATATAATACGGAAGGTTCAAAAGCGCCTGGATCCTTTCCATTATGAGCGAAATATCGTTTCCCGGTAACCAGGTCAGGATGCCCGTCGCCGTTGATATCTGCCAATGCAAGTCCATGCGATTCGGAAAATGCCCTGCTTATTTCATGTTGTTTAAAAATAATTCTTCCCTGTTCATCCCTTACCTGTTCATGCCACCATATCCCATAATTATGCGCGGATGCGCTGACCACATCTGAATCTCCATCCCCGTCCAGATCCAGAGAATACATTTGTGAGCAGTCATCTCCCAGATCTGCGGGATGAAATAACCAATCTGTTTGTTTAACATCCTTCGGTGATTCCCACCAGCCCTTCGTGATGATTACATCAGGACGGCCATCCTGATTAATATCCCCCAGCCAAGACCATGGGTATATATATTCGTTGCCAGATCCGCTTCATTGCTGATTATGTATTTTTTCCAAAGCGTATCCCCTTTAACTGAAGGTGATTTGAACCAAATGATTTTTTTTTCTATAGGATCGTTACATAAAATATCGGGCCTGCCATCACCGTCTATATCTACAAAATCCGGAGATTCATTGCCAATATGGTCGTATATGGTATGCATAACCCAATAACCTGGTTTATTTTTTGGATTCTCATACCATACAATTTCTTTTCCCGGAAAACCAACCCGTATAAGGTCTATCCAGCCATCCTGGTTTACGTCCATACTAAAATTTAAAAAAGAATTACTGAAAGCTGTATCCGGAGAAAAACTAATTCCCCTGACTATTTCATGTTTTTTCCAGTTGGGTGCTTCAAACCAATAAGAACCTGCCATGACATCCATCTTGCCATCATGATTCACATCCCCGGTAGCAACACCTTCCGAGATAAAATCACTGGTTAATATGATCTTCTTAAAAATTACTGAATCATGTTTTTCTGCATGTTGCGCGAAGGTATCTGATAAAGCAAAAATCATTAACCCCAACATGAATTTGTATAAGTAATATGTTTGGCATTTTTTTAGCAAGGTCTTTGGTGCGGCCATCGATTTCTTTTGCATTGGCGTTCATCAAGTCGTCCAATATGGACTTTAAGAAACAGTTAAGGTATAAAGAGAACCAATCCCCTTCTTTAACTGATACAAAATTAAATGGAAAAAAGCCGGTAATACTTACATTTAGTGTTCAAAAAGATTGAAATGAAAAAATCAAGCCCGGGCCACCATTTGATAGCAATTATTTCTTTCATGTTAATAGCATTTAGCAGTCCTGCACAAAAAATCCTGCGCGTTGGCGTTGCTGGTCTCGCACACGATCATGTACACGGAATCCTGAATCAGTATAAAAAAGGCGAAGTGATTATTACGGGCATTGCAGAAGCGGATGAGCAGCTTATAATGCGTTATAAAAAAGACTATCAGCTGCCGGATTCACTTTTTTTCAGGAATCTGGAATCCCTTTTTGCTCATACAAAACCGGATGTTGTTCTAGCTTATACTCCTATTTCTGAACATATCAGTGTAGTTGAGATCTGTGCCCCGAAAGGAATTTCTGTAATGGTTGAAAAACCACTGGCAACCTCAGTAAAGGATGCGGAACG
>DASZHV010000048.1:0-108461 GCA_035937535.1 Puia sp. | reverse complement strand
AAACCCATTTCTCCGCATTGTTCTACTTTTTGTCCTGGTGAAAGATAATTGATAATGCGTTTTGCAACGGCCCCCGCGATTTGTTTTACAAGCAGACTACCTTCCTGATTTTTTATTACAACACTATGGCGTTCATTTTCTGTTGAAGATTTCGGGTTCCAGGCAACCAGGTATTTCCCTTTATGATACTGGCTATAAACCACTTCTCCGCCTATGGGGTTTACATTACGGTGGACATTTGCCGGGCTCATAAAAATCGATATCTGCAGGCGACGGTCATGAAAATATTCCACATCAGTAATTTCTTCTATCACGACTATTTTGCCGTCGGCGGGACAAATAATATATTTTTCGTTGATGGTCGGGACACGCGCAGGTACGCGAAAAAAGGAAATAATAAATAACAAGAAAGCCACACTGATAAAAAAAATCACCCAGCTTACCCAGGACAGGTGAATACTGATGAGATAAAATGAGGCCAGATTAATAGCTGCAAAAAAAATCGTGCAAATAGCAATCGTTTTATATCCTTCTTTATGAATGATCATAGGAAAAATGCGTTAAGCGAATGTCTGCAGGCAGGCAGACTAAATTTTATATGCCGTCAGCCTGTCTGCGGATGCAGGGCAGGAAAAGTTTTATGCAAACATAACGATGTAAAACCAAATGAATGGAGTGGCGAAAAGAAGTGAATCGAATCGGTCAAGAAAACCACCATGACCTGGCATAATACTGCCACTGTCTTTTACATCCGCGATTCTTTTTAATTTGCTTTGCAGCAGGTCCCCTACTGTGCCCGCTATGGAAGCAATGGCCGCTACAATCATCCATTGGGATACTGCCTGCAATTCAAATCCGCTGCTTAAATAATACCCAACCGCGCCCATGGTTATTACGGCGAATATAAAACCACCGATAGTTCCCTCCCATGTTTTTTTGGGAGAAATTGTTGATAAAGGTGTTTTACCAATGATTGATCCGATGAGATAGGCCATAGTATCATTCACCCATAAGCTCAGTATGATCGCAAGCACCAGTAATTTGTTAACGGTTTCCAAAGCTTTGCCGGGATAAAAAGTGCGGAGATTGAGAAGCAGGCCCAGGCTGAGTGAAATATAAATAAGACCCAAAACCGAATAACCCATATTCCGAAGATAAGTTTTACGGGTATATAAAATTTCTGCAACCGGCAAAATGAAAAGAAACAACAAACCGCCGTATAATCCCGCATTGTGAAGTCCGTTATTTCCCATATCACCATCATATTCCGGGCGACTGCAAAACATCATGATACACCAGCCAGCAATCATGACACCATATTTTTGAAAGACGCTGATTTCTCCATAAACAGGATCAATTTTGGTAAGAAGTTTTTGGTATTCATACCAGCAGCCAAAATGAACAATGGAAAAAAGAATAAAAAAGCTCAGGGTATTCCAAAGCAATCCAATTAACATGACTGCGACAAATACCAGTGAAGTCAGTGTCCTTATTCTGAAAGTGACCGCCTGAAGAGCCATAAAGTGAAGGTACGTAAATGGAAATTATACCGGATGATCCTGATCATTAAATAAACTGTTATCAACCGGTGGTGGAAACTCGGCGGCATAAGTAGTTGTGGATTTTTTTCTGAGCATATTCAGCAGGAATACAACAACTGCTAAAGATAAGACGCCAAGGAAAATGAATATCACGCTGGAACTATTTTTGGAATCCAGATCGGCCACTTTGAAATACATAAGCAAAAGCGTGATAAGGTTAAAAATGAAATGGCCAAGTATGGAAAGGTAAAGACTTCCACTATACCAGTACAATGAACCAAGGATAATGCCAAGCGCCATGCGTGGCAGGAATCCCATAAACTGCATATGAATTGCTGAAAAGAGGAAGCCTGTGAAAACTATTCCAGGCCATGCAGATTTGAAAATCTGGATAAAGAATTTTTGCAGGATGCCCCTGAAAAAAACTTCTTCACCAACCGCAGCCAGGATACCTACCAGAAAAACCGGCATTATCAAATCTTTCGGGCTCTTCATGGTCAGAATATTATCCAGCATGCCATTGGCGTTAGTTTCCCCGCTTTCGACCCATTTCTGTGTTGTTTTCGGTAAGAGATGCACAATGGATTCGTCCAGAGTTCCCAGGAATGATACAGTAAAATATGCAACAATAATTGTAATAATCGTGAGTGGTAGAAACGAGTTCTTCTGGGGTGATTTTAATCCTATATATGATAACGGCCTTGGATCAGCCAGATAGGCAAATATCATTGACGGTAGAAAAAAAACCATGAACTGTACGATCAATACACCCTTCAATACCCCTGACAGTTCAGGACGGGCATAGTCTGAGGGACCCATGGCGCCAATCTGCATGACGCTCAGATGATTGAGATAGGCTACCAGGCTTAGTCCCAGACTTCCTATAAGTAAAAAAATACCAAACGTCAACCCACCGAATATGATTAGCTGAATCCAAACAGGTTTATTACGAAGATAAGTATGCATATGACGGTCTTCCTTCAACGAGGTTTAATGAGTATATTTGCCCAAGGAAGCTGTGCGAAATTAAGCAACCAGTCTTCAATTTCAATCCTGCCTCGTGGGGGATAGAAGATTCCCACTTTACAAATGTCAATTCAGATCGGAGAACATATCATATTGCCGGATTTCCCCCTGCTCCTGGCACCCATGGAAGACGTGAGTGATCCGCCATTTCGTTATGTATGCAAGAAATATGGAGCTGATCTGATGTATAGTGAATTTATTTCTTCGGAAGGTTTGATCAGGGATGCTATCAAGAGTAAACAAAAGTTGGATTTTTTTGAATACGAGCGACCCTTTGGCATCCAGATTTTTGGCGGTGATGAAGAAGCCATGGCTCTCAGCGCCCGTATCATCGATGCAACAAATCCTGACCTGGTAGATATCAATTTTGGATGCCCGGTTAAAAAAGTTGTTTGTAAAGGAGCGGGGGCGGCCGTATTAAAAGACGTTCCGGCCATGGTTCGACTTACACGTGCTGTTATCAAATCCACCCGCTTGCCAGTAACCGTAAAGACAAGACTGGGCTGGGATGATGATTCAAAAAATATTGAAGAAGTTGCCGAGCGCCTACAGGATGAAGGTATAGGAGCCCTCACGATCCACGGCAGAACAAGGTCACAACTTTATAAGGGAGATGCCGACTGGACACTGATCGCGCGTGTTAAAAATAATCCGCGAATACATATTCCCATTTTTGGTAATGGCGATGTTGACTGTCCCGAAAAAGCGCTTGAATATAAAAACCGTTATGGTGTTGACGGCATAATGATCGGCCGTGCGGCTATTGGTTATCCCTGGATTTTCCAGGAGATCAAACATTTTCTAAGAACAGGAAATCATTTGGAATCCCCTTCTTTGGAAGAAAGGATTGATGTGATCAGGCAACACCTGTACAGGTCAATAGAATGGAAGGGCCCTGTGCTTGGTATTCTGGAAATGCGAAGGCATTATAGTAATTATCTGAAAGGCATACCATATATTAAAGATGTACGTAATCAGCTTGTACAGAAAGGCAATCTTGAAGAAATCGAAGCAATATTAGAGAGCCTAAAGCCCAAAGCTGAAAGCCGAAAACTAATATATGCTTAATGCTGAAAACGGTTAGGTTAGTTGTTAGTTGTTAACGCTAAATAGTTTGTTGGATATAAATTTTAAAGTTCAAGATAAATCGTTTACAATTAACAACTAACAATTAACAATTTATAAGTTTTAGGCTTTAAGCTTTGGGCTTTAGGCTTTCTTGTTGAATTCCTCCAACTGCGAAGTATATTTTGATGCGCGTTTTTCGGCGATGAAATCTGCGAAGAAAAGTTCTGCCGCCATCAAAGTGAGTGTAATCCCCAGTCCCATCCAAAAAGTTTTCCCTTCCTGATTTCGGAAAAAAATAATCAGGATCAACCCTGCGATGATTAAACCGACCTCGATACTCCGATAGATCAAAAAATTAGTCTGGACCTTTCGCATGCGGGTGAGCTCAACGGTTTTCAGCTGGTCAGGATTCATATCATAGGCATATACCTGGCTGATACGCTGGTCGTCGCTTTTTACATATACCGCATACCCTGCGACTGACTGAACCAGACCCAGGACCAGCAATGGAATTGCCGCTCCCCTGTAAATATGCGTTTTAACTATAAAATAAAAAATCAGGGCCAAAGCGATAGCGGCTAAACCGATGACCAGGAAAACCAGGCTCTCCTGTTTTTCAGCTATAAAATATTTTTCAATATCGGCCTTGTTGAGCATGATAATTCTGCCATTTAAATATAACCATATCCGTTTAGTTTACAGCTGCTTATTTTTGCAAAAATTTTCTATGCCCCGTTTCCTGATTCCTGCCTTTATTTATATTGTTTTGTCAGGTTGTTCAATGAATAATGTGAAGGTAGATGATAGCCTTAAAACATATTTTGATTCCGCCGGGGTAAAGGGATGTTTTGGTTTATTTAATAACGGGGAAAATAATTTCATCATCTATAACCTTCCACGTTACCGTGACAGTTCCTTTACACCCGCTTCAACTTTTAAAATTGTGAATTCACTGATCGGCATCCAAACGGGTGTTATCAGGGATGAAAATATGGTGATCAAATGGGACGGTGTGAAAAGATGGAATAATGACTGGAATAAGGATCTTACAATGAAAGAAGCTTTTGCTGTTTCAGCCGTTCCTTATTACCAGGAAGTGGCCCGGCGAATAGGCCACGATACCATGAAACTATGGATCGACAGTCTCGGCTATGGTAACAGAGATATCAGTGGCCCCATCGATTCCTTCTGGCTCAACAACCATTTGAAAATTAAACCGGATGAGGAATTGGGACTGGTTAAAAAATTATACTTCGACCAGCTTCCTTTCTTTAAACGAACACAGGACATTGTACAATCTGTGATGTTGCGCGAACAGAATTCTAACTATAAACTGTATTATAAAACAGGATGGGGGTTTCCAGGAGACGGCCGGGAATTGGGATGGGTAGTTGGCTGGATAGAAGAAAATAAGCATCCTTATTTTTTTGTGCTCAATATAGAATCAACTGTTGCAAACCGGGTACTTGAGGTAAGGATTAAATTGCTCAAAGACATCCTGGCCCATTTAGGATTTTTTAACGGAAAGAAATAATTTGCCCGGCATGTGTTTGTTATCTTGCAAATGGTTGACGGTTGGCGGTTGACCGATGACCGATGACCGATGACCGATGACCGTTGACCGATGACCGTTGACCGATGACCGTTGACGAATTGCTTGAAGCATAAAACTTTAAGCATTAATAATTAATAATTGATAATTAATAATTAGTCTTGCATTTCCAGCACCCTGAATACTTTATAGGACTGATCCTGATTCCATTACTTGTCTTTCTGTATTACAGGTTGATAAACTGGAAGAAAAACCTTGGTAACAAGATTGGAGATCCGGCATTGGTATCCCAGCTGGTAAAATCCTTTTCAACCAGAAAATTCCTCCTGAAATTTATCCTGATTTGCGCATCGGTATTTTTCCTTGTTGCCGGATTGGCTAACCTTCGTGCAAGGGGAAGTGCTGAGAATATATCACGTCAGGGTGTGGATGTTATGATCGTGCTGGATGTAAGCAAAAGTATGCTGGCGCAGGACGTAAAACCAAGCCGTCTTGATAAAGCCAAACAGCTTTTATATCGGCTGACGGACCGTTTGCAAAATGATCGTATCGGGTTGATTTTGTTCGCCGGAAGAGCCTATATGCAAATGCCACTGACAACGGATCATGGAGCGGCTAAACTTTATATTTCTGAAGCAGGTCCGGATGCTGTACCAACCCAGGGAACTGTTTTTGCCGAGGCCCTCACAATGGCCAACAACTCTTTCAACCAGAATGAACATAAGTATAAAGCTGTTGTGCTGATCTCCGACGGAGAGGATCATGATCCCGATGCATTAAAAGTCGCAAAACAAATGGCCGACGATGGCGTTATGGTAAATACGGTAGGCATCGGCTCACCCGAAGGATCCATTATCATTGATCCTGAAACAAAGCAACCGAAAAAAGATAACCAGGGAAATACGGTCATATCTAAACTAAATGAACAGGAATTGACCGGCATTTCGGATGCAACAAACGGAATTTACATTCATCTGGAAAACCTGGAAGACGCTACCATTACGCTGACCCAGAGGCTGGACAGTATTGAAAAAAGGGCATTATCAGATTCGGAGTTCATAAATTTTAAAAATTATTTCCCCTGGTTCATCGGATTAGCGGGAATTCTGCTGATAATGGAATTATTCATTCCCGAAAGAAAAAGAAAAATTGCTTAAAACCAGATTATCCATATTGATTCTATTCACACTGCCTGTATGTACTTACATAAGTGCACAAACAACAGATGCGCTGATTCGCCGGGGGAACCGCTTTTATAATAAGCAGGAATATGACCAGTCACAATCAAACTATGAAAAAGCATTAAAAAAATCACCCGGGAATCCCGATGCTCATTTCAACCTGGGAGATGCATTATATCGAAAAAACGATTATGAAAAAGCAGCGGGTTCGTACGACGATGTATTGCAATCCAAAGCAGATGAGAATACAAGGCAAAGCGCTTATTATAACAAAGGTGTAGCCATGATCCGTCAGAAAAAAATTGATGAAAGTATTGATGCCTGGAAAAATGCTTTGCGACTGAATTCTGCCGACAGTGATGCCAGAGAAAACCTGGTAAAAGCCCTGCTTGAAAAAAAGAAACAGGAGCAACAGAATAAAAAAGACAAACCTGACAAGAAGAAATCCGACGATAAACAAAAAAAAGATCAGAATAAACCCGACAATAGTCCCAAACCGCAGCAAAGTAAATTATCCAAACAACAGGTTGAACAATACCTCCGCTCCCTGGAACAAAGGGAAAAAGATGTCCAGGATAAAATGAACCAGAATAAAACCCACGCGCTAAGCCAGCCTGAAAAAGACTGGTAAAGCAAGCCAAAAGCACAAAGCCTTTGGACGACGAAGCAAAGAGGGACAAAGCCTGGAACTTTTCATAATTTTGGTGTCCTGAAGTGAATCTTTCAACTATAAAAATGCAGCTCTACACTCATTCTCTCTCAGAATATAAAAGACTGAAAACAGTACCGGTTACTGTGGGAGATCTTATTTTGGGAGGTGATGCGCCTATCCGTGTGCAGACTATGACGACATTTGATACCATGGATACGGTTAAAACCGTGGAACAGTCGATCCGTTGCATTGAAGCCGGTGCTGAACTTATCAGAATAACAGCTCCCAGTAAAACCGAAGCGGAAAACCTGCTGAATATTAAAAACGAAATCAGGAAAAGAGGATATAAGACTCCACTGGTAGCGGATATTCATTTTACACCCAATGCTGCTGAGATTGCAGCCCGCATCGTTGAAAAAGTGCGGATAAATCCGGGTAACTATGCCGACAAAAAGAAATTTGAATTCATTGAATATAGTGACTCGGATTATACCGAAGAAATTGAAAGGATCCGTGACCGGTTCATTCCCCTTATCGGGATTTGTAAAGAATATGGTACCGCCATGCGAATCGGCACAAACCATGGATCGCTGAGTGATCGTATAATGAGCAGGTATGGCGATAGTCCCATGGGTATGGTGGAAAGCGCCATGGAATTTCTGCGGATCGCCAGAAGTGAAAACTATCATCAGATTGTATTGAGCATGAAATCCAGCAATCCGCTGGTGATGGTAGAAGCTTACCGCCTCCTGGTAAAGACCATGCAGGATGAATTCAACCTGATCTATCCCTTACATATCGGCGTAACCGAAGCTGGCGACGGTGAAGACGGCAGAATAAAATCAGCGATTGGAATCGGCACTCTGTTGGAAGACGGTATAGGTGACACCATACGGGTATCCCTAACCGAAGATCCCGAATTTGAAATTCCTGTTTGCCAGGATATTGTTGCGCGTTATACTTCTAAACAAAGCGGGTCAGACATATTGCCCATTGAAAAAATACCATATTCTCCTTTTGAATATAAAAGAAGAAAAACACGGGCAGTTTATAATATCGGCGGTACACATGCGCCCGTTGTAGTGGCAGATCTTATGCATGAAGCATTCATCACTCCTGAAGCTCTTGAGCGCATAGGTTACGAGTATGATGAGTTTACGGATAAATGGAAAATCGGAGATGCTGCTGCAGACTATATCTATTCCGGAAATAAAATCATTGATTTTGATTTACCGGGAACATGTAAAATAATTTGCGATTTTGATGCGTGGAATAAACTGAATGAAAAGAAAACCATCGCTGGGGAAGAAAAATATTTCCCCCTGTTTACACTTGACCAGTTAAAGAAGGCTTCCTCCTGGTCCCCAACCATGAATTTATTAACCCTGAACGCGAATAAGGCAATCCGTCCTGATCTGTTCAGTTTAATGGAAAATGTTCCGGGTCTGGTTCTTGCCCTTTATTCTGATAATGAAAACCCGGTATTGGATACCAGGCGTTTTATTATGGAACTGATGAACCGAAACATGGAAATTCCGGTTATCCTCGTGGTAGAATGTACGGAAAGCACCATCGACCTGCAGCTTATTCATTTTGCAGTGGAAGCAGGTAGCTTATTGGCGGATGGCATGAGTGACGGTATCTGGCTGATCAATGATCCAAAAAAAATCATGAACGGTCAGGTAAGTGGAAGAACCTATCTGAACGCAAAAAATAATCACCAGTTCTTAAACAATACTGCATTCTCCATCCTACAGGCAGCAAGAACCAGGATTTCGAAAACTGAATATATTTCCTGTCCTTCCTGCGGCAGAACTTTGTTTGATCTGCAGGAAACGACAGCAAAGATCCGGTCCGTAACCAGTCACCTTAAAGGACTGAAGATCGCGATTATGGGTTGTATCGTGAACGGTCCCGGAGAAATGGCAGATGCAGATTTTGGTTACGTGGGAAGTGGCCAGGGTAAGATCACATTGTATAAGGGAAAAGAAGTAATGAAACGAGGAGTTAGTAGTGAGACGGCTGTTTCTGAACTGGTCAATCTTCTTAAAGAGAATAATGTGTGGGTGGAACCGGATCATAATGTGGTGAATGTGGAATTGTAGAAAATGAAAAATGTGGAAGTTGAATTATTAATGATAATGTGGGAAATGAGGAAATTATTTTGAAATCGTGGAAGAATCATTTACAACTCCCGGGCTTTCCCTGAAGATTGTTTGACGAAAACTGTTATGGAGGTTGGTTTCACCTCGTGTTCTCTCCTTTGAGTCCGCTTTGGGTCCTCCAAATCCGAAGTCGCAAAGAGGGCCCATCGGGGTAGCATTGAGGATACATTGAGAATTATTTCCAGGCCCGGGTCAATTTTACTTTAGGTCGATACTTCAGGAAGATGAAGGTTAAAATTGAATGATTGGTTTAAAGTTATCTGGCAGTGTTTGCAAGATTAAATACTGATTATTACAATTAATTCAACCCTTACTCTTAAAAATTCAATTCCCACATTTCCCACATTATCATTAATAATTCAACTTCCACATTTTTCATTTTCTACAATTCCAAATTCACCACATTATCCTTAAGCCAAAGGCTTAAGGATGTGTGCTCCTTCTCCTATATTCATAACATAACAATCCGGAACTTTTCCATATTGCATTTCATATTTTTCCCGGATATCACGGGTAAAAGTCTCCGCAGCATCATGTTCTACAAGAGTGATTATGCATCCGCCGAATCCGCCGCCCATCTGCCTCGCGCCTTTTACACCTTTTAATAAATTTATTTCTTTCACAAGAAAATCCGATTCCTTACAGCTCACTTCATATTCATTACTCAATCCGGCGTGTGAAGCATACATTAATTTTCCAAACGCGTTCAAATTATGATTTTTAAGATCGTTACAACCATTGAGCAGGCGATGATTTTCTTCCACAATAAAATGGCATCTTTTATAAACGATTTCATCCAGTTCAGCCCTGTGCTTTTCAAGAAGTTGAGGCTGAAGATCGCGCAAAGAATGTATGGCAGGTTCATATTTTTTAAGAACCGCAACACCTTCTTCACATTGCTGACGACGAAGATTATATTCAGATGATGCCAGTGAATGACTTACCATTGTGTTTACAAGGATAATCCTGATATCTGGAAAGTCGAATGGAATGTATTCGTATTCAAGGCTTCGGCAATCAAGTTTCATCAGGTGACCGGCTTTTCCATGCAGGCTAGCGAAGGGATCCATAATGCCACATTGAAGACCGGCAAAACGGTGCTCTGTCTTTTGTGCCTGAAGTGCGATTTGCATTCTGGATAAGCACAATTTAAAAAATTCATTGAGTGCCAAACCAAATGCAGAACAAAGCGCTGCAGAAGAACTCATTCCCGCGCCAATGGGCACATTTCCGATGAGGAGAATATCCATCCCGTGCGGTAAGTGTTTTTCAGGCATGATCATATAGATCATTCCCAATAAATAAGTGGGCCACCCCTTTACAGGACGCATATGATCCAGCTCAAATGAATAGTTTTCTCCAAATTCCGGCGCCACCAGGTTCAACTTTTTATCCTGATTTGGTGCCATGGCAATATATATATGCCTGTCTATTGCGCCCGGAAGCACAAACCCCTGATTATAATCCGTATGTTCACCAATGAGGTTCACCCGGCCGGGTGCAGCAGCAATCAGGCAATCTTTTCCGAAATATTGTTGAAATTGCCTTTCAATATCCATTATCATTCTTCGAAATTAAACGCAATACAAATGTCTTTTACCATAACCCGCGAAAGGGATGAAGACCTGGACCTTTTACAGATCACCGATTTTACAACCGGCATCCAGGTCAGGATCCTGCCTGACGCAGGCGCCCTTTTACACGAATTCTCCATTCCTTTAGGAAATCGAAGAATACAGGTTATAGATAATTACAATAATCTTGCTGACCTGAAAAAAAATCATTCTTCCACTTATAAAAGTGCCAAGCTTTCTCCTTTTGTCTGCCGCATATCAGAAGGCAAATATAAATTTGAAGGCAGCTCCTTTGAATTTCCGGACAAATTTAATGACGGTTCTTCAATACATGGCATTCTTTCTGACAAACCCTTTACTATCCTGGAGAAAAAAAATCAGGAAGATCAGGCATTTATATTACTTGAATATCATTATAAAAAAGAAAATCACGCCTATCCTTTTGAATATTTAATAAAAGTAAAATATACACTAAAAAAGGGTGGAAGGTTGAATCTGGAAACCACAGTAAAAAATCTTTCTCCCGGGCGCATACCCATGGCCGATGGATGGCATCCATATTTTAGCCTGGAAGGAGAAGTTAACGACTGGTTATTATCGTTCCACTCAAGAAAAAACCTCGCATTTAATGAGAAACTTATTCCAACTGGAGAAATTATTGAAACGGATACATTTTATTCACCAAGACTTATTGGAAATGAAAGATTTGATCATTGCTTTTTACTCGAATCCGACCCGGATCTTCCCGCCGCAACATTGGAAAATCCTGCAAATGGTCTTCGATTGAGTTTTTTCCCCGACTATAGCTATCCCTATCTTCAGATTTATACACCGGATGACAGAAGGACCATTGCAATAGAAAATCTTAGTTCAGCACCGGATTCATTTAACAATGGCCAGGGTCTGATAATATTGGAGCCCGGCGCTTCACAAAGTTTTAGCGTGTTATATCAACTGGAATTCCGGTAAACATGTACCTTGCTTCATAATATTAGTTATGAAAAAACTGAAGTGCTTTCTCACCATAACCAGCATGTTTTTTTTGGCAGGCTGTTTTGAAATAAATGAAGATATTGACGTACATGCAGATGGATCAGGCGTGTATTCTGTTCATACAGATATGAGCCAGCTTCTGCAGGCCATGCAGAGCTATATGGGTAAAGAGGAGATGGATAAACAAATGCCTTCCAGGAATATTGATACAACAGTGATGATGAAAGCATTGCTGGACACTGCTCAAAATATTTCAGCAGAAAACAAAGCCCTGATAAAAAAGGGAACTGTTCATCTTTTATTGAATATGGAAAAAAAGGAATTTAAAAGCGATATCGTAATTCCGTTTAAGAGTCTGGGGGATTTGCAGAAGCTATATATTTCCATGAACAATCAGTCACTCGGGTTCAACCAATTATTTAAGGGCATGGCAGGAAAGCCCGATACCACTACATCAGGAAATGAAAATGGCATGCCGGATATGAACCAGTTCAACGCCATTTATGATTTTCAATGTCATGATGGTCTTATTTCCCGAAAACTGAATCCTGAAAAGTGGAAGGCTTTGCAGCAGAGTCCGCAGTTTGCACAAATGAAAGATGCAGGCAGTATGGGTATTTCAATTCCTTATACCCTATCCATTGTTATTCCAAGACCTGTAAAGAAAATAGATAATATTCTGGCCAAAATTTTCCCCGACAGGAAAAAAGTCATCATGCAGTATAACCTGGTTGAAGTATTCGACCACCCCGAAAAATTCGAATATACCATTGTTTATTAGGAAAGAATCATGCAAAGAAAAACGGATTTCCTCGTTGTCGGTTCAGGTATTGCCGGCCTCACCTATGCATTGAAAGTAGCAAAAGCCTGTCCTGACCAGCATGTTCTTGTAATTACAAAAACGATTGCAGACGAAACCAATACGAAATATGCGCAGGGCGGAATTGCCGGAGTTACGGATTTTGAAAACGACAGTTATGAAAAACATATTGAAGACACACTGATTGCCGGAGATGGATTATGCAATCTGAAAATCGTGGAAATTGTTGTGAAAGAAGGTCCACAACGGATTCAGGAAATGATTGAATGGGGTGCAGAATTCGACAAGGATGAGGAAGGGGCTTTTAAAAAAGGAAGGGAAGGCGGCCATTCTGAATTCCGGATTCTTCATCATAAAGATGTTACAGGAAAGGAAATGGAACGCGCCTTATTGCAAACCGTCGCTTCACAGAAGAATATCGAGATCATCAAACATTGCTTTGTTGTGGATATCATCACTCAACATCACCTGGGTTATCTCGTTACCAAATCCACTCCCAATATCGAATGCTATGGAATTTATGCCCTGGATATGAAAGAAAACAGGATCATAAAGATTCTATCACGCATCACAGTATTTGCAACCGGAGGAAACGGCCAGGTTTACCGCACTACAACCAACCCGGTGATCGCAACCGGAGACGGGATCGGAATGGTATACCGAGCCAAGGGGAGAATTGAAAATATGGAATTCATCCAGTTTCATCCGACGGCACTTTATCAACAGGGTGTGAGTCCTTCTTTTCTTATCACCGAAGCGGTCAGGGGAGACGGGGCCATTCTGCGAAATAAAAACGGAGAAGCGTTTATGGTCCGGTACGATGAACGGAAGGATCTTGCTCCGCGCGATATTGTTGCAAGAGCTATCGATAACGAAATGAAAAAAGGTGGAACGGAGCATGTGTACCTGGACTGCCGCCATATGGACATGAAAAAATTCGTGGAACATTTTCCCAATATTTATGAAAAATGTTTATCTGCCGGTATTGATGTGGCAACACAAATGATCCCTGTTGCACCTGCTGCACATTATAGTTGCGGTGGGATCAAAACCGATGAATGGGGACATACTTCAATCCGGAATCTTTATGCCTGTGGCGAATGCGCTTCGACCGGCCTTCATGGTGCAAACAGGCTGGCCAGCAATTCACTATTGGAAGCTATGGTTTTCGCACATCGTTGCTACCTTGACAGTATTAAAAGAATTGAGTCACTTGATTTCCGTGAAGATATTCCTGACTGGAATGCTGAAGGAACTACGGCTCCCGGCGAAATGATTTTAATAACGCAGAGTATAAAAGAGCTTCAGTTACTGATGAGTGATTATGTAGGTATTGTACGGACTAATATTCGTCTTATACGCGCATCAAAAAGACTGGACCTCCTGCATGAAGAAATTGAAGCGTTGTATGAAACCACTTTAGTATCGCCCCAGCTTTGCGAAGTCAGGAACCTGATCACCACCGGTTACCTGATTGTAAAAGGTGCACAATTCAGAAAAGAAAGCAGGGGCCTTCACTTTAATACCGACTATCCTGGTAAGAGCAGCCTGGTACAAAATATTGTACTCTGATGAAGGCCATGATCCTCGCCGCGGGTCTGGGTACCCGTTTTAAGCCATGGACGGATCTGCATCCAAAGGCACTTGCACTCGTAAATGGCAAAACACTGCTGGAAAGAAACCTGGTTTACCTGCAATCATTTGGAATCAAAGATGTGCTGGTGAATGTGCATCATTTCGCCGAGCAGATCCGGCATGCGATTATTGTAAATGACGGATGGGGAAGCAATATTACGATCAGCGATGAATCGGACGAAGTATTGGAAACGGGAGGAGGGCTGAAGAGAGCCGCAGATTATTTTGATCAAGGTTCTTTTGTTTTGATGAATGCCGATATCCTCACAGACCTCGACCTGAAAAAAATGATATCATTTCATGAAGAAAAAAAACCACTTGCTACCCTGGCAATAACAGGAAGGAAATCTTCCCGGTACTTTCTCTTCGATAATAACGAAAGACTTTGCGGCTGGCGAAATACGAAGTCGGGTGAAGAAATAATATCAATTCAGGGTTCTTTGCTTAAAGAGAAAGCATTCAGCGGCATTCATTTTATCTCTCCGGAAATATTCCCCCTTATACATCAGCAGGGAAAATTTTCGATCGTGGATGTTTACCTGGAACTCGCTGCAACCCAAGCTATACTTGGTTTCGATCATTCGGGTTCAATGCTGGTGGATGTGGGGCGGCCGGAGGCGATAGCTGATGCAGAGAAATTGTTTACTTAATTTTCTCCCTCAAGCAGAATACCACTAAATAAACCTTCTTCAATTGATTTTTGCTTTACTTTCCTGATAAAGTAAATGTAAAGACCGATAGCTACCAGATTGACATATACCGAAATTTCATTGGATGCAAAATAATAGTCCGTTAACTGAGCACTAAAAAAATTCGCCTGAACCTTAAATGTCCAATCTGGCGTATCTGTAAATCCAACTCCGATATAAACATAATAGTAATTTATAAATGCCAGACCAAGAATATAAATCTGAATGCATTGAGTAAGCAATGAAATTTCTACCATTCGGATACAGGATTTTTCCTTTGGAGAAAACCAATAAAAGAAACCACTTATGAAGTAATAAAAATAGATAACGACCCCAATTATGCCGTTAAACCCAGGTTTAACAAAAAAACTCATACTAAATAAATAGGAGATAGGAACAAAAATTGAACTGATCAGGAAAATTGCATAAAATTTCTCGAAAGGTAAATGCCTGTGCTTTTTGGAGAGATCGTTCATGAGAAATAGGTAAAAAAATCAATTCTTCCAATCTTTAGCCTCCTGTTCGACATGGTGCAGTTCGATGGTTACGCCGAATTTATTTTTCAGATGGCGCGCCAGTGAATCTGCGGCATAGACACTGCGGTGTTGTCCACCGGTACAGCCAAAATTCACCATCAGGCTTTTAAATCCCCGGTTTATATAATCTTCAACAGAAATATCCACCAGGTCAAAAACACTGTTGAGATATTCGGGCATTTGAGTTTGCTGTTCCAGGAAATCCTTTACTTCCTTGTCTCTTCCAGTTTTGGATTTAAATGCTTCTATACGGCCGGGGTTTAAGATGGCCCGGCAATCAAAAACGAAACCTCCGCCATTGTCATTTTCGTCCCTGGGAATCGATTTTTTATAGGAGAAGCTGTTGATATACACGATCAGGGGCGTGTCTGCATTCGCACGGGGTGGTACAAATCTTTCAATAATATGATCTTCAACAATAAGATGTAGAATTCTTTCAAATTCAGGGACCTTTTCATTCATAGGATATTGATGCAGAAAGGAACGGAGATTTTTTAATCCAAGGGGAATGCTCACCAGGAAATGGGCCTTGCGTTCAAACAAACCACGGAATCCATATGCTCCCAATACCTGCATAAGTCGTATGAGAACATATCCGCGGTATTGCTGCACGAATTCCTTTTTATTAAAAAGAGTCCCTATTTCAACTTCAACACAATCCATATAATACTCCAAAAGCCCATGTTTCCAAGCTTCACTTAACTCCGCCTTTGCCTGCCATAACATGGATGCCACATCGTATTGCATTGCTCCCTTCATCCCACCCTGGTAATCGATGAAATGCACTTTGTCATTTTCAATCAGGATATTGCGGCTTTGAAAATCCCGGAACATAAAATATTTAAACTTAGTATCACTAAGCCCTGCGGAGAATGTTTCAAAATCTGCAATCAACTTTTCTTTGTCGTACGGAAGCTGAAGTGTATCGAGAAAATAATATTTAAAATAAAGCAGGTCGCTCATTATGGCTTTTTCCCCGAACTCAGTGGAAGTCAGGCACCAGTTTTCATAATCCATTCCTTCATCTCCCCTGATCTGTAAATGTGCGAGTTCTTTCAGACTTTGCCTGAACAATTCGTACACTTCATCTGACGGACCTGATTGTTCAAGCAGGTCCAACAAAGAAATATCGCCAAAATCTTCCTGAATGTAAATAGTTCCCTCGGTGTTGACGGCATAGATCTCAGGTACCGGGCATTCCTTCGTTTTAAAATGCCTGCTGAATCTTATAAAACTTAGATTCTCTTTTATATTGATGCCGTAAGTTGCTATAAAAGATTTTGATGCTGTCATGATCCGGTAATAAATACGGATGCTGCCTGACTGAGGGATTTTGTTGATGGAAATAATGTGTTCTTTACTAAAACCGGCAAACAGTTCGCTTATAGACTCGTTGATATGATCCATATGAATTCGTGAAACTACAAAAAGCTAGTCAACCACGGTAATCTCCGGCGTTACTACCGGTTTACGTTTCAGGGTGCTTTCCTGGTGGGCAGCGATCAGTTCAGCCAGAAGGGCCGTCCAGCCTGTCTGTTGGCAGGCGCCCAGGCCCATTCCAGTATCTCCATGAAAATATTCGTAGAACAAATTCAAATGCTCATTACCAGGCTGCTGATAAAACCAGTTGTACTTACCATACTGCGGAATACTGCCTGATTCATCCGGCCGGAAAAGACTGATCACGCGCTGGGTAAGAAAATCTGCCACATCTTCCAGGTTCATATAGACACCTGAGCCAACGGGACATTCAACCTTCAAAGCATTACCATAAAATATTCCGTATTTACGAATGGATTGAATGATGAGGTAGTTGATTGGCATCCATACGGGTCCGCGCCAATTAGAATTTCCACCAAAAAGATTAGAAGTTGAATCTCCCGGATCGTATTGTATGTTATAATCAATATTATCAATCCGCACTGAATAAGGATTTTTTTCGTGATATTTTGAAAGAGCGCGTATTCCCCCGGGTGAAAGAAATTCGTCTTCATTCAGCAAACGTTCCAGCAGGCTTACAAGACGTCCTCGTGGAACGAGAGAAAGAAGTATGGTATCACCATCTGTTTTTTCTTCATTGGGCCAGAATTTATGATTCTTCAACCGGTAGTTTTCAAACCAGCTGATTCGTTTTTGAAAATCCGAAAGTTTATCCAGTTTTTTCTTTTCAATTATTGAAACAGCGAACAGGGTAGTAATACCTACAATTGAATGAATGCGGAGTTGAAGGGGAGCAGATCCTGCGATGGCCAGTGTATCGTAAAAAAACCGGTCCTCTTCATTCCACATACCCTGTTCATTCAGGGCTTCTGCGATCAAAACAAATTGCTCAAAGAATTTCGTGGCTGTATCTTCAAAAGTGATGTCTTTCATGGCGATTTCCAATGCCATATCCATCATATTGAGTGCATACATTCCCATCCAGCTTGTACCATCGGCCTGTTCAAGCTGCATCTGACCGGGAAGTTCAATACTCCGGTTAAATACGCCTATATTATCAAGACCAAGGAATCCTCCTTCAAACATATTGTTTCCGTTAGGATCCTTCCGGTTGATCCACCAGGTAAAATTGATAAGCAGTTTTTGAAAAATCCTTTTCAGAAAGTCAATATCATAAGTACCGGATCTTTCACCCTCGATCCTGTAAACTGACAATGCCGCCCAGGCCTGCACCGGAGGATTTACGTCACTGAAATTCCATTCGTAAGCGGGTAATTGTCCGTCGGGTTTCATATACCATTCCCGCATAATGAGGAGGAGCTGGTTTTTCGCAAAAACGGGATCCACCATACTCATGGGAATACACTGAAATGCCATATCCCAGGCAGCGTACCAGGGATATTCCCATTTGTCCGGCATGGCAATAATATCCTGGTTTTTCAAATGTTTCCAATCATGGTTCCGGCCAAATTTTTTTCCATCATTTACCGGTGATATCCCGTCGCTGGTAGTCAGCCATTTTTCCACATCGAAATGATAATATTGTTTGCTCCACAACAAACCTGAAAGTGCCTGCCGTTGCAACAACTTGAATTCAGGAGTTGTGCCGGGATGAAGGATTGCTTTATAAAAAGCATCCGCTTCTTCCTTTCGCACTTCGAAGATCTTTTTAAATCCGATCGTGAATGGGTTTGCGATTGATTTATTGGAAAGACGCAAATAAATACTTTCCGTTTTACCACCGTCCAGCCTTATTTTATATACCGGAGAAAATTTGGTTCCGTTTTTTCTTTTCCGCAGCGCATCCAGGTGTTCACCTTTGATAAGCGCAGAATGAAAAACATCTTTTACCCAGGGAGATTTATTGGGCTGGCCCACAACTTTCTCCATGTTGGTCTCATTTTCAGTAAACCATTTTTCCTTCGGAGTTTGAAAATATAAATAATAATCACCTAGCCGGTGATGCGAAGCTTTTACAGAATTTTTATTACGCAGGCTGATTTCCGGTTTCGCTTCGTGATCTTCATTCCATTTATTGTAGAACCATAAGGTTGGTAGCACAGTAATGTCGGCTGCTTTATGATATCGGTTTGTAACATCGATCCTGATAAAAATATCACTGGAATTCTGCTTTGCGTATGTTACATGCACATCGAAATATTCATCATCATCGAAAACACCGGTATCCAGGATTTCATATTCAGGTTCCTGTTTGGAACGAAGACGGTTTTCCTGAAGGAGTTGCTGATATGGGAAAGCCTGTTGCGGATACTTATACAGGTATTCCATATAAAAGTGTGATGGAATATTATCGAGATGATAATATAATTCTTTCACATCCTCCCCGTGATTCCCCTGATTGTTCCCCAATCCGAATAATCTTTCTTTCAGGGTGGCGTCTTTACCATTCCAAAGGGCAATCGCAAAACAGAGATTCTGAAAAAAATCTGAAATACCCGCCAGTCCGTCTTCTCCCCATTCATATTGCCGGCAATGAGCATGATCATAAGGAAAATAATTCCAGGCATCCCCATAGGGACCATAATCTTCTCTCACTGTTCCCCATTGCCTTTCACTCAGGTAAGGGCCCCACTGTTCAAGTGGTATTTTTTTAAATGAATTTATTATAAGTCGCTTCTGCTCAATGGTCATAAAGTAGGGTTAAAATTACGGATTAGTTTTTTAATGAAGCCCTGTCGGGGTAAGGTCTGGTATTGTTTTTGAATCTACTTATCAGATGAATATTTTATATTTCTAAAAAATAAGATATGGGAAAGTTAAATGGCAAAAAAGTGGCTATTCTCACAGAGAATGGTTTTGAAGAAATTGAATTAACAAGTCCTATGAAAGCATTGCAGGAAGCCGGAGCAATCGTTAAGATTGTTTCTCCTCAGAAACACAAGGTAAGAGCCTGGGACCATGATCACTGGTCGATTGATCTGTTGGTGGATGTTCAGATCGATTACGCAAATGTGGATGATTATGATGCACTCCTGATTCCTGGCGGGGTACTGAATCCGGATCTGATGCGTACCAATTCGGACTGTGTGGATTTTGCTCAACAATTTCTGGAAGAACTAAAACCTGTTGCAGCTATTTGTCATGGTCCACAGTTGTTGATAGAAACCGGAATGCTTCGTGGAAAAAACCTCACTTCTTTTCCTTCTATCCGGTCCGATCTTGAAAATGCAGGTGCACATTGGTTAGACATTGAAGTAGTAACAGATGGCGGACTTACAACCAGTCGCAGTCCGAAAGATTTGGAAGCATTTAATAAAAGGATCATTGAAGAAATTGCGGAAAGCAATTTCGCAAGTTCTTATATTTTGTAGTTCTACCCATCAATATATATCATGTACTTATCGTGAAAAAGAACCACCCTCAGGTGGTTTTTTTATTGATATTTCAGAGAAAGATTATAAAGAATTTTTTCCGATGCGCTGTCGAATGCCCGGTAAGATGAATCCTGCAACCAGTGCCGGCGGAAGGATGTTACTGCAGCCATGCTGTCTTTTAAATTATAACCGATGATACGTAAAGCCTGATAATCGTTAAATCCAGCAGGTACGATCAGGCCTGTTGTATCGCCGTACCAATCGCCGAATCCATGATCTGCCAGGAGTTTCCATGGGAAGCGCCAGTTGGGATCCACTTTTCTTCCGGGTGCAATATCGCCATGGCCTAAAAAATTTTCCTGCGGAATTTTATATTTTGTTTTCAGCGTGTCGAGCAGGATAAGCAGGCTGTTCAACTGTGGATCTGTAAAATTCTCAAACCCGTTATTGTCCAGCTCAATACCAATGCTGGAAGAATTGATATCAGAATTATTTCCCCATTTACTCAGACCTGCCTGCCAGGCACGCAGGTAATCATTCAGCATATGATAAACCGTTCCATCTTTACAAATAACGTAGTGGGCGCTTACCTGGGATTTTTTAATGGTAAAAGTATGCAGCGTTTCAGGGCAACCATTCTGGGCTGTATGATGAATGATTACAAAATTCGGTTTGCGTAAATCAAAATTGACTGTGCCGATAAATGGAGAATCCTGTAAAGGAAAATAATCAGCCGGCGGCTGCTGAATCTGAATACCAAGATCTTTTACCTGGTGCTTATACATCTTATTGGATTCCTTATATGGATTGTGGCTGCAACCGAGAATGATAATATAAAAGACAAGGAGGATTCTTTTTGGCATGCTACAAATTTAAGGGGAAGATCTGGTTAGCAGTTGGCCGCTGACCGTTTTGCGTTAAGCGTTAAGCGTTCTGCGTTAAGCATTCTACTAGGCATATTCTTTGCATCATATCAAAAAAAGCTTTCAAATTATAATACCATGGTGGATAAAAATATTCAGTTTATAACATTCACAATCACAATTGAAAAGAGACTTTTCGGAATCATAATAACCATATTAGGTATCACGGGTCTCATTTTGGCTTCTTACAAATTAATGCAGGGCAGTACAGCAGCCAACCACAGTGTCATGATGGTGGCTGTCTATGGTTTCCAGGGAATAGTTTTCTTTTTTGCCGGAATCGGTTTGATCCGGAATACGCAGGATCTGACGAACCTCAGAAACGTACAGGATCTGCCAAACCATAGTTCAATAAACGAACATGGAAAATTAATAAATTTTGTAGGATCCCGTCAGGAACTAAAGGAGAAGATAAAAGAATTCTATCCGGAGATCATGGACGCGGATCTTATATTCATGGAAGGCAGGGACGATAAGTTGTTTGAAAAGTCGGCTCTGAAACTTTACACGAATGAAAAAGAGATGAAAAACTGGCTTGAAAGCATATCGGCGGGTTAGATTACGGATGACCAACTTCCACACCTGGCTTCAACAGAACTCCGGGGCATGCTCTTTGCACTATAGCAGGAGACTTAAAATGTATACCAGAAAATGAGGGATAGGAATATTCAATTCATAACAATCTCTTTAGAGTTTATAACAATCACAATGGAAAAACGATTATTCGGGGTTATATTGACCATATTGGGTATCGCAGGCCTCATTTTAGCAGCATATAATTTTGTTCAGGGAAATACCTCAACAAACCATAGTGCCAAGTCAGTCGCTGTTTATGGTATACTTGGATTACTTTTCTTTTTTGCAGGTATCGGCCTGATCAGGAGCACCAGGGATCTGACGAATAATAATTAAAAAACGATCATGGAAAAATTAATCAATTTGGAAGGATCCTGGCATGAACTTATGGAAAGGGTAAAAGAATTCAATCCTGCAATCACGGATGCAGATCTTACTTTCATGGAAGGCAGGGAAGATGAGTTATTTGAAAAGCTGGCACATAAACTTCATCAGAGCAAAAAAGAAATCAAGGACCGGGTTGAAAATATACAGGCGGATGACCGATGACCGATGACCGTTAACAGATGTAAATAATCACATTTTCATATTATCATTTCCCCATTTAATTTCCTCATTCTCTCATTACCAGACTTTCGTATTCACCACACTAATGCCTTAAGCCTTGCGCTTTAAGCCTTATTACATGTTCCGTCGATACTGTCCTCCCACTTCGTAAAGCGCATGGGTAATTTCGCCGAGACTGCAATACTTTACGGTTTCCATCAGACAGGAAAAAAGATTTTCATTTTGAACCGCTGCTTTCTTTAGGCTTTGCAGGGCAGTTGCAGATTTATTCCTATTTATTTTTTTAAATAGATTGAGGTTGCTGATCTGCCACTCTTTTTCTTCCGGAGTACTGCGGATGATTTGATTGGGTATAATGGTTTTGGAACCTCCGTTTTTCAGAAAAGTATTTACACCAATAATGGGAAGCTCTCCACTATGTTTACGGCTTTCGTAAACCATACTCTCCTCCTGGATTTTATTCCGCTGGTACATTCTTTCCATAGCTCCAAGCACGCCGCCTCTTTCCGTAAGACGATCGAATTCTTTCATAACTGCTTCTTCCACCAGGTCCGTTAATTCTTCTATCAGAAAAGATCCCTGAATAAAGTTTTCTGCTTTCGCTGTGCCCAGTTCCCTGTTGATGATCAGTTGAATAGCCATTGCCCGCCGAACACTTTCTTCTGTCGGAGTGGTGATGGCTTCATCATATGCATTTGTATGAAGTGAATTGCAATTATCATAAATCGCATAAAGAGCCTGCAGGGTGGTCCGGATATCGTTGAAATCAATCTCCTGTGCGTGCAGACTACGACCGCTGGTTTGGATATGATATTTTAATATCTGACTTCGTTTGTTCGCCTTGTATTTATATTTCATTGCTTTGGCCCAGATACGCCTGGCTACCCTGCCGATGACACTGTATTCCGGATCCATACCGTTACTGAAAAAGAAAGAAAGGTTGGGGGCAAACTGATCAATCTGCATGTCGCGGCTTAAATAATATTCCACATAAGTAAATCCATTGGCCAGGGTAAATGCCAATTGGGTAATGGGATTGGCGCCGGCTTCCGCAATATGATATCCGGATATGGAAACACTGTAAAAATTTCTTACTTCATTTTCCTGAAAATATTCCTGTACATCCCCCATGAGCTTGAGTGCAAATTCAGTGGAAAAAATACAGGTATTCTGCGCCTGGTCCTCCTTCAGAATATCTGCCTGTACCGTCCCGCGCACCTGGTGAAAAGCTTTTGTTTTCAGCTCCCTGTAAATTTCCGGCGGCAATACTTCTTCTCCGCTGATGCCGAGTAGTTTCAATCCGAGTCCGTTATGCGTTTCCGGCAAACCGGCGGATTCAGCATCATGATACTGCGGTGTTTTCTCATCTCCGAATTTTTGTAGCATTATTTCATTCACCTCATTCCATATTCCTTTTGACGTAATATATTTTTCACATTCCTGGTCAATGGCTGCATGCAAAAAAAATGCGAGTATCATCGGGGCCGGACCGTTGATGGTCATACTCACGGATGTTTTTGAATCACAGATATCGAATCCGCTATACAATTTTTTTGCATCATCCACCGTACAGACGCTTACCCCGCTGTTTCCTACTTTTCCATAAATATCCGGTCGCGGATCGGGATCCTCCCCGTATAAAGTAACGGAATCAAATGCCGTACTTAGTCTTATGAAATTTTGTGATGCTGAGAGATAGTGAAATCTTTTATTCGTTCTTTCAGGTGAACCTTCACCTGCAAACATTCTTGTCGGATCTTCTGTTTCGCGTTTCAGAGGAAATGAACCGGCCGTAAATGGGAATGAGCCAGGTACATTTTCCTGTGCCTGCCATCGAAGTATGTCGCCCCAGTCCTTGAATTTTGGAAGAAGGAGTTTGGGAATTCGCGTCCCGGATAAACTGGTTGTATAGAGCGACTGCCTGATCTCCTGATTTCTTACATGATAAATATATTCGTCCTGCTGATAGGATTTTATTTTCTCCGGCCAGTTTTTAATCAGTTTGCGACTTACGGGAGTAAGCTGGTTTTCATAATAACTTAATCTTGTTTCCAATTCCTGCAGGAGAGTAGGATTTGCATTTTCTTTTTTCATTTCATCCAAAACGCCTGATAATTTATACAAGGAAGAAGCGATGGAAGCCTGTTCTTCCACCAGCTTATTATATTCCGCAATACTTTCATGGATTTCCCCGAGGTATCGGACACGGGCCGGAGGAATGATTGATTTTTCCCAGTGTCCTTTTATTTCCGGTTGAAGGAGTGTTGATAAAAAATTCCTGCCTGATTGCTGGTCCACCAATTTAATCAGCCGCATAAATAAATCTTGCATGCCCGCGTCGTTAAACAAGGAAGCCGTAGTTGCAACAACCGGAATTTCCTCGTCCTTTGCATTCCATTTTGCATGATTCCGTTTATATTGTTTTCGCACTTCAATCAGTGCATCTGCAGCGCCGGGTTTGTCTGATTTATTGATGACAACAACATCTGCATAGTCAAGCATGTTTATTTTCTCCAGTTGGCTGGCAGCTCCGTATTCCGGTGTCATCACATATACCGAAACATCACAAAAATTCAGGATGGATGCATCGCTTTGTCCGGTGCCTGCGGATTCCAGAAGGATCAGATCGAATTCTTCAGCGCGACAAATATTAAGGGACTCACGCACATAAGCACTCAGCGCCACATCGGTTTCACGAGTAGCCAAAGATCGCATATAGGCCCTGGGTGAATGAATACTGTTCATCCGGATGCGGTCACCCAACAAAGCTCCGCCTGTTTTTTTCTTTGAAGGATCAACGGAAATAACGGCGATCGTTTTTTCAGGAAAGCCCTGCAAAAACCTTCTGACGATTTCATCCGTGACACTGCTTTTACCAGCTCCGCCAGTTCCGGTGATACCGATGACGGATGACCGTTGACCGTTGACCGCTGGCGGTTGGCCGCTTTGCATGCCGGATCCCGCGTTAGCGGGAGAAGGTGGGTTGGCTGTATCTCCATTCTCAGCATGCGTAATCGCCCGGGCGATGCGACGGATTTCCTTGTATTCTCCAAGTGGAAGTTTTCCATTCCAGTTTTTTTCGGCGGACCAGAAAATGCTATCAGCAGATTGAATTGTTTTTTCAGTTTCGCGAATCACTTCGTCAATCATTCCTTCCAAACCCATCTCGCGGCCATCGTCAGGAGAATAAATTCTGCTGATGCCATGATCCTGTAACCATCTTATTTCTTTAGGAAGAATAGTTCCACCTCCACCTCCGAATATTCTGATATGGCCATATCCGCTTTCATCCAGTAGGTCCCTGAGATATTTGAAGAATTCGATATGTCCGCCCTGATAAGAAGTGATCGCCACTGCCTGCACATCTTCTTCGATTGCGGCCTCGGCTATTTCATGTACACTGCGGTTATGACCCAGGTGAATGACTTCAACTCCCTTCGCCTGCAAAATCCGGCGCATGATATTGATAGCAGCATCATGTCCGTCGAAGAGGGAGGTAGCTGTCACAATCCTTAATCGCTGCCTGGGATGATTCATATAAGAAAATGAATCATCAAAATTAGCTTAAAAAACTAATGACTGTTAGTTTTTGCCCGTGGCAACGATATTCGTGTTGTGATAAGAGGGAACTAATTCAATTTCCTTACCATAGATGCAATTGAAGAATCAATCATTGATGAATTCCAAATATTCATATTCATATCTAAAAGGTAACGAATCACCCTTTCCGTACTTCGTTTATGTTTACTTAATTGAATCTTACAGATTGCCAATAAACCTAGTTTTATTGTAGTATCTGCTTTTGATATTTCTTTATTCATTGAATCAAGTTGTGTTCCCATATAATTCACTTCATCCTGATAAAATCCAATACTATCTTTCTTTTTTTCAATTATCGAGTTAATTAATTGTCCTTGAACCCTGGCAAATTCTCTCATGTAGATTGTATCATCTATTATTAGCTGATGTTTTCTATCTATGGAATCAATTCTTATTACCCTGAATGAATCTAAAACAACGGTAGAATCATTTCTTTTTAAACGTGATAGGAAGATTGTTTTTAATTGATCTGACAGACTGGAAGACTTTGATTCACAGGAAAATAGCAGAACGTAAAACAGAATAGAAAGCGTTAAGACCCTATTCATATAAATTATTTTCTCTACTTTACCGATTATTGAGTTTCATTAAGCCACCAAATTTTTTCTGATTTAAATTCTCTTGAATTTTTATTTAAATGAGGTCGATTACCTGTTGCCCCGGTAATTTTTGTTCCATCAATATTAAGCACACCCTCATCGATAGGCATTGTCAATTCATATTCAAAATATTTTTCCTGCTGCTGAGTAAGTTTAGATATTTCATACCTATTTAGCATTTTTACATCAGTGAAATCTATTTTATCAACAGGCTTCCCACTTATTGGATACTTTATAATAATTTCGCCTTCGTGTAATTGGTCTATTTGTATTTCTGATTCTATTTTCTTCCACATAAGATATTAGTTTACTTTTCCTTTTTAGGTTTTTTTATCGTTGCATACCTCTTTTACTGTTATCAGATTCTCTGTTCCGGGCTTGTTGGGCATATCCTGTTATTTTCAATATCAAATCTACCTCAATTTCTATCGAAAATAGCCTCTATTTATCTCTTAAATGCTTTTCAATCGCATTCTTCAGGAATCTGTCTATCTCTTTTACCCACGACGATACATTAATTGAAATTCTACTCCTGGTTTCAACGATCCCAATTATTGTTGTTTTTAAATAAAAGGACGAGTATATCAATTTATTAATTTGATTATATTATCTCAGGGGGCAAAGAAGATTCATGTGAATGAATGATTTTCCATGATCCATCTATTTTCTTAAATATATATGTCACCGTGTAGTTCTGCATTTTCCAGTTATCGCCATTCTTAAAATAAGCGTCAATATTCCCTGACCAGCATAGCAAAACGGTATTGTCATCCAGGATATGAAATTTTTCAGCGACAGTAGTGAGCTTTTGTTCCTTTAGGGTACCATAATACTCCTTGCCGATTTTTTTAAACTCATTATAATTTCTAATTATACCATCGCCGCTTACCGCAAGAAATTCCGGAAGGTCTGCATAACAGCCAATAAACAAATCCAATTGAGCGGTTTCAGAATAGTGGGTTAAATTTCTTGCAAATAATCTCACTTCATTCAAAATCTGGGTTTCATCAAAACTCATGATTATAAATTTTAATTAGGAAGAGAAATAACCAACAGTTCATGCAATGATAATTCACCAGCTCTTCTGAATCACATAGGTTCCTGCGTAAGTATCATGCAATGAACGTCTCTGATCATTCGAGAAAAATGTAATACAATCAACAATAGCAAAAACAGAGACGATTCCATTAACCCATGGAATAGCGGGATTGGAAGAACTGACATAGCCCTCAAACGCCCGGAGGCCCGATATGGATGCAAATTCAGGAGAAAAATAATTCTTAGCCGTCATGATGGCAATGAGGATCGATGGCAGATAATAAAAACTGACTCTCTTTAATTCTTCGTTTAAAGTCAGTTTCCCAAAATTATAGCCCACTACTTCTAATCTGGCAGCCATTTTACCGAAAGTCGCTCCGTACTTGTATTCCATAATTGGTTTATAGGATATGGAAATGAGGGTTGTTAATATAAAAATGCCGGGAATTTTCCAGCTGGATAAATTTAAATATGTTAACGGAATTGTAATTGCACCAATAATGATCGTATCTAAAAGCAAGGCACCCAGCCTGGGCCAGAAGGTTG
Source organism: Puia sp. (assembly GCA_035937535.1). Lineage (GTDB taxonomy): Bacteria > Bacteroidota > Bacteroidia > Chitinophagales > Chitinophagaceae > Puia. The sequence continues at coordinate 80,405 of DASZHV010000048.1, read as the reverse complement.
CAAATTTTATTTCTGCTTCAGGAAAAAGAGGCTCTTCGTCGGTCAGCATTTCACTCATATGGGTGGGTTAAGTGTATTAACAGCGTAATATTCGTAGGCGACCAAGTCCATACGAAGTCCATCAAACAATGGACTTCGTATGGACTTAATACGGCTCAGGTAGCCTTCTGTCCGGAATAATTTACAGATTAGATTGATCCCAAGCCTCCAAATGCCGCATATCCAGTCAATATTCGGAAAAATGGTTTATCTCCTTTCCTGATGGTCGTCATGGCGACTTAAATTACCGAAATTATCCGGTTTCTGAAAGCAAGCAGCGGGAATCCTGATTGAAAAGCTTCTCTGACTGTGAACAACAAAACAAAAGTACATCCCCAAAATGCCTTTTGTTAGAAAATGTGGATGGAGGATGAACAATCTTGTGAATGCGTAAGCCAAAAAGCGGGACGAGACAAAACAAAACGAAGGACGAAATAATGAGTCTGAAGGGCAGGCCGTAAAGATTTTTCAGTAAAAGACACCTCCCGAAAGAATCTGATTTGTTCGGATTGCCTTCGGGATGGGTTCGGGTTGCCTATCCGAAATCCGGGTAGCCAAAGCGAAGGAATCCTATTGCCATTTCGAAAGATATCTCTCATTGGCTGGTTCCAGTATAAAGCGCAGTCGGGGTGGTTGAGGGAAGGGTGCCGTTAAGGGCTTATGATCTTAGAATCAAGGGGTAAATGATCAATTCGGGTTTGACGAACTTAGTAAGTTGGGGCAAATGGCATTTACAGGGCGCTCATGGACTTAATTTTGTATAGTTTACTTTAGCTGAACGGGAACCTTCTCATGCTGTTCATTATTAACGATATACCAGTATGCATATAGACTCAGAAGTCCATTTCTGGAAATATGGGAAATCCCTGCTGAATCCTTTCATCCGGAATAATAAATTATTGCAGCAGGATTATCTGCCGGAACATTTAATCCAGAGTCTGAACAGGAATAAAATAGATGCCTGTATTGCAGTTGTTGCCGATCAAGAGGAGGTTGAAACCCGATTCCTTTCTGAACTTGCTATTACACATCCGATGATTTCAGGAGTGGTTGGATGGCTTGATCTGTATGATCCCAAGGCTGTGGAAAAGATCAGGGAATTTCAGCTGTACAATCATATCCGGGGTTACCAGTTTGAAATAAACAAGGAAATATTTCCATCACATGATGTAATGGAAATTCTCGTAGAGAATCAATACCGCCTGGATATTTCAATGGGTAATGAAATTGATCTGGAAAGTGTAATAAAATGGATGAATGACTGGCCTGACCAGCATTTTATTTTGAGGGATTGTGCAAATCCTGATGCGAAAAAAGCACCCACGAAAATTTGGGCATCAAATATCCGCGAACTTGCTAAAATTCAAAATCTTTCCTGTAAGCTGTCGGGCTTATTTACAAAAGGCAATTTGAAATCATGGAAGCCGGTAGATTTTTATCCCTTCCTTGAAATTCTTTTTGAATCATTTGGATCCGAAAGACTTCTTTATGCAAGTGAATGGCCTTTTCTCCTGTTAGCAGGTATTTATGTTCAGTGGAAGAGCCTGTTGGAAAAATATTTGGAGAGATACAGTGCAGAAGACCAGGAAAAAATATTTGGAGAAAATGCGGTACGGATCTACCGGCTCTGAAAAATAATTAACTTGGACAGATGAAGACAAGATTGCTCGTCCTGCCGATACTGTTTATATGTACATTATTTCAAAAAACTTCAGCACAGAAATCCCCGGTTATTGATCCATGGAATATAAGCACAACTGCGCCTGACCCTTCCAACTATTATGGCGTTACTGTTGCCAATGGAATGATCGGTATCGTTTCTTCACCGAAACCCTTCCAGGTTAAAGATGTGGTGCTCGCGGGTGCATACGATTTATACGGCCGTGGGCGCGTAAGTAACTTTCTGAAAAGTTTCAACCTGCTCAATATGCATTTCAGCGTGGATGGGACGGATCTTTCTTCAAAAAATATTTCTTCTATGAAACAAACGCTGAATATGCAGCGTGCCAGTTTCAGCACTTCTTTCAATTACCTGGATAAGGCATTCATCACGTATACATATTATGCGCTTCGCCAGCTCCCCTTTACTGTTTTGATGGACATCACAGTTCAGGCGAAAAAAGATATTGAGATTGAGCCAGCCAGTGTGTTGGAAGCGCCGGATGCGCTACGTGATGTACAAAATTATTATAATGAAATTGACCGGCCACATGTCGTGATATCATTGCTCACATCCACAGCGAAAAGTCCGACGGGCAAATTACTTATGGTCGCTTCCAATACATTTTTATTTACTGAACCACATGGACAGGAACCCCGCCTTATTCACGAGATGTGGGACAACAATATGCACCTGCTGAAATTCAAGCGCAAAATCAAAGCGGGCGAAACGTACAGGTTTTCCATTGCAGGTTCTTCCATCACTTCTGCCCATGATGAAGATCCTTTGAATGAAGCCGAGCGTCTTACAATTTTCGCCAAGCTTCAGGGAACGGACCGCCTCATTTCTTTTCATGAAAAAGCATGGAGCGATATCTGGAAAACGGATATTCAGATCAGTGGCGACGAACAATCGCAGCAGGACATACACAGTATGTTATATCATCTGTATTCATTTACCAGGGAAGGGACTTCTTACAGTCTTTCTCCGATGGGATTGAGCGGACTGGGATATAACGGACATGTTTTCTGGGATGCTGATCTGTGGATGTTTCCTGCCCTGCTTGTCCTGCATCCCGAAATGGCAAAATCCATGATTGAATACCGTTATGAACGCCTGGATGCCGCGAAGAAAAATGCGTTTTCACATGGTTATAAAGGGGCTATGTTTCCCTGGGAAAGTGCGGCCAGTGGAGTGGAAGAAACACCCGTTTGGGCTTTGAGTGGACCTTTTGAACACCATATTACAGCCTGTGTAGGACTGGCTGCGTGGAATTATTACTGCGTTACGCAGGATAAGGACTGGCTCCGGGAAAAGGGATGGCCCATTATTTCGGCGACAGCAGATTTCTGGACCTCCAGGGTAGAAAGAAATGGTCCCGGTCATTATGATATCAATAATGTGGTGGCAGCTGATGAGTGGGCTGAAAATGTTGACAATAACGCTTTTACCAATGGAGCAGCAAAAGTATTACTTCAGCATGCTACTGAAGCGGCCGAAATTCTCGGGATCAAAGCAGATCCGGACTGGGTACAGGTTTCTGAAAATATTCCAATCCTTCAAATGAATGGAGTAACCTGGGAGTACGCTCAGTATAAAGGAGAAGGAATAAAACAGGCAGATGTAAACCTGCTGGCTTACCCGTTAAAACTTATTACCGATCAGTCTCAGATAAAAAAAGACCTGGTCTACTACCAGTCTCGCGTTCCAAACCAGGGAACACCGGCAATGACCCAGGCCGTTTTTGCATTATTATATGCGCGTCTGGGTCAGGGGGATACTGCTTTCCATTTTTTTAAAGACGCTTATATTCCAAATCTCAACCCGCCATTCAGGGTGATAGCGGAAACCAAAGGAGGGACAAATCCTTATTTTGCTACTGGGGCCGGTGGTATATTACAGGCTATGATTATGGGTTTTGGCGGATTGGATATCAGGTCTACCGGTATTGTGCAGGTCCCTTCCAGTCTTCCGTCCGGATGGAAAAAGCTTACCATCACAGGTATTGGCCCGGATAAGAAAAATTACAGCGTTCAATAAAAATTAGTAATTTGCCCCTAACTGTGAAGAGAATTGCTGCCATACTTCTGTTGGGTTTACTTCTTTTTAACTGGGTGGGATACCAGTTGTATACTGCTATTTTACAGGATCGGGCGGATAAAACACTGATTGCAGACCTGGATGAGAATAAGTATTCAGACGCTGATCTTATTTCAATTAAAGTGCCGGCCATGCATCTTTCTTCCTATGTGAATTCAAAAGAATTTCAAAGGGTAGACGGAAAAATAGAAATTGAAGGAATTCAATATAATTACGTAAAACTCAGGTTTATTGATGGGAACCTTGAACTTCTATGCATTCCGAATAAATCATCCAACCGTATTCAGACTGCCAGGGATGATTTTTTTAAACTGGTAAATGATTTACAGCATCCGGGCCAGTCAAAAAAATCTGAACAACATAATACTTCTTACAAAAGTTTTCAGGCAGGATTCTATACAGGAATGCAGGTTTTTGTCGTTCCGGATCTGACCCTCGTCAGCCAGAAGGCATCTGATCATTACCAGCTTCTGATTCCAACTGTATACCTCACACGCGCCGGTCAGCCTCCAGACCAGATTTAAAGCTTCAATGCAAAACAAATTTATTCTGCGTTCCGCGGGATAAAGATTCCATTTTTTACCTGTACATTTTTTTTAATATTCTATAGTTGCTGTTGCGCTATTCGCAAAAGTTAAATCCTAAAATCAGTGTGCAATTTGAATATTGTTGAAATGAAAAAAGATTAATCCCTTAGTGGATTAGTACAAGTTTTCTGTATTTCATTTTCATCAGACTGTTTAATGAAAATGAAACAGTGATAAACCGGTCGACCAGTTTATCCAAACTTAATATGAAAAAAATTAAACCATCATAGATCCGTCCAGTATCATTAATCATTAACCTATTCTATTTTTCTAAAACAAAACTTAACAAACGCGAAATGAAAAAGATAACAATATTCCATCTGGTGACAGCCCTGGCGTTCAGTCTGGTTGCCATAGTTGCGAAGGCTCAGACCGTTGACGATGCAATCATGATGAGCAAGAAGCAATGGTGTAATGGTCTTACCTATATGCATTCCAGCTGGAATGAATACTGGGAGGGAACGACTAAGAGAGATAATAAAAACCTTGGAACAGTAACTACCCAATCCGTAATATATATGAGTTCCTATGGTATTACAGACAGGCTGAATGTGCTTGTAAATGTTCCCTATGTGTGGACAAATGCTTCAGCCGGCACGCTTCATGGAATGAAAGGTTTCCAGGATATTGACTTGGATCTTAAATATGAAATTTATAAAACCAAAATCGGAAAGGGAGAATTATCATTGATCGGCCTTATGGGATTCAGTACGCCTCTTTCGAATTATGAAAATGATTTCCTGCCTATGTCTATCGGGCTCGGCAGCACCAATCTTTCTGGACGACTCACTGCTGACTATCAAAACGGACTTTTCTTCACAACACTTTCCAGCGCTTATGTTTACAGAAGCAATGTTACGATCGACAGAACTTCATATTATACCGATCAGATCCATTACACCAATGAAGTGGATATGCCCAACCAGTTGAACAGTAACCTGTTTGTCGGAATACGGAATTCAAATCTGACAGTTCAGGCCCAGCTGATAAATATGTACACATTTGGAGGTTTTGATATCCGAAAAAATGATATGCCATTTGTAAGTAATCAGATGAATATGACTTCGCTGGGTGCGCATGTAAAATATTTCCTTCCTTTTATACCCAACCTGGAAGTCGTTGCCAGTGCGGATTTTGTGATTGCAGGCAGAAATGTAGGTCAGGCACAAACCTACATGGGTGGCTTTTTTTATATACTCAGTTTGTAAACCGATAAAATTAATGTAATGAAAAAAATATTCTTTTATTCTTTGGGGCTGATCGGTTTGATACTGGCAACAGGCTGTCAGAAAGATGTCATAAACCGCACTTCGAATCTGCCTGCACTGGATGCAGCCAGTACTGATCTGACTGCCGGTACATGGAGAACAGTATTATTATCAAGGCCGGATAGTTTTGTTGTAGCCGCACCTGTTGCGACCAATTCACCTCTTTACCTGTCAGACCTGATCGAAATTAAGTCACTGCAAAAAAATCTTACCGGCGACCAGGCAAATAAAATCAAATACTGGGCTGCGGGTGGTGTATTGAGATGGAATGAAATTATGCGTGGACTGGTTGCCAAATACAACCTGCCTCCTGAAGCAAATTCAGATACGAGCTATCCAATTCCGAGTTCGGCAAATCCACTGGCATATCCGCTTTTCCCATTCTCAAATCCGCCATATGCAGCGAGGGCTTACGGATACATTTCAGCTGCACAATATGATGCATTGGTTGCATGCTGGTTTTATAAAACAAAATATAATCGCGCAGCGCCATATAAAGTGGATTCATCTGTTTCTGCTTTATATATCAACAAGACGGATTTACCATCTTATCCGTCTGAAGCCGCCGTGCTGGCTGGTGTAACTGCAGAAATGATGAAACTTTTGTTCCCGGATGAAATTGCCAATATACAAGCAAAACTGGTTGAAGCGGAACAGGCTACCATTATGAGCGGCGCAGCAACCCGGGCAGATATTACTGCAGGAGAAGCGTTGGGCAGGCAGGTTGCAGAACTCTTTATAACACGCGCAAGGGGTGACAATGCCGGTAAAGCTGTTGGAACACCAACTGACTGGTCAAATTTTGTAACTATAACTACCAACCAGGGACTAACTCCCTGGTATAGCCTGGAAACACCCAAACGACCTCCGATGTTGCCGTTATTTTATAAAGTAAAACCATTTTTATTCGACTCTGCAACCGTTGTGAGTTTGCGTCCCGCCCCGCCACCAGCTGTCGGATCAGACGAGATGAATAAGGACGTGGCAGAAGTAAAAAATTATATTAATAATCCTACGCGGGATAATATACGTATCGTGCAATATTGGGCAGACGGGGTTGGCACATATACACCACCAGGACATTGGGATGCAATTGCGGCCGAAGATTTTGCAACTCAGAATTACAGTGAAGTGCGTTTTGCCAGAAATATGGCATTATTGAATATGACGATGATGGATGCTGCTATCGTATGTTGGGATATCAAATATCACTTTTTCAATCCAAGACCAACGCAGTTGGATCCTTCCATAAAGACATTAACCGGCATTCCAAATTTTCCTGCCTATGTATCCGGGCATAGCACATTTAGCGGTGCAGCCGCTACCATACTTGGATTCCTGGTGCCCGCCAATGCGGCTAAATACGCTGCGATGGCACAGGAAGCAGGTTTGAGCCGCCTCGTGGGTGGTATTCATTACAGAACGGATTGTGAAACAGGACTAACGGTTGGAAATAATGTTGGAAACTATGCCATTCTGCGTGCACAGAATGACGGGGCCAATTAAATTTTTATTATAAAGGTTTAAGCGATTAAGACCCTTCGATTCTTCGCGGGGTCTTTATTAAAATCACGAAGTATAAAATGCAGACTTTAACCAATAATCAAAAAATACATTACACGCTGCGGATCGCAGCTGCCATGTGCTTCATTGGTCATGGTGCTTTTGGCATTATAACCAAAGCTATCTGGTGCAACTATTTTGCGCTTTTGGGAATTGACAAAATAAATGCTTATCGTTTAATGCCGTTATTAGGATCTGTGGACATAATACTGGGTGTCATTCTCTTATTCAAACCCATCCGGGCCATTGCAGTTTGGCTGGTATGCTGGGGAATTATGACGGCTTTATGCCGCCCGCTTTCAGGGGAACCTTTTGCAGAATTCATCGAAAGGGCTGGAAATTTTGGAGCGCCGCTTTGTCTTTTATTTTTGGCTGGTGGATTTAAATTGAATTTCCCCTGGCTTTTTTCCAGCATAGATCCGAATGTACCGGTGGACGAAAAATCAGTGGCGAGAGTAAAAACAACACTCAGGATAATCGTATTTCTTTTGTTGACAGGTCACGGCTGGTTGAACCTGATCCAAAAATCCGGAATAATCAGTCAATATTCTTCCCTCGGATTTACCAATCCGGTAAATGTTTCTGTGCTCGCAGGAATATTTGAAATCATGGCTGCCATTGCAGTTCTCGTTAGGCCTGTCAGGCCCCTGATTGTTGTTTTTTTTATTTGGAAGATGGGCACCGAATTATTCTATCCTCATTTTGAAATCTTTGAATGGGTTGAGCGCGGCGGAAGTTATGGTACACTACTGGCGCTTTGGCTTTGCATTGATCCTTTGCGTAAAACGAAGGAAAGTTTTGTGAAAGAACAACGACTGTCCGTAGACGGTTGATGGTTGACGGATGACCGTTGACTGATGGCCGGAAGACGCTTTAAGCTTTAAGCTCAGATACCGTATCTTTAAAACCAAATTACCCCCGATGAAGCCCTTATCTTTCCTGACGTTAATACTCCTGAGTATTTGCGCAAAGGCTCAGTATCTGCAACCAGCAACCCCGGATAAAATATATGGTGATCTGTTTATTGATGTCCAGATGCAAAAAGTATTTCCCGATGGAAAAACTTTTGTTGACTGTATCCCAAAAAGAAAACCGGCAGATATCATGTATGATTATGGAATACAGAAAGGCCCAAATTTCAACTTGAAAAAATTTGTTGAGGATAATTTCGAAATCCCACAGGCCGTTACAGCCAATTATAAATCGGATACTTCAGAAGATATTGTAACCCATATAAAAAAACTTTGGATTGTTTTGAAAAGAAATCCAGATAAAGAGATAGAAGGAAGCTCGCTGCTGCCACTTCCAAATCCATATATAGTTCCGGGAGGAAGATTCCGTGAAATATACTACTGGGATTCTTATTTTACCATGCTGGGTTTGAAAGAAAGTGGTGAGATAAAAACTATCCAGGATATGGTGAGCAATTTTGCTTACCTGATCGAAACATACGGACATATTCCCAACGGAAACCGTACTTATTACCTGGGCAGGTCACAACCACCTTTCTTTTCATGCATGGTGGAGCTGCTGGCAGGCATTCAGGGCGATAGCATTTATCAGAAATATCTTCCTGCGATGGAAAAGGAATATGAATTCTGGATGGAAGGCGCCGATAAACTCAAAGCCGGTGATACTTACCGCAGAGTTGTCCGCCTTAAAAACGGAGACCTGCTGAACCGCTACTGGGACGATAGCATGGTGCCCAGGCAGGAAAGCTGGCGGGAGGATTTCATGACTGCCGAAAAATCGGGAAGAAATAAAATTGAAATGTACAAACACCTGCGGGCCAGTGCTGAAAGCGGAATAGACTTCGGCAGCAGATGGTTTACCGATCATAAAACGATTACCTCCATTCAAACAACTGACCTTTTGCCCGTTGACCTGAACAGCCTGATATACCATATGGAATGGACCATTGCGAGGGCAAAACTGATAAATAGAGACGAAGCCGGAGCAAAACTTTTCCGTGAAAAGGCCGAACAAAGGAGGTTGCTGATAGATAAATATTTCTGGAATAATACAATTTCTTTCTTCACCGATTACCAGTTCAAAACACAATCGAAGCTGAATAACATTACACCGGCGGGACTTTATCCTTTTTGTTTTATTAATGAACAACCAGATTATTTAAGCCTGCTTGGCAGTAAAGTTGCTGCGGTATTAGAGGCTAAACTCCTTAAGGACGGCGGGTTTGTAACTACCATGTACAATACGGGTGAACAATGGGATGCTCCCAATGGGTGGGCTCCTTTGGAATGGATGATGATCTGGGGCCTGGATCGCTGCGGACAAAAAAATCTGGCTACCAAGGCAGCGAAAAGATGGATAAAATTAAATATCCATGTATATAAACAGACTGGTAAACTAATGGAGAAATACAATGTTACAGATCTTAATAAGGAGGCTGGGGGTGGAGAATATGGCGGACAGGATGGATTCGGGTGGACGAATGGGGTTTTGTTGAAATTGATAAGTTTGTATGGAACTAAATAAGCTTAAGGCTTAACGCGTAAAGCCCAACGCTTTTTAATTATTAGTGGTAAATAATAAATAAGGTTTTAAACAAAACCGTTAACAATTAACCATTAACAATTAACAACTATGACAGATGAATATTTCATGTTACAGGCTTTGAAGGAAGCAAAAAAAGCCTATGATGATGGAGAGGTACCAATAGGTGCCATTATCACCATGAAAGAAAGAATCATATCCCGTGGTCATAACCAGGTAGAGCGATTAAACGACCCCACGGCGCACGCTGAAATTATTGCCCTCACTTCCGCATTTAATTTTCTTGGATCAAAATATTTACCTGATGCGACCATTTATATCACGGTTGAACCCTGCCTGATGTGTACCGGCGCTCTTTACTGGAGTAAAATTCAAAAAGTAGTGTATGGAGCAGCCGATATAAAGAACGGATATAAAAAATATGTGGAACCCTGCCCCTCTCTGGAAGAAATTGGAATTGCCCCAAGACCGTTTCATCCAAAAACCATAGTAGTAGAAGGAATACTGGCGGATGAATGTGCAACACTCATGAAAGAATTTTTTAAAGCAAGGAGGTAATCACAGGATCAAGAAATAAGAGGACAAGAATTGTCTTATTAATAATCAGAATTTAACAAATAATAAAAATTTGTCCCTTAATTTCCACATTCTTATGATCCCTTAATCTATGTTCTTTGAATCCTTTTTATACTTCTGCTAAATGATAAAATTATTAAAGGCTTTTGTTTTGAGTTATCAACCTTAGATCAGTAATTTTGTTATCCTTCAACAGAATCCTATACTTTTCATCAAAAATTAAAAACTTATGGCATTTACATTACCTGCACTTCCTTATGCACCGGCTGCCCTTGAGCCACATATTGATGCATTGACGATGCAGATACATCACGACAAGCACCACCAGGCATATGTTGATAATCTTAATAAAGCAGTAACGGGTACGCCTAACGAAAATAAATCGCTGGAAGAACTGGTCAGTATTGCGGGAACTCTTGCACCAGCCATTCGTAATAATGGAGGCGGACATTGGAACCATAGTTTTTTCTGGTTAATAATTGCGCCTAATGCAGGAGGAAAGCCGACCGGAAAACTTGCCGAATCCATCGATGCAGATTTCGGATCTTTTGATACTTTTAAAGAAAAGTTCGCCCTTGCTGGTATGGGTCGTTTTGGTAGCGGATGGGCGTGGCTCGTAGAGCAGGACGGTAAATTACTAATTTCTTCCACGCCTAACCAGGATAATCCATTAATGGACATTGCTGAAGTAAAAGGCACGCCGATCCTGGGTGTTGATGTGTGGGAGCATGCATATTACCTGAAATATCAAAACCGTCGTGCGGATTATCTGGCGGCTTTCTGGAATGTTGTAAATTGGAAAGAAGTCAATAAAAGATACGAGGCTTCCCTGTAAAATAATTTTACGATTTGATTAACTTCAGATCCTGTTCTGCTTTCGGCGGGACGGGATCTTCTTATTTAAAAAATGCATATGAAAAAAAAATCCTGGCTCCTGATTTCCCTCGTCCTTTTTCTAAGCGCATGTACCTCCCATCAAAAAAAGATATTGCTTTACGCCAACAGCAATATACAGGTTGATGAATCCCAAAAAAATATTACGGTTTCGGACGGGAACACACAGGTTGAAAAAGAATTAAATTTTACAGGCGCTGATCCTGTTATCCTGAATATTACGGGACCCCAGGGGCATTATACTCTGGAAGCCAAAGGAGACGGATTCTGGCTGGCCAACCTGAAAAAAGATACGATTGTAGGCAGTTTACAGCATACGGGCAATACAGCCCATACCCGGATTACGCAGGAAGAGTTAAACTACCGGTTAGACAGTTTAAACAAACTGGTGAAGGGAACGAATGTTTCTGCACAGGCAAAAAATTATTTCATTGCTCCCACCAAAATCGAAAAGATCTCTGATAATACGAATGTAAAAATTTTTGGACCCTTTACTTCCATCCCAAATGACTTTGATGCCGGCTCAGTTTCTGAAATCTACAAATTCTATAACCTATCCGAAGTAAACACCATTATTCAAAAACTAACGGAGATGAGTAAATACAAATATGAGAAGTAGTATGGGAGTATGGGAGTATGGGAGTGTAGTTTTTTGTTTACATTCCCATACTCCCATACTCCCATACTCCCATACTTTCTAGTTAACCGGATCATGCCCATGACGGCCCCAGGGATGACAACTTGAAATCCTGCGAATTGTCATCCAGCCGCCTTTGAACAATCCATATTTTTGGAAAGCCTGGATTGCATAAACAGAACAACTGGGCGTGAAGCGGCATCTGGGACCCAGCCATGGAGAAATTACCAACTGATAAATCCGAATCAGTAAAATCAGCGGGTAACTAAGTATTTTGAGTATCATCTGCATTAATGACCCTTATCAGTTTATCCAAAACCTGTTTTAACCCAGTCGAAATTTCTTCATAAGAAATAATTTCCCTTCCCGTATAAATAAAAAACAAACTAAGCGCAGTTCTGTTTTTCAATATCAAATTTTCCAGTTCAATTTTCTGAATACGATATGATTCCCTGCTAAGCCGTTTAATTCTGTTCCTGTCAACTGCTCTTGGAAAATTTTTTGAACTGACTGTAAAACCGGCTTTGACTTCTCTTTTTCCCGGTTCTGCCAGGTACAAGAGCCTGAATGGAAATTGAGTAATTTTCTTTCCCTTTTCAAAAAGAATATCAATTTGTTTCCTGCTTTTTAAACGCTGGGATTTACCTAATGAATATGGTTTATTACTGGTCATTCGATGATTCAAAATAAATAGCCCCTTGGGAGGGGCTGGCATTTTTTCCTATATTGAACGCTATTTTTTCGTTGGCGGTTGGTGGTTAGCGGTTGACGGTTAGCGGTTGGCGGATTAGCCTTGAGCCTTACGCCTATTTGCCTCCTGATTCATCAGAAACACTAAGTTTGACACGGCCCTTTGCGCGGCGGCTGGCCAGCACCTTGCGTCCGTTGGCAGTCTGCATACGTTTACGAAATCCATGAACTGTTTTACGGCGGCGTGTGTGTGGCTGGAATGTACGTTTCATTGTATTATTTTTATCTCTTAGTCCCTGATTATCAGTGAATTTCCCTTCAATTTATCCCGCCTGCAGCGGGACAATCGGTTTAAAGGGACGGCAAAGCTAAATAATTCCGCCATGACTGCCAACAATAAGCTCATTTTATCAATAACTAACAGAGAAATAACCGTTAGTTATGGTGACCGGCGTACCACTCATCAGAGGACTGGCTATGAAGATGAATGTCCCAATTATTCTTCTGGAAACCGTATTGTTTGAAATAATCGTAAGTGTGCCATTCATCTGGGAAAGCAGTGTAGTACTGGAATTCGGGTTATAAACACCGTAGTACATCCCTGTGGCAAAATCCATACTATAAGTACCCGGAGTTATACCCGGAGGCATGCCCAGTGCAATGTCCGAGACCCCATCCGAGGATATCCCCGCGATAAACAGCGTTCCGTTTGTTATACTGGCAACAACCTGTGCACTATTGAATTGGACACCGCCAACGGAAGCCTCCAGGGTATCTGTAGCAGAGGGAGTTATCCCGCCGGTAGTATCCACAGTATATGGAACAGAGTTAAAGACCCCAGCGGTAATCGATTTCCGTAAATTATTGGAAGGGTTGATCAGGGTGAACATAAAAGTTCCACTTACCAGGTGTTTAACTGAATCAATTTTTGAAATGGTCACATTACCTCCGGCTGCACCTGTATTACTTATAAAAACAGTTGAAACATTGGTCAGGAGATTAGAATATATAGCTATTGGAGCAGAGAGTGCATTCAGTGTGTAATTGCCCGTTTTGAATGTGGGCAAAAGCATGGTAATCTGTTCGCCGGTTTTACTTAGCCCTGATATAGATACACCACTATTACTTACAAGGACCAGTTGAAGACTGTCGGCATTCCACTGGGTTCCGTCAATGGTTGCATAAAAATCTCCGTTCGGTATTTGCGTTCCGGGAGTATTTTTTTCCTTACTGAGTTCTTTGGAACAGGAAATAAACGAAAATAAGACAGCAATCAGCAGGTAACCAGATAATCGCGATTTCATAAGCAGGTTTAGGTTTTCGGGTGGTTGTTAAGAAATCATTACAAAAATACTCTTTCCGATTTGACATCCCTACTATAAAAATATCCACCATGTCGGTCAAAATCTGCACAATCATCCGTTGTATAGAAAGAAATAAGGGCTTGTCTGCTGCATCGGCTATCTATTTCGGGATGATTTTTCAAATATTTAACCAAACTCTCAGCCACTATTTCCCCCTGTGTGATCAATTGGATATGCTTAGGAAAATACTGCCTGAGCTTATTCAATAGCAGGGGATAATGCGTGCAGGCAAGCAAAACCGTATCTATAGCTGATGATTGGGCAAGAAGCTCGTCCACGTATTTCTTCACAAAAAAGTCTGCGCCGGGACCCTGATGTTCATTGTTCTCTATTAATGGAACCCAAAGCGGGCAGGCCTGCTGATGGACCTTTACATTGGGAAAGAATTTATTTATTTCCAACACATAGGATTCTGAATTAACGGTTCCGCTGGTTGCAAGGATACCTATGTTTTCTGTTTTGGAAAGAAGTCCTGCTATTTCGGTTGTTGGTCTGATTACACCGAGAACCCTGTTTTTTGTTCCTGATTCAACAAGGTCCTGTTGCTGAATGGTGCGTAAAGCTTTTGCTGAAGAAGTATTACATGCAAGTATTACAAGAGGGCAGCCTTTGGAAAAAAACCATTGTACCGCTTCCCTGGTATATTGGTACACGGTTTCAAAAGAACGATTGCCATAAGGTGCACGTGCATTATCCCCCAAATAAACGAAATCGTAATCAGGGAGTTTTTCAACGATGGACTTTAAAACGGTTAGTCCGCCATAACCTGAATCAAAAACTCCAATCGGTTGGTAAGAGGGCATATATAAAATTAATCAACAAAAACTAAAAGGCCACCCCGGTTTGCGAGATGGCCTTTAATAATTTGCAATTCAGGTTATTTCATTCCCAGCTTTTTCTTTACCAGTGGAAGTAAATCATCAGCGGGCGGTGAGACTAGTAATGCGTCTTTCAGAAATACATAAGTATATCCATTTTCTTTAGCAACTGTCTGAACAATGTCAGATGCTTTTCTCTGAATGGGCGCCATCAGATCCTGCTGTTTCTGCTGATAAAGCTGACCCGCCTGTTGCTGATAGCCCTGTAATTTTAAATAAAGTTCACCCAATTGCTTTCTTTTAATTTCGAGCTGGGCCCTTGTATATTTTGCAGTATCCTTGGATGAAAGCAAACTGTCTTTTTCGCTGAATTCTCTTTTCATATCTTCAAAATTCTGATTCAGGGCGGATTGATAATCCTGCATGGATGAATCAGCTTTTTTGTACTCAGGCATCCCCGTGATCATTTCGCTGAGGCTTATAAATCCGAATTTTGCCTGGGCCTGCAACTTGTTCCCGGTGAAGGTAAGTGCGGTTGCTACTAATACAATGGCAACAATTTTTTTCATAATTGCTTTCTGTTTTCTTTGTTTTTGAATAGTTGATTTAATAATAATTTATCTACTTAACCCCGAGTTCTTTAAGTACGTCGTCACTCTTATCCAGCTTAGGGTCGGCAAAGATAACAGTAATTCCTTCACTTTTATCTAAAATAAAGTCATACATACGGCTGACTGCAATTTTTTGAATCGCGTTATAAACCTTATCCTGCACAGGTTTGATCAATTCCTGGCGTTTTTTGAATAAATCCCCTTCAAAACCAAAGCGTTTACGTTGAAGGTCCCGCACTTCTTTTTCATGGTTAAATAACTCATCCTCTCTTTTTTTCTTCAAATCATCGCTCAGCATCACTTCTTCCCCTTCAAAATCCTTATACATTTTATCGAGGACGACTTGTTTATCGTCAATTTCTTTTTGCCATTGTGCACTGATCTGGTCCAGTTGTTTCTGTGCTGATTTGTAATCCGGCATTTTATCCAGGATATATTTGGAATCCACGACGGCATAACGCTGAGCGGTAGCAATAGCGCAAATGCTAAGGACCAGTGTACATACCAAAAAGAATCGTTTCATTTGAAAAAAATTTAAATGAATTATTGAGGTTCTACGCCAAGCATAAAGGTAAATCGGGATGCGTTGCTAAGCGAACCATTATAAATCCTGTCGAGTCCGATTGCATAGTCAAATCCCAGCAATCCAAACATAGGAAGAAAGAAACGAAGACCAACGCCCACGTCCCTACGCAAACGGAAAGGGTTATAACTCTGATAATCGTACCATCCGTTGGCTGCTTCAAAAAATGTTTCCCCGTAAATTGTGCTGCTCGGGCTGGTAACAAACGGATAACGCATTTCCAGCGTGTATTTGTTGAACATAGTAAAGAACTGGGTAGCGCCGGTTTGTTCCGGGTTGATACGGGGATCTGAATTCTGGTAAACCGGATAACCTCTTTGTGAAATGATTTCATAACCCAACAGACCAAAATTATTTGTAAGGCCCGCATCTCCCAGCTGGAATCTTTCAAAGGGAGAAAAATTCTGTTCACTGCTATACCTACCCATAAAACCCATTTTCACGCCTGCATAAAGCACGAATTGCCTGCTCTTATCAGCTCCCATGGGTTTACCAATGGGAATATACCATTGGCTTGTCAGTCGAAATTTTGTGTATTCAGGTAATGTAAACTGGTCCTGTGTAGTGTTATAATTCGATTTAAATAAAGAATAAGGAGGAGTAAACTGTGCGCTGATCTGGAAGTTTGATCCACCATGCGGATAAATAGGCTGATCCACCGAATAACGTCCCAGTCCCACAGTGAAGCTAAGATTATTTGAATAACCATTACGAAAATCTGGCGAGAACAGAGAATAGTTCGTCAGGTCGTATAAAGTATAATTCAATGAATAGGTAAGTGTAAAATAATCATCTGGCCATTTCAATTGTTTTCCAAGAGCAATAACGACTCCGAAATTTTTAAGTGAATTCGTATCGCTATATGCATATTTTGAAGTAGTATAATTATATCCACCCGTACGGAAAGCACTACGGTAAAGGCTCACAGTGAGGGAGTTTCTTTTCTTGCCTCCCAGCCATGGTTCTGTAAAAGAAAGGTTATATGACTGATAGGCTTTACCATTTGCCTGTACACGTAAACTTAATTTCTGTCCATCACCTGTAGGTAAGGGATCCCAGGAGGACTTCTTCCAAATATTATTTATAGAGAAATTATTAAAGGTTATTCCCACGGTACCAGTCACACCTATCCCTCCGCCCCAGCCTGCAGAAAGTTCGAGCTGATCCGACGATTTCTCTTCGACCGACCAGTTGATATCAACCGTTCCGTCTTCCTGGTTTGGTACTATGTTCGGCACCACTTTTTCCTGGTTGAAATAACCCAGATTTACAATTTCACGAGTGGACCTAATGATATCCTGTCGACTGAATTTTTCTCCTGGAATAGTACGCAGTTCCCGCCTGATTACGTATTCTTTAGTTTTTTCATTACCTGCGATGGTTACATTTTTAATGGTCGCCTGCGGACCTTCCACCAAACGGATTTCAAAATCGATGGTATCATTATATACGGCTGTCTCAACGGGATCTATTCTGAAGAAAAGGTAACCGTCATCAAGGTAAAGATCACTCACGCCACCACCTTCCTGCGACACCTGTTTTCCCAGTTTTTTATTTAATATATCCAGGTTATAAACGTCTCCCTTTCTAATGCCCAGCACTAATGAAAGTACCGTATCAGGATATTTCGTATTCCCTTTCCAAGTTATATTCCCAAAATAATATTTCACTCCTTCATCAACCTTGATGGCGATGTTCAATTGTTTTTTACTATTGTAAAACAAAGTATCGGAAACGATCACCGCATCCCGATACCCCTGGGAATTATAATAGTCGAGAATTTTCTGCTGATCTTCTTTATATTTTTTCTCATTAAACTTTGCAGAACTAAATAATTTGAAACGGAAATATGGATCCAGTACCTCTTTGGTCTTTGTATACGAAAGAAAACCCTGTTCTTCAATATATTCTTTAAAGCTCATTGGATTAACTACACCATAGGAAGAAGAATCTTTGGCCGGGTATAGTGTTAACTTGGTTACCTCTTTGGTATCATCCATTTGTTTCTTTAACCTCGCCGGAGAGATGGCTTTGGTTCCATAAATGGTAATCTGGTTGATCCTGACCTTAGTTCCTTTATCGATATCAAAAGTCAGGGATTCGGAATTAGGAGTTTTGGGATCACGTTCTTCTGTTATTTTCACTTCCACTCCCTGATATCCCTTTTCAGCATAATATTTTTTAATGTTCTCGTCGGCCGTTTGTTTCATGTTCTCTGTGATTACACGGCCTTTGATCAATCCTGTTTTAATTTTTAGCTCATCTGATTCAGATTTACTGGCGTTTTTAAAGGTGAAATTCGTGAGGCGGGGTCTTTCCGTCACATTGATTTCAACAGACAATTCGTTACCGGTAATCTTAGTGAAATAAATTCCAATATTTGAAAACAGGTTTTGATTCCACAATTTCTGAATGGCTTTACTGAAATTATCACCTCCGGGTATCATTACTTTATCTCCAACATTCAGACCTGATACAGAAATTAAAAGGGACTCGTCGAGATATTTGGTTCCGGTAATCTTAATACCAGCGATTACGTATTCTTTTGGCGTTTTTGCATTTTCAATCGCCAGTAATTCAGGATCTACAGAAACAGGATGAGTGGTATCAGTAACCTGCGCTTCAGCAACCGTCAATTTCAATAAGCAGATAGTAAACAAAAAAACACCAGTCAATAAACTTCGTAGCATCCGGGCGGGTTTTTTAGAGCGGCAAATTAAGGGGATTAATTAAAAGTGTTTGTTAAAATACAGGCTGCATCAGCACTGCAGCATATTTATTCTCAAGCATTTCTGAAGGATTTGGGGTCCTCAGCCCAATTGCTCACTGGTTTTGCCAAATCGCCTTTCCCTGGTTTGAAAATCAAGGATAGCTTCGTAGAGATGTTCTTTTCGGAAATCAGGCCAGAGTACGGGTGTAAAATATAATTCAGCATACGCGAGTTGATATAAAAGAAAATTACTGATCCTGTGTTCTCCGCTGGTCCTGATCATCAGTTCAGGATCGGGAAAATTACTGGTACAGAGATATTTTTGAAAACAATCCTGGTCTATTGTACGAGGGTCCAGCTTACCCGCTTTCACGTCCATTCCGAGCTGTTTTGCTGCTTCCCCCATCTCCCAGCGGCTACTGTAACTCAGGGCCATTACCAGGCTTAAACCTGTATTGGAAGCGGTTTCCAGGATCGCTTCGTTCAGAACCGTCATTGTTTTTTCCGGAAGCATGCTTGTATTCCCGATAACATGCAGCCGGATATTGTTTTTATTCAGTGTGGGTACTTCCTTTCGTATCGTATCCACAAGCAATTCCATCAGTCCACTTACTTCCCGTACCGGCCTTTCCCAGTTTTCTGTTGAAAATGCATAAAGGGTCAAATAACCTACTCCCAATTCGGCACATGCTTCTACTGTATCCCTGACGCTTTCCACTCCATGATAGTGCCCGAAAAGTCTGTCCTGGCCCTGCACTTTAGCCCATCTCCCATTCCCATCCATAATGATGGCAATATGTTTGGGCAAACGTGCCGGGTTAATACTGAATTTCAAAGACTCCATGCCCGTTTTTGAAGGGCACGAAGTTAATTGTTAATGGTTAATTATTAATTGTTAATTGCAGGAAAATCCAGACAGTCTTCCTTAATCGTCTCGCATTGGACGTTAAGCTTTAGGCTTCAAGCCTTATTTCGCTGTTGGACAACGATAGGAACTGATATTGAATGAAAACATAATTTCAAAGTAAATATAGCTGTCATTCTGGTTTGAGTAGCCGCGCTGGCGCCCCTGGATGCCGATAGGCGGGGAACCGGTTTCATAGGAACGGTCCTGCAGGAAAGCGGCAACAGAGGGATCTCCATTGGGCAGAGTTGGGAAATTGGCTATCCCTGCATAGGTTTTACTTACGTCATCCAGATAATCCGTTGTAGTAAAATTGTAGACAGCTTCAAAGCTGATATTCATTTTGGGATTCAGATTATATTTATAACCCAAACCCAGGGGAATAAAGGCAGCTATATTATTATAGGGTTTGCGCCCTTCATATCCGACTGACTGACCTTCAGTACCCAGCTCCCTCAGGTAGTATTTCTGCCCGTTCAGATAGGCATATGGATCGAAGCTGAACATACCGATTCCAAATGTGAGATAAGGGGTGGAGCGGTGGTCTCCGTCTCCCGGGATAAATCGAAAGAAGTTAAAATCTCCCTGGAAACCCAGCTGCCAAACATTGGTATTAAAACTAAGGTTTCTTCTTAGATAGAAAGCGTTTTGGGTATTGTAGACGTCAGAATAACCCAACTGTGAAAATTGACCTTCAATTCGAACAGAGATATAATCGGTTATTTGTTTTCTGAAAAAAAGCCCCACCACTATTTTAGGGGTGTTGAAATGGTAGTTCGGGTTAAGATCTCCAAAATACTGGGATGTGCCACCCATTATGCCGAATTCACCCTGGTAAACATAACTATTGTCCGGTTGTGCACCTGCCCGGAAAATCAAACAAAAAACGGTCATCCCAAACAAGAAAAATCGTTTCATACCCGCAAAATAAATGATAATCTTTCGTCCGTCCGGTGAATTATATCAAACCTAACGAAGCAAAAGGGTTTTTCTTATAAGAAAATTGTTAATTCCGCTGATCCAGGCCCCATGATAATTTATTGCGAAGGGTTTGCAGAAAATTATTTTCGTTTAACCTTACCAGGGAGACATTGAATTTTTCGCGTCGCACGGCAAGTTGCACATTTTTATCAACTATTTCTTTTCTTGAATCAAGTGCGCAGAGAAAATTTTCAGCCCTTCCTTCCACTTCAAATGAAATAATATTATCATCTGGGACTACGATAGGCCTGACATTCAGGTTGTGTGGCGCAACCGGATTGATTACAAAACTTCCTGATTCCGGAAAAACAACGGGTCCGCCACAACTTAATGAATATCCTGTAGAACCTGTTGGGGTTGAAACGATCAGACCATCGGCCCAATAAGTATTTAGAAATTCTCCATTGAGATAGGTATGTATCTTGATCATGGGAGATGTATCCGTTTTATGTATCGCGAATTCATTTAGTCCATAAGGTACTTCTCCAAATAGGGGTTTACTGGCATCAAGGTGAATCAGTGACCTTTTATCTGCCACATAGGTTCTGTCTGCGAGCGCCTCTACGGCAGTAACCATATCTTCCTTTCCAATGCTTGCCAGAAATCCAAGCCGGCCGAAATTAATGCCAATTACCGGAATATCTTTATCTCTTACAAACGCGATGGTATCCAGCAAAGTGCCATCTCCACCCAGACTGATTAAAAAATCTACAGACTCATCCAGGTCGTTTGAATGACGAAAAAACAAAAGGTCTTGTGGAAATTTGAAATAGCTATTGATACGTTCATAAAACGGAAGATAAATAACAGGTTGGATTTTCCTGCGCTGAAGTTCGTCGAGCAGCTGTTGCACTTCACCGCGCTCTGTTTCTTCTATGATCCTGCTGTATATCGCTACTTTCATTTTGATAAATTAATAGATCATCCGTTATTTTAAAAGTCGTTTCTGATATGAAAAAATAATCCTTTTTCTCCTAACTGGTTTACGCTGTATTCTATCCGGAATACAAAATCATAAAATGTTACTATATCAATACCGGCTCCATAAGTGTATAACATCGTGTTCTGCAGGCTGTTCAGGTTATTATACCGGTTGAATACATAACCCAGATCAATATATGTTTTTGCATAAATCCTGAATGGAATATGATCATGGGCGGTATTAGGAAGGAAAGGTATGTTGAAATGAGCCAGTTCACGCATAACGGTGTTGCGGTCAAGGAGCAGACCAACTCCGTCCACTACATATTTTTCAAGTCCCCGCATATAATAATCACCGTAACCCAGCAGGGACTGATTATAAAATGGTTGTTTAAAAGGAAGTCGTATAAGGCCGAAATTCTGGGTTACAAAATACATTTTGGGAGCGAAAGAAAATGCTTCGGTCGATCTGGCGATCAGCTGGGTCATATTCATGTCAGCTGAAATACCTCTTTGTAAAATACTCGATTCAAAAAGCATTCCGCGGGTTGGATAGGGAACATAATCAATATTATTATAGTTGATGCTATAAAAAAACTCCGGATACACAACTGAAAGACGATTATTCAAAAAATAATTCGGATTTATCATGAGCAGCGCACTGTCGATCTTCAACTGGTTGAAACTAATTCTGAAAAAATGCTTGGTGCGAATGGCGGGTCTGTAATAATACCGGAGTGAAAATGTCAATTGGGTTTGCAAATATTTACCTGCATTCTGGAGGGTGTCAGCGTTTACAAAAACCTGCTGATTGTTTGTGGTGACTGCATCCAGTTGCTGAAGCCCGGAAATCAGGAACCCTCCTCCAAAACCGTGAATCATATTCTTGCCCGTATTAGGACGGTCATAAGCCAATTCAATTTCTCTCGAATATCCGGTGATCAGCCAAACTCGTAAATTATCATTTCTCCCGGTAAAATTATATTGGGAATATCTCAGTCCATAATCAAACCGGCTGAGGCTGTAACCCTGCTGTGCCCAGGCTGTGAAGTTCCTGTCGACCGGCCTCACATAAGGCAGTGGAAAAATATACCAGCGTTCTTTTACATCAATATTGACATCCACGAAATATCCACGGAATTCTTTCAGCGATATTGTCACATCGTTAAATAGTCTGGTATTGATCAGGTGTTCACGGCCACTTGTAAAATAATAAGTCAGCTGTTGGATTGTTAATGAGTCCCCAGGTTTAAACTGAAGTTCTCTGGTAATTATGAATGGTTTTGTAACCTTGTTACCATTGATAAAAATATTCCCAACAATAAATTGTTGACCCTGGCTGGGGGGGATAATAATAACTCCTGTGGGTAGCGTATCGGGTTTGGAGAATGGTAATGTATCGATGACCGTTGACGGTTGACCGTTGACGGTTAAGCGTGAAACGATCATCAGAATAAAGAGCAACAGATATTTATCCGATTTTCGGATCATAGGCTTGTCCCGGGGTCTTTACATGGATATCATAGGGATGAATTAAATGCTCAGATAATTCATCAGGTGGTTATAATTGTCGCGCAATTCATTTTCATATTGCTCTTCCCCAAAATAATATTTGATTTTATATTCATAGCGTTGGAAAGTAGCGATAATATCAGAGACTTCCATTTTGTTAATGCGGAGTGTGATATAAAAAGAAGAATGAATTTTGTCAAAATATGTATTCAGCTGGGTAACCTGGGCATCATTCGTCTCGACCAGTTTTATAATTTCTGAAAAAGTAAAATTTACCCTGTCCATTTCCAATACGATGATTGCCCCCGGATCTCCGGCGCCAATAATCTTATCAGTCTGTCGAAGTAAATCCAGTGCGGTGATAGAACCAAGGTATTCTGACTCCGGGCTCAGCACGGGAATCAGGGTAAGTTGAAATTCACTGAAAACATGGAGGGTATCTAGCATGTGTCCGATACCCTGAACCGAAGCATGACTGAAATGGGCCTGCATGCTGTTGATTGGGGTTTCGTCCGAAGGGGCATCCAAAAGATTTTCTTCGCTTATAATACCCAGCAATTTCTTTTCAGATACGACCGGAAGATGGGTCACATGATGTTCCGTCATAATATCTTTCGCAAGCAGAACGCTGTCATCCAGGTGTAAGGCTGGTATTCCGTCTGATAAAATTTCAAGGTTTAACACAGCAAGGTTTTTAGTGATAGGAACTTATCTGTCTCATGCCACTGCTGCAGGTTCGTTTAATTTGGTCAGAAACTGGTGTAATATCACGTTGAATTCGGCAGGAACCTCCATCATGGGTGCATGTCCGCACTTATCAATAAAATGCAGTTCACTATGTGGAATCAAACGTTGAAACTCCCTGCCCACAAAAGGTGGTGTAATGCTATCGTTTGCTCCCCATATCAATAACGTGGGTTGTTGAATTTGATTGAGTTCTTCTCCCAAATTATTTCTGATGGCGCTTTTTGCCAGTGCGATGATTTTAATGGCTTTGATCCTGCTGTTAACGATTTCATAAACCTCATCCACGAGTTCTTTAGTGGCAGTTGCAGGATCATAAAAAGTTAGTTCTGTCTTCTTTTTGATATAATCATAGTCACCGCGTTTGGGATAGCTGTCACCCATGGCGCTTTCAAATAATCCGGAACTTCCGGTAAGGATGATCGATTTAATCCTTTCCGGGTGTTTAAGCACGTGGAGCAGAGCAACATGACCACCGAGGGAATTGCCCAGCAGGTGAACATTCCGGTAATTCCGGTTTTCAATAAATTTATATACGAATTTTTCCAGGCCACCTACGGATGTATGCAGAATATCCAGTTCAAATAAAGGAAGCATGGGAACCACTACTTTATAGTGTTTCCGGAAATACTCAATGAGATCTATGAAGTTACTGAGAGCCCCAAATAAGCCATGCAGCAATACCAGGGGTTCTCCCTCGCCTTCTTCGATGAACCTGAATTTATCCGCCTGTTTGATCTCGTACTGCATCGAACTATTAAAATATATCAAATAAAATAATCGCTAAAATAAACGATTTACTGCAAAAATCACCGCTTTTAAAACCTTAATAATCTTTTCATTACAAATGTACGACAACTGATTTATACGGCTGTTGCGCATTCCGCGGCATCACTGAATCAGAGATCTGATCCCGCTACTTTCATTCGTATACGTTGTTTTAATGAATATCGTGCGAGATCTTGTCAAAAAAACCTTCCAATGCGATGAACATGTCATGGCCGAAGGGAATAAATCCTGTAATAAAACGAATAACTGCCGGACCAAAAGGAGCAATCAAGTGATAAAAATGAGATCCATTCACAGCATGTTTTGAGATGATCTGTGTTTCGGTTCCATAGAACAGGATGATACTATACACAGACAGATACAGAAATAAGAATAACAGGATGCCACCCAGTTTGTTCAACCATTCAAGCAACACCAATTTGATTAATTTTTCCAGTAATCTTCCCGCCCATCTGACAATAATAATAACCAAAATAAAAACGAGTATGAATGCGATAACGGGTATCCAACGGGTGGTCATGTGAAGATCAGATTTCATAAATGTCGCCGCTACTGCAGATAATTTCACTGCAGCTGCCAACCCTGCCAATCCACAAACCAGGGAAAATAAAGCAAGTATCAAACCCTTCCGCCATCCACGGATAATCGCAAATACCAGTATGATGTAAAAGAAAATGTCTATCATCCGGATGCTAAATTAAGGCAATAGAATGCCTAAAGCTTAAAGCGTTTAATGTTCAGTGTTATTCATTATTACAATTCATCCCTATGGTGGTTCTGTGTCCCGAAGGTGGCGAACAGGATCATTGGCTTTGTGAGATATTCAGTCTTCCAAAAATGGGATAAATCTAAAATATTACAGCAGGAACTTGCATTTGTGAAAACTGTTTTTAATCTTTGTTTTATCAATGATGATCTGTATTTGTTGAATCGTATCCAATCTCCTGCTGAGCATCCTCCAATTATCTATCACTGACTTTTAACGATTTTCCACTCCTCTGAATTACGTGTACCCAATGCCTTGATCAACCCCGATCAATCCGTAATTTATTTCTTTACATACCTAAAATGTGCATTATGAAAGCGATTTCTACCCTCGTATCCCTGTTTCTAATTGTTGCTGCCTTTGCAGCCAGTATTGCTCTTTATCTGAAAGAGAATTATAATCTGTCAGCAGTCCTTTGGATCGTTTGGATCATATCTCTGACCCTTTGGATCAAATCTGCCGGTATGCTTTTACCGAATAATAAGAATGTTACCCGGAATGCATAAGGCTGAATTCCAAAGACTCGATAGTTAAGAATAAATGTTGCTATTGAAAAATAGAGAAAACTTACAATAATATTTTTGGGCAGTTAAAATATGGTTAATGGTGGATGGTTTATAGTGGTTGGATATATTCCTCCCGCTATAAGCCACCATCCACCACCAAACTGTCAACAGAATTGAAGATATTACTTTCCGATATTTTTTAAGAATAGAAATGGGGGGCCCTGTTTCCAGGTTATTGCCGATTTAATAAAGCTTGGCCCTATTGAAAAATTACCCAGGATAATATCAATTTTCCCATCTCCATCAAGATCTGCTGCATCCATTGTAAGCCATCTTCCCAATTTTCCTTCAGGTAAAGTAAAAGGTTGAAATTCAAAGCTGCCTTTGTTTTCAAGATAAACGAATCCCTCTTCCGGCTGATGAGCATAATCTGCAAAAAAAGAAATTGCTGCGATATCCAGATCACCATCACCGTCGAAATCACGCGCTATCGCTTTATAGCATCCATTGATTGGGAAAAAATATTTTTGTGTAAAATGATTTTGGCCATCGTTCAGAAATATGTAAACGCCATGATATGGTTTTAAAACCTGAGAGTAGTCTGCATTATCTCCGCAGGTATATAAAATGTCGGGGTAACCATCGTTGTTAAAATCATCCAGTTCAAAATAAGATGATCCATAAATGGGTGGGAATCCCAACACTTTCTGTTCACTGAATTTTCCATGACCCAGATTGGTAAATAAGAAAATCCCTTCGTCTCCCTGAGCGAACAACACCCATAAATCTGGCAATCCGTCGTGATTATAATCCTGAACATAGGCTTTAATCGCTCCCGGTACCGAACGTAAAATATGGTGTTGATATTTACCGTGACCCATATTTTCCAACCATGAGAGGGATCCTGAAAGATGTCCGAATTCGCAGACCAGGAAATCAGTAAGTCCATCCTGGTTCAGGTCAACTGCGGTCAACTGAACGGGCCTGGCAAGTGAATCAAATAATGGTATGGAATCAACTTTCATTTTTTGATCTGCACTGCCAGTAATTACTAATCCTTTACCATATTTTCCATTGTTAGGGTTTAAAACACCTATGTCGCAGGCGATGATGGAGTCCTGGTGAAAATCCAGACCAACTATAGGACCTGTAACAAGAACTGAATCTTCCAATTCCAGACTGGCATTGAAGCGCAAGAGCTTTTTCCTGAATGCATCTCCCAGAAAAATTGAATGATTTCTGCTGCTGGTATCTATCTGGACCAGACAAGTTGCCGGCTGGTCATATTTCAATCCGGGCATCTGGACCTTGAAAAGAGGCAAACCAACTTTTATGGGGTCTTTACGTTGTTGTCCTGGCAATGAATCAGGGGACGTGGCGATATAATAATCCATCAGGTATTGCCATTCCACAGGGCTGAGTAGAGGTTTAGAAGGGTAAAAATCCTTACTCAGATACTTATCATTTCTACTCGAAGGATATATTTCAAAACCGTGATTAAATATACCAACACGAGGTCCCATATAAGGTAATGCATCCTTCTCCCAGTGTTTTGAATCAAGCAGGGAAGGATCGGGGAGACTGTGGCACCCCTGACAATATATAGTGGCTAACGATTCACCTTTCTGTATATCATCATCGGTAATTTCAGGATGCTCGCTATTCCTATGATAATTTTTACAACCAATGGAAATGATAAATAAAAATAGAAATGCAGCGAAGTCAATATTATTTGCGAATCCTTTCAACCCAATCTTATTTTATCATATTAGCAGTATTTCATTTAGTACGCTGTATGTGATTGTTTGGGTTGGCTGACTATAACAAATTAATACTATTATCTATAACCCTCTACTGAATCTGCATTTTGCGGGTATTACCATTTACATCGACAATTTCAAGACTAACAACATTCTTGTCCAGGTTTAAAAAACGACCCGATTCAGAAAGGAATGAAGATCCGTAGTAAATCTCCTGTTTGCGTGTTACTCCGTTTTTATATTTTATTAAAGCACTTACATCTGAAGGTCCGAGACGTATCGTCTTTATATCTTTTTTCAGTTCAAAAACCTTGAGTGGTCCTCTGTTCTGGCCTGCGGCCAATAAACATTTACCACTGGCACTTTGCAGTTTTACAAGGGCCTTTCCATTACCCGGAATAAATATGCCGCTTTGCAGGATAGGCCAGGGAATGAAATTCCCTTTGCCATCACCTTTGAGATAAAGTCCGTTTAATGCATCATAACGACCAACGTTGGGTTCTGTACCATAATCGTTAGCATTCATCACCAGATCAAGGTTACCGTCACCGTCAAAATCTTCAGCCACCATGCCATTGATGGCCGAAAATTGTGCCTGGGCGGGTAAAGGGATCATAGTGAATTTCCCATTTCCTTCGTTGTGGAAAAGGCAGGTCTGCAAATTATTGGCTGAAAGAATTAAAGCATCCTTGCGTTCATCTTCTGTAAGCACCTGATTCATTTCCGCTAATGCATACGATTTATAAGTCGGAAATTTTTTTCTCATAGCATTGATCTGTTTGAGCAGGTCATCACGCCCCTGCGCCGGGAATTCCTTCATTTCCCCATTCACATCAGGCAGATATAATGAAGGTATCATATCGAAAATGCCGTTCTTATCAAAATCTTTCGCATATACCCGCATGGGATATTCATCACTGGCACGATAAAAGGAATTTCGTCCAAGATTACCTACAACATAATCAATCCTGCCATCGTTGTCAAAATCGCCTGCAGCAATGCTGTTCCACCATCCGAGCTGATTACCGATGCCAGTACTTGCAGTAGCATTCTTAAAAACACCATGATCATTCCTA
Organism: Puia sp.; assembly: GCA_035937535.1. GTDB lineage: Bacteria > Bacteroidota > Bacteroidia > Chitinophagales > Chitinophagaceae > Puia. Next base: position 51,832 of record DASZHV010000048.1, on the reverse strand, counting down.
AGAAAAGTGACGGGCATCCATTCACCTGCCAGGACAAGGTCCGGCCATCCGTCGTTGTCATAGTCCGTCCAAACAGCGTCGCAAACCATGCCAATATTGATCAGATCTTTTGCGATTGCCGATGTTACATCTGTAAATTTGATGTGACCGTCTTTGGAATCATTTCTGTAAATAAAACTAGAGACAGGCTTAGGATAATTTCCCGGATCTACGCGACCTGAAATAAATAAATCCAATTTACCGTCGTGATTAAAATCCGCCGCGCGGACACAAAACTTGCTGGTGAAATTCTTTGGAAGTGCTGATGTGTCAAGTTTAAAATTGCCCTTGCCGTCGTTGATATAAAATTGGTCCTGGTATGCCGGATCATTATGTTCGTTTTCATAGCCTCCGGCTGCAACATAAAGATCAAGATCTCCGTCTCCATCCGCATCGAACAATAATACCTGCAGGTCATCGGCTAATTTATTTTTGATCACTCCATCGGGCAAAAGCGCTTTTTGTATGAAGCGTCCACCAGGTTGTTGCAAAAACAATTGAGCGCTATGAAATGCAGATCCCCCAACGATCATGTCTTCCAATCCGTTTCCATCAATATCACCAACAGCAATCGAAGGTCCGTATTCGGAAAATTTATGTGGCAGTAATTTTTGAATATTAAAATCAATATAATCCCGTTCTTCCTGCTGGAAATGAATTCCAACTGAATCCGTAATATCTTTAAACAGCGAATTGGAAGCGAGTCTTTCTTTTTCAAATGAATATTTCAGGTCCGCATTTTTGATGTTGACTTTCAATAGTTGGTTTGCCTTCACATTTAACATCAGCTGCATTTTTCCATTTGGCCATTTGATTATGACCGAGTCCACAATTGATTTGTTTCCAAGACCAAAATGAGCGATATCCTGGATGGTTGAAAGGTAACCACGGTATGGAGTGTTTTCATATACCTGCTGTTTGCCTTTGTCGTAATGCAACTCCGCCCAGGCGCCGAAACCGTTTTTGTTGAGACTGTCTCCGGCAAATTGAATTTGCAGGTAATGATGATTATCCGGATCCCTTTCCCTTGACATATTCCGATAGACATGCGCTTCGTCATCAATATTATTTACTATGAGGTCAAGGTCACCATCGTTATCAAGATCCGCATAAGCGGCACCGTTAGAAAACGAAGGGGCCATCAGTCCCCAATCATCGGACACATTGGTAAAAGTCAGGTCACTGTTATTCCTAAAAGCAAAGCTGTGAATCTTTATCTGCGGAATTTGACTTAAAATCATTTTCTTGGACGCGAGGTTAGTGGCCTGGGTTCTGAAATTGATAAAATCATGGTCATTTACATCCTTAGGATATCCGTTTGTAACAATGATATCTCTGTAACCATCATTATCAAAATCAGCCACCAGTGGGGTCCAGCTCCAGTCAGTAGCCTCGATACCGCAATAATAACCTATCTCACTAAATATAGGATCACCTATGGAATCATTTGAGTTTATGCGCGGTCCCTGGTTAAGCTGTAGGCTATTTCGGGCATACTGGTACTGGTAACCGAAATATTCGGTGTTCTGATACGTTCTGTAGTTATTGCTGTTCTGAAATAGTTTTTTACGGTAGTTATCCGGTGGATCCATATCCAGTTCAACAACATCCGCAAGGCCATCATTATTGATATCTTCAATATCCTGACCCATGCCGTTGGCAGAAGTGTGTTTGAAATAGGTTTTGACTTTATCCGTGAATGTACCATCGTGATTATTGATATACAGAATATCATCACCCAGAAAATCATTACTAACGTAAATATCTTTCCATCCGTCCTTATTAATATCTGTAATAGTGACATCATGACCAAACCCTTCTATAGTAATTCCTGCCTGTTTCGAAACATCGGTAAATACCGGGTGTTTCAGGGAATCATTCCAGTCATTGCGATATAGCCTGCCAGTACTGGGGAAGGATCCATCTGTGACAATGGGTTTGAAAACATTGGCATTATATCCTTTTGGAATATTATTTACGACCAGATACATATCCAGGTCTCCATCATTGTCATAATCAAAGAATGCTGCCATGGTGGAATAGAGGGTATCTCCCAGGCCATATTCCCTGGCCATCTCCTTAAAATGTGGGATACCGTTTTTGTCCAGGCCCTGATTGATGTAGAGAAGATTTCTTCGTTGTTCCGGGTTGTTCCTGATGGTAGCACAAACATAAATATCCGGCCAACCATCATTATTAATATCAACTACAGCGACACCCCGGCACCATTTACCTTCTCCACCAACACCAGCGGTTGAAGTGATGTCATCAAATTTAAAATCCCCTTTATTGAGATATAATTTATTTGAAACTGTATTACCTGTAAAATAAATATCGGGCAGGCCATCCCGGTTAAAATCACCGATACCCACACCTCCTCCATTATAAATATTGGTCAGATCGAGAGGATTGATGGAATCGTTTTCAATAATCTCATTGTTAAAATGGATGCCTGATTTTGTTGAAGATATCTCTTCAAATAAAGTTTTCTTATGGGTGCAGGAAACAATTATAAATACGCCGCTCAACAAAAAGAATCCGGCCACTAATCTGGTAGAAGATCGCATAAGAGAATATTCACCAATTCAATGTATGAAAAAAACGGACGCATCATCCGTTAACGTATAGTAATTGTTGGGCTTAATAAAAAGAGGCAGGGCTTTTGAACCCTACCTCTTAATCTTGTTCTTTAAGAATCTTTAGTTATTAATAACCATGAATCTGTTTTAAATTAATTTTTCCTCCTGAATTTTCAGCATCGATCTGACCTTGAGGTATCGGGAAATATTCTGCTTTTCCTGTGGTAAAGGTAATAGGAACGCCAGCGATCTGAAACTGAGCCGGATGAAGCGGTGCTTCGATCACAGCATAAGCATTCAAAGTGGTTGTCATATAATTAGCAGGAAGAAGCGGATTGCCAGCTATCTGCCATCTCTGCAGATCAAAGAAGCGATGTCCTTCTTCTGCAAGTTCCATCCTTCTCTCCATGATAATTGCATTCATTGCAATCGTTCCGGAAGAAAAATATCCTGCAGGATATGGAGCTACTTTATATTGATCAGCTGGTATTGTTCCCCCCTTATAAGTATAAGAACCTGGATCAAATGCTCCATTTAAGTAAACCCAACCCAATGTATTAGCTGCTCTTGCCCGAACAATATTCACATCAGTTTGTGCTAATGCCAGATTTCCGGCTACTGCAGCACACTCTGCATCCCATAATAAAACATCAGAGAAACGTATCAGGTTGACGTTTACAGCAGGAAGCTCAACATTCGCCCAGTTACTGGATGCATCAGACAAAGTTCCCTGAACTGCTTTCGCATATACATTCTTTTTAGGACTGAAATGACCGTCATCACCCGGGCTGCGAATCCAGGAATCACCTGGATTTAGGCCCCAGTCCAGGTAAGGAATTCCCTTTCTTCCTACAGTTATATCAATCCTCGGATCCAGGTTACCTACATAAGCGCCAGGTGTCTGATCGCTGACATGAGGAGCCAGGTTAAAAGTAGCAATTGGTAAAGGAAGACCAAGAGCATCGGTCTTATAGGCATCAGCAACATCCTGTGAAGGATTATCAAATCCACAGCAGGCACCAGGACCACCACCATAAGGGAAGTTCAGGTTGTCCCCGAAAGCTTTTCCACCTCCAGGACCTGATCCATCGTTTACTGATATTTGAACTGCAAACACGGATTCTGAACTATTCTTGGCGCCCGGATCCGGATTATAATTCTGTGCGTAGTTCGGTTGAAGTGCATAGGGTGTACCGGAAGCAGTGACACCAGCGGTAATTAGCTGGTCTAGCAGTGGTTGTGCTTGTGCATATTTACCTTCAAACATATAAACTTTGGCAAGAAATGCCTGTGCAGCCCATTTATTTGCCTGTCCTTTATAAGTTTGTATTGCAGGCAGGTTTGCCATGGCATATGAAAAATCCGCTTCAATATTTGGCCATATTTCTATATAACCTCCGGCATTATTATTTGGTACATTAAGGTTGCTGTTTGAAACTGTTATGTTTTCATCAACATAAGGAGGGTACTGGAACATCTTCCTTAATTCGAAATGTAGAAATCCGCGGATAAATAAAGCTTCAGCCTTGAATTCAACTGTATCAGCGGGTAATAGGCCAGGAGCTATTCTCATTGTACGGATAACATCGTTGGCTCGTTGAATCCCATCATAATTAGCTGCCCATTTCTGTCCGAGATAGGGATTATTGGTTACGGCAAGCCATTGCTGCAGGTTAACAATATCACCCTGATCCGAAGATGTGGATCCTTTATAGGCGTCATCGGCACAAACACTTCCGTAGGTCCAGTTATCAGCTGCAGAACCCCATGCTCCGCCCTGTGATGTTCCTTCTCCGGAAATCGCTGAATATGCCCCAATCAAAATTCCCTGTACTCCAGTCTTAGTGGCAAGAATCTGAGGGCTCAATACACCAAGGGGTGGTTTATTAAGAAAGTTTTTTCCACACGCAAGCAGCAAAGCTATCAGGGCAAGGCCACCTGGAATTAGTAATTTATTAAATTTTATCCTTTTCATATAGCGGAAATTTATTATAAAGTTTAAGGCTCATGAATAATAGTTCGTTTAATTTGTCAGTTTGGTTGCTTAAAAAGTAAGATTTACGCCCACAATATAAGTTTTCTGATTAGCAGGATAGTTCCCAAGATCAATTCCAATATTGGTCTGATCATTGAGGTTAGAACCCTGTAACTCCGGATCCAATCCGGTATATTTCGTGATTGTAAACAGATTTGCTCCCGAAACATAAATCCTCAGTCTGTCAATTCCCGCTTTATGAAGGATTGAAGGAGCTAACGTATAACCAATATTCAGCGCTTTCAATCTCAGATAGGAACCATTTTCAACGTACCAGGAATTTACCTGTGTAGTATTACTAAATGAACTTACAGATGTGATCTGTGGATACTTTGGATTCAGGTTAGTCGGTGACCATGAGTTGGTAATCAGGTCAGCACTGACTGCACCTTCAAATACCTGTGGAAAATCAATCCAGTATTTCACATAATTAAATACATCGTTGCCATAAGATCCATAGAAGAAAGCAGAAAAATCTAATTGCTTCCAGGTTGCAGCGATATTAAATCCATAAGTAAATTTTGGATTGGGGTTACCAATATAGGTTCTGTCGTTAACGTCTATTGTTTTATCGCCATTAATATCCGCGAATTTAAACGCACCCGGTGCAGCTCCAGACTGGGTTGGAGATGCGGCAACATCCGCTGCATCTTTGAAATATCCGATCACTTTATATCCAAAAAATGCTCCTACTGCCTGACCTGGTTGCATTCTTGAAAAATTTCCTATACGACCTGACCCGGCATTACCTACAGAATAATATGCAAGTCCGGCGGGCAAACTAAGTACTTTGCTTACATAATGTGTCCCTGTTAATGTCAAATCAAAATTAAAATCTTTGCTAACCTGGTCATGATATCCAAGTGAGAAATCAAATCCTGTACTTTGGATATCTCCGAAATTTACATATGGGGCTGAGGCACCACCTGCTGTAGCTGGAAGAGTTTCCTGGAATAAAAGACCACTCACTTTCTTATTGAACCAGTCAGCTGTTAAAGTAAAATGGTCGATTGTAGCGTCTACGCCTACGTCGGAAAGGATATCATTTTCCCAGGTAGTGAATACGTTACCAAGAGTGGCTGCATAAAATCCCTGTTGAGAACTTGTTGAAGTTCCATTAATGTCATACCACGAGTTAAATGCATTACTTCCGGATGTATTATAGGCATTTGTAGTTGGGGTGTTGGAGAGATTACCTGATTTACCCCAGCTGCCCCTTAATTTCAGGTCTTTTAACCAGGTGGTATTTTTCAGGAAATCTTCCTGAGAAATTCTCCAACCTGCAGAAATAGAAGGGAATGTGCTTGTCTGATGACCAGGCGCGAAAATGGAAGACTGGTCCCGACGTATGGTACCACTAAGGAGGTACTTGTCCTGCCAGTCGAGATCAACTCTTCCAAATTGGGAATATAATGTGCTTTGCTGAGGAAGAATTCCCGCAGTAGCGTACGTTGCAGTTGTAACGGCCTGGATTCCTGGATTACCTGTACTAAGTGTCCAATAATCTGGATTCGTTGAAAAATAGCCTCCGCTGGATCCCTGCATACCTCTTGAATAAAATTGTTTGGATTCGGTACCAATCAGAGCTTTCACAGCCAGATCTCCAAAGTTCTGGTTGTAGGTCAGTGTATTTGTCCAGACAAAGGTTGTATTATAGTAGGCCCCTTCTGTAAAATTATTCTGGGCAGTGCTACCTTCTGCGTTTTCATAAGGGGTGTAACCAAAATAATAGTAATATCCATTATCATAGGTACCGCCTATGCTTGTTTTTATATCAAAGTGTTTCGCAAAATCAACATCAGCAAATGCGTTTCCAGTAATCTGTACGTCGTTGCCCATGTTATTTGCTGAACGTTGTTGGTCAGCGACGGGGTTTCCTGAGTTATTGATCGTAAAAGAGTGCGTACCGGCATAATTTCCTGCGACATCATAAACTGGAATAAGCGGTGGAATCCGATAAGACAGTGAAATTGGATTGCCTTCATTCTGATTAGCAAAATATGGATTTTGCTTGTAGAAAATATAGGCATTTTCCCCGATCCTTACATGGTCCTTTACATTGAAAACTGTATTGGCACGTAAGCTATATCTTTTCAAATAAGTATCTATAAGCGTTCCCTGCTGGTCCAGATAAGAGAAGGAAAAATAGTATGAGGACCGGTCAGTGGCTGCACTGGCAGAAAGAGTATGCTGCGTCCAGGGTGCCGGTTTAAATATTTCATGGAACCAGTCTGTGCCGACTAAAGCGGTCTTGGTGATCTGGTTTTTTGGTATATTATAAGTTGCGGGATTCTGCAATGCCGAATATAAAGGATTAGGCGTTCCCGTAGCATTGCTGTAAGGCAGAGGTGTCAGATAAGTAGGAAGTGTTGGAGGAGCATAAGCCGCACCACCCTTTCCAAACCAGGTATTTCCCGGTATCTGACCAGCATTATAGGACTGAAGCCAAAGTGCGTCGGCATAAGTCTGGCTTCCAGAAAGTTTAAATCCGTCCTTCAGCGGTTGTTGTGAACCATAGAATCCATCGTAACTGATGGTAGCTTTACCATGCCCTCTTTTGGTTGTAATAATAACAACTCCATTAGAACCCTGGATACCATAAATGGCTACGGCACCAGCATCTTTAAGAACCTGTATGCTTTCAATATCACTCATGTTCAGGTCGTGCATGCTGCTTTGTACACCATCGACAATTACGAGGGGATCAACATTTCCGATCGAGGTAATACCCCTGATGTGGATATTACTTCCTCCACCCGGAGAACCTGAATTAACAACCGTTACCCCGGCAGCCTGCCCTTGCAGTAAGGCTTCCGTGCTGGTTCCCGGTACTTCTTTCATGTTCTTAATATCCACTACGGCAACTGCTCCCGTAATGTCCTTTTTCTTTTGAGCCGTGTACCCTGTAACGACTACATCATTCAGAGATGTAGCAGAAATGGAGAGCATGATGTCTCCGACATTGGTACCATTTACCGGTACAGTGACCGACTCAAAACCTACAATGGTAATTACCAGTGCACTCACTTTTTGAGATGAGTTAATAGTAAAAGTTCCATCCGATCCGGTTAAAGTGGCTGACTTGCCTCCCTTTACCTGTACAGTTGCTCCAACCACTGGTTTCTTGTCTGCGCTAGCTAAAACGCGGCCAGTAATAGATGTTTGAGCGAAAAGACTTAAGCTGAGGAAAAGAAGGAATGCGGTGTTCAGCCCCGCCAGGAGTTTAAATTTAGTTGGCATAAGCAATTCGTCTTTTGGTTTAACGATGAGAAATTATAACCAAATTTAAGATTTCTAAAATGCTGACCTAATTTTTTTTTAACTTTTAATTGTAGTTTATTAACCGACTATAATTATAGAGTACCAAAGTAATTACTTATGTGTTAAATGAACATATTATACAGTCTATTTTCAAAAATCTTATCTCCCTTTTTCAATTTTATTTATTTTGCGATTATGATTAAATTAATACGGATTGTATTTACATCTATGCTATGCGGGATAATTGTCTCTTCCTGTGTAAAAAAAATGAGTAATGAAGATGTGCAGGAAAACCTGAAAGCCGCCATGAGTCTCTATCTGAATCATCAACCCAGGATAGATACTTCCCGCGTAAAATTTAATGTGCTGGAAGTGATTTATTTTGAAGATAAAACAAAATATCTCTGCAATTTCAAGGTAAATATGAAAGAGAAGAGAATTAACCAGCTCTTCGATACTACAGGTAACATGTCCGCCAGGATTTCAAAGGATTTTAAGAACGTTTCCCGGACGGACTAAAGTTTCCCGGACAGACTAAATAATAGCAATTTCCGGGTTGTCTCTTCCCTCTTCGCCATTTACTTTTGGGTATGCAAGATTATCATCGTATTGAACAGGCAATCCGATTTATCCGTGAAAATTTCAGGGATCAGCCCGACCTGGATGAAATCGCCCAGCAGGTTCATCTCAGCCCATTTCATTTTCAACGTTTATTTAAGGAATGGGCAGGGGTAAGCCCTAAAAAATTCCTGCAGTTCACCAGTATAGAATATGCTAAACAACTTCTACATGACCAGAATACTCTGGCTACGGTTAGCTTTGAAACTGGATTATCCGGTACCAGCCGTCTCCATGATTTATTTATCCAGATAGAGGGAATGACACCCGGCGACTACCAACATGGGGGAAAAAACCTGCATATTAATTATAGTCATGCCGAAACTATTTTTGGTGATATATTGATCGCATCCACAGATAAAGGAATTTGTCATATCTCTTTTATTCAGGAAAACACACAATCACCGGAATCAGAAATTATTAACCGTTTCCCTGCATCTGCCCTGGAACAGAAAACAGATTTACACCAGCAACAGGCACTTAAATTGTTTTGTGACGACTGGTCGGATCTGAACCGTATAAAATTACACTTGAAAGGAACGGCATTTCAGATCAAAGTATGGAATGCCCTGTTACATATCCCGATGGGTTCTTTAAAATCTTATCTAAACATCGCAAATGAAATCGGCGATGCTAACGCTTCCCGGGCAGTAGGTACAGCTATTGGAAATAATCCCATCGCATTCCTGATCCCTTGTCACCGGGTCATAACATCTTCTGGAAATCTGGGAGGATATCACTGGGGCATTGACCGCAAATCCGCAATGATCGGGTGGGAAGCAGCACAGAAGGCTGAAGGCGTAAAGCTCAAGGCTTAAAGCTTTAGACTTAAAGAAGTAATTTTACATTTCAATAAGCACCCGAATGAAACCGGATAATTCCATTCTTTCAAATAAATGTTTTTACATTTTCTTGTCGGGTCTATTGACATTACCCGGAATTTTTATCTCTTGCGATCAGAAACCAAATCCGGTAACGATATCTGTGGAAGTACAAAAATCTGATTCAGCAAGAAAAAAGTTTACGAAAGATATGGTGGACAATAAAAAGGATCCTTCCTGTGGCATGCCAGTTACAGCCGGTATCGAAGACACGGTTCATTATAATGGTAAGGTATATGGCTTTTGTTCGGATGAATGCAAACAAATATTCCTGAAGGATCCTAAGAATGTTGCAAAAAATGCGGAGATGAAAAACTAATACTCTTCCTTCTTATTTTTCCAGTTTATAGGCATATCCCAACATCAGCGTTGCAGCTCCGGTATTGTTTTTACCATTGGCGGTTCCTTTCTGAATATTGAGAAATCCATAATTTCCACCTGCTTCAAAAAATATTTTATCGTGATGACTGGCTCCAAGTAAAAATTCAATTCCGACACTTCCATCTACACCAAAATTTGTCGTATTCAGCTGATTCTTTATATCCGTTGTCTTGTCAAAGGATTGAGAACCTACAGGCAGTGTATCTTTCCCAGACGGATCTAAATAAATATAACTATTGCCACTCGTTACTTGTTTTGCAGATAACAGGAATCCAATATAGGGTCCAGCTGCAACGGTGATACGGAATTTTTTTTGTGCATCCAGGTACCATCCCAATTTAGCCAGAATAGGAATCAACAGATAGTCAAGTTTGGCTTCACTTTTGAAATTTGCATATAGATAGGTTGGTACTTGCATTCCCTGTTGTTCGAAATATTGTGCAAGTTCCGCAGGTGTGGGCATGGCCTGTAATCCATCCTTCTTGCCGCCCTGTGCTGAATATTCAACTTTGGGCACAAGAGAAAATAAACTGCTGACATGATATTCCCCAAAAATCGAAAATTCAGGGCCAAGCCTGGAACTATATCCGGTGTTAAGCGGGTTATTGTCTGAACCTCCCGCCGAAAGATTTGGAATACTAATCCCTCCCTGCAAGCCCAGATCCCATTGAGCCTTTGCTGTAAGAGAAAAGAAAAGAAAAAAGGATAATCCTAAAATTGCCTGAAAGGAATTTTTTACCACGATCATTGTTTTAATAAGTGGCCGATCCACAACTATTATTACAAAAGTAAATGGTAATCAAAAACAATCTGTAAAAAATTACGGACACAAAAAAGCCATTCCGGGGAATGGCCTTAGAATGGATAGTGCTTATGGTTATTCATCTTGTTTATGTTTCAGTACCTTGGCTTCCACATAAAAAATGGTTTCTTCTGCAATATTTTTTGACTGGTCACCCACTCTTTCCAATCTCCTGATAATAGATAAATTAATTAAAGACTGATAGCAGTCCTCGGGATATTTTTCAAGGTATTTGACTGTCGTAGTGGTTGATTCAATATTGATCCTGTCCAGAAATTCATCTTTCTGAAATACACCTCTCGCCAAACTTGTATCTTCATTCTCAAATGCGGTAAGTGTATCTTCAAGCATGTTGATGGCTTCATCATACATTGCAATTGTTTCAGTCATCTTTAAGAGTTCAGGATTAAATGGCTTATCTGCACTCAGAATATATTTAGCCACACCTTCCGCAATATCCCCGATACGTTCCAGGTTGGAATTGATTTTCAGAACGGCCAGCACAAAACGAAGATCAACAGCCACCGGAGTAAGAAGGGCAAATATATTTTCACAGTCACGATCTATTTTTAACTCCGAACCATTCACTCTTTTTTCTCTTGAAACAACTTCGCGTGCAAGGTTTTTATCAAAGTTGACCATCGCAATATTCGATTTGACCAGTTGTGAATGCACGAGGCTCCACATATTGATCACTTCCTTTTTTAACTCCTTAAGTTCTATTTCTAATTGTGACATAAAAATATCTTGATTAAAGGTAGACCTAACTAAATCTTCCGGTTATATAATTCTGGGTACGCTTGTCCTGTGGGTTTGTAAACATCAGTTTGGTATTGTCATATTCAACCAGTTCTCCCAAATAAAAAAAAGCCGTTTTATCACTTACTCTCGCTGCCTGCTGCATGTTATGTGTAACAATTACAAGAGTGTAATTTTTTTTCAGATCATGGAGCAGCTCTTCTATACTGGAAGTAGATATCGGATCCAGGGCAGAAGTAGGTTCATCCAGCAATAATACTTCTGGCTCCATGGCAATGGCACGCGCTATACACAACCTTTGTTGCTGGCCGCCGGAAAGAAAAGTACCTTTTTTATGTAGCGAATCTTTTACTTCATTCCATAATGCAGCCTTGGAAAGAGATTCCTCTACCTTCTGATCTCTTTCAGCTTTGGGAAGTTTCATGCCATTCAGTTTATATCCTGCTATGACATTATCATAAATACTAAGGTTGGGAAACGGATTGGGCCTTTGAAATACCATTCCGATTTTCAGTCGTACGAATATGGGATGCATTTCATACACATTCTCATTGTTCAGGATCATTTCTCCATTACAGGTTGCACCCAGGATCAGTTCATGCATTCGGTTGATGCAACGCAGGTATGTCGTTTTTCCACAACCGGATGGACCCATCACTGCAACGATATTGTTTTTGGGAATATCAATATTAACATTCTTCACCACATGGTTGGTTCCGAAGTAAGCATTGAATTTCCGGCTTTTTATAATTGTACGTTCCATCGTTTTGTTGTCAGCTTGGTAATAATATTTAATAACAATACTGTAAATAATAAAATCAATGCTGCACCCCAGGCCATATCGTGCCAGTCATCATAAGGACTCGTAGCATAATTGAAAATCATTAAAGGAAGACTTTGCATAGGCTTACCCAGATTTGTACTTAGAAAAGGGTTCCCAAATGCCGTAAATAAAAGAGGAGCCGTTTCTCCGGCAATACGCGCTATTGATAACATGATGCCGGAAAGAATACCGCTAATACCACAGGGAAGGATCACTCTCAGTATCACTTTATGATAAGGTAGTCCAAGTGCAAGTCCGGCTTCTTTTAAGGAAAACGGAATCAATTTCAGGGTTTCTTCCGTGGAACGGATCAGGATGGGTAACATCATAATGGCAAGGGCAATGCTTCCAGAAAAAGCAGAGAAAGTGCCAATTGGCTTTACGACCCAGAAATAAACCACGATTCCAGTAACGATCGAAGGAACACCCTGCAAAACATCAACTGATAAGCGACTCCAGTAGGAAAGCCGGCTGGTTTTATTTTCGCTCAAATAAATACCACACATGATGCCGAGCGGAATCGCCATAACAGCTGCTGTGATCACAATCAATATGGATCCGATCAGGGCATTTACAATTCCACCGCCGGATTCGCCAACAGGTTTTGGGATTTTTGTGAGAAAGGTCCAGTTGATTTTTGTAACTCCTTCTCTGAAAATGTAAAGGATAATGAAAATCAGCGGTACTGTGATCAGAAAAGCTAAAAAGACAATCAGCCACTGCATCCCTTTACTTTTCGCCACCCTGTATTTTACGTTTACATCCATATTTTATTCGTTTGTAAACCTCTTAATAATTCGTTTCCCTATCATATTGATTACAACTGTAACGAGAAATAAAACAAGTCCCAATTCAATCAGTGCCGATAAATATACCGCATGATCTGCTTCCGTAAATTCATTGGCAATCACACTTGCCATTGTATTTCCCGGTGCGAAAATATTTGTTGGTATCAAGCTGGTATTCCCGATCACCATGGTAACGGCCATGGTTTCTCCCAATGCTCTTCCCAGTGAAAGTAAAATACCTGCAAACAATCCCGATTTGGTATATGGCAGAATAACATTTTTAAGCACTTCATAGCGGGTTGCTCCTAAGGAGTAAGCTGCTTCTTTCAGGGGGGAAGGAACAAGGCGTATCATTTCGCGTCCAAGAGAAGCTGCGTAAGGAATGATCATGATAGCCAGAATCAGCGATGCAGTAAAAATACCTATTCCATAAGGCAAAATGCCCAGCTTAAGCTCCATGGAACGAACCAGCGGCACAAGAACCAGGAGTCCCCAGAATCCATATATCACAGACGGAACGGCTGCAATCAATTCAACTGTATTTTTTAAAAAATTCGAAAGCCATCCTTTAGGATTGTATTCCCCCAGGTAAACAGCAATTGCAAAGGAAAATGGTATCGAAATTATTAAAGCAAGAAAAGACGTGAGCACGGTGCCCAATAAAAAAGGTGCGGCTCCATATACATTGTTGACCGGGTCCCAGGTTTTACCCCAAAGATATTTTAACCCCAAAGATTTGATAGAAGGTATTGACTCTATAATGAGTGTAAGAAGTATTCCGAACACCAGGATAACCATTGCTGCACCAATAACTACAAGCGACCGCTTAAAAAGCGATTCTGCCCTTATCTGGCCGTTTGAATTCTTACCCTTTCTGACAATCTTTATATCGTCCATACTTTACTCAATTGTTAATTGTTAATTGTTATTTATTAATGCTAACTAATATCATTAACAATTAACAATTAACAATTGACAATTTTATAAAATCGACTTGCCATTGTATGTGGCTGATTTCAAAATTTTCTCTGCTACTTTCAAGGCTTCTTTAGATAAAGGTGAATAGTTAAGTGGTTCTGCAAATTGTTGTCCCTCGTGAATATTCCACCACATTAATTTCATGAGTTTAGTTGCCCGGTCCATAGAACGGCCATTATAGTTTTGTTCCTTGTAAATCAAAGCCCATGTAAAACCACTGATTGGATATCCATCTGGTGCATCCGTATCTGTAATAAAAATTTTTGAATCATCCGGTAGTTTAACATTTCCGGCTGAAGTTACTGATGCAATGGAAGGTACAATGAATTTACCTTTTTTGTTTTTGATTTTGGCATAGTCCAGCTTATTCTGCAATGCATAAATAAGTTCTACATATCCAATGGCGCCGGGAGTTTGTTTTACGAGTCCGGATACACCTTCACTTCCTTTTCCACCCAAACCTGCGGGCCAGTTTACCGCTCCTCCACTTCCGACTTTCGTTTTCCAATCGGGACTTACCTTGGATAGATAGTTGGTAAAAATATTAGTAGTTCCGCTGCCATCTGAACGATGCGCAACCAGGATCGGGAATGCAGGTATGTCAACCCCTTTATTGATAGAAATAATTCTTGGATCATTCCAGGTTTTAATATTTCCCAGGAAAATATCGGCAATGATATCCGGTGTAAGATTAATCAGGTTATTATTTCCGGGCAGATTATATGTTATCACAACTGCACCCGAAGCCTGCGGAATATGTAATACCGGAACACCGATTTTTGTTGTCTGTTCATCATTTAACGGACCGTCAGATGCGCCAAAGTCAATTGTTTTATTGGTCAATTGCAAAATACCTCCACCGGAACCAATACTCTGATAGTTTACCTGGATGCCTGTTTTCTGATTGTAATCTGCAAAAATTTTAGAATACAGAGGATTGATGAATGAACTGCCTGCACCCAGGATGGTTTTATCATCAGCTTGCGCTTTTGCTTTTGTAAGAATTCCTGCCATGGCTATTATTACCAAAGCAGCGGCGGCAAGGCTTTGTTTAAAGGTCTTCAAAAACTTTTTCATGTTTTGTTGTTTATTTTGTAGTTAGAATTTCTAAAAACCTCCATTGTCATAATTTTTACCAAAAGAAAAGAAGAACGTGAGTCTCCAGACCATATCATGATCCACATTAGATACTAATTGTGAAGAATAACTGTTGTACCAGAAATTGGGCATAAAATGCACCCGGTTTGACGGTTTAAAGTCCAAACCTGCAGTAAAAAATGATTGTTTATATGTCTGGTCGCCGGTCGTTGTATAAGTAACAGATGGGGTTACTGCATTATAATTGTATGCCGTGTGGTAAGAGTTGTCGTTATAGTTGCTGGTATTTCCCGCGTATTTGGTAGATAAATTGGTGTTTACCTGATTGTTGGGATTGTACATATCATACCTTATAAAGAATCTCAGTTTGTTCTTGATAATGTCCCCATGAATATAAAATGATATTCCGGTCGGTGCGGTACTTATCGTATCGGTACCACCTGCAGTAAAGGTTTGAAAATTGTCGTTCTGCAGGTTGTTAACAAATCCTTCGATACCGATGGTATATCCTGAGCCCGGATTCATGCTTTTATCTGTAGCTGAACTGTTCCAGGCTATAAAACCTTTGAACATCTGACGTGAATGATGCCAGGTGGATATCCAGTTGAGCCTTTGGTAATCAGCATATAGATCAACTACTATATGCTTATGAGCAAAGTATCCATACACATCCCCATAAAACCATTTGAAAGGCGTATAATCCGGTTTATCACTGGTCCCGTTTGCAACCAGGATATTATAACCAAAGTTTTTTGTTTCGGGGTCAAATACTCCCTGCAGTGCAGCGCCAAAGTCATAAGAAGGAGTACGGCGGATATCAGAAATTGTTCTTTCTATGGATCTGTAGCTCCAGACTTTTTCTGTTATTCCAGGAAAAGATGGTGTTGCCATTTCTCCAACAACCAGGTCGGTTCCTTTCCATATCCCCTTCCAGCGGATATTCATGTTTTTGATATAAAAAGTCATTTTCTGATTTGTAAGCAGGTCTCCTGTTGAATTACCTGCAGCAAATGTCGTAGTTGTTCCAGCTGCACTTCCTACCGGAGGTGCCCCTGGTGGAAAATTATCTTCTGCTGCAAGTAAAAGTTCTGCAGAGAATTTTTTGGATATATTATAATCATATCCCAGATAAATACGCCGGAACTGAAACATGCTGGTAGCCGGCCGGATACCTGTATATTGGTTACTTCCGCCACGTGTCAATGAGTCGGCGTGTGACTTATAAGCAAAGTCGCCAAAAGCATAGCCCCAGATACGTCCGGAATTTTCTGCGCCCGAACGGTATAGGGAATCATTGTTTAAAGCGGACTGTGCTTTGGAAGTATTATTTAAAAAAACAAACAGGAAAATAAAGACTGAAATTCTGATTAGCGTTTTGGTGAATCGACTTCTCATAAAAACTTGTTTTAAGAATTGATTTGGTAGCAAAAGACGTTAGGTCCTGTGAATGGAATGTTACGTGAATATGACCAAAATGTTAACAGATTCGAATACAGCCGTCCATCCAGGATAAATTGTTCTGTTTACAAATCCTTAATAATTTGATAACCTGAAAATGCATGTAAAAAAACGGGACGTTGCGATTGCTATATTTGAAATAAACCAGTGGGTAATATACTATGCAGCGTTATTCAGAAAATCAGGTAAGGGCTCTTTATTCTGAATTCAAGAGTCATAAAAAATATGCCGATAAATTAGCGTTTTTTGATCAGCTCTTTGGAATTATTCCTTTTTCATTCCCGGATTTTGATCCCTCACTCCGTTTCTTTTTCCAAAAAGAAAAAACGGATGAACTGGCAGAGATTTTTAAGAATGAAAGAAATAATCCGGGCCTTACAGAAAGGAAATTCTTTTTCGGGGAAACCCTTACTTTCAATATTAAACCTGCAAATTCAAACAGCGCAGCTTACAGCAATTATATCCTATCAAGTTTTCTTTCACGAAGTCCGGTTTTTGAAGAATTGATCAGGCAAAACATATCTAATGACAGATCCGTTGAATTTTTGCTGGATGAAGCAAACGGCATCATAAATAAAATTGAGTATTGTTTATTTAATGAATATGATAAAAGTTTCAAACTTCAATGCATGTCTGTATTTTTCAAAGGCTTTTTTGATGCTTTCAGCAACCGGGTAAACCTTCCAGGCAAAAAAAGAAAGTTTATTGAACTTTATTTATATGCCCAGGGAATCATCTATTCAAATTATTTAGCCACTCTGAAAAGAACTTTACTCGCGGATTTTCTTAGTCCAGTTGATCTGAAAAAGCCTGTGTATCTGGACCTGCCTGGTAAACTGGACCTTCTGAATGAACTGGGAATTATTGATTTTCTACGGATCAGATATTCCGGAATGGATGCTGTTTCATTTGAAAATAAAATGGTGGAGATTCTATGCCTGCTGACGGGTGAATATTCGGGTCGAAAAGAGGCATTAATCAAAATACTATCAACAATAAATCGGCAAGACCAAAATGCAAATTTGAAAAATATGACTTCCGGTTTTCATAACAAAACCGTGAATCTTAGGGCAGGAAAATAAGAATAGAAAATTAATTAAATGGTGAAACTTTTATGTTGTGCCGTTTGCGCATCATGTGCATCCAATACGGCTTTTATTTCCTTGTTCATTTCAGGAATTCCGAATTCAGGAGAGTTCAATTCAGCTTCCTCAGAATAAGATTTATCATACCATTTTCCGTCTGAAACAGTCTTAAAGAATTTCAATTTCATCTGATCTCCTTTTACCGGGCTGTCGAAAAAGACATAATATTCAATCAGGGGTAATTTGTCAACAGAAACAGAATACAAACCTTCTCGTAAAATAACCAGGGAATAGGGAGATTTTCTAACCTTTCCAACCCTGTTTACTATTGGAAAATGAAGTTGAAATTCTTGTTGCATAAAGGAAAATGATTGTTAAACACATGCAAAATAGTCCCGTATTACCACAAGCCATATTAATTTAATGTTACCAAATTGTTTCCTCCTGCCAAAAACCGGGGTCATTTAGGCCAAAATATTAAATATGCCTTATTTCCAGGTTTGTTTACAAGAAGATAACATCAAATCTGATAATATGAACTGATTTATCTCCTTTCCCATAACCTTTCAAACAACTCTTTGATTCTGCCTTCATTAGCTGGAACTTAATACGGATTTAATTATAAGATTCTGAACAGGTGGCCTTTGCAGTATTAATATTTAAATTGTGGCTATTAATAAGTTATAATGGATATCCCTGTTTCCAATAATATTGAACGCAAACAATTTGAAGTTCATCAGGATGGAGAGACAGCCGTACTTCAATATCGATTTCATGACGGGCATATCTGGCTCATGCACACAGAAGTTCCCAAAAAACTGGAGGGAAGGGGAATCGCTTCAGCCCTGGCACATTATGGTCTGGAATGGGCAAAGGAAAACAATATGAAAGCAAAAGTATTGTGTCCTTTTGTGGCAATCTATTTAAAAAGACATCCGGAGTACAATGAATATGTTGTAAAGTAATATCATCATTTAATTAAAACCTGACCCTTCGAATGATTAAAAAAAGCAATAAGGTCTGTTTACTAATCTCGGTCATGCTTGTATGCAACATTAGTATAACTAATGCTCAATCAGATTCGCTTGTTCTTCCATTATGGAAAAATGGTGCACCTGGTTTTGAAAACAGGAAAGATGAGGCTGAGGAAGCTAAGGACTATTGGATAAAAAATATCAATAATCCTTCCATCACAGTTTTTTTCCCACCTGCCGATATTGCAAATGGAACTGCAGTTCTGATTTGTCCGGGTGGTGGTTTTCGACTCCTGGTATTTAAATCTGAAGGTATTGATCCCGCTAAATTTTTAAATAAACTTGGTATCACAGCCATTATTCTGAAATATCGATTACCACGTGAACCTAATTCTCCCTATTCATTGGATAAACAACCGGCAGAAGATGCATACCGGGCCATGCGGCTGGTAAGGAGCCATGCGAAGGAATGGAAAATCGATACGAACCGCCTTGGTATGCTCGGTTTTTCAGCGGGTGGAGAAGTGGTCGATGCCATTTCTTTCAATGCTGGAGAAGGAAATCCACAGGCTGCCGATCTTATCGATCGTTTGAATGGCAGGCCGGATTTTATCATTCAGATTTATCCCGGACCCTTATTCATTCCAAACCAGGTTCCATCATGGGCTCCACCAGCCTTCCTGATCGCAGGTAATGAAGACAGCTGCTGTTCTGTAACAGTTATCAGCTTACTGGAAAAATACCGGTCGGCCAAGGTTTCCGTTGAAGCGCATATAATTGCTCATGCCGATCATGCTTTTAATATGGGATACAGGTCAAATCTTCAATCCATAAAATCCTGGCCACAATTAATGAAGAACTGGCTGCGTGATGCAAAATTGATAAATCATTAAGGTGTTTATAGATATGGGTTATGAGTTTCTATTTGGTATCCAAAATAAGTGAAGTACCCGCCTTCCCCATAATGATCACTTTAGCATTTGGCGATTTTGCTACTTCGAGTTGTGCTTTTATACTTTCGTATTGTAATTGACGGTCGGTTAAACTTTCACTGATGATATGCTGGTAATCCGCAATACCCTGCGCTTCTACCCTTTTACGTTCAGCTTCCTGTCTTTCTTTCTGTAATACGAATTGCATTTTCTGCGCGTCCTGTTCTGCCGAAATTTTTTGCTCAATACTTGTTTTTACTGCCTGGGGTAAAGTGATATTCCGTATCAGGAGCTGTTCAAGGAGTAATCCTCTTTTTTTAAAATCTGATTCAATACTATTAAAAATACGCGTCTGGAATTCATCACGTTTGGAAGAGTACAGGGATACAGCATCATAATATACAGCGTTATCGCGGATCATAGTGCGCGTAAGTGGTCGTACAATCTTATCTGTATAATCTATACCAGTGCTTCGTAAAATATCCGGTGCCAGGGATGGTACCACTTTATATAAAACAGTAAGATCCATTACGACTTCCAGTCCGTCAGAAGTAAGAACCCGGATGGCGTCGTCACCTTCTTTTGCACCTTCATTACGAACAGCACTCATCGTGTAATTCTGCGTTTTAATATCCATACGCTCCACATCAATAAGCGGATTGATAAAATGCAAACCACTGGGCAGCGTATTATTCTGAACACTTCCGAAAAGAATCTGAACACCCACTTCCCCCGTACCGATCTGAACGATACAAGAGGAAAGAAGCCCAATAAGGAAAAGTACAAGACCGATCGCACGTAAATAGCCTGAATAAGGTGAAAACGGTGTCATATGGCGTCGGATCACAAATCCAATAATAATGATCAGCAATCCTAAAATAATCAGGGTCATTTTGAATAGAATTTGTTGAAAAGGTAATACTTATTCGATGACCGATGACCGATGACCGATGACCGAAAAAAAGTTGCCCCCTTTCGGGGGCAACTGGTTGCAGAGGGCTAAGGGTTAATATATTATTATTCCTTTGTTAGTTCCTGCATGATTTCCATTTCACCATCTTTGCTCACTCTTAATAGCTTAATGTTTGATTTATCTTCAAGGTGAACAACATATGCCATGCCTTCTGTAGTTTGTACTTCTTCAACCAGGGTTATAGCCAAATCAAAATAAGTTGATTTGATAATTGACCTGATATCCCGGGGAAGTTTGTCTTCACCATAGAAAAGCAATGAATATTGCCAACGGCCTTTTTTATCATAAAAAGCTCTGTTTCCATATCCATCCTTAACAAAGTAGGATACAAAGCCATTATCATCAGCAAACCACATGGTATTGCTGGCTCCGTTGAAACGGCTCTGAAAATCCTTGATGGCTTTGGCATTGATGTTTTTTGCATCCGGAACATATGTTCCCATAAAAGCGGGACTTTCCAGAGCTGCCAAATTGCGAATGGAAGACTTAAAGATTTTTGTGTCATTAAAAGCAACTGGGTTTTCAGAATTCTGCGCATATGCGCAGTTACTGAGCGCCACAATGGAAGTGAATCCAAGTGAAAGCGCAAATAGGGTTTTTTTCATTTTTGTAAGGTTTAATTGATTAATGATTTTTGATCTGAAGGATGGATCAGCGAAGTTTCCTCGCACTCACCATACGGCTTCATCACAGGGTTCTAAATAATTGGCTACTTGAATAGGGTAAGGATGTCGATTGCTTGATTCCGGAATGTGTTGTAAATGATTTATCGTAAGATTTTGAATGCGGGAAACAGAAAATGTTGAACTAGTCCATATTTTTCTTAAATTGGATGAAAGACCCACTATAATGGACAGCGCTGGTTCTTTTCGTTATACAGACCAGGAAATAATCGAACAGCTAAGGCAAAGTGGGATTGACAAAAGAAGAAGTGAAGAGCAATTATTCAACCGGTTCTCCTATTTCGTTCGGGAAGGCATGACTAAGCACGCCTTATCGGAGGATGAATCATTTAATGCTTATTCAGATACCATCCTGGCCGCACTGGAAAACATCAGAAACACTCATTTTGAAGCCCGGGCCTCCCTTAAAACTTACCTCTACCAGATATTTCATAATAAATGTGTTGACCTTCTCCGGAAAAGAACGACTAATAAGAATAGCGTGCACCGGCACGAATCCATTTCAGACAGATTAATGCTTTTATCCGATACCGCACGGTCAGTAGTTCAAAAGCTGATCGACAAGGCAGACTGGAATTTGCTAAAAGAAAAACTGAAAGAACTGGAAGAAAAGTGCCGGCAATTGCTGATGTTCTGGGGAGAGAATTATAGTGATAAGGAAATCGCGTCCCTCCTCAATTATAAAACTGCAGATGTAGTAAAAACAAGCAGGCTTCGTTGCCTGGAAAGATTGCGAAAGCTGTATAAAGTTGAATAAAGAGATGGACAACACAGACTATATAGAAAGTTATTTCACGAATGAACTGGTCCCCGACCAGGCAAGAGAATTTGAAAAAAGAATTGAGTCTGACCCAGCTTTCGCTGAAGAAGTAGCTTTTTATCTGAGTGCCCTGACTGTTTCCAGGGAAGTTGCCCAGACTGAAAAGAAAGAAAATTTTAAAAGACTTTATCAGGACGATTCAATTGAAGACAAGATTCCGGTAAAGAAAATTTCTGGCGCCCGCCCACTCAGAAAATTAATTTATTATATCTCTGCTGCGGCGGTGGTATCGGGTATTATCTTCGGGATTAATACATTTACAAATACTGCTTCTCCTCAGGAATTAGCCAGTCAATATGAAAAAGAAAACCTGCAAACCCTTGAGGTGACTATGGGTGGCAAAACGGATAGCATTCAAATGGGTCGTAATTTATATAACGCTGGAAAGCCGGCTGAGGCCCTTCTGCATTTTGAAAAGATCATTCATTCTGATTCCTCCAATTCTACTGCAAAAAAATATGCCGGACTCTCCGCTCTTAAATTAAAAGAATATGATAGGGCCCTGACCTGGTTCAAAGAGCTTGAAACATATAGTCAGGATTATGCAAATCCTGCATTACTATATCAGGCTCTCACTCTTATGGATCGTGATCAACCCGGCGATAAAGCAAATGCAAAGCTCCTGCTAAAACAGGTCGTTAAGAACGACCTCGAAGGAAAAGAAACTGCACAGGAATGGCTAAAAAAAATGTATTAATTAAAGCCTCGGAACAGAAGGCTTATAAGGGTTTTCAAAATTATTGACTCCCCGGGTTCTGAGTTTGCGTCGATAAACTTTATCACCCGCAGTCAGATACAGGATATCAAAATGCTGACCTGCAAAGCAAAGGTTGGAAGGCTGACCCGAAGGAATAGGTATAATCGCATTGACTCGACCGGCCTGATCCAAAATCTGAATGCCCATACGGCTTGTTACATAAACTCTTCCAGCAGTGTCACAGCGGAGTCCGTCGGACCAGGCATTCTCATCCTGATCCTTCACATGCAGCCAGCCATAATGCTGCTTGAAAACCAGTTTACCTCCTGCCTGAATCTGATAAATCCAAACCCAATGAGTAGCGGATTCTGTAACATATAACTGTGTTTGATCTGGAGATAGTACGAGCCCGTTCGCAAATTTCAAACCTTCATCCACCACTTCTTTTCTTCCTCCGGGCCTGACCAGGTAAATTTTGCTTGGCTTTTCAATACCATCCGGTGAAGTGACATAAATATTCCCGTTATTGGCAACCACTATATCGTTGCCTGAAATGCTGTCTGTAATAATTGTTTCCTTTTCTGTAGAATCGTAGGCAATCACCTGATCTGTAGCACCTGCAATTGTATAGCGCCTACCATCAGGACCGAATGAAGTTCCACTTGCCCGCTTTGCATTCAAATTCAAAACGCTGAGTTTTCCGTCCAGATCAATTTTATAAGTCTTTGAATTTGGAATATCCTGGAAAAAAGCCTCCCCCTTAACATTCACCGCGGCGCCTTCTGTAAATTTGTAATGTTGACCAACCAATTGCCATTCTTCGCCAGGAATTAAGATATCACTTAACATTTGATTTTTAGTAGCACCGGATTTAATTGACAACGGCCAATCTTTCCATAACCATCGCATGGCATCAGGGAAAATCGAACTACCCATCTTACCATTATGCTGGCCTTCACCCCATACATGTTGCACGGAATAACCGGAAAAAATCAGGGCGCGCTCGATCGTTTGATTAGCCATCCACCAATCGCCCGCATAAATATTCAGATCATTGGAGCCATCTTGTAAGAATATTTTTAACGGACGAGGTTCATATTTCCTGATTAGTGTTGGATAACGTTCAGCTCCACGTAAACCAATATAGGTCCCAATGGCCGAGAAGACTTTTGAGAATTCGGCCGGCCTTTCCCAGGCTACCGTAAAAGCACAAACTGCACCGCTGCTGGATCCACCTATTGCCCGGTCATTTCCATTTTTTGATAAATGGATGTCCCTTCCGTCTTTGGTACGCTGCTTTTCTACATCCGGTAGGATTTCTTCCAGTAAAAAACGAGCGTAGGCTTCGCCCAGGCCGTCGTACTCAAAACTTCGGTTAAAACGATTTAACGCATTTGCAGGATCAGATGTTTTTACTATTCCGGGCGTAATAAATATGCCAATCGTTACAGGCATTTCCATTCTGGAAATCAGATTGTCAAAAACCGTTGGTGCATTCCACTGGATTCCGTCCTGGTTTATATATACACATGCAGGATGGTCCGGGTTATATTGCGCCGGAACGTAAATCCAGTAATCGCGTGTTGTGCCCGGGAATATTTTAGAACTGTCGAAACTTAGTTTTATTAATTCTCCTTTGGGAACACCCGGGTGTTCAACAGATGCAGAATCGACAGCATAGTTTTCTGCCGGCAATTGTGAAAAGCCGCTAAGTTTTGAAAATAGAAAAACAATAAGGAATATTTTTTTCATCTTTTGGAATTACTTATTAAATATACCCGATTCAATTTAAATGATAAATTTCTTGTGTCGTAGAATCAATATTTTGAGTAACAAGATCCCCATCAGTTTATTTTAACAGTAAAAAATGTGCAGTTAGATGAATAGGCAAAATATTAACATCAGAGCAGTTTTGTTTACTCCTACATTACACTGCTGCCGGTTATTCTATCGGCAGTTAAATAAAATCAAAATGTCAAACATTGCGCAGTTAGTAAACGTGGAAAAGAACATGACAACATTGAAAAAAGGTGTTCATGCTTCAGGGTTGGATCAAATACTAAGTGGTAAGGGTCCATTTACAGTTTTTGCCCCGACAGATATTGCATTTGGAAAACTAGACAAAACTGTATTGGATAATTTATTAAAGCCGGAAAATAAAACCAAGCTGACCGACTTATTAAATCATCATGTAGTGGCTGGTAAAATAGACTTTAAAGATCTGAAGGACGGCGAAAAGCTGAAAACAGTGAATGGTAAAGAACTATTGGTACATGTGAAAGACGGTCATGCAACGGTTGATGGCGCTAAAATTCAAAGCCATGACCAGCAGGCAACGAACGGAGTAATACATTCTCTTGATACAGTAATGCTGAAAAACTAGATTCCCTGAATCCTACATAGATAAAACATCCCGGCAACAGCGGGATGTTTTTTTTGCATAATCCACGAATACATTAGAGTAGGAACCGCGTCATCAAGAAACAGTTACCCTGCTCTTCCAAATCCTGGAAGCGATAAAAGCAAAAAGACCTAAAACCAATCCCGAAATCAACCCAACAAAAGGCCCTGTAATCAGCATCATAAGCCTTGGATGTTTGGGAAGAAACATATTTGCTATCTGCTCTATTTCCTTTGGATGATTATTCGCATATGTATGAAATAAAAGAACATGTGCTCCTGTGACCCATATACAGTTTACCAGACTTACGAAAAGTCCGTGAAGGAAGAATTTTCCAGTACAATTTCTGGCAATCAAATAAGCACATATGATAAATATAGCGAGCCAGAAAAAGGGCTCCACGTAAGATGGGATCCAGAAAACAGTGGAAATACCCATCGCAAGTCCGAAGAGAGAAAGCTGAAAGATTAATTTCCAGTTCATAAAATTATTTTATAGGTGAATAATCGTTAAAAGGGAGTCGTATTAAAATTACAATGATTTTAGAAAGTCCCCATTTCTCCAGTACTTCTAATATTCAAATATCTTCCAGAAATTTTTAATTTGTTCATACTCATACCCTTATTCCAGTACCCAGGAATTGTATGCAAGGCATTATTTCGCCATGGTTAAGGGAATTTATTACCTTCAGAAACAGAACAGCCGAACAAATGAATACTTTAATACCCAACAGGATCAAATCTATTGATCTTTTAAGGGGTCTGGTTATGATTATTATGGCCCTTGATCACACCAGGGATTATTTTAATGCAGATGCATTTTTATATGATCCGCTGGATTTACAAAAAACGACTGTTCTGTTATTTTTTACCCGATGGATTACACATTTTTGTGCGCCTATATTTGTTTTACTAGCGGGTACTTCTGCTTTTATTTCAGGCCAGCGAAAGACTAAAAAAGAATTGTCAATATTCTTATTTAAAAGAGGATTGTGGTTAATCTTTCTCGAACTAACCATTGTGAATTTCTCCTGGTTTTTTAATATACATTTTACATTTATCCTGCTCGCTGTTATCTGGACCCTGGGTGTTTGCATGATTTGCCTGTCTGCACTTATTTTTCTTCCAAAAAATGTCATACTCATTATTGGTATTATTTTAGTCGCAGGACATAACCTTTTGGACAATATACATTTCACTGAAAATAATTTCATAGGTTTTATCTGGGGATTTCTGCATGATCAAAAAATGTTTCCTCTTGGTCATGAAAATATTTTAATGGCATATCCCATCTTACCCTGGATCGGAGTCATGGCATTAGGTTATTGTTTGGGAGAATTATTTTCAAGCGGTTACGATGCGGCTAAAAGAAGAAGACTGCTGCTAATGGTCGGATCCTGCTCACTGATTCTGTTTATAATCCTGCGGGGCATTAATGCATATGGGAATCCGAAACCATGGGTAGGACAGCAGTCTGCAATATTCAGTTTTCTTTCCTTTATTAATGTTACAAAATACCCGCCTTCTCTTGATTACATTCTATTAACTGACGGAATCGCGCTTATTTTTCTTTCGCTTACGGAAAATATATCTAATCGTCTTACAAGATTTATTTCGGTATATGGACGGGTTCCCATGTTTTATTATTTACTTCATATCTACCTCATTCATATAGTTGCCTTGATGGCAGCGGTTCTGACCGGATTTCAATGGACGGACATGACTTCGTTTAACACCTGGATCACTTATACGTCAAATTTAAAGGGTTATGGATTTAGCCTGGGTGTCGTATACCTTATTTGGATATCAATTGTTTTATTCCTTTATCCGATCTGCAAGTGGTATGACGGCTATAAATCCAGTCACAGAGATAAATGGTGGCTGAGTTACCTGTAAAAAATCTAGTAAAGCAGATTTACAAATTTATTCATTTGCCTGAACCTGATTGAATCCAAAATCAGGACCAATCCCATTAATACACAAAACACCCCAATTATTTTTGTAATGTCACTTGCCTTATGTAAGGGCATATAAATAATCACGATAGCTGCAACGCAGGAAAGAATGCCTATGATTAATATGAACGACCACCCGGTATTATTTTTCTTTGCCAACAGAGAAACTACAATCTTTATAATCCCCAAAATAAAAATGCATGATCCGAATAGTAAGGGATATACAATGAAGGTCAGGAATGGATTAAAGACTAAAAGAATGCCAAAGCCAAAGTCCACAATACTTTCTATCCTCATACTTTGTTTTTCCCTTCTAAATGTTAAATGGACTTTAGAAGAGGCCACCTGAAGAACCAGCCCGTTTATCAACAGGACAGCACCAGAAAATCTTACAAGATTTACATATGCATTTAATGGGCTTACAAAACAAAATATTCCAATTGAAATAAATGCCACTCCTGCTATATCCAATAACAAAGCCGTTCTGTTTTTTTTCATTCCATACTTATTTGATTAAGGAAGTTACAGAGGTGCATAATTTTTACAGGATGCTATATGTTAAATATACAATCAAAAAAACTACGGCAAGTACTCCTTCATTTTGAAGAACAGCACTGTAAAATTTTCTCATCCAACAATTCAATAGCTTTGAATCAAATTTGGTTGCCATGAACAGGGGTAATGTCCTTTTGATTGATGATGAAGAAAAATTGCGGCATTTATTAAAACGTATCATAGGACTGGAAGGCTTTTTAGTATTTGAGGCGGATTCCTTGAAAGCCGGTCTCAGGGTTTTGGAACGTGAATTCATTCAGGTCATTCTCTGCGATGTTAAGCTCCCGGACGGGAATGGCGTTGAGTTTATAGAAAAAGTAAAAGTAAAATACCCATCGGTAGAAATTATCATGTTGACTGCGTACGGCAATATACAGGCCGGTGTACAATCCATTAAAAATGGTGCATTCGACTACCTCACCAAGGGAGATGACAACGAACGGATCATTCCACTTCTTGACCGGGCTATGGAGAAGATCAGGTTACAAAAACGGGTAACCCAATTGGAACAGCAGGTTGAAAAGAAATATACATTTGAAAATATATTGGGTGAATCAGATTTAATCCTGGCTGCAGTTGAATTGGCCAAAAAGGTCGCCCCTACCGATGCGACTGTATTATTGTTGGGTGAAACCGGGACTGGTAAAGAGGTATTTGCCCATGCTATCCATAACGGAAGTAAGCGTGCCAGTAATCCTTTCGTTGCGCTGAATGTAAGTTCATTCAGCAAGGAGCTACTTGAAAGTGAATTATTCGGACATATGGCAGGATCTTTTACCAGTGCCGTGAAAGATAAAAAAGGACTAATTGAAGAAGCAGATGGCGGCAGCTTGTTCCTTGATGAGATTGGAGAAATGGCTTTTGACCTGCAGGCTAAATTATTAAGGGTATTGGAAACAAGTGAATTTATCAAAGTCGGAGATACCAAATCAAGCAAGGTTAATGTCCGACTGATTACAGCAACCAACCGTGACCTGCAAAAAGAAGTAGATGATGGAAAGTTCAGGGAAGATCTTTTTTACAGACTGAATATTTTCACCATAGAACTTCCCTCCCTGCGTGACCGGAAAAAAGACATCCCGTTACTGGCAAATTATTTTCTTCAAATGTATTCTTCCAAGATCAATGGGCACGTGACCAGCATGAGTAAAGAGTTTTTAGACCATCTTATCAACCATGAATGGAAGGGGAATATCAGGGAATTAAAAAATGTTATGGAAAGGGCAGTCATATTAGCAACCGATAATGAACTCACCATTTCCAGTCTGCCGCTTGACTTTCATACATCCAGGCAAAAGGGTCAGGCTTTGTCTGCCTTTGAACTGTCGAGTATGGAAAAATTACATATACAAAGGGTATTAAACCATACCCATGGAAATAAAATGGCAGCCGCCAGACTGCTTAATATAGGTCTTACTACTTTATATCGTAAAATCGAAGAATATCAATTAACCTAATAAACAGGCCCTCTGTAAAAACAGACGGCCTGTTTTTAATTAACAAGCAATGGTAAAAAACCATGCTGCAGTTAATTACTCAATAACTACCAATCTTAACGATTGCTTTTTCAACTGAAATATATCAAATGATATGCCCTACGGTATTTAATTTTAAAAAGGCCCCCAAAAACTCAATGCCATAACAGATTTCAGGGTTTCTTCCGATAATAATTTATTAAAACTCTATTGCTTTGAATTCATTGTACCCATATCATTTTGAAAAACGACCACCCCAAAATGAAAAAAATTCTATAATTCCTTTCCAATTTATTCCCCCCTTTTAATTACATAAGTCCTTATCCATCCAGCCTTTCCACAGGTCCTTTCCTTCACAGTTATTATTAGGCATCCCGTTTGAAATCCCTTAGAAACATTGTTGGACTAAAATCAGATATCATGTTATTAACAATCATTTTATTAGTTGCAATTCTGATATGTTTTGTAATATTCTTTAAATCAATAGACTTTTTCGACAAAATTTAATCACTATGACGATTTTATTCATTTTATCGATCCTGGTTTTTGTGTACTTATGTTATGTACTGATCAAACCGGAAAAATTTTAACCATTCAAAATCTAATTCATCATGAACACAGAAATCATCGGAGTGATTGTCATGTTTCTGGCTACTATACTTCTGGCAATTCCACTTGGCCGTTATATGGGCAAAGTTTTTGAAGGTCAGAAAACCTGGCTTGATCCGATACTTGCTCCAATAGATAAGTTATTTTTTAAAGCCGGGGGGATTCACCCTGAAAAGGAAATGAACTGGAAGCAGCACCTGCTGGCCTTACTTACAATTAATTTAGTCTGGGCCATTTTTTCCATGTTTGTCCTGATGAATATGAGCTGGCTTCCACTGAATCCGGATGGAAACCCTTCCATGTCTGCCGACCTGGCTTTCAATACAACCATTAGTTTTATTTCGAATACAAACATCCAGCATTATTCAGGAGAAACGGCCGTTTCTTACCTGGGACAGTTAATTCTTATGTTATTTCAGTTTATAAGTGCCGCTGTTGGTATTGCGGCCTGCATTGTTGTATTCACGGCCATGAAAGAAAGAACTACCGAAAAACTGGGAAACTTTTATAATTACTTTATTAAGACCTGCACAAGGGTTTTACTGCCTTTATCGGTCGTTGTAGCCGTGATACTTTTGTTTAACGGAACGCCAATGACCTTCAAAGGAAAGGATCATTTTATTTCCATGCAGGGTGATACAGTTCAGGTAAGCAGAGGTCCTGTTGCTGCCATGATCGCCATCAAACAATTGGGAACAAACGGTGGTGGTTTTTTTGGAGCCAATTCAGCGCAGCCAATGGAAAACCCTAATTATTTTACCAATATGGTAGAGAATATTTCTATCATACTTATTCCGATCGCCCTTGTATTTACCCTGGGTTATATGATTAAACGCAAGAGACTTTCATGGGTGATCTTCGGCGTGATGACGGTTGGCTTTTTGATTTATGTCATTCCCTCTATATATCTCGAAATGAAAGGAAATCCGTCCATCGCCCACATTGGCGTCAGCCAGCCCTTGGGTAATATGGAAGGAAAGGAAGTTCGATTCGGACCCGCTGCATCTGCTTACTGGGGCATTACCACCACTGTTACTTCTAATGGATCGGTGAATTCCATGCACGACAGCTTCATGCCGATTACCGGTATGTTCACCATGTTGGGAATGATGGTAAATAACTTTTATGGGGGTGTGGGTGTGGGCTTTCTCAATTTTTATATATATATGATCATCGCAGTGTTTATATCCGGGCTTATGGTCGGGCGTACACCTGAGTTTCTGGGCAAAAAAATCGAAGCGAAGGAGATGAAAATTGCAACCATTGTTGCCCTCCTGCATACCTTTTTGATTCTTTCATTTACTGCCCTGGCTTCCCATTTATTTGCACATAATCCAACCGCTTATGCGGCGTGGTTGAATAATCCGGGAAGTCATGGTTTCTCTGAAATGCTGTATGAATATTCATCAGCTTCAGCAAATAACGGTTCTGAATTTGCCGGCCTTGGTGCTAATACTCTGTTCTGGAATATTACAGATGGTATGGTAATGTTGCTATCCCGCTATCTGCCCATCATAGGACCACTAGCCATAGCCGGTATCCTGGCCAAAAAGAAATTTGTGCCGGAAAGCGCAGGTACTTTGAAAACCGACACGGGCACTTTTGGTATTATGGTGTTTGCTGTTATTGCCATTATTGCTGCGCTTTCTTTTTTCCCGGCCTTAACGCTCGGACCAATTGCTGAATTTTTCGCATCGAAATAAAAACATTCACAATGAAACGAAATAGAGATAATAAATTGTTTGAACCGGCGCTTGTCAGAGAAGCCTTGAAACATTCCTTTATAAAACTGAATCCCCGGTTGATGGTTCATAACCCGGTCATGTTTACAGTTGAAATTGGAACAGCTGTAATGATGGCCGTTTGTATCTGGATCATCACTGGAAATAAATCACAGGGTGGCCTTGCATATAATCTGATTGTGTTTATTGTTTTACTACTCACCCTGCTGTTTGCCAATTTTGCTGAAGCCATTGCCGAAGCAAGAGGTAAGGCGCAGGCCGATAGTTTGCGAAAAACCCGCGAGGATACCCCTGCAAAAAAAGTATTTCCGGTTGGTGAAATATTTGTTGATGAAGTAAAAGTGGTGCCTTCTTCCCAATTAAGAAAAGGTGATATTTTCATCTGTGAAGCCGGTGATACTATTCCCATGGATGGGGAAATTATCGAAGGTATTGCAACCATCGACGAATCCGCTATTACAGGAGAAAGTGCTCCGGTAATCAGGGAATCCGGAGGAGATAAATCCAGTGTCACCGGTGGAACCAAGGTATTAAGCGATAAAATAAAAGTACGCGTAACCACGGAGCCCGGTGAAAGTTTTCTTGATAAAATGATTGCCCTGGTAGAAGGAGCTTCCCGTCAGAAAACACCAAATGAAATCGCCCTGACAATACTGCTGGCAGGATTTACACTGATCTTCGTGATTGTATGTGTTACACTGAAACCATTTGGGGATTATGCTAACACACCCATCACAATCGCAGCATTTATTTCTTTATTTGTCTGTCTCATCCCGACAACCATTGGAGGTTTACTCAGTGCAATCGGAATAGCAGGAATGGACCGTGCGCTGCGCGCCAATGTGATCACTAAAAGCGGTAAAGCCGTAGAAACAGCTGGTGACCTGGATACATTATTATTAGATAAGACCGGAACCATTACCATCGGTAATCGTAAAGCCACCCATTTCTGGCCTGCAAACGGCATTGAAGAAAAAGCATTTATTGAAGCATGTTCCCTGGCTTCCATCGCCGACGAAACGCCGGAAGGAAAATCCATTGTAGAACTTGCCGGCATAAACCCAAATACATTTAGTAGTAACGGAGCAAGGTTTATAGAATTTACAGCCGAGACACGGAGTAGCGGTATTGATCTGTCAAGTGGTATAAAAATCCGCAAGGGTGCTTATGACGCCATAAAACATCTAGTGGATAAGGCAGGAAATCGTATACCCGCTGAAACCACCGAAAGAGTAAAAATTATTTCCAGCAATGGGGGTACCCCTTTGGTCGTAAGTCAAAATGAAAAAGCGCTGGGAGTAATAGAGCTTCAGGATATTATCAAACCCGGTATTTCCGAACGTTTTATTCGTTTGCGCAAAATGGGCGTAAAGACTGTAATGGTTACGGGCGATAATCCACTTACTGCAAAATATATAGCGGACAAAGCAGGAGTCGATGATTTTATTGCAGAAGCAAAGCCTGAAGACAAAATGAATTATATTAAAAAAGAACAGCAGGGAGGTAAACTCGTTGCCATGATGGGTGACGGTACAAACGATGCTCCGGCACTTGCGCAGGCGGATGTTGGTGTTGCCATGAATAGTGGTACCCAGGCTGCCAAAGAAGCCGGGAACATGGTTGACCTGGACAATGATCCTACCAAACTTATCGAAATTGTTGAAATCGGGAAACAACTATTAATGACGAGGGGAACACTTACAACATTTTCCATAGCCAATGATGTGGCTAAATATTTTGCAATTGTTCCGGCTTTGTTCATCTTTTCCATTCCTGCATTACAGGCGCTTAATATCATGCGTTTGCACAGTCCGGAAAGCGCTATTCTTTCAGCCGTCATTTTTAATGCGATCATCATACCGCTATTAATTCCATTGGCCCTTAGAGGTGTTGCTTACAAACCGATTGGCGCTAGTGCTTTACTCAGGCGGAATCTGCTCATTTATGGATTTGGTGGGATCCTGCTTCCTTTTATTGGAATTAAATTAATAGACCTATTAGTATCTGTCTGGTTTTAAAAAATATCATTATGAAACTACATATTATACCGGCTTTAAGATTGACATTAGTATGTGTGATTTTCTTTTGCGGTTTATATTCTTTGCTTATCCTGGGCATTGCACAGGTAAGCCCGGGAAAAGGTGAAGGAGAAACTATAAGCACGAATGGAAAAGTGGTCGGGTATGCATTAGAGGGACAAAATTTTAGTGCCGATCAATATTTCTGGAGCAGACCTTCCGCTGTTGGTTATAATGCGACTGGCAGTGGCGGCAGTAATAAAGGTCCAAACAATCCCGACTATCTAAAAGATGTAACTTCAAGAACAGATAGTTTTCTTGTTCATAATAAAACTATTGATAAAAAAGATATTCCTTCAGAACTTGTAACCGCATCCGGCAGTGGATTAGATCCCGATATTTCACGACAGGCTGCTTATGTTCAGGTTGCCAGGATTGCTAAAATACGAGGAATAACGGAAGATGCAGTAAAAGCGATTGTTGAAAAACATATCGATCAACCGCTATTAGGTTTTATGGGAACTGAAAAAATTAATGTGCTCAGATTAAATATTGACCTCGACAAGACGACCTTAAAATGACAAGCGGTCTCACAATAGATGTTATGCCTGAACAGGAAAAAAATGCCGAACAGTTTTTAAATCTTATACGTCAGTCCAGAAAAGGAAAATTTAAGATCTATATCGGTATGAGTGCTGGCGTAGGCAAAACATATCGCATGCTACAGGAATCTCATACGCTTCTTAAAAACGGGGTTGATGTGAAGATCGGATATATCGAAACACATAACAGGAAAGAAACCCAGGATTTAATGGAAGGGCTTCCCGAGATCCCGCGCCGCAAACTTTTTTATAAAGGAAAATCTTTGGAAGAAATGGATCTGCAGGCCATACTGAATCTGCATCCCGAAGTGGTAGTCATTGACGAACTGGCTCATACAAATATTGAAGGGAGTAAAAACGAAAAACGATGGCAGGATGTAATGGAAGTACTGGATGCAGGAATCAATGTAATTACTGCAGTGAATATCCAGCATATCGAAAGCCTCAATAAAGAAGTTAAGGGAATAACCGGAATTGAAGTCGCGGAAAGAATTCCTGATAGCGTGTTAAAGGCAGCTGATGAAGTTGTGAATATTGACCTGACTGCCGACGAACTGATCGTTCGTCTGAGGGAAGGAAAAATTTATACGACGGACAAAATTGAGACCTCACTCCGGAATTTCTTTCAACCGGAAAGAATTCTGCAGTTGCGAGAACTGGCATTAAAGGAAGTGGCTTCGCAGGTAGAAAGGAAAATAGAAACCGAACTTCCGCGCGGATCGCACCTTAAACCGGAGAACTTTTTAACCTGTATCAGCAGCAATCACGAAACAGCTCATAAATTGATCCGGAAAACAGCAAGACTTGCAACTTACTATCACTCCAAATGGTATGTACTGTATGTACAGACTTCCAGAGAAGATGGAGATAAAATTGGTCTTGCTGCTCAAAGACATCTGATCAATAACTTTAAACTGGCAACAGAACTCGGTGCTGAGGTTATCCGTGTTAAGCAAAATAACATTGCAAATGCGATTATAAAAACTGCCGAAGAAAAATCCATTACTACTGTTTGCATTGGTAAACCTCATTTAAATTTATTTAAAATAATTATGAATACAGCCATATTTAATCACCTGTTGACAAAACTGTCGGCAGCAAATATTGATGTAGTCATTCTTTCATAACAGTTTTATGCGATTAAAAACTAAATTATCCCTGAGTCTTGTATTTCTTTTCATAGTTATCCTGCTATTCGGGATACTGGGGATAGTCAATATAAACATATTAAGCAGGGAATTTAATCAGGTATTGAAAAGCAATCATGAATCCATAGTGTACAGTAATAATATGCTGAAGGCTTTGGATAAAGTAAAAACTCAAAAAGATGCCATATCAATATTTGAAGAAAACCTGGTTAGGCAGGAAGGCAATATTACTGAGATCGGTGAAAAGGAAGCCACACAGGAATTGCGCAAAAACTTCAATGAACTGAAAGCGGACCCGGCGGATTCAACCAACTATCCGGAGATAAGGGCTTCGCTCAGTCAGATTCTGGATTTAAATGAAATGGCTGTACTTCGTAAATACAACCTGGCCCAGAAAACGGCCGATACAGCCAAACTATGGCTCACTGCTATATTTACCATACTCACGCTGATCTCATTTACTTTTATTTTTAATCTTCCCGGTATCATTTCCAATCCAATAAAGAAATTATCTGAGGGAATAAAAGCTATAGCTGATAAAAACTATTCTAAACGCATTATCATCCAGCGGGATGATGAATTCGGAGAACTGGCAAATTCATTTAATGATATGGCAGCCAGGCTGGATGAATATGAACATAGTAACCTGTCACAGATCAAATTCGAAAAAAGCCGGATTGAAACCATCATAAACCAGATGCGCGACGGAATCATCGGCTTCGATGATAAACGAAATATATTATTTCTTAATGCAGTTGCTGAAAAACTCCTCGGAATCAAAGAGGCTTCGATCATCGGAAAATATGCTCCTGATTTCGCCCTGACCAATGACCTCATGCGCACACTGCTTAAAGAAAATACCGACAAACAGGAGTTAAAAATATTCGCCGACAATAAAGAAAGTTATTTCAGCAAGGATGTATTGAATGTTACCAGTAATAATATGGTTATCGGACAGGTCATTGTTCTACGGAACATTACCCCATTCCATGAATTGAGTGAGGCAAAGACCAACTTCATTGCAACTATTTCCCATGAACTCAAAACCCCGATCTCTTCAATTAAACTCAGCGCCCAGTTACTTAACGATGGCCGGGTCGGAAAGATTAATGAAGACCAGAAAGAATTATTAGACAGTATTGAAGATGATAGTGAACGCCTGCTCAAGATTACAGGAGAGCTTTTAAACATGACACAATTGGAGACAGGAAAAATTCAGCTGAAAGTATTGTCCACATCACCCAAACTAATTGTTGATCAGGCGTTACAGGCCGTACAATTCCAGGCTAATCAACGCAATATTATACTAAACCTGAAATTAGATCCGATACTTCCCCCTATTCAGGCGGATGCAGAAAAAAGTACCTGGGTACTGATTAACTTTCTGACCAATGCGATAAAATTTTCTTCAGAAAAAAATGAAATTGATATTTCAGTTAATAAGAAGGCCGATGCAGTGGCTTTTACCGTGCTGGATCATGGCAAGGGTATTGATGAAAGATATTTACCTAAAATATTTGACAGGTACTTTAAAGTACCCGGAACACATGAACGAAATGGCAGTGGCCTGGGACTTGCTATTTCGAAAGAATTCATTGAAGCACAGGATGGGAAAATATGGGTTGAAAGCGAAGTAGGAACTGGTAGCACGTTTGGTTTCAGTCTTAAGATTGCAGATGACAATCATTCAATAGCTGCACTGAACTAAACTGAGAAGATATATATAAGTACCCTGCTTTTTCATTTTGGAAAATCACCATGCCAAAATGGAGTGGTGATTTATTGTCATGCCGGAAGCAGATTCCGGCAAATTCTCTGAAACCCTTCCCAATACTGTCGTATTAATATTGATTTTAATATAACCTCATTCCGGCATTGCATTTGATCGAAAAGGCTAGCTATGCCGAACCAGGATATTGCTTTTTCAACAAATGGTCATGGTCACTTCTCCAAAGTCACATTAGCCACCCTATTAGTAGCGCTGGGAATTATATACGGAGATATCGGAACTTCTCCACTCTATGTTTTCAAAGCAATTCTGGGTGAACGACCCATTTCAAACCTTTTAGTATACGGGGGAATTTCCTGTGTTTTCTGGACCCTGACTTTACAAACAACATTTAAGTACATTATACTTACCCTGCAAGCCGACAATAAAGGGGAAGGTGGTATATTTTCACTGTTCGCACTGGTCAGAAGGTTTGGTAAAAAAGCTTATTTCCCTGCCATCATAGGCGCTGCAACATTACTGGCCGACGGCATAATCACACCTCCTATTTCCGTTGCATCTGCTATCGAAGGTTTGAACGGAGTACATGGTCTTGAAAATCTTATTGTGCCCGGCAATAATCTTACAGTGGGTATTGTTATAGGTATCATCAGTCTTCTTTTCTTCTTTCAAAGATTTGGAACCAAGATCGTAGGCTCTTCATTCGGTCCCATTATGATGGTCTGGTTCAGTATGATCCTTGTTTTGGGATTGATCCCCATCATGCATAATCCTGCGATCCTTGCTGCAATCAGTCCCCATTATGCAGTAGAACTTTTAACCATGTATCCAAAAGGATTTTGGTTATTGGGAGCAGTATTTCTTTGCACTACCGGTGCCGAAGCGCTTTACAGTGACCTTGGACACTGCGGTAAGAAAAACATACGGCTTACCTGGATATTTGTAAAAATTTCACTTGTAATAAATTATATGGGGCAGGGTGCCTGGATTCTTACACAGCACACCGGGAAATTGAACGGACTCAATCCTTTTTATGAATTAATGCCACATTGGTTTTTACTCACTGGTATTGTTATTGCAACCCTCGCTGCAATTATTGCCAGTCAGGCATTGATAAGTGGATCTTTCACACTGATCAGTGAAGCGATCAGTATGAATTTGTGGCCCAAAGTCAAAATAAAATTTCCCACAACGATCAAAGGACAAATTTATATTCCCAGTATTAATACCACGCTTTGGATCGGCTGTGTTGCCATGATGTTTTATTTCCGGGAATCGGAACATATGGAAGCTGCTTATGGATTTTCAATCATTATCGCAATGATGATGACTACTGCGCTTATGTTCGGGTATATGAAATTTGTAAGAAAATGGAATATGATCCTGATCCTGGCTATCATCGGAATCTTCTTCACCGTTGAAACTGCATTTTTCATCGCCAATGTGGCCAAAATAAAACAACGATGGATGTTTCTGTTCTTTGAATTCGGATTGGTCTTTATCATGTATATCTGGTTCAACGCACGCAGGATCACCAATCGTTACCTGAACTTTGTCAATATCAGCAAATTCAGTAAGGACCTGATTGAATTAAGCAACGATAAGGAAATTCCGAAATACGCAACACATCTTGTCTATCTCACCAAGGCCAATATGGAGATGCAGATTGAACAACGTATTATTGATTCCATTTTGAACAAAAAACCAAAAAGGGCAGATATATACTGGTTCATTCATATTGATATTACTGACGCACCATACACGCTGGAATACAATGTGGTAGAAATCATCAAGGACAAATTGATTCGGGTTGAATTCAGACTGGGATTCCGGGTACAACCCCGTATTCATAAATTTTTTAAGAAAGTAATGCAGGAGATGGTTCAGACCTGTGAATTACAATTCTTATCAAAGTATGAATCCATGAAGAAGGAAAATTTTCATGCAGATATTACCTATGTAATCATTGAACGGTTTTTATCTGTGGAGAATGAATTACCAATAAAAGAGGATTTTATCCTGGATTCCTATTTCACAATTAAAGGAATCGCTCAGAGTGATCAGAAAGCATACGGACTGGACAGTTCTGATACAATTATAGAATACTCTCCATTATTTATTGACCAAAAAGATAAGCTTCCGCTGAAGAGAGTGTTGACATAATTTCCAACCAAACACATTGTATTGTTTTGAGCATATGAACTAAGTAGAAACGCAGATGATAAGAAATTTAGAAGTCTTTTTTCATAACAATTAATTTATTGAAACAAGCATATTAATGCTTCGTAAGGTCTTAGTTCAATGACCGTCTTTTTTTCATTTCTTTTATGAATGTCGCCATAATTTGACAACAAAATATTATTAATAGACATTCCAATATGGGTCTGGGCGTCTTTTGAGGAGAAATTTAAAAGTATTAAAAACTTTTTTCCTTCACCTTCCCTGATATAAGCATACACTCTTGGATTTTCCTTATCTATTAATCTATATTTCCCATAAACAAGAGTCAGATTATTTTTACGCAATTCTACCAGCTTCCTGAAATAATTCAGACAACTATTAGGATCATTTTCTTCAATTGCCGCATTTACATATTTATAATTTGGGTTTACCTGTATCCATGGCTTGCCTGTTGTAAATCCTGCATTTGCAGAACTATCCCATTGAAATGGAGTACGCCCATTGTCCCTGCTCTCAAACTTTTCCAGTTCTAAGAATTTCCGGGTATCTGCATGTATATCTTTTTGATGCTGGTATTCATTGATGATTGACATATCTCTGTAATCCTGGATTTTATTAAACCGGATATTGGTCATTCCCAATTCATCCCCATTATAATAATATGGTGTACCCCGCATGGTCAATATAAATGTTGCAAGCATTTTAGCAGATAATTCTCTGAAGGCAGGGCTGTCATTCCCGAACCTGCTTACCAATCTTGCCTGGTCATGATTGGATAGAAAAATAGAAAGCCAGCCATTTGCGGCAAAGGCGCTGTCCCAGCGGCTGAAGATTTCTTTAAAATGCAAAAGACTATATCCTTGCGGCTTGGCTATATCAATACCTTCAAAAGCATATGCCATATTTAATTCCTTCCGGTCCGGATCTACCAGATCATGTGCATCTTCAAATGTATTGCCCGCGCCTTCCGCAACGCTCATTACATCATACTTACTAAAAACTTCCCGGTTCATTTCCCTGAGATAATCATGCAAATGCGGGCCCATGGCATAATACAATTGAAATTTTTTTTCATAGCCTGCAGGAAAAACGGGGAAGCTAGTATCTTTAGCTGCAAACTGAAAAGCATCCAGCCTGAATCCATCGATTCCTTTGTCGGCCCAGAATTTCATTATTTCAAATACTTCCCTGCGAACTTGCGGATTTTCCCAGTTCAGATCCGGTTGCTTTCTTGAAAAATAATGCAGATAGTAAGCATCAGTTAATGAATCATATTTCCAAGCATCATGGTTTACATCAAACAGACTATACCTTGGTGATGGTTTACCTCTGTCGGAATTCCACCAATGATAATAATTACGATAAGGATTAGTTCTCGAGCTCCGGCTTTGTTTAAACCATTCATGTTCGTCACTGCTGTGATTAACTACGAGATCCATAACCAGTTTAATCCCACGGTCGTGCATTCCTCTAACAAGTGAATCAAAATCAGCCATTGTTCCAAAATCCTTCATAATGTTGCGATAGTCACTAACATCATAACCATTATCATCATTAGGAGAACTGTAAATCGGATTGAGCCAGACTACATTTATTCCCAGACTTTTAATATAATCCAGTTTGGAGATAATGCCTTTCAGATCTCCAATCCCATCGCCATCACTGTCTTTAAAACTTCGTGGATAAATCTGATATACGACTGATTCTTTCCACCATTTTCTTTCTAATGATAAATCAGATGGTGTATGCTGACCAAGAATTTTTCCTGTATAAATGGAAAGAATTAAGAGAGAAAGGATAATTTCTTTCATATATCTACAGCTCCGTTTATAAAGTTAATGAAGGGTAATAAAATGCGAGATTTAATGGAAGCCCAAAAAATAAACGGCATGAATTCATGCCGTTTATAAGAACCGGTTTCAACAATAATTATTTTTTCGTGGCGGCATTAATAGGGACCCTGTCAAGGAATTGAAGGACCCTGTCTATTTTATCATTGGCATCAAAGTGCATGAGAGTATGAATCCATTGGCTCATTCTCTTGCCTGTCTTGTATTTCGCTGAAACCTGTGCCCAACCCAATACCCAGATACCGGGTTGTTCTACACTTTGTGGCTGATTTACTTTTATAGGTAACCAGATTTCATTCCTGAAACTAATGGAATCAATCACTTCTCCTCTTCTTTTTTTCCAATAAGCGGTAATGGCAGCTTTCCCAGCCAGGCTGTCTCCATTGTTCCATTGATAGACTGCATTATCAGCAAAACTGCTCATCCATCCGTCTACATCTCCTGAAGAAAGGGCGGCGTTGCCCTTTTTTCCGATATCAACATACTTAGTATCAGCAAATTCAGCGGGTTGTGGTTTTGCAGGAGTTGCTACTGCAGAGTCAGACGTTACCGCTGCTTTGTCATCTGCAGTTTTAGAATTCGTACAAGCAAAAAATAATGAAGAAATGAATGCCAGTGACATGAGTCTTTTCATAAATAAAAATTTTGAAGGTTAAATAAAGCACAGGGTAGAGTTAGCAGAGGAGTAGCGGGGGTATGAATTCAGATTAAAAGTAATAAAATACCTAACTATAGTTTATATGTTACAAAAATATACCTGTAATAAAGAAGAACAATCCAATGCAAGATATACCAAGGCTGATAAACCAGAGCAATCTTTTCTTAGTAAGAATGGCAATCGCGGAGATAGCAATCGCTATCTGGAACATAGTAACAGCCCTGGCAAGAACCGAATGATGCTCCAGGTGAACATGTGAAGCCTCTTCAGACTCTTTCGCTTCTTTTTGAATTTCTGCCTGTTCAGATTTATACCTTGCGCTGCGGGCAGCTTTATCAGCACTGTTTGAAAGTGATAATATTTCGTCTTTAATTCCTTTCGCCTGATAAAAGGCCCATTTATCAGAAGCACGGATTTGCTCTATTACGGCTTCATCTGCATGATGGCCTGCGAGCAGGCTGGCCATGGCCGCAAATACAGCCATCAGCGCAGTGGAAATTGCGATAGCCATTCCACCTCTATTCTCATTTTTTTCAACTTCTTCCTTAACTCTTTCTTCTATTGTTTCGTGCAGGCTTTCTGTAGGAACTTCCATCTCTTCCATTAACTCAGGTATTTATTTATAAATTTAGATCTTTCTTTTCATTTATCATATTCAATACACCTGCTATCACTTTTTCTACGTTAACAATTCAGCAGCAAAAAACATTTTTATCTTTATTATCAGTAACTGTTTCCAATCGTATGAAACCAGATAACAATATTCATCCGGGGAAAATCCTGCTGGAAGATTTTTTAAAGCTGCTGTAAATTACAGCTTACAGGCTTGCCAAGAATACGGCTATTCCACAAACCAGGATATCAGAAATTATTAAAGGCAATCGCAGGATCACACCGGATACCGCTCTTAGGTTTTCCAGATTTTTTGGCAATTCACCTGTATTTTGGCTGGGACTCCAGAATAATTATGACCTGGAGGAAGAGAAAATATCGAAGGACAAAGTTTTAAGCAAAATCAAACATTATTCCTCCGAAACAAATTGAAATTATTAACGGCCATCCGGAAAGGGTGGGGTTAACCCTGAGGTACCGGGCTCCTGTATACGAAAATGTTTCCCGGACTTCCTTCTCATCTACATATTATATAAATAATTATGTGTAACTTTCTTATTCACTAAACCAACATGTATGGATACTAAAAAATTTCTTATCGGCACTTTGGTAGGAGGGGTTGTTCTCTTCATTCTTGGTTATTTGTTTTACGGCATGTTACTGATGAACTTTTTTATTCAGCATTCACATGCACCGGCAGGGTCAATGAAGGCCATGAGCGAACTTGTCTGGTGGGCGTTGATTTTGGGTAA
The DNA here is from genome assembly GCA_035937535.1 of Puia sp. GTDB lineage: Bacteria > Bacteroidota > Bacteroidia > Chitinophagales > Chitinophagaceae > Puia. Next base: position 8,882 of record DASZHV010000048.1, on the reverse strand, counting down.
TCTGGCTTCGGGCGCTCTTCTGACTTACATTTTCCTGAAGTTGGGAAATGTCAATTCCTTTGGGACTGGTGCCAGTATCGCTGCGGCGGTCGGTTTCTTCACTTCACTTAGTTTTGATTTAATCCGTTATGCAACTGAAAACTCTGCTGACCTTACTGCTATGTTTGCTGATGTGGTTGTTTTTTTAGTAATGAATGCAATTGCAGGAGGAATTATTGCTGCTGTACTGGGGATGGGGAAAAAGAAATCATAAGGCAGTTTTTCTGATTCATTTAAGCCAGCAACCGTGAACACCGATAAAATCTTCACAGTTCTGGCTTTTTAATTTAAAAATTATAAGCAACTTACAGTAAGGAATCATCCGAATGCAAAAGATTTATATTTTATTTATTTCTCTAATCCTGGCAGGGAATACAATGGCACAGCAGAATTTTAATGACAGTATTGCTATAAGCCGTAACCGAATCACAGAAAAAGCGATGATTACATTAGGCAGCTGGGCGGCAGTAAATATTGCTTCCGGCTTTATTATTGCAAGCCAGACCCAGGGAGAAGCAAAATATGTATGGCAAATGAATGCATATTGGAACCTGGTAAACGGGGGTCTTGCAGTAATGGGATACATCAGGGCACATAAAGCGATGAACCTAAAATACGGATTTGCAGAGAATGAATCAGAACAACTGTCGATTGAAAAATTATATGCATTTAATTTCGGACTTGACCTGGCTTATATTGCTACTGGTTTCTACCTTCGGGAAAAGGGGATGAATAGCAATAGCCAGAAATCCCAGGACCAGTTAAAGGGATATGGGACAAGTATAATTGTGCAAGGTGGATTTCTTCTAATAATGGACGGCATTGTATTAAGTCTTCATCATAAAAATTCAGTTCGTCTGAATAAAAAACTCAAAGGTCTTGAACTGGGTGCGGGACCTAACGGACTTGGAATAAGTTATTCGTTTTAGATTTAAGAAGGAATGACTTATCTGTTAATTTAATAAGTTATAAAGATTCGAATTATTTTGTAATTGTATCGGTTATTGAATACATTAATGCGCAACGATTTGATCAACTGTGTCAGGACAAATTCCGAAAATATATTCTTCCAGGAACTTGTAAGGGAATTAGATGCAGATTTAAGGATACGTGATGGTGAAGACCATTCATTTTATTCCCAATTCAATAAGATTGATAAAATTAAACATGCAATTGTCGCTTTTGATAATGAATTACCTATTGGATGCGGCGCAATTAAGGAGTATTCAAAGAATACGATGGAAGTTAAACGAATGTATGTGCCACCAGGCAGGCGTGGGCAGGGAATTGCCACTACAATTTTAAAAGAGTTGGAATTATGGGCATTGGAATTAAAATATACTGCATGCCTGCTTGAAACTGGTAAAAAACAGCCGGAAGCAATTGAACTTTATAAGAAAAACGGTTATAGGATAGTACCCAACTATGGACAATATGAAAATATAGAAAATAGTGTTTGTTTTGAGAAAATATTAAGGCGATAATACGATATATATTTCCTTACATTTTAAATTTCTATTTATTGTAACTTTAATGAAAACTGCATATCATTGGAGGAAATTGAACAATTCCTTAAAGGCTACGAGACACCAGTACCAGAACTGGCGACGCAATTACGACAATTTATCAAAAAAGAAATACCCGGTGTTGAAGAACGATTGGATGTTCCGGCAAGAATAATAGGATATGGATTCGGAACCGGATATTCGGGAATGATCTGCACAATTATTCTCTCTAAAAAAGGCGTAAAACTTGGATTTTACAAGGGCATTGAATTACCAGACCCGGATAATTTGTTAAAAGGATCGGGCAAAGTCCACAAATATGTTGAATTAAAATCCAAAACTGAGATTCATTCCCCCGCACTTAGAAAATTATTATTAGAAGCTCACTCAGCTTATTTCCGCAGAAAAACAAAATAATCGAATTCGCCGTTTATAAAATCCCTAAAAAATAAAATAAAAATTGCAACCTTCAACTGTTCTCTGCATTGTAGAATAAAATCATATACATAATTGTATAACGAAAGGCTTATTATTGAAAAAGCTAAAAAGGATCCAAAGATCTTTGGACAACTATATGACGCATACTACCCTAAAATATTTGGTTATATTTTCAGGGTTACTGGGGACTACTCCACTTCCTGTGATATAACATCAGAAACATTCTTAAAAGCGTGGATGAAAATCAATTCATTCAACTGGCGGGGAATTTCTATATCATCTTGGTTTTATAAAATCGCTTCCAATGAATTGAATCAATATTTCCGGAAAAAGAAATACACCCCTTACAATATAATCGATTTATCTGTCGATGGCCTGAATTCAATAAATAACTCAAATGGGATCGATAATGCACATAATAAAATGGAACTAAATGATGAATTCACGAACATTCATCAAAAATTGAAAAAGCTTTCCCCAAAATATCAAAAAGTAATTGCATTGCGGTACTTCGAAGAAATGAGCATCAAAGAGATTGGTGAAATTATGGGTAAGAAGGAAGGAACAGTAAAGTCCCTTATATCCCGCGGCCTGGAAAAATTGAAAAATATATTTTGAAATCTGCAACCAGCCAATGGAAAATGCATTATAACCATTAAATAAATGTTATGGATCAGGAAAAATTATCGGAATATTTAAAAACCATCCCGAAACCGGAGCCCACGAGTCCACAGGCCCAAAGAATACTTAAGATTACATTACTTGCAGCCCGGAGATCTTCCAGGATCGGCATTGTATTGATTGCATTGCCCGGGCTGGTTATCCTTCTTTTTATGCTCCAAAATTTATTTCATCTTGATACCGGCTTTATCAAATGGCTGACCAGTAATGTTTCCTCCATGTCCAACCCTGCAAGAGCATTGGTCGTTTTTATTTTTATTGTCGGATTTCCTTTGATTGCCGTTGTAATAAATCTCTTATCCCTATGCTATTTTCAGTATGACAGGTTAAGCAGGGAATTCCATATCACATTTAAAATAAGATGGTGGAATATCATTATTACTATAATTGGAGGCGCATTAGCGTCCTTTTATACTGTACATCTTTTGGCAGATACATTATTAGGCAATGGGTAATTCATAAACCAAAATAAAATGAATATTTGGAATAGATTATGAAATTGCTGCTATGCAAATTATTCAAATCGGGACAAACTGACCTGTAGATTACGTCGAAGCCGTAACCCTGTTTGTCGAATATAATTTAAGGTTTGCGGGAGCTAAGGTAGATTTGCTTATGGAATACGATAACGACAGGATTGTAAAAGGTACGCACAAATCTGAGTTGTATTGCTGGCTCATCTTCGCAATTATAAACCCACTGGTTAACAGCCTTGGGATCTTTCCACATCAAAAAATAGCCTGGATCGTATTGATAGTAATTGCTATGCTGTTATTACCCCTTTACATGCTTTACTCAAGATTAATTGTTATAAAATTTCTCTTTAAAAAGAAATACCTGATTTACGGCTTATTAACTGTCTTATTCTATTCTTTAGTACTAACCCTGTTACTTCCGCTATATGAAATTGCACAGGCTATAGTACGCGGACCCGGGCAGTACTATTTTTCATTTTCAACTGTCAGTATAGTCAGGGAAACTGTCTGGATTCTCATAAATATTTGTCTGACTATTGCCATATCCTGGTATAGAAGAAAACTGGATGAAGAAGAAGCAATGGAAGCTTTACAAAAAGAAAATACATATTATAAACTTCGGTATTTCCGTACGCAGTTGAATCCACATTTTCTTTTTAATACCCTGAATAGTATTTATTCCTTAAGCCTGAGTAAGGCAGATAAAACACCTGAAGTAGTAATCAGGCTATCCGATATTATGCGCTTCCTGATATATGAATGTAATGAAGATAAAATTCCATTGGAAAAAGAAATTGAATTCATCAGAAATTATATTGAAATAGAAAGAATAAGATATGATGCCGATATTCAATTTACCGTAGAAGGGAGCACCGAAGGCGTAATGATCGAACCTTTTTTATTTATTTCCTTCATTGAAAACGGTTTTAAACACGCCATAGATCATTCTTTCGCAAAACCTTTTATTTATATCACCCTGAAAGTAAGTCCGGACCAGATTGCACTAAATGTTATTAATAATACAAGTCTCGAACTGGAAACCCAGGCCAGGAAAATTCAGGGTAAGGGTCTGCTGAACAGCAAAAGTGTACTGGAATTACTTTACCCTGATGCATATGCTCTGGACATTATTCAAACTGAAAAAAAGGAAAGAAAAGAAAGTAAAACAAGGTTAAAAAATGCTCAGGAAAGACTCCAGCGTTTATATCCGGATACTCATACGCTTGATATAATTTTGAACAATAATACATTTACCGTTTCACTAATCCTAATAACCGGCTTACTTGATAAGATGTATCATAATAGAAGATGAAAGACTTGCCCAGGACGTCATTAAAAACCATTTGCAGAAAGCAGGACGGTTTAACCTTATAGGTACTTTTCGAACTGCACCAGAAGCAAAAGAAGTAATTGACAAAGAAGAAGTCGATCTTATCTTCCTGGATATACAACTTCCCGGCCTGACGGGCCTGAATTTTCTTCGATCCCTATCCAATCCACCTCTGGTCGTATTTACAACGTCTTATCCCGAATATGCTTTGGAGAGTTATGAATTCAATGTCATTGACTATCTCCTAAAACCTATTTCTTATGAAAGGTTTTCCAAAACCATCGATAAGATCATGGACGGAAAAATTTTCAAGACCGATTCAAAAGAAATTAAACCGTTTCATCGCGAACATATATTTATAAAGTCAAACAGTAAATTTTTAAGGATAAGTTTTGCTGAAATTATTTATATAGAAGGTATGAAAGACTATCTTAAAATTCATACCATCGAACATACCATTATAACCCATCAGACCATGGGCGAAATGGAGAATATTCTTCCTCCGGGCCAGTTCATCAGAATTCATAAATCCTATATTGTCGCTATTGTGCATATCAAGGCCGTATTCGGAAACTCTGTAGATATGGGTAAAGCCCTGCTTCCTATCGGACTTAATTACAAGGACAGGATTATGAGTTTTATAGCAGGCAAATCCCCTGGAGAATAAGTGAGACTTATATTTCTATTGACTTAGAAAAAGCCTTGCTGAAGCAAGCTCGGGTCGTGTTGAATTGGATACACTTTGATCTTTAAGTTGTTGGTAATAAAATCCCGCTTTCACTTTGTTACCTGATTTTTCCGCTGCAAATCCCGCACCATAAAGGCCATTAAAACGATTTGGATTTCTACTTAGGTCCTCCTGAAATACTTCCAATGCTTTTGCATAATATCCCATTCCCAATAACATATCACCTAATAATTCCCTTGCGGGAACTACCTGTCCGGGGGTGACCGGATGTTTTTCAGTAGCATCTTCCATATCAGCCGCTAAATTCATTCGATCCAGGGCAGTTTTATTTTTTCCTTCTTTAAAAAGTATCAACGCATCAGATGCTTTGATCTGAATTTCCACCTGATTCGCTTTATACCCATCCCTTTCAGCAACCAGGCTGTCATGCAAAATATTTAATTTTTTAAGTTCTGTCCTGGCTGAATCTAAATTCCCGATATGTACAAATCCAATCAGCCTGGTATAATGAATGATTGCTTTTTGCCAGGAGAATTTCTCCCAGGGAAAGTCAGCCGGATGGATTTCAAGATGTGCAGCATCATTCCACATTTTATTTTCAAGCAAATATCTGGATGGGATTGCGGCAAATGCATATGCATCTTTAAAGCTTACAGGATAAACATCCTGAATGGTTTTTAAATAATCCCATTGTTCCCTTGCATGAACTATATCCCCTTTTTGTAAATAAGCATAAATCAGATAATCCATTCCATGAAGTTCTTCATCCCAATGGCCCTTCAGTCCAGCATTCTCTGCATAACACTTTGCAGAAGAAGTAGAAACTATATTCGATTGTATGCTCTCATCCCAAAGGCCCAACCTGGTAAAAATATGAGATGGCATATGCTGGGCATGTGCAGAAGAAGGCGCAATGGAAGCATATTTCCTTGCCGCGGGCAAAGCCAATTCAGCAAGATCGGGATAATCGTAGGTGTGAATAATATAATGAACTATCCCGGGATGATTTGGTTCATCCGGATAAAGAGCATTCAAAATGGTTCCGGCTTTTCTTTGATTGGTATATGATTTATCAGAGGGGTCCGCAGCGGCATCAAGCGCCAAGGCGTAGAATATCGCGGCTTCCTTATCGTTCGGATATTTTTTGTAAACGACTTTCATTGCTTTTTCGAATTGGAGGCAACGGCTATGGTGATCTTTTTTATCCGCATCTTTAAAATACATTCCAATTGCTTCAATATAACCGGATTCTCTTTCTGAAGTCTGGCCAAGTGACCTGGCTATTTCAATCGCTTTTGCCCCTTTTTCAAGCTCAGGCTGGGTGGATGGAGTCCAGAGCGGATGAAAATTACACATAGCCACACCCCAGTATGCCATAGCACATCCGGGTTCTTCATCTATGATTTTTGCGAAAACCTTTTCCGCTTCGTCATATTCAAATGAATGCAAAAGAGCCACAGCCAGGTTGAAATCATTTGTTACTTTCTTTGAACATGAAACATCAAACGTTACAGAACCAAATTTTTTATCAGCTGGGCCGCAAAGAACAATTTCACCTTTTTTGAGGTTCAATGCATTTATGTCCTCTGCAGATGCATTTTTATTTTTTACTTTACATGATAAAATGGAGATAATTGTGAATAATAACAGGTATTTCTTATAGTATGTGTACATTAAAAATCTATTTTGAGTTATGCCTTTTAAGGCACTGATTAATCCGATATTGCATATCTAACAAAATTAATCGCCATATGAAGAATAAACTAATAGTTTTTACCCTTTCTTATTTATCGGTCTGTCCCAGTTGCAATACCCCAAACGAAACATCTAATGCTACTGTGACCGATAGCGTTGTAGGGAAGGTGGAATTATATGACAGCAGCGTATCGGGTATTATCAATACAAATGCTAAGGTCGAAATCATCGGCAGAAATTATAAATGGTGTGAAGGACCAGTCTGGGTGCCGTCAAAACAAATGCTGCTCTTTTCAGCTGTCCGGGAAAACAAAATATACCGTTGGAATGGGAAGGATACACCAGTTGTTTATCTTACACCATCAGGATATACTGATACGGCATTCCGGGATGGAGAGAACGGATCCAACGGACTTGCGCTTGATAAGGACGGGAAATTATTACTCTGCCAGTCAGGCAATCGACAAGTGGTACGCATGAATGCACCGCTGGATTCTCCAGCGCCAAAATTTATTGTTCTTGCAAAAGATTATAAAGGAAAGAAATTTAACAGCCCCAATGATCTTATCGCTGACAGAAAGAATAACATTTATTTTACTGATCCAATTTATGGCTTACCAAAGCATGAAAATGATCCTACCAGAGAATTAAAATTTGAAGGCGTTTATAAGATAAGCAGTTCAGGTAAATTAAGCCTGCTGATTGATAGTATTTCACGACCCAATGGCATAGCCTTATCGCCGGATGAAAAAGTATTATATGTCGGCAGCAGTGACGATCACACTAAATGGTATGCATACCAGTTGGATAGCAACGGAAACATACTAAGTGGCGGAATACTCCTGGATGGATACGCACTAAAAGAAAAAGCAAAAATAAAATCAGGCGCTGACGGTTTTAAGACAGATAAATATGGAAATATCTTCAGTACCGGTCCTGATGGTATCAACATAATTTCTCCTGCTGGTAAATTATTGGGATTGATTAAAATTTATAACAAGCAGACTTCAAATTGCGCATTTAACGAGACTAAGGATGTTTTGTTTATTACTGCTAATGACTGGGTACTCAGAGCTAATTTAAAATAATTACTACAGAGGATATTTCAATATTTAAAATCTGGTAACAGTATGCTTCGACCAATATGGCAGAATATTTTCAAATTTAATTGGGTATTTGGGCTTGTTTTGGTTCTATTATTGGGAATCCCAAGGTTTATCATTGTTCTACATTCTAATGTCACAGGTAATTACAGCAGAATTGCAATTATATTCTTTTGCATGTGGCTTTCGCCTGTAATATTTCTTTCAAAAAAAGGCAGAAAATATATTGGAATAAAAAAACCAACTAATTATTACTGGTTGTTATATTCCTTTATATCAGGTGCGGCCGTTTGCATTGTTATTTATGCTGTCGGCGTACTTCTTTATAAACACACAATAAGCCATTGGTTCGTTTATATTTCAAGATCTTATAGTGCTTCAGGAATTTCTCTTAGCAGTTCACAAAAGTTTACGTATTTTCTGATTTATTCTATAACGGGAATAACATTTAGTCCTATTGGAGAGGAATTATTTTACCGGGGAATTGTTCATGGAAGTTTTGCTATGGATTTTGGTGAGAATAAAGCTTCTATTTTAGATAGCTTAGCATTCGCACTAACACATTTGGCGCATTTCGGGATTGTATACATTCCAGGAGGCTGGAAGTTCTTAATTATACCAGCCCTGATTTGGGTTACTTCAATGTTTATTAGCAGCAGGATATTTTTTATTTGCAAAGAAAAGACCGGTTCAATTCTGGGTGCAATTATCAGTCATGCTGCTTTTAACCTGACCATGATGTATTTGATTTTTTATCAAATCTTCAAATAGTTAAAGGCAAATTCACGCTTCGGGTGAACTCATTCGGCTTTCAGAGTCCGCCATAATAAACCCCAGCCCTGATAGATATGTTTTTAAATTCAGGTTTTTAGAGAAGGATTCAAGCAGTTTACCTACCTTTTAATTCGAAATGAATTAAACCATGTT